>CAKZLU010000001.1 GCA_937127245.1 uncultured Actinomycetes bacterium
CGCCCCATGTACTTCAACTACGGCAATGGATGGACCGGAGGACATAACGTAATCGGCTACGTGATGCCTAAGTAGCCCTCGGGCGGTATTCAACGGGCGAATCTTTATCGTCGGAAAAGGGGATGGGCGCGCTTTCCTCTGGGATGCTTGAACGAAAGCGAAGGGCAGATTCTTCCCGGGCGGGTTGAGGAGGGTCGTATGAGAAAGAAGGGAAATATCATCCTCTGCGGCTTCATGGCTTCCGGAAAAACAGAGGTGGGGAAAAGTATTGCCTCAATGACAGGGATGCCTTTTATTGACACTGATGAGCTCATTGTCCGGCGTGAGGGTGAGAGCATTTCCTCTATTTTTGAGTCCCGAGGCGAAGCGTATTTCAGGAAAGTGGAAAAGAAGATTGTCTTTGAGGTGTCAAATGAGAACGGCGCCGTAATAGCCTTGGGCGGAGGTGCCGTCCTCGACCCGGATAACCTCGAAGCGATACGAAGAAACGGGAGGGTCTATTTACTTGTCGTTCCGCTTGAGGCTGTAATTGAAAGAACAAGAACCTCACCCGAAAGACCGCTACTGCAGGGCAAGAACGAGGAGGAGTTAAGAAAGCTCCTCGAACGCAGAATGCCAGTGTATCTCGAGGCTGCTGACGTGGTGGTTGACACTGAACGAAAGAGTATAGAAGATGTCGCCGAGGCAATAATCTCGGAGTTCAGGGAATACGGTTCGGACCCTTAGATGATCGCGCGCTATTGAAGATTTTAGCGAGGTTAGCGGAGAAAACGGGGAACAGATGAGGAAGGTCAATCTAAGGCTTGGAGGCAGAGGATATCCGATAATCGTCGGGAGAGGGATTTTGAACTCACTTCCGGAGTTCCTTCCCCTTGATGGCGTCTCAAAGGTGATGTTGGTAAGCGACTCCAACGTTTGGGATTTGTACGGAGAATCAGTCTCTGCTTCGGTTTCTAAAAAAAACATAGAAGTACATGATTTCAGCATACCTCCGGGCGAGGGCTCGAAGAGTTTTGATCGGGCGCTTAAGCTCATATCCGTGCTTGCCGAAAACTCGTTTTCCAGGTCTGACGCGGTCCTTGCTCTCGGCGGAGGGGTGGTGGGAGACCTCGCCGGTTTCGCCGCCTCCATCTACAAGCGAGGCATTAAACTTATCCAGATTCCAACATCCCTCATGGCGCAAGTTGACTCGGCAATTGGAGGAAAGACCGGCGTTGACCTGCCAGAGGGTAAGAATCTCGTTGGCTCTTTTTATCAGCCGGTGTGCGTAATTTGCGACACGGACACCCTATACACTTTGCCGGAGAGGGAATTGAAATCAGGTCTTTCGGAAGTCATAAAGTATTTTCTTTTAAGACCCCAGGCTTTCAAAAGAGAGATCATCGCTCGCGCTGCCGATATTCTCCGTCTGAATCACGAGGCGCTCGAGGCGATAGTGTTCACATGCACCTCGATAAAGGCAAGAATCGTGGAGGCGGATGAGCAAGATAGGGGAATCAGGGCGATACTCAACTACGGTCACACTCTCGGGCACGCGCTGGAAGCCGCGACCGGCTATTCGGGTGAATATACTCACGGTGAGGCAGTGTCAGTTGGAATGGTGTTCGCAGGTTTGGTGGGAGAAAGGCTTGGGATAAGTGAGCCGGGTTTGACCGAGCGCCATAAGAAAATCATAAGCGCGTTTGGGCTTCCCGTTAAGCCATTTAACCCAGCCCTTTCATTTTCTCTCCTCGTTGGACCTATATTGCAGGATAAGAAAGCGAGAGGTTCGTTGACCATGGTTCTTTTAAGAAAGGAAGGCGAGCCGATTATCCGAAGAGCGATAGACATTGAAACCTTAGCGGTATGCTATGAGGAATTGCTCAGGCAAAATTAAAGGAGCTTTTTAACTTGCCTGATGCTTGTTGATTTCCCTCGTTGTTGGTGTCGTTTCTCTGTTACGCCATTTGTGTTCTTGGAGATTTGTAAAAAAAGGAGGATGGATTGAAGAAGATACTTGTGCTAAACGGTCCGAATCTAAACTTGCTTGGGGAACGGGACCCGTTCCTTTACGGGAGCAAGACTCTTGATGCCATAGAGCGCGACCTTGCCGAACTTGCCATGAAACTCGGTGTGGAAATAGAATGCTTTCAGTCCAACCATGAGGGCTCTCTGATTGACAAGATTCACGAGGAGAGGAAATACTGCCACGGTATAATAATTAACCCGGGGGCTCTCACGCATTACAGTTACGCTTTGCGGGATGCCATCGAGGCGGTGGGCATCCCAACCGTCGAGGTACATCTTTCGGACATATTTTCGCGTGAGGAATGGAGGAGAAAGTCCGTAATAAGCGATGTGGCGTTGAAGGTTATCGCGGGAAAAGGACCGGACGGGTACCTTATAGCGCTTGAGGAACTCTATGACTATATTGAGGGAAAAAACGCTCAGGATTGATCCGGAGGCGAGCACCTCTGTTCCTTTATTTATGTTCAATTAGTTGCGTGTTCAGTTGTTTGATTAAGGTAATGATTGACCATCGGGTAGATGGAGAGCTGGTCTTTCAAAATAGGTTTGCCGTTTGCGCAATACGATAAGAGGAAATATGGGGAAATAGGGAAATCGCTTGAGGGTTCGTAGAACGGGGAATAAGTAAAACAGCTTGAAAAACATAGAAAGGAGCATGTTCAAAATGTCAAGGCAGAAAACGGTCGTGCTTTCCCTGGTCTTTCTTCTTGTTTTATCTTT
>CAKZLU010000002.1 GCA_937127245.1 uncultured Actinomycetes bacterium
GACGCCTGTCGCATCATGAAGGTCTCACTAAGCCAGTTCTACGAGATCAAGAGGGCGTTCCAGACCGGAGGTCTGGAAGCTCTCTTGGACAAGCCGCCGGTCCCCGGCTTCCCGCCCCACAAGCTGCCCGAGGACACCGAGAAGAAGATCGTGGATCTCTCCATAGAGCACCCCGCATGGGGACAGCAGCGAGTGAGAGATGAGCTCATCCCGCACGGGATCGTCACCTCGGCAACGACCGTGCGCAACGTTTGGGTGCGACACGGGATCCAGACGCGCTACAAGAGGATGCTCGAGCTTGAAAAGAGGACCGCCGACAAGACCTTCAAGCTGTCCGAGGAGCAGATACGCTTGCTTGAGAAGCACAACCCCGAATACTCAGAAAGGCACGTGGAGAGCCTCTATTATGACCTACTTCAGTAAAGACCTTCTGGATGCCCTTCGGGATATTGAACTTTCATATATCATGAGATAATATATGGGTCGAAAAATCGAGGATTCATGCCTTGTGTGGGCGCGTAGCTCAGTGGTAGAGCGCTTCCTTGACGCGGAAGAGGTCGGTAGTTCGATCCTACTCGCGCCCACCATTTTATTGCTTGGAACAATCCTTTATGAGAAATTAACAGGGGATAGTTATGCCGAATGACGAGGTTTTGCAAATAAAGGTCGGTGGGGAGAAAACGGTGGAGATTACCAGAGGGAAAACGGTTAAGGACGCCCTCTTGCTTGCCGGGTTCGATGTTGAAGAGGTACTCGCCGCCGATTATAACGGAAACACGGTGGACCTGCCACACCAACTCTTCGATTCGGGAAATATCACCCCGCTCGGGTTTGACTCTCCGCGAGGAAGAGAGGCTTACAGGCACACCGCATCCCACATCATGGCTCAGGCGGTAAAAAGGCTTTTTCCGGAGGCGAAACTCGCGATTGGGCCGGCCATCGAGGATGGTTTTTACTACGATTTTGAGATACCAGAAAAACTCACCCCTGAGGACCTTCCCCACATAGAGGAGGAGATGAGGCGAATCATCTCGGAGGATTTGCCGATCGAACGCAGGGAAATGTCGAGACGAGACGCGATCAAATATTTCGAGAACAAATCTGAAAGATTTAAAGTCGAACTGTTAGAAGAGATAGATGATGAGACCGTGACAGTATATTCTCAGGGGGAGTTTTCGGATCTTTGCAGAGGACCACATCTGTCCACAACCGGCAGGGTTAAAGCGTTTAAACTCCTTACGCTTGCCGGCGCTTACTGGAGGGGAGACGAATCGCGTGAGATGCTTCAGAGAATCTACGGGACCGCATTCGATTCTCAAGAAGAACTTGACGAATATCTGGAAGCTAGAAATGAGGCGATAAGAAGGGACCACAGAAGGCTTGGCGTCGAACTTGAGCTTTTCTCAATCAGGGATGAGATCGGACCTGGACTTGTTATCTACCATCCGAAAGGCGCGATTCTCAGAACGGTGATAGAAGACTTCCTGAAAAAAGAACACGAAAAGCGCGGGTATCAACTTGTAATTTCTCCCCACATCATGCGCAGAGACATATGGGCGACAAGCGGACACCTTCAAATGGAATACCCGATGTATTTTTTCGATATCGAAGGGCACGGATATGGCATAAAGCCGATGAACTGCCCCGCCCACATATTAATTTACAAATCCAAAACACGCGGGCACAGAGACCTACCGCTAAGATTCTTCGAGCTGGGAACCGTTTATCGGCATGAGCGCTCCGGGGTGCTACACGGGCTTTTAAGAGTCAGGGGTTTCACGCAGGATGACGCGCACATATTTTGCACGATGGACCAAGCTGAGGAAGAAATAAACAACTGCATATCATTCGCCTTCGAGGTTCAGCGCGTCTTCGGTTTTGACACTTTCAGAATCGCCCTATCGACCAGGCCTGAGCATTTCGTCGGCAATCTCGCCGACTGGGAAAGAGCGACCCAAACGCTTAAGAAAGCGCTAGAGTCAAACGACCTCGAGTATTCTGTCGATGAGGGCGAGGGAGTATTTTACGGTCCAAAAATCGATGTAAAACTGAAAGACGCTCTTGGAAGATGGTGGCAGGGACCAACTATTCAGTTTGATTTCAACCTTCCAAGAAGATTTGAGATGTCATATGTTGGCGCCGACAACGAAGAGCACACGCCCGTAATGATTCATCGAACTGTGCTCGGAAGCCTCGAGCGATACATAGGAATCCTCATCGAGCAGTACGCCGGCGCTTTTCCACTGTGGCTCGCTCCGGTGCAGGTGAATGTACTTCCCATAGCTGACCGTCACGTTCCCTACGCAAAAGAGGTCGCTGAAATACTTACCTTGAGAGGAATACGCACTGAGATAAATGATGAGCGTGAGACGACCGCAAACAAAATCAGAAAAGCGTGGCAGATGAAAATACCTTACATGATAATTCTGGGTGATCGGGAGGAGAGCACACGGACCGTAAGCATGAGATCGCTTTCGGGCAAGGACGAGCGGGGATTGGATTTAGAAAAAGTGATAGAAGCCCTTCTGTCCGAGATTGAAAGCAAATCCGTAAGGAAGGTGTAGTTGGACATTATATACACTCCCTGGAGGTACGAGTACGTGAGTAACGTTGACAAGCGCCCTAGTTGTATTTTTTGTGACCGAGTGAAAGAGAACGAGGACAAAAAAAATTTTATTCTTCACAGGGGCGAGAAATGCTTTGTTATTCTGAACCTTTATCCTTACACCACCGGTCATTTGATGATCGCGCCGTATGAGCATCTTCCGTCAATCGAAGACCTTGACGCTCATACGCTTGCGGAAATGATGGAGCTCTGCAAGAAATCAATGAAAGCGATAAGAGCGGCTTTTCAGCCGGAAGGGTTTAACATAGGCATAAACATATCGAGGGTCGCCGGCGCCGGCATTGTGGATCATGTTCACATGCACGTGGTGCCGAGATGGGCGGGCGACAGCAATTTTATGGCTGTTGTCGCGAGCACGAGAGTGCTTCCGTGCGATCTCGACCAGGTCTATAATGCGCTTTCAAAAAGTTTCTGACTAGGACTCTTCCTTTTCTTTCTTGGCCTCGGCGATTATTTTCTGCGCAATGTGGTCAGGCACTTCCTCGTAGTGGCTGAACTCCATGCTAAACACGCCCCTGCCGCCCGTGATTGACCTTAAGTCAATAGAGTAGCGGGACATTTCCGCGAGTGGAACTTGCGCCCTCACCACCTGCATTTTCCCCTTCGGTTCCATACCCAATATGCGCCCGCGTTTCGAGTTGAGGTCCCCGATAACATCTCCCATGTACTGCTCGGGAACAGTGACCTCAACGGTCATGATAGGCTCAAGTAAAACGGGGTCCGCCTTGAAAACTCCCTCCTTGATCGCCTTGGAAGCGGCCATCTTAAAAGCGAGCTCGGAGGAGTCAACCGTGTGGAAAGAGCCATCGTAAAGCGTTACCCGCATATCGATGAGAGGATATCCGGCGAGAAATCCCTCTTGCATTGCCGCCACTACGCCCTTTTCCACGCCCGGTATGTATTGCCTGGGTATTACTCCGCCCACGATCTTGTCGACAAATTCGAACCCTTCGCCTCTCTGCATTGGCTCGAGCTTTAAGAATACATGACCGTACTGACCGTGACCGCCGGTTTGCTTTTTGTGCTTACCCTCGGCCTCAACGGTCTTCCTTATTGTCTCCTTGTAGGGGACCTTCGGACTTTCGGTAATAACGTCAACGCCGAATTTCCTCCTCATCTTTTCCACTATTACATCCAGATGGGCTTCTCCGGCGCCGCTTATGATCGTCTGATTTATCTCGGTGTCTCTCTTCACCTCAAGCATCGGGTCCTCTTCGCGAAGCCTCCCCAAAGCAGTTGAGAGCTTGTCTTCGTCGCCCTTCGTTTTGGGAGCGACCGCAAGTGACATTACTGGTTTGGGGTACTCGACTCTGGGAAGAACAATGGGATTATCCTTATCGCATAACGTGTCGCAGGTGCTGGTTTCGCCGAGCTTCGCAACCGCGCCCAGTTCCCCGGATTGAAGAGATGTAACCGGCTGCTGTTCCTTTCCCTTTATTAGATAGAGCTGTCCGATTCTCTCATTCTTGCCGTTGGAGGAGTTTAAAACGCTCGAATCGCTTTTCATGGTGCCCGAAAAAACGCGGAAATATGTAAGCTTGCCAACGTAGGGGTCTGCCATGGTCTTAAAGACGAGCGCTGTAAGCGGCGCGTCACTTTTTCTCGGTCTGGTAACCTCTCCGCTAGAAGGCATCTCCCCCTTGATATCTGGCAGATCCTCCGGGCTGGGGAGAACGTCGGTTATGAAATCAAGAAACTGGACTATTCCGATTCCTTTTACGGCGGAGCCGCAGAGTATAGGCACAAGTGTTCCGGCAAGGAGCGCCTTTCTTAACGCCGGGAGTACTTCCTCGTCTGATATTTCTCCCTCTTCCAGGTATCTCTCAAGCAAACTGTCATCCGTTTCGGCAACCGCCTCAACGATCTTTTCTTTGTATTCTGAAACTGTATCCGCCATGTCGTCAGGTATGGGTATTTCCGAAACCTTACCCTGCCCCGTCACCTCGTATGCTTTTGACGAGATGAGGTCTATTATTCCTCTGAAATCGTGTTCCTCGCCTATGGGAAGGGTCAAGGGAACCGTGTTTCCTTTCAAAGTTTCAGAGATATCGCCGAGCGTTCTTTCGAAACTGGCTCGCTCCCTGTCGAGTTTGCTTATGAATATTACGCGGGGGATGTTTAAGGAGTTTGCCTTTTCCCACATAAGCTCTGTCTGAACCTCAACGCCATCGACGCCTGAAACGACGAAACAGGCGGTGTCCACAACATGGATGGATGAGATCGCATCCCCTATGAAATCCAGATAGCCCGGAGTATCGAGGACAAATACCCTTTGCTTGTTCCAAGTAAAATGAGCGATCGCGCAGTTGATGGATATCTTCCTTCTTATCTCATCCTCGTCAAAGTCGGTCGTTGTGTTTCCCTGCTCAACATCTCCCATGCGCGTTATGGCGCCGGCGGCATACAGCAAGCCCTCGGTGAGCGTTGTTTTTCCGCTTCCACCGTGACCGAATAGACCTAAATTCTTGATTCCCTCAATTTCCGTCGTAGCCACGTTTTTCCCCCTTATTTCGTATCGACCCGATTCCAGATTGATCCCAAATAATGGACGGTAATTTATTATAGCCTAACCCCGGTGATATCGGTGTGCGATAATCTTCATTGAAAACACACGGTTGCGTCTAAACCATAAACTTAAATATAGAGAGAATTGAGCGCTGCAAACCGCTTTGATTTAGAGCTAACAGCATACGGCAGCTTAATTGCGCCTAACGCTTCAAATATCTCAGTTCCGAGATGACGCGGATGATGCCAAAAATAATGAAGAAGAAAGAATTAAAAGCGCAAATATGTTCCGTGGATGAAGGGTCCAGCGGTTATGATAGCGGAATACTCCCCGGGGATTTTCTCCTGAGGGTGGACGGAAAAACACCCAGGGACGTGATAGACTGCTACAATTTACTTTCAGCGGATGGCGAGCACCAGATTCTCATTGAGCGCCGCGGCAAGGCGATCAATCTGATGTTGAGGACAGGCGAAGCGCCGCTCGGGATACAGTTTGAGACTCCAGTTTTCGACGGAGTCATCAAGTGCAACAACAGATGCATATTCTGCTTTGTTGACCAACTTCCAGGGGGTCTTTCACCAGAACTCTACGTCAAGGATGATGATTACCGTCTGAGTTTCCTGTGCGGCAACTTCATCACTCTCACGAATATCAGAAACAGGGACCTCAAAAGAATTATCGGAATGAGGCTTTCCCCGCTGTACATGAGCCTTCATGCAACAGACCCTGCTCTCAGGGCGAAGATATTTGGCACCAAACACTCCAACAATGCGCTTAAGTTACTAAAAAGACTGTTGAAGGAGAAAATAGATGTCCACATTCAAATAGTCCTGATGAAGGGCTTAAACGACGCAGCTATGCTTGATAAGACGCTTGACGACCTGAAAGATGAGTTTGAGGGAGTAAAATCAATAGGGGTCGTGCCGGTAGGAATATCCAAGTGCGACAAAAAGAGATTATTGGAAAGGTTCGCGTTCGACTCAGAATCATCTGCAGAGGTTATCGAAAGGATTGAGCGACGGCGTAAGGAATTTAAAACCGCCAGGTTGTTCGCCTCGGATGAGTTCTTCTATATAAGCGGCGAAAGTGTGCCGCACGCCGACTATTATGGTGATTTCCCGCAGCTCGAAAACGGAATCGGTCTTGCGCGTTCTTTCATCGACGGGTGGAACCAAGCGGTTAAAACCGTCCGCGAGCGTACCAAAAATAAGGAGATAAAACCGGAAGGGCTGGGTATTGTGACCTCTCCCATGGGGGAGTGGGTCCTAAAAGAGATACTTCTGGAGAAAAGAAGCGGTCTTCATTTACTTCCATGCAAGAATAATCTCTTCGGAGAGCGTGTGAATGTGTGCGGATTGATGCCTGGAAAAGACGTAAAAGAGGCGGCATGTAAAGGCGCCCGGGATAAGGGCGTTTCGAAAGTACTCGTTCCTTCTGTGGCTCTTTCAAAGGAAAGGTTTATCGATGGGGTGCACCTTCAAGAAATACGAAGAGAATTAGGCATTGAAGTGCTTGAAGTGGAATGCACGCCCGAAAGCCTCTTTCGCGCGTTGCGCGAATATATGTGAGGAAGTGTGAGAAATGGGTAAAAAGAGATTACCGATTGTGGCAATTCTCGGCAGACCAAACGTGGGAAAGTCAACGCTCATGAACAGAATTGCCGCCAGAATGTCGGCGATAGTGGATCCCACACCAGGCGTGACGAGAGACCGTAAGTACACAGAAGCAAGGTGGCGTGACAGGCAGTTCGTTATAGCGGACACGGGCGGGGTAGGCATAGATACCGATGGCTGGCTCGCAAAGGACATAGAGAGACAGGCTTTCTTTGCCGCCGAGGAAGCGGACGTTGTGATAATGCTCACGGACGTGACGACAGGTATCACCGAGGACGATGAATGGCTTGCAAGAAAGATAAAGCGAATGGGTCTCAACGTCGTTCTGGTGGTAAACAAGGTGGATAATGAGTCTTTAGAGAATGAGGCGAGCGTCTTTTATTCGCTCGGGCTCGGCGACCCCATACCCGTTTCCGCGTATCACAGCAGGGGAATCGGCGATCTTCTCGACAGGATAATCGAGCTTCTTCCGCCTTTGCACGAGGAGCCGGAAGAACCGGAGATATCGGTGGCGATCGTTGGAAGACCTAATGTGGGAAAATCATCGATACTTAACTGTCTTGCCAGAGAAGAAAGGTCTTTGGTACATGAAGAGCCCCACACAACCAGGGACACGGTCGATACCGTTATTGAATATGAGGGGTCCCTTATAAGAATTCTCGACACGGCAGGACTCCGAAGGAAGAAAACTGCAATGGATGCGGTGGAATATTATAGTTCGGTAAGAACCTACCGCGCGATAGACGAGGCTGACATAGTTCTCCTTATAGTCGACGCTTCGGAGGGTCCGACGGAGCATGACCAGAGAATTGCGAAAAAGATAGACGAGCGAGGAAAAGGGATCGCGGTGCTTTTGAACAAGTGGGACATTGTTAAAGAAAAGGATGACCCGAACGAAGTTATGGAGTCCGTATCGCACAAGTTCAGATACGCTCAGCATATACCTCTCCTCAGGGTTTCCGCGCTGAACGGATGGGGCATGGACAAGGTCATTCCGCTCGTCCTTGAGGTTTATGAACAATGGACAAGAAAAATACCGACACCCTCTTTGAACACCTCAATATCGAACGTGAAAAGGATGCGCGGCGCACCGTCCAAGGGAGGAAAGAGCCTGAAAATGTATTATGCAACTCAGGTCAAGACAGCCCCGCCTACCTTCCTTATCTTCGTAAACGACCCTGATCTTATAAAGGATAATTACAAACGTTTCATTGTAAACCAGATCCGCAATGAATACGGATTCTGGGGCAGCCCAATACGGCTGATATTCAGAAAGTCCGATTGATTCACCCGGGAATCCTCACCGATAAAGGATTTGCGTCGCCCTCAATGTTATTTTTGGCTTAAGAATCGAATTTTTTGAGAATTATTAGAGGAAAAACCGCATCATTATTGAAAAAATAATTAGATTTGATTCCCGGATGTCGGAAAGGGGGTGTAGGTATTGACCAAAAAGGACCTTGTCGATGCGGTGAGAGCGAAGGCGGGGATCAAGGCGGGAGACGCAGCAAAGGCTGTTGATGCCGTTTTCGAGACAATCGCCGGCGCTCTAAAGAAGGGGCAGAAAGTTCAGCTCGTAGGTTTCGGAACGTTCGAAGTGCGCAAGAGGAAAGCGAGAACAGGCATCAATCCGCAGACTGGGGAGAAGATGAAGATCGCCGCCACCAAAACACCGGCTTTCAAACCTGGCAAGGCTCTCAAGGAAGCGATTGCAAAGAAGAAATAGTCTTCCTTGAGAATGGTTCTTTAGAAAAACCCCTCCCAGAAGGGGTTTTTCTTTTGTGAAAGGCTAAATGCAGGTGTAGGAAAAATAAGCCCGATCAAAGTTTGCGCGCGAATAGGGGTGCTGGTAAAATCTTGATTGTTGATGAGACGGGACGTGGCGCAGCCAGGTTAGCGCACTGGTCTGGGGGACCAGGGGTCGCCGGTTCAAATCCGGCCGTCCCGACCAGACAAGACCAGGTAAAAATGGATTGAAAAATATCGCGGCTAATCCTCTGCTTCAGAGTTTGGATTCTCGGAACATTTGCCTGTAAGTCGAAAATTTCTTGATTTGAACAAGACTTGAATTGAGGCGGTAAATTACTGACCGCAAACATAAATAGCAGGCGGAATTCCGATGAACCAAAACAAAAAAGCGCCCAGATCATCAAGCGGAGAGGGAAATCTCATTGAGACGGTCATCCCGCTTATAGAAGCAAGAAACTTTTTTCTTCAATCTGCCACCTTCCTGCTCAACTGGGGTCTTGTAAACTCAGCCATCTGGGGTTCTTTTGTTTTGAAAGACGGCAAAAAAATCCTCAGTAAGCTGGGTTATGGGGGGCTTCCTGCGATTATGATAATCGTAGGCTTCTCACTTGCCACCATCACGATTATTTCAGGATTTATTGCTTATAAGTTAAGGGCCTGGGCCGTTGCGCTTGCCAGCACCGTTTTCATTGCCGCCGGTTTTGTAAATCTCTTCTTTTCCGTCAATATCAACAGATGGCTCAAATCATATTCACTTTCGGTTCCTCACTACTGGATATGGCTCGTTGCGATTGTGGGTTCACTGCAAGGCATATGGGGCATATCTCTTTTAATAAGCCGGAAGAAAATTGTAAAGAAAGATATTCCAGACTCAAAAGAACTCGAGAAAAAAATAAAAGCATTTATCGACTCCCCCGGTGACCCAGGTAAGGGAATATTCTCCTTCGCGGTCAGTGTGCCCGGTAAGCGCGTTCACATGTATAAGGCGGTGTTACTTCCGGAAAGAATGGTGAGCATAAGAGAGGATCTGGGAAATTTCATCGTTATCGATAGGCACTCCTCCGGGCAGTGGGAATACCTTGGCAGGGACCTGGAGCTCGGGCAAGTAAGTGGGGGCAGGGAATACGCGATCAAAGCTGTGGATAACCAGGGAAAATTCGTTGACATGTTCGTTGACGAAAGCGCGTTTGCCCATCTTAAGCGTTGGACAGAAATCCCTTAAACTTCCGTCTCAAAGCTTTGCCCAAGGTTTCAGCCCGCACGATTGCGTGCATTGTTGTCGGTACCAACCGGAAATATCCTCTCGAAAACGCGACATGGAGTTCAGGACCGCTCTTTACGCCTGAGCGATTTCCGACTTAAAAGAGCATCGAGCGAATCAAACTTAAACCGAGAACTTGACCCTTATTATCATTTAGAAAATTCAGCGTTCTGATAAAATTGTCTTCACCTAAATCCCCGTCCGTTCTATTAACCAGGGGGTAACATGGCAAACTTTATAACGATACTTCGAATAGTGGCAAGCCCCGTTTTCGTCCTTTTTATGATAAGGTCAAATGAGAATCCCGCTTATCGATACTTAGCGTTAGCTGTCTTTATTTTTGGTTCCCTAACTGATTGGGCTGACGGCTTCATAGCTCGAAAAACTAACACTGTCACCCGCTTCGGAATCGTAGCCGATCCGCTTGCCGACAGAATCTTCATTGGAACCGCCCTCGTGACACTTTACGCGATGCGCATTCTGCCATTTGTGTTTATGGTTGTGGTGCTGGGAAGAGACCTGATAATGGCACTCGGCTATCCGTTCATAGGCAAGCTGGACCGGGACACTGTCGCGGTCCATTGGACCGGAAAAGTCGCGACCGCCATACTCTTTGTGGCGCTCACCTGTTTGGTTCTATCGTCCGCTCCACATGATGGAGCGCGTTTTGGATTTGAGGGCTTCAAGTTTTCCGACGTCCTCGAATGGCAAACATACGGGCTTTGGTTATTCGTTGTGGGTATGTTCTGGTCTATAGTCTCGGGTATCATTTATGTGTCGAGGACTGTATTTCTCTTGTACAGCGGAACGAGAGGACGTTTTTAGCAGTAGCTAAGGCGTTTTGAAGCTATAGGGGGAGCTGTTGGAGCAGAAAAGGGTAAAGGTTCAGACGGTGCTGATGGCAGGGGGGCAGGGCACCAGGCTCAGGCCGCTCACATCCAACCAGCCGAAGCCGATGGTTCCGGTCGCAAATCGCCCGTTAATGGAGCATATTGTTGAAATTTTGAAAGCCCAGGGTCTTGACCAGATAATAGTCACGTTGCAATTTCTCCCAACGGTAATCGCGAATTATTTCGGCGATGGCTCTGGTTGGGGAGTTGAAATGGTTTACGTTACCGAAGAGAGCCCACTGGGCACAGCCGGAAGCGTTAAGAACGCGAAACCTTTTATCTCGAGCACGTTTCTGGTAGTCAGCGGGGACGCGCTGACTGATATTGATTTTCTAAAAGCGGTTGATTATCACAGAGAGAAAGGCGCCGCTGTTACGATCGTTCTCAAAGAAGTACCGAATCCGCTCGAATTTGGAATCGTGATAACAGATTCCTCCGGTAGAATAACCAAATTTCTCGAAAAACCGGGATGGGGGGAGGTGTTCTCCGACACAATCAACACGGGCATCTACATTATAGAGCCCGATATTCTCGACTACATACCTGATGATGGACCCTATGACTTCTCGCGAGAACTTTTCCCAAAACTGCTTGCGGACGGATTTCCCATGTACGGATTCGTGTCCGATGGTTACTGGTGCGATATAGGGAACCTTGAGCAGTACCTCGCGGCTCACAGGGATATACTCGACGGGAAAGTCAAAATCAAAATATCAGGGCATAAACTCGAGAACAATATCTGGGTTGGCGACGGAACGGAAATCGACGATTCAGCAATAGTAAAGGGTCCGGTTATTCTTGGTAATCATGTCAAGGTCGAGTCTATGACCAAACTGAGGGAATACTCCGTGATTGGAAACAATGTTGTAATCAAGAGAGATAACTTTATTCACCGTTCGGTAATAATGGACAATTCTTATATCGGTCCGGCTTGTCACATTAGGGGAACGGTCGTAGGAAGAAACTGCGACATCAAATCGGGGGTCAGGATTGATGAGGGTGTAGTAATAGGGGAGGACTGCCTGATAGGGGAGAACGCAATCATCAATCAAGGAGTGCTCATTTTTCCCTTTAAAACGGTGGATGCCCGCGCAACTGTGAACACCAGTATCATTTGGGAATCACGGGGAATGAGGTCCCTATTTGGGAAAAGGGGCGTTGCGGGGCTAATAAACGTCGATATAACGCCTGAAATGGCGGTTCGTCTCGGTATGGCGTACGGTTCTTCACTTCCTGTGAACTCGCAAGTCGTGACAAGCAGGGACGGCACGAGGTCGGCGAGAATTTTGAAAAGGGGGATAATGGCCGGTTTGAACGCGAGCGGCGTCCATATAAGAGATCTCGAGGTAAGCGCGATCCCTGTCAATCGTTTCACGATTGATAGCCATTCCGACCAGGGAGGAGTTGACGTAAGGACATCTGACCGAGACCCTCAATGGATCCAGATATCCTTCTTCGACGAGGAGGGTCGCGATCTTGACATCGGCGCCAAGCGAAATATTGAGAGGATATACAGCAGGAACGAGTTCAGGAGAGCTTTTCTGGATGAGCTTGGAGAAATATACTACCCCGCTCGGGCAAGAGAAGCATATATTCAAGCCCTCACGGACGCGCTCGACCTTGATTTGATTCAGAAAACTAATTTTAAGGTTGTCTTCGATTACGGTTACGGCGCGGCATCCCTTATCGTGCCCGGTTTGCTCGGAAAGCTCGGTTGTGAAGTCTTAAGCTTGAACGCTTACACCGATGAAAAGAGATTGATAACCCAAAGGCCACTACTCAGTGAGTCACTGAAAAGGCTCGGGGATGTGGTCAGAAGCTTTAACGCGGATATAGGACTTCTTTTCGACAACGGAGCCGAAAGGCTCGCAGTTGTGGATGATACAGGCAGAGCGCTTTTGGGAAGCGAATTTCTTGTGGTTATGGTGGACCTTGTCACAAAGCATTTCCCTAATGGCAAGATTGCCGTTCCGGTTAACCAGCCCCGTTGTATCGAAGAGATGTCTAACCAACGGGGCTTTCAGGTAATCCGGAGTAAATTGGACAAGTCCGACTTGATGCATGTCGCCCGTGAGGACGGTGTTGTTTTCTGCGGCGGGGGAGATGGGGGGGTCATCTTCCCGGAGTTCATGCCGGCTTACGATGCCATATTCCATTTTGCGAAGATTCTTGAGATGCTCGCTATGAGAAAACAGAAAATATCAGAACTGGTAGAAGCGCTTCCGGAATTTCATCTAAAGAGACGCGAGGTTATCACCTCTTGGGAAAACAAGGGTCATATCATGCGGCATTTGATAGAGCAGCATATGGATGACAGTGTTGACTCAACGGATGGGCTAAAGGTCTTTTTCAGTTCTGCCAGATGGGTACTTGTGCTTCCGGACGAGGAGGAACCGGTCTTGCACATTTATGCCGAGGGAACTGACGATCAAGATTGCGTTTCTCTCCTCGACGAGTTTGAGAAAAAAATAAGAAGCGCGATTGAATAGGCTTAAACGCCGAGCCGAACGAGTCAAAAAAGCGGTGCCTTATCACTTTTGAGCTTGGGAGTGGTGAAATTGGGCGATGAAATTACCTTCGGTCACAACGGCTGGATTGCCAGAACTGGTGAGGATTTCAACGAGAAAAATGCGACGCTTATAACTCAAGCCATCTGCAACTATTTGTACGAGAAAGAACTTGCCCAGAAGGGGTGTGTCATTGGTTACGACACTCGAAGCGAATCGGAAAGGATGGCGAACCTGGTTGCTGAAATTCTGCAAAGGAACGGCATTTCTGCAATGAGAATGGAAACGTTCTGCCCCACGCCGCAGACCGCTTTCGCCGTCAAGAAATTCGGCGCGGGCGGTGCCATAATGGTGACCGGTTGCAGCAACCCTCCCGAGTATAACGGCATCGTTTTCATTCCCGAATACGCGGGAACAGCCTCGGTTGAGATAACAGAAGACATCGATTGGGAAATAGGGAAGACACTCGACACCGGAAAAACAGAACCACCGCCCGACAGGACCATCAGTCCTCTGAGAAAGATTGATGTCTCAAATGATTACATTCGTCATCTTTTGGGGCTTGTGGAGAGGTCTGTAATTGAGCGCTCTCGAGTGCGTGTGTTGTTCGACCCAATGTTCGGGGCAAGTCAAAATATTTTCATGCGCGCCTTATACCATATGGACTCAATCGTAGTTCCCCTGCATTCTTATCTTGACCCAGATTTTTCCGGTCTTTCACCCGAGCCGATTGAGATAAACCTCGCGGAATGCAAAAAAGCCGTCATAGACAATAAGGTTGAGCTCGGCGTTGCCCTTGACGGGGATGGCGATAAATACGGCTTGATAGACTCCGCGGGTATTTTTCTTGGTCCAACGCAAACAACAATCCTCACTCTATGGTACATGCTCACGTACAAACCTTACGGCGGCGCGGTGGCAAGAACTATGGCAAACTCGCACATTCTTGATTCAATTGCCGAGCACAACGGGTGCAGAGTGATAGAGACGGCCCCTGGTTTTAACAGCATCGCAGAGATAATGACGAAAAAGATGATAATAATCGGATGCGATGAAGAAGGTGGAATAAGCATCGGTGAGCACATTCCGCACCGGGATGGAGTGTTATGCGGTCTGTTGAGCGTAGAGATTGCGGCTCGATTCAAGAAACCCCTATCCGAATTGGTGGGAAACATTTACAGGGAGTTCGGCGAATGTTACACCGACAGCATAGAGGTTTCTATACCGAAGGATGAAATCGAAGACCTCATTGAAACTCTTCAGAAATCTCCTCCGAGAAAAATCGGCGACGAAACGGTCACGAGGGTAGATATGAGGGTGGGAATTAAGATAGTTACGGAAGACGACACGTGGATTTTCGTTCACCCCTTGTACAACCAGTCTGAATTGAGGCTGCACTTTGAGGGTAGAAGCAGGAAATCTTTTGAAAAAGCTCGCGCTCAGGCTCTGAAAATTGTGAGGGAACGTTAGTGCCAGGCGTTCATTAGATGGAAAGGAGCAAAAATTGGAAAATATTAAAATATGCTGCATCGTCCCGCACGCGCCTATACTCGTTCTAGAAGTGGGTGGATCCCAGATAGAGCGAGTTCGCGCAACATCAGAATCGCTTTCCCTCTTGTCTCGGGAAATAAGGCAGTTGTCCCCAGAAACCCTGGTCGTTGTTTCGCCGCCGCACCTGAGGTTAATTTCAAGAGAGGGATTTCCGGTCAAAGCGGGAAAGAGGGTTTACGGTTCGCTTGCTCGGTTTGGGGCTCCGGGCGCGATCGTGGATGCGGCCACTGACACTGAGCTCATCGCTTTGATAGAGGAACACGCGAGCACAAGAAATATAAGAATAGTTCGTGATTTTAGCGACAGAGAAGACGACTGGGGATTGATAGTTCCTCTATGTTTAATAGCCCCCCCGTCATACCGCGTGGTTTCAATTTCCATTTCCCCCTACCTCTCTTTGCGGGAACATTACGAGCTCGGAATAGCAATAAGGAACGCCGTGGAGGAGAGTTCAAAACCTTGCGTGTTCATAAGCTCTGGCGACATGTCACACCGCCTGACGCCTGACGCACCGTCGGGATATCACCCAAGAGGCAAGGAATTCGACGAACTGCTCGTAAATATCGTGAGATCGGGAAACCTGAGCAAGATATTCGACATTGATCCATCCCTGAGCGATGACGCGGGAGAAGATTGCCTGTGGAGCATTTCGGTTCTCGCCGGTATCTGCGAAAATCAAGATTACGACACATCGCTTCTCTCATACGAGGGATCTTTCGGGGTCGGATACATGGTGGCGAGAATTTCGTTCAGAAATTCCACGCAAAACCACAGAGTGCGATTTAATTAGAAGGTGATCGGAGTGGTTGAGGAAATCAAAGGAGACAACCCGTATGTGGCTTTTGCAAGAAATGTGATCGAGAGATATGTCAAAGACGGAGAGCTGCCGGATTTGAGCGAAGCTCCCGAACTGCTCAAGAGGGAACGCGCAGGCGTTTTTGTCTCGCTAAAAAAGCACGGGGATTTGCGAGGATGCATCGGAACTATTGAGCCAGTCTACGAGAACGTGGCGGAAGAAATCAGGAGAAACGCGGCTAGCAGCGCTACGAGAGATCCGAGATTCCTGCCGGTCACAGCAGATGAACTGCCTGACATAACCATTTCCGTGGACGTTCTCGAAGAGCCCGAAGATATAGACGGCATAGAACAGCTCGACCCAAAGGACTACGGCGTAATAGTTTCCTCGGGAGCCAAAGTCGGCGTGCTTCTTCCGGATATCGAGGGAGTTGACACTCCTCAAGAGCAAGTGCGCATAGCAATATTGAAAGCTAATATCCGTCCCGGCGAGCCCGTACGGCTCAAGCGATTTCGGGTGAGAAGATACAGGCAGTCTTGAGACAATGACAGCAAACATTCCCAGAGGGGCTGCCCTTCTTGCCATAGTCGGACCAACAGCCGTTGGAAAGAGCAAGATAGCTCTGATCGTCTCAAGCCAAATCCCTGTTGAGATTATCTCGGTCGATTCCATGCAGGTTTACCTCGGAATGGATATAGGAACCGGAAAACCCACTTCCCAGGAGCTCGAGGCCGTTGCCCACCATATGGTTGATATTGTTTATCCAACAGAAGAATTCTCGGTCGCCGTTTACAAACGTATGGCTGATGAAGCGATAACGAGAATCATCGAAAGAGGCAACTTCCCTCTTCTCGTGGGTGGGTCGGGACTGTACTTCAGGGCGGTGGTAGATGACCTGTCATTCCCCTCGTCGGGAGGATGCGGTTCCTCGCTAAGAAAATATCTGGAATCGCTATCAAACGAGGAACTCTCAGAGATGATTTCTGAGTGTGACCCCGTATCCGCAGAAAACATCCCAACCTCCAACAAAAGGAGAATGGTGCGCGCCCTGGAAGTTGCACTCGGATCAAACCGCACGGTCTCGGAAAGACAGATTTCGTGGACCAAATACCAATCCCCGTACAACCTTGTTGCAGCGGGGATCGAGATGGAAAGAAAATTCTTGTATGAACTAATCGACAGAAGAGTGGATACGATGATAGAAAAGGGGATTGTCGAGGAAACACGCGCTCTAATCGAGAGCGGTTTGAAGCCCGGTACGACAGCGGGCGAGGCCCTCGGCTACCGCGAACTTACCGCTTATCTTAAGGGGGAAGTGTCTTTAGAACAAGCGGTAGCCGAGATCAAGAAGAAGACAAGAAGATTTGCAAAAAGACAGCTCACGTGGTTTAAGAGAGACCCGAGGATTGTATGGTTTTCTGTTGCGGTGAAGACCGGAATGTCGGAAGAAGAATTGAAGAAAGCGATCGAGATTACCGCCTCAGAAGTCATAGAATACTTTAGAGGCAGGCTGGATAATATAAAATAAAGGTGATGGAATTTTCCAAATTTGAAGCAACAGCGAACGACTTCATAATTCTTGACGGCACTGAAAAGCCCGTTAGCCTCGAGAGATCCGCGGTTGTTGCTCTGTGCGAAAGGCGCAGAGGAATAGGCGCCGACGGAATCATCCTGCTTCTCCCCTCGGACAAAGCTCACTTCCGAATGCGAATATTCAACTCTGACGGTTCAGAGGCGGAGATGTGCGGCAATGGAATCAGAGCGCTCTGTCTTTTCGCGATGGAGAAAGGATTATCCAGCGAAAACGCATTTCTTGTCGAGACGCTTGCGGGAATAAAGCGTGTCGAATACCGCGGGCGTAAGGGCAACGAGCATTTTTTCAGAGTGGATATGGGAGTCCCGAAACTCAAACGAGGTGATATCCCGGTGGCCGGGGATCCTGACAGGCAGGCAAACCCAGTCGATATACCCCTTGAGAATGGATCTGAAATAAGGGCAATCTGCGTCTCTGTGGGTAACCCACACTGCGTGGTTTTTGTGGATGACGTCGACTCGTTCCCGGTTGGCGAAATCGGATTTGAACTGGAGAATCACCCGCTTTTCCCCAACCGGACGAACGTCGAGTTTGTTCAAGTTACGAAAGATGAAGAAATCAAAGTGAGAGTATGGGAGAGGGGCGTCGGCAAGACAATGTCGTGCGGTACGGGCGCATGCGCTGCTCTGGTAGCTGCAAACCTTAAGGGCGTATGCAAGCCCCGAGCAATGGTAAACCTTCCCGGGGGAATCTTGGAGGTTGAATGGTTAAAAGAGGTGTACATGACGGGTCCGGCGCGACACGTTTTTGACGGAGTAGTAAGGGAGTGGTGAATGAAGCTATCTGACCGTTTAAGAAAGGTGCCGCCATATCTGTTTGCGGAAATAGACAGGCTGATTGAGGAGAAAAAAGAGCAGGGTGTTGATGTCATTAGTTTCGGGGTTGGAGATCCTGATGTTCCCACGCCGCAAGGAATCATTGACACTTTAATCCGGGAAGCGGAAAAGCCTTCCAACCACCGATACCCTTCATATTTCGGGCTACCGATTCTCAGGGAAACGTTTTCTGCGTGGTTCAAGGAAAGATTCGGTGTCACCCTTGACCCGGAAAGGGAGGTTCTGCCACTAATAGGAAGTAAAGAGGGTATCGCACATTTTTCAGTTGCGATTCTTGATCCCGGGACGGTCGCTGTTGTGCCCGAGCCTTCCTATCCTGTTTATTCGATGGGGGCTATATTAGCGGGAGGTAGTCCCTATTACGTTCCATTGAAAAAAGAACACTCATTCCTGCCGGTACTGGAAGAAATTCCCGAAACAGTTTTAAAAGAAAGCAGAATACTTTGGGTAAATTACCCGAATAACCCGACCGGCGCGGTCGCCGATATCGAATTTTTCAAAAAGGCAGTCCATTTCGCGCTCGAACATGACCTGATAATCGCGCATGACAACGCTTATTCTGAGATCACATATGACGGGTATGTTGCACCGAGCATCCTGCAAGTTGAGGGTGCCATGGACTGCGCAATAGAGTTTCACTCTCTCTCCAAAAGCTTCAACATGACGGGGTGGAGAATCGGTTTCGCGTGCGGTAACCGTGATCTGATAGAGGGTTTGGGTGTTGTAAAGACAAATATCGACTCAGGGATCTTCAATCCCATTCAGTTATGCGGTGTCCATGCGCTTAAAAACGAGAGCAATTCTCTAAACAGGATGAGGGAAATATACAGAAAAAGAAGGGACTACCTGGTTGAAGAGCTTAAGTCAATGGGATTGGACGCCACTCCGCCGCTGGGAAGCATCTATCTCTGGGTAAAAGTGCCAGACGGTTTTGATTCTGTAGGTTTCTCAAAATATGCCCTGGAAAAAGCGGGAGTCTTCTTCACCCCCGGAAACTCTTACGGACCCTCAGGTGAGGGTTACGTAAGAGTTTCCCTCACTGTCCCGGACGAGAGAATATCGGAAGCGGTAAGCAGACTGAAGGGTATCTTTTGATGGCGAAGCAAGAACAAAAAAGCGAATTTACACAAAACCTACCCAACATGGAAAAAGCTTACCTCATCTCCGTTGAGGTGCCACCTGATAACGATTTTGAAACGGAAGAATCCCTCGATGAACTTGAAGCTCTCGCGCTAACTGCCGGAGCCTCGGTGGTTGGAAAACTTGTCCAGAAAAGGTCATCTTTTGACCCTGCCACTTTGCTGGGAAAAGGGAAGGTTTTTGAGGCGCGAAATGAGATAGAAAGCGCCGGCGCGAACCTCGTGATATTCGACAACGAAATCTCGGCTTCCCAGCAGGAAAAACTCGAAAAAGAACTTGGTGTAAAGGTGATAGACAGGCGCGCGCTAATTTTGGACATATTCGCCCAGCACGCGCACAGCAGGGAAGGTCGGACCCAGGTTGAACTCGCGCAACTGTCCTACATGCTGCCCAGGATAAGGGGAAGGGGCATCGAGCTCTCAAGGCTCGGAGGTGGAATAGGCACGCGCGGTCCCGGCGAGACTCAGCTCGAGGTTGACCGGAGGAAAATCAGAAGGAGAATGAGGAAACTCGAGAGGGAACTTTCCCAAATGGAAGCAGTGAGAATCACGCAAAGAAAAAGGAGGAAAAGGGCAGGACTTACAAGCGTCACACTCGTAGGCTACACAAACAGCGGAAAATCGTCTCTTCTTAACAGGTTGACAAAAGCCTCCGTAATAGTTGAAGATAAGCTGTTCTCGACGCTCGATTCCACAACAAGGAGATTGAGGCTTCCTACGGGAGACTCGATAGTTCTATCTGACACCGTCGGTTTCATAAGGAACATTCCCCACGAACTGATCGCCGCATTCCGATCAACGCTTGAGATAGTCAGGGAAGCGGACCTTCTGGTTCATGTTGTAGACGCATCAAGGCAAGAAATGATGAGAGAAAGAATGCAAACGGTGGACGAGATATTAGCTGATCTGGGTGCCTGCGACATACCCGTGATTTTCGCCTTGAACAAGGTTGACCTACTGGCGCGGGGTGAAAGAAAAATGCTAAAAAAGCGTTATCCTAAATTCATTCAGATATCTGCTCTGACGGGAGAAGGAATTGATAAGCTCATTTCAACGATCACTTTGTTCATTCAAAAGCAGATAACAACAACCCTTCAATTTGAAAACTTAAAAGGAGCTTGGGAGTAGATAATAGCTCCCATTCCTCACAAAAAAGCAGACGGCCCATCCAATCAAGTACCCCTAAACCAGGAGGGAGATTGACTTCCACAATCTGAAAATATAAACATTGAGTTCATGTTTAAATTTTTTTTTCTATACCCGGATTTGAGGTTTGCAAACAAAAAGATTAATCACGGGACATTATGTCTCAACAAGCCAGGGTATCACGCTTCAAAGCCCTTCGGACCACGATTCAAACAAATCCTCTCCACACGCGGTCTTATGCAAGAAATACCTAGTTTCGAATCTTTACAGAAAATATTCATAAATCGCTTCAAAAACTAAAGGTTTAATTTAACTTTAATTTAAAGTCAAAAATTGAATTAATTGGTGGAGATTTTTTTCTGCGAAAAAATATTGACACTACACTATGTAGTGGGTTTAAAATGCTTTTAACACTAAATGTAGTTTTTGCGGATAATGACCAAATAAAAGACAAAAAAGGAAAGCGATGAAGTGTCCTTTCTGCCAGGCTATAAGAACGAGAGTGATCGATTCAAGAGTAGTGGAAGGTGGGACGGCCATCAGAAGGAGAAGGTACTGTGAGTCCTGCGGGATGAGATTCACAACTTTTGAGCGGCGCGAGAAAGTACAAGTTTACGTCATAAAACGGGATGGAAACAGGGAAGCCTACAGCAGGGAAAAAGTCGCAGGCGGGATGTACAAGGCATGCAACAAGAGAAACGTCCAATCCTCGGTTATAGAGCAGGCGGTGGATGAAATAGAGGAAGAAATTATGTCTCGCGCTTCAAAAGAGATATCCGCATCAGAGATCGGGGAGATGGTAATGGAAAAGTTAAAGCGCATAGACGAGGTCGCCTATTTGAGATTCGCCTCCGTCTATAAGCGGTTCGGCGATATTACCGAGTTTGAAAAGGAGCTGGGGATACTGATTCCAGAAAGGAAGAAAGAGGAGCGTGAGGGAAAGGAGCAAGAAAGTGACTCCTAAAATCCAAATCCTAAACAACGACACAGGCTACATCCACTATCCGGCTGGGGACGCAACCGATATAGCTCTTCAGGTAAGCACAGCTTCAAGGGAAGAAATAAACCTTTGGGATAAACAGAGGATCGTTGACTCCATAATGCTTGAGGCCGGGGCACCTGAGGAGCTCGCCTGTGAGATCGCCGATTGCGTTGAACGCACGCTTGTTAGAAGCGGGCAAACGAGAGTCACTACAAGTTTAATAAGAGAGCTTGTTGACCTTGAGCTGATGGAGCGCGGTCTTGCGCACATGCTCGAAAGGCATACAAGACTGGGGCTTCCCATCTATGATGTGGAAAATATCATAACCAGTCCCAACAAAGAGAATTCAAACACCACGCATAACCCGGAGTCGATCAATCTGACGATAGCCGAATCCGTGCTCAAGCAGTATGCTCTTGAAAGGGTTTTCTCAAAAGACATCGCCAGTGCGCATTATGAAGGAGATATTCACCTTCATGATCTCGGTTTTTGCGTAAGACCGTACTGTGGCGGGCATAGCCTTGAGTACGTGAAGAAATACGGTCTTCGGCTGCCTAACATAACCAGCACGTCCGGTCCAGCCAAACATCCGGAAGTGCTTATTGGTCATATGGTGAAAATGGCTTCCACCCTTCAGTCCTACTACGCCGGCGCCATCGGTTGGGAAGCGGTCAACGTGTTCTTCGCTCCATTCCTTGTCGGAGTAAATTATGAAAGAATGAAACAGCTTGCCCAAATGCTGATATTCGAGTTTAACCAACTTGCGGGCGCCCGGGGCAGCCAGGTCGTTTTCACTGATTTCAACCTTTACTACAACATACCAAATCACCTCAAAAACGCCCCTGCTATAGGTCCGGGGGGAGTGGAAACCGGAAAGACTTATTCCGAATACGCCCCTGAGGCGAGAATTTTTCTCAGGGCGCTATTTGAGATATACCTTGAGGGAGACGCAATGGGAAAGACCTTCGTCTTCCCGAAACCTCTCCTCCACATTAACAGGGAGTTCTTCGAAACCGAGGGATGGGAAGATTTCCTGGACCTCGCCTGCGAGGTGGCAAGCAAACAGGGGATCACCTATTTCGTTTTTGACCGCGACGACGAGGTCACGGTCTCTCAGTGCTGCCGCTTGAAATTGAGACTTAACGATGTAGACCTTGCCGAAGCGCAGACACCTGAGAAACTCAGATTCTCTGCCCTGCAAAACATTACAATCAATCTCCCGAGAATTGCCTACAGAGCGCAGCGCTCAGACGAGCTCCTTTTCAGCGAAATAGAAAGAACGCTCGAAATGGTCGCCAGGGCGCATCTTCAGAAAAGGGACTTCATAGCGAAGCTCATGAGCCTCGGCAAAGACGGCCCTGTCTCTCTCTTGTGCATGGAACATGATGGCGAACCTTATTTGAGAATAGACAGGCTCACATACTTGGCTGGACTGCTTGGCCTAAACGAGCTTGTGCAGTATCACACCGGCGAGCAATTGCACCAGTCAGCGAGGGCCGTTAAGTTCGGTCTTAAAGTTGTTGCGCACATGAAAATCCTATGCGACCAGTTATCGAAAAAATACGGGATTAACCTGGTTCTCGAAGAATCGCCGGCAGAATCAAGCGGATACCGCCTGGCAAAACTCGACATGAAATATTTTCCTTCGCAAGCAAGGAAAGTCATCAAGGGAAATATTGAGTCGGGTGAGTTCTTTTACACAAACAGCGTGCATTTAGCCTATGACGCACCGGTTGACTATATACAAAGAGTGAAGATTCAGAGCATGTTTCATCCCTTGATCAAGGCGGGCGCTATAATACACATCTGGCTCGGCGAGCATGAGCCACCTGCATCTTCGATAAGAAGATTCGTGGAGAAAACATTTAGCGAGACAAACGCAGAGCAGATCGCCTTCAGCCCGGAGTTCACAGTTTGCAATTCATGCAGTAGAACAAACAGAGGTCTCCATGAGGCATGCCCACTTTGTAGATCCGATGACGTTTATGGCATCACCCGAATAGTGGGGTATTTCTCAAAGATTTCCACCTGGAATAGGGGAAAAATCGGGGAACTTAAAGACAGGATAAGAACAGCCTTGTAGGAGGAGGGGGATAATGGAACTGAAGGTATTTATCTCGGATAACTGCCCGAGCTGCCCTGCCGCCAAAGAACTTGCCATGCGCTATCCCTTCAGCAAGTTGTACCGGCTCGAGGAAAGTGAAGGGCTTGCCGAGGCTGCTTATCACAATGTGCTATGCACTCCCTCTTTTTTGCTTGTGGATGAGAATGACCACATTTTGAAAGCCTGGAGGTGCCATATACCCAAACCGAGGGAAATCGAGCACTTCGCCGCTTAGGTTTGCCATTTGGCTGGAGCGATACCATGCTTAGGGTGACTTTGAAAAGAATTGACCCGGGTATTCCCCTTCCTGAATATGCGCATGAAGGTGACGCGGGTTGTGATCTTAGAAGCCCAGTAGATCTGATAATCGGGCCGGGTGAAAGGGCTCTCATTCCGACCGGCATAGCCATCGCAATACCCGAGGGTTATGCGGGATTTGTCCAGCCTCGAAGCGGTCTTGCCGCAAAGCATGGGGTAACAGTCTTAAACACGCCTGGCCTGATAGATTCACATTACAGGGGAGAGGTCAAAGTGATATTAATCAACCTCGATCCGCGGAAGCCATTTCGCGTCAAACGCGGCGATAAAATATGCCAGCTGGTTTTCAAAAGAGTTGAAACCGCCATCTTTGAGGAAGTCGAATCACTTCCCGAAACCGAAAGGGGAGAGGGGGGCTTCGGTTCAACCGGTATTTGATGGAAGATTTTGTATTGAATGTCATATGAAAGAGTCAAGGGGGAGTTCAACTTTTGGGTGAAGAAAAGAAAGGCGAGTCGCCCTTTCTCAAGCCTGCTTCAATTCTTCGCGGATCCGATCCTGTCAGGGTATCCCGGATCGCTGGTTGCTCTTCCACCACCGAGCCTGACGGTCACATATCCATAACCGTACCCGTGCTGCATGGAACTATCAAGGTTTATCACCCATCAATGGAAATTCAGGCAAGTGATGAAGTGAACACTTTCGTTCTTAAGTTACTCACCCTTCTTTACCTTGCAGGGACCAACGGCGCCGACCCTTCAGGAAAATGGGTGCCCTACAGGGAATTGCCGGGGGCGAGATTTTACGAGCCCGTCTTCAAAAGGTCCGTTGAAGTCCCGCTTGCCCTTGAGTTCGGCTCTGACCCACAGGGATTTTCGCGCGCATGCAAGGCAATCGGTGGGTCTCTTGAGGATCTCGGCGACGCCTCCTATGCTTTCAATCTTTTTCCCAAGGTCCTATTATGTTTCGTGCTCTGGGCGGCCGATGATGAGTTTTCGGCAGAGGCGCAAGTGCTCTTTGACTCAGCGGCCTGCAATCATTTAAACGCCTTTGATTTAAGGATGGGTGCCGAGGAAATATCAAAAAGGCTCATAAGACTAAATCACTCGCAGAAATAACAAGGTAGGTCCAAGCAGCAACCCCAAACTTATGCAACCAATATCTATAAGCGTGAGCCGGCCGCTGCCGCAATCATTGGATCTCTTCGTCTTCGTCTCGCGGTAGTATCGGGGGCATTGAGAGATCGAGCCTCACCGCCCTTCTGACGTAATACCCGAAGATTACTGGGATCAGAAGTATCATTAATAAAGAGATAAGAAGAAAAAGCCAACCGCGACCAGAGCCTTTTGTGAGAAGTCTTGTCTTGCCCGTAGAAGAAAGCCCGGCGCTTTGTGCAAAGATTTCGCTTTTTGCGAATTCGGATGCTCTAATAAGTGACGTCTTCCTTACAAGTCTGTCAAGATACCTTGTCCAGCTTATTCCGGTGAGATTCTCGGCAGATTCCTCGATATCAACAATAGACAAGCGCCCTTCTCTGTCTCCTGAAAGGCGCATTCCCAGATCGCGCACCAGAGCGTCCAAATCGGATTTTTTTCCTGTCTCCGCCCTCATTCGGGAAGCGATTGATGCGAGAACCATAACGGATTTATCCGAAAAGAAGCTTAACTGTTGAGGAGTTTTCATTCTGTTAATCAGCGTAATTTTGCGGCGTAGCGGGTTGGACACGTATCTTGCGTAAACTTCGGAAAGCAATTCATCAGCTTCGCCGCTGCTCGACAGACCTGCGCGCACCGCGGCAATAAGCCCGTACAATCTTGTGGCTCCCTCTATAAACCACAGGGCGTCCGAAGAAGCGCTACTCATAAACGAGCCAGAGGCTAAGGTTTTAAAAATCGCCGTACCCAGGGACCAGATTTTCCCGAGTTTTTTTTCGTCAAACAAGATCACCGCAATTGAGTTCCCCTTTGAAAAAACTCTTTCGGATTTTTCTTCCATGGTGATGTCTGGCAGGATGAAGGCGCAAAATTCCCTGTTTTCCGCCTCACTTGGAAGAACCGCCTTTGCCTCCGAGAATAAAGCACGGATCATCTCGATTAGTTTCTCGAGCTTGCCCTTATACCTGGAGTTTGAAAATGCGGCGCTAGCGTATGGGTAACCAATTCTCACTTTGCCTTTTTCTTTGCATTCCAGCGTTTCAATCTTTCCCCAAGCAATGTAATTCTCTTGGAGATCGTTTACGCTCGGACAGAAATAAGTGTGCTTCCCGCTTTCCTTGTAGGGAGCAGCCGAGGTCATGCCTGGACCCAAATCCGCAAAATTGATCCTGTAGCTTTTAAAAAGAGCTTTTCCGTTCGGTTTTCTCGGTATAAAAAATAGGGAAGAGCCGCTCGCCAGCGCGTATGCTTTTCCCGTGACAAGAAGATTTTCCTCACTTACAAAAGACTTATTTGAGTTTCCCTGATTGTCAGAACGAATGCTAACCCTGTAGCCGATGTGAACCCTTGATTTTTCGCCTGTGATAATGCGCAAAACACCCGGGGGGTCAACCCGAAGGCTATATTCCCCCTCGGGGCACTTATCGACATCAAAATCGACATGCAGGGTTGACCCATGAGCATTCTTTCCTCGCTCTAACCAGGGAGCGGCAAGAAAGATCTCCTGGTTTGGCTGTGCGTTAAACCTAATTCTGACCTCGATTCCGCCTTCACCGTCTGGGTTGCTCAATGAGAACTCGCAGGCTGTTTCCCTACCTTTTGAATAAGAGGGTCCACCCATAAGCGCGGGAAAAAGCGCGCAAATCAAGAACGTCAAGGCGACCATCCAAACGACGATACGCCCTCTTCCCACTCTGTTTATTTTTCCCTCGAACGCTTTTGTGTTCATATCAAAAACGAAAAATCCCATCTTCGGCAGTATAGCAGATTAGATAGTAGGGGAGAGGAAGGCTCGCCGGACAAGCTTAACCGCCGTTCTTCCTTGGTGTAAACTTGGACGAAAGACGCCATATCAAAACGCTACACCCTTATTCTCGGTCGTTACCGACGGATGAACCTCAGCCCGCACCCCTTTCTTTCGTCGCTTTGGCAAGTTCAACTTTCTTAACATATCTGAGGCTCGGTATCTGACACAACAAGAGAATCATTATTATGCCCAGGGCAACCAGAAAATAACTTCTGCCGTACACCACGAGAGAAATCGTGAAATACTCGGTCTCCTGAAGGCTCATCGCATAGTTTGCGATCGCTATTCCCAGAAGAAAACCCGGAAATATTGAGAGAATGCCGAATATCAGATTCTCGAGCGTGGTCATCACCGATATTTTCCAGGACTCTGTCCCGATTGTTCTGATTGTTGCGATCTCTCTTTCCCTTTCTAAAATGTTAATCGTGATGGTATTAAAAGTTAAGGTGAAAGCCATGGTCAGAGCGAAGACAAGCATCACATAAACAATCATGTAAAGCATGCTTATGTAATGGTCCACTTCCCTTCTTATTTCTTCCAGGTCAATTATGGCTGCGAGCCCCGGTATTTTCTCAAGGTTTTTTCTAACCGCAGCCGCCTTGCCGGGTGCGGCTTTTATGTAAAAACCGCCTCTGCTCGTCTGTCCGTATCCCAAAACCTCGCGCGCTTCTTCACGGGTCAAATAGATAACATTTCCCATCGGCTCCTCTATGAACTCGCCAACGAGGAATTTCTTCTTGCCGAACGTTGTCTGGACAGTAATCCAGTCGCCAGATTTTATTCCCTTCTTCTTGTTAAACCAGAGGTTCATGAGAACCCTTCTGTCGCTTAACTCCACCTCTTTCCTGTCCGGGGTATAAAAACGCTTGACCTTAGTGTCCTTCTTGACGCCCATCAACACGCTATCCATCGAATAACCGTTCCAGTGAATTTTGCAGTTGTAGGCTATGGAGGGTTCGACATGCAAAACCCCCGGAAGCCGTCTTATGCTGTCCTGGAGCGCTTCATCCCTTTGTCCGATTATGACCGCGACCATATCGAAGCGGTTGTTCAAAGCAAAACCGCGATTCATCGCGTCATTGGCGGTATCAAGAACTCCGAGAAAAACCAAAACGAGCATGACCGAGAACACAAGCCCAGTTACCGTAAAAAAGGTTCTTCTCCTGTTTCTGAACATGTTTCTAAGCGGCATCTTCAGAAACATTGGAAGGCGGGATATCGCAGGGATTATTTTCTCGATGAGCGGTAGCTTAAATACACGCTGAAGAGCTTCCCCTCGCATCGCTATCGAGGGGTGAAGCCTCGCTGAACTCACCGCGGGGACAACGCCGGCCACGGCGCAGAAGAACAGGGAAAGGAAAAAGCCCTGAAATAAGACGGTCCAGAAAACCTTTATTTTTACAAGCGGTATCCCGATTGTGTCAGCATAAATTTTAGTGACCACGTAAGAAAGCCCGTAACCGCCGACGACCCCGAAAAACGCCCCCAGAAGCCCTATCATGAGCGCGAAGGAAAGATAATGCATAAGTATTTGCCGCCTTGTATATCCTATCGCTCTCATCACGCCGATAAATGGTCTCTGTATATAGACGAGTCTTGAAAGAAGGATATATATGCTGAAGCATGCGATCGCGAGGAAAAGTATGGGGAAAAAAAGAGCGAAGCTCCTGAATCCCTCGAGGTCCATTTCAAGCATTCTATCGCCGATGTGTTCATCCCTGGTGATGACCTCTTTTATCCCGCAGTTCTTCATTTCTTCTTCGACGGAGGAGATGACCGCATCCATGTTCTCTGGTTCATCCACCTTGAAGAGAACCTGATTGTAGTGCCCGGCGAGTTCAGCCACCTGCTGGACATCTCTGATCGGCATCCAGAGGATCGCCATGGAAGTGGCGGAAATCATTGCGCTGAAATCGCCTTTTTCTCCAGCCAGAACGATATACTCAGGGCTTCCCGCGACACCAATAATTTTCACAGGGATTTCAGCGCCGTTCTTCCTGAGAAAGATCAAATCCCCTTGATGAAGGTCATAGAATTTCGCGAAATGGGATTCCGCAATGCATACGAGGCGGTCCCCCCGCTTGAAATATCTTCCCTCCTTTATGAGCAGGTCATCCACAATCGCTCTTTCAAAGGGCAATCCCGTTATTCTCCCAACAAGCCTTTTGCCGGAGGACAGTGATATCGCCTCGTCTTTTCTTACCCTCGGGGTTACAAGACTTATGCCCCTTATTTTTTGAAGGGATGACACAACGTATTGCGGGATCCTATCAGCCTTTACCCTGAAATCGGCGAAATTCAGCTTCTCGTAAGTGTACTCATAGGAAGTTTTCAGATTTCTGTAAGACATCGATGATGCAACAAATATGACAACCCCGATTGCCACAACAAGCGTGATCGCGAAAAATCGAAACTTCGCCTGAAATATCTCCCTTTTCAGTTTTAGCCTCATTGACGGTGTCGCTGTTTTCTCCATCCCTAAACGAGACCTTACCTTATCCGTCTTATTTTCGATTTTCCTTTCCAGGTCAGGCATCCACCTACTTCGCCCAGCGTAAAAAATTCCTCATTATCATAATCGATTCAAATAACTACAACATTATTCTTTATCACAATTCGTCACGATGCCGATTCTCATTGACCCTAAGTCTTCAATTAACTCACCCTCGCTTTTTTCCATTATTAACCCGCTCGACCGTTATTCACACCGACTAACCCGGTCAAAAATTAGCGTGCAGAACGGTCTTATAACCTCTTACCAATATGTCCCATAAGATACATTATGTAAACTTTTAACCATATGTTAAATGTTTTAGATTCAATAGCCTTTCCCCGCTGGAAAAGCGGATTTACTCGCGGTGAATATGCAAGTTTCGAGGTTGCTGGCATCTTTAATGGGAAACAGGGGCGCCAGTGAAATGCAAACAGGGCGAGGCAGTAAAATTGAGCTGAAAGTAGCGGGAGGTTGGAAGATATCCAAATTTCTGTGAGCATTAAAATTTTGGATGAGGATAAGAGATCAGGATGATTTGACGGTCTCGTGTCTTTCAAGGACGTTTTTGAGGGTGTCCCCATACTCCTCGTTTAAGAAATACCCCATGTCATTATCGAAAACCACGAGTTCATCTCTTCTAAACTCGTCTTTCGCGCGCCTTGTTATGCTCGCTAACGTAATGGTCAACTGATGAATATCGAACGTCTCATTGTCTAAATACGAGGAAAGTTCGTTGATAAGTTCAGGGATGAGCATTGGTCTCCCCTTCTGAACAAGTACTTTCAACGTCGCAAGCTCAGTTTCATCACACTGGAAAACGTATTTTTCAAGCTCCGCATCTGTCCATGACTCCGGCTGCGGAACCATGACTATCCATGTTTCCGTGGATTCGATACCTTCCACTCCCCTTATCGTTGACAGGATTGTGTTCTGAAGAGTTTCAAGGTCTGGTCCTCTGACTATTGCCACCACGTCACAGTGGCCTGAGACTCCTTCCACCGAATCAACTTGGGGCATATTTGAAAGCGTCCTCATCACGGTATCAAGTTTACCCGCTGCCACCTTAATCAGAACGTATGCCTTCTTTTTGTACACGCAACCTTCCCCCTTTTAACTGATTTTCTAGGAATATTACTACAATTTCGATACGTCCACCTTTTGAGCGAGTTCATCTCTTAAGACTCGTTTCAAAACTTTCAGGGTCATACCGTAGGGCATTTCGTCACGGATTTCCACGTATCTGGGAGCTTTGTATTCCGCAATATTTTCCCTACACCAGGCAAGCAACTCATCGGGAGTCATGTTTTCGCCCCTTTTCAGGGTACAGACAGCCGCAACAACCTCAACTTTGGTTGGATGTGGGATGCCGACGATGGCCACGTCATCCACTTTAGGATGCTGTCTTATTTCCTCCTCGACTTCCTTGGAGAAAACGGAGTAGCCGCCGGCTTTCACCACATCTTTCTTCCTGTCCACAAAATAGAGAAGTCCGTATTTACCCCGGTATGCCATGTCTCCAGTGTGAAACCATCCTCCTCTGAAAGCCTCTTCGTTCTTTGCGGAATCGTTCCAATATCCCTTCGTGACGTTGGGACCGCGGACCACCAACTCGCCAGGCTTTCCCGGCGGAAGCCTCCTTCCTTCCTCATCCCACACCTGTACTCGCACCGGCGGAACCGCCAAACCGACACATCCGTGTTTGAAATTTATTTTTCTGGTGCTGACCTTTATTGACGTTATGGGACTCGTCTCAACTTGACCGTATGCTTCAAAGAATATACCTCCATACCCAAGGAATTTCTTAATATGCTCAACCGGCATTGCGTCGGCTCCGCTTGCCCAGAGCCGAACGCTTGAAAGGTCGTAGGAATCGTTAGGATTTGCGTGAATTAGCATCGAATACATAGCCGGAACGCCGATAAACACAGAGGCTTTCCTTTTCTCAATGGCTTCAAGAACTTTTACGGGATGGAAGTATTTCATGAAATATCCCTGCGCGCCTATGATGAAGCAAACCAGGGCCACGGCGAATCCCATTAAGTGCGCCGATGGCAGAGCGGATAAGCCGAGGTCCTTGTCGGTGACGGGCAAGACAGCGGCTGTAATCCTCTGGGTTGTGAGCAAATTGTGACTCGTCATCATGGCACCTTTCGGATAGCCCGTGGTGCCCGATGTGTAGAATATCGCAACCGTCTCGTCCCTGTGAATCCTGACGGGCTCAAGACTTGAGGAAACGTGATTTATTTCCTCATCCAGCGAAATGAAACCAGGGAGGCAGTCTTTACTGTTGCCGACCATTATCCATTTCTCAACCACCGGAATAGAGTCCTGGCTTTTTATGTTTGTGTCAAATACGTCTCGGTCAGTCACCATGAATCTCGCTTCGCAGTTTTCGGCTATGTATTTGATCTCCCCTCCCTTAAGCATATAGTTCAAGGGAACGGCGATCGCCCCCACCTTGAAACAGGCATAAGCGGTTAAGAGAAGCTCAATTCTATTCCCCGTGGCTATGACGACGCGGTCTCCCCTGTTTATTCCGTTCTTCTTAAGGACATTCCCGATGAGATTGACGAAATTTAAAATATCCTCGCTTCCAAACGCGCCGCCTTTGACCCTTGCGTAATCAAGCGGTTCGTCAAGCAAAACGATGTGTCTGTTACCGTGAACCGCAGCAACCTTGTCCCAGAAATTAGCCATGGAAAGACTCGGATCCAGAATAATTTTGAACTTACTCAACCAGGACATTTTTCCTCCTAAATATGAGTACCGCTTTTGCTGTTTCAAATATTTTAATACAGGTGAACATTTCAATCCCTAAAATTTTCCGATATTTTTCGAGATTAGAGATGGCCTCTGTCCTACTCCCTTGCGGGAAATGTGATGATCGAGCATGTCTTTCTTGCGCGCATAAGAACCCGAGGCTCTGTGAGCTTCAGTTTCATAAAGGATAATAGGACACGTCCAATTTATTTGAAGAATGCGTGCGTATATAATCTGCTAAAGCTAATTTGACATGGGGCTGTTTTCGCTTCAGAGCACGGGGCGCTTCCGGAAAGGGATTAAAGATGATAATAATAGCGGACCGCATTAACAGTATCAGCCCGCGCATACGCGGCGCCATCGAGAATAGGGACCGAGATTACATCAGTGACCTTGCGGCTTTCCTTGAGGACCGCGGCTCAGATTACATTGACGTGAACGTTTCAACCTGTCGAGGTAGCGAAGAAGAAAATATGCTCTGGGCACTTGAGACCGTAAGAAGCAGGGTCAGCAAGCCTCTGTCTATCGATTCTTCGGAACCGGGCGTGATCCACTCGGCTCTCGAACAGCTCGACGAGAAAGGCCTGATCATCAACTCGATTAGCGGGGACCGTCGCACAATAGAGGAACTCGTCCCGATAGCGGTCGAGCGTGAATGTCTCATTATAGCGCTTGCGATGGATGAGAAAGGAATACCCGATAGTCCTGAGAAAAGAGTCGAGATCTGCTTGCGCATAGCTGATGAGGCGCTTTCACTCGGGCTAAAAACGGAAGGAATTATGTTCGACCCTCTTCTCAAACCAGTCAGCGTTGACGCAAAAGCCGGACAAGTCGCTCTGAGCACCTTGAAGCTGCTGAAAAGTGAGCTAAGGGGCGCAAAAACCGTGGTTGGCTTAAGCAACATTTCATACGGTTTGCCCTCAAGACAGTTAGTAAACGCTTCCTTTCTTTCCATGGCGCTCTATGTAGGACTTGATGCGGCTCTACTTGATCCCGGCGAAGACGCGGTTATGTCTTTGCTGAAAGCCACCGAAGCCGCGCTCGGACTCGATCCATACTGCAGAGAATACATAAGCTATTATCGGAAATTCTTGAAGCCTCAAAAGTGAAATGTTTCAATGTTTCAGTCTTTCAAACATAAAGGTGACTCTAAATAAAACCCTGTCAGGAGAAGATGAAGATGGGCAAATCAACAAATAAAGGACTCGAAAAAAGAGCACTTTACGGCATTTCGATTGGAGCTACACTCGCCATTGTGTTTGGGTCCTTTTTGGTTATTGCCGGGAGTATCACTACCTGGGCTGACGATCCCGTACTTGGGCTTCTGTCGAAAAAAGGCATTGAGTTCCGCGGGATAAGTCCATCAGACGGAATCATCACTCTGGTACTTGGCGCCCTTTCTTTTGCGGGTTTGGCGGCGGTAATCATTTCAAAAAGCAAGCGCATTGCGCGAATACCAGTCGCTATTTTCGCTATTCTTTTTATCTTTTCCCTTTTTGAAATACTAAATCTCTTACCGGCACGGGGTATCCTCTCCCCCGGCAGGGGCATATATATGATACTTGGAGGCAGCGTCGCTGGTTTCTTATGCAGTCTGTCCTGCTATAACATAATCGCTGATTCGATCAGTCGGCAAGGGTGACGGCGGTGCAATTTTTCTGAAATCTCACCGATACTTTGAAGAGCAAAATTTATCTTTGGCTTTTTACTCATAATATTTTGGGTATTTCCGATATTTTTCATACTCCATTTTCGCCCTTACCCCGGCAATCCCAAATCGCACAAGCAGCGGAAAATGCCGGTAACCCCTGATGATTTTACCTGCCAGATAAACCGGCGAGACGGGGAAAGGTCTAACGGAAAGTCCAGTGACCGTCTCTCTTTGCCCAATGATTCCAGCTCGAATCATTCTGTCGATGTCTGAGAGACGCATTTTGTCCACGCTTCTTCTTATTACATCGTAATAGGCGATCAGCGCCCCTCTCCCCCTTGCAAACTCGGACACGTAAGTCCACAGCGCTTTTCTGTCATATCTCTTGATTTCCAAGGCATGAATAATGTTTCTCGCCGCGATCTCTGCCGCTATTACAGCAGATGCAAACCCTGAACCGTGAATTGGCACAGTCTGAAAGGCGCTGTCCCCGATTGAAATAATCCCGTTCCCAACCGGACAATTGTGCGGGCTTCTAATCGGTATCGGACCCTCTCCGCCGTATAGAACCTCACCCGTGAACGGCATTTTGTCAATGATTGTGTCGATCATTTCCGCGCAGGTTCTTTTGCCCCCCGCATCAGGCTTTGCGCCTACAAGAATATCAACAAAAAGGTCTTTTAAATCCAGAAAAACCGACTCAATGGAATAAGGTCCCCGCGCGCCTGACCTGTCAATTCTGACACCGTCTCTGTAGGGCTTACATATCATTTCCTCGGATAATAAATCTTTCCTCACCGACCTCACTTCTCTCCTCGCGAAAACAATATCCTCTGGCTCAATGCTCTCATTCATTCTCCAGTGATCTGGCGTGCGTGTGCGGAGTGCCGCGTTTATACCAGTGCAGTCAGCCACGATTCTGGCGTAAATCTTCTCCTTTGCGCCGCTTGAATCACGTGATTCCAACCCCACAACACAGTCCCGGTTTAAAATTGGCGAGCATGCCTCTCGTCCGCACATCAGGGTAATTCCAGCATTTACCGCCCTGTTCAGAACTTCCCGGATATAAAGGTCATTCTTGACGCTGACCAGCGGCACTCTTTCGATCTCTATCATAGTCTGCATATCGGAAGTAGCCAGGAAGTGTTCTCGGGGCTTTTTCCATAAAGAATCTTTCGTTGGGAAAGGGATGTTTGCCCGCGAAAAACACCCTTCCTCAACATCCACCACCCAATTTCTGTCTCTGGCGGGTGCCTCTTGTTTTTCTAAAAGCAATACGCTGGCTCCCCCTGCCGCCATCCTGTAAGCGAGAGCCGCACCTGCAGGACCCGCGCCAGCGATGATTAAGTCGAAATCTCTCTGGTCCGTCAATTACCCTTCACCCCGCAAGAACCTTCCAGCAAAAGCCTTTTTTGCGTCCTTCACAATCGGCTCCCCGTGACCGGGAAGAAGAATGTTGAAATCAACATCAATCAATCTTTCCCTGAGCGTTCTGCGGGCGAGAGCTGAGTCGGTGCTGAATTGCGGCGGCGGTCCCTCAATACGTCCCTTTTCGTTCCTGACCGAGTCACCGGAGAAAAGAATACCATTCTCGCAATCCAGCAAAGCAATGCTTCCGATTGTGTGACCGGGTATATGGATGGCGAGGAGCTCACCGCCCGGAAGGAAACTTTTCACGCCCGAGATCTTGAGCTCCACATGCGTGTGCTTGTACTGGAAAAGAAACGGAGAAAGAGCCGTGTAGTATATTCTTCTAAAGGGGTCGAGTTTGTAGATTTCAAACGCTTCCTTTCCTTCGATAACGTTTGCATCCTCCTGGTGCGCGGCTATTTTCAGACCGTATCGTCTTTTCAGCTCATACAGGGAACCAACGTGGTCGAGATGATAATGAGTCGCGACCGCAAGCACCGGTCTTGAAAGCAAGTCTCTATCAAGAACCTTTTTGATTTTAAAGAAATCTGAGGGAAAACCGCCGTCAATTACAATGGGCCGCCCTCCGTTAGTCATTCGTATGTAAATATTCGATCCCAGAGTCCCCTTAACCCAGAATACTCCTGGGACAATCTCGGCAATGTTTTGCACTCTCACTCCGTAAGAACCCTGAACAGATTGACGCGCAAAAATTATGCTCTCGGTTACTTCAAAGATAATAGCAGAATGAGACGGGTAGAGTTTTTTGAAAAGAAGGTCTCAAAAAGATACAGGGGACAAACATATTTGGAAAAATCTTTCATCGGCTTTTTGGCACAAGTATCTCACAAACGACCCACTGGACGCCTGTAATACCGAGGGCTTCAGCTGCGCCGCGTGAGAGGTCAAGAATTCTCCCCTTTATGAAAGGACCTCTATCGTTAACCCTGACAATCACCGACCTTCCCCTGAACGACACGCGAAGCCAGGTGCCGAACGGAAGCGTGCGGTGAGCGCAGGTAAATCCATACTGGTCATATATTTCCCCGTTCGCGGTGCTCCTGCCATGAAACTCATTCCCGTACCAGCTGGAATAACCAGAGAAGAATTGCCCCGTGCCAATAAAGAGCCCCTCATCCGGTGCGGTGTAGACCTGAATCGGATTGTAAGATGGATACACGCCCTGTATGAACTGAGGTTCAGATGCTATTATTTCAGCTGCCAATCTGGCGAGTTCTCCCCTTTTCGCGTTCAAGGTATCCTCTAACTCTGAGGTAACAACGCTCTTTAGGACCTCGGACAGTCTCTCTTTTTCCTTCATGAGTCCGAGCCTTTGCTTTTTCAGCTCATTTAAGGTCTTTCGAATTCCTTCATAGGACTCAACGTCCACCGATGCAGCTTTCATAAGGTAGTCGATTCTGGTCATGAAATCGGTGACGTCATTTGAGGCAATAACCTGAAGGAGACCGCTTAACCTGCCGTCAACATACAGAGATCTGAGCTTAACGCTGAAGCTCTCTCTGATATTTCTTAATTCTTTGTTTTTACGCTCTATCTCCAAATAATATTCCGTTAATTTGTTCTGAATCTCCCCTATTCTTTCATACAGTTCCCTTTTTTCCTTGTTCTTTGAGTCAAGCTGCGCTTCGAGGGCGGCTATCTCTCTTTCGAGAATTCGCGCTCTTTCCTGTTTCTGCATATACGTATCATCAGGAGCCGCGTTACAATATCCATTAAGACCCAGAGCGAAAAACATGAAAACAGCGAAGGCAACCAGGAAAACAACACGCTTTCTTGAAAGAAAACTCTGCCGATGAAAGGCCACCATTTCAGAATCCTCAAAGCAATCACGTGTAAGAACGTTCATTTCATTTCTACATCAATTTTTTCGGAAACGAACGATCAGAAGTTAACATTTTTGATAACAAAAATCAAATTCTGTAAAATAATGTTAAGAAGAGTGACTAAGTTAATTTAAGGAGCTTTCAGCGCCTGCTCCTGGAATACTTCCGCAAGAGGTCTATCTGCTCGGGCGACCCATTGACAATCAGGACATCCCCTGCCTCCAATTTTGTGTCCCCGGACGGGTTAATAGTAAAGTCCCTCTTCGCCTTCTTAATGCCCAGCACTCCGACTCCCTTGAGCTCGCCAGTTACCACGTCCCTGATGGTTCTCCCCACGAGAGGGGATCCAGGTTCCACGTAGATATCTTCAAGGGTCAGTTCGACGAGCTCTCCGTGGGTCACATAATCAAGGAAGTCGCAGACAAGCGGTTTCAAGAGCAACGCAGCCATTCTTCTCCCCCCAACGTTATGGGGAGAAATCGCTCTGTCTGCCCCCGCTCTGTACAATTTCGATTCCGTTTCGTCCGAGTTACATCGGCCAACAATAAAAATGTCAGGCCTGATTATTCTTGCCGTCATGGTAACAAAAAGGTTGTCAGCGTCTGAGGACAGTGCCGTAACAAGCCCGTTGGCCCTTTCAAGCCCAGCCTTGCGCAAGACCATTTCCTCTGTCGCGTCTCCTCTAACGACAAGAAATCCCTCCGAGGTTGCTTCATCGTAAACGGTGGGCTCCTTTTCTATGATGACCACGGAAGTGCCTCTCGTTTTGCATTCCCTTGCGACCTGTTTGCCGACCCTTCCGTATCCACAGATTATGTAATGCCCTGATATGTCCTGCAGCTCTCGCAATACCCTTCGCCTCCCCATCACGTCGAGTACCCTTCCCTCAACAATCAGGTCCACAACGCTCGTGGTAAAGTAAACAACCGTGGCTAGTCCACCTATTATTACAAACATCGTGAAAACTTCGCCTGCCCTCGAGGGTTTGGCCGCGATCTCCCGATAACCCACGGTGGATACGGTGATGACAGTCATATAGAGAGCGTCAAGGAAGTTGAGTTTTTCAATTATCATGTAGCCTATTGTTCCGATGAAAATAAGAGCGAGGAAAATAAGAAGAGCGGTCCTAACATGCCAGTACGGCCCTTTTCGGAGTCTTTCGCGCATTACACCCCCGAAGGCTTTGGTGAAATCATTACACTCAAAAGAGAATGCCCAAAAGCGAAGGGCACGAGAAGAGTTTTACAGGAAATCCTGTGGCTCCACGTGATCAAGGAAATCTCTGAATCTCTTTATTTCATCCTCAGCCGTGGACTCGATTATTATGCCCGCCTCATCAAGGACTTTTTCTTCGGCAAAAATTGGAACCTCGAGTCTTACAGCGAGCGCAATCGCATCGGAAGGTCTTGCGCTTACGGTGTAAGTTTTCTCGGCAAGATGCATCGTGATTTCGGCGTAAAAAGTGCCTTCAATCAAGTCGTTGATAAGTATTTGGCTTATGTTAACACCCAACTCGGCCAAAACATTCTTAAACAGGTCATGGGTCATAGGCCGAGCCGTTTCCACTCCTTGCAAGGCGAAAGCAATGGCGGTTGCTTCAAAAGCCCCAATCCATATAGGCAGGAACCTCTCCCCCTCCTCCTCCTGGAGCAGCACAATAGGCTGATTTGCCGGTAGCTCGACTCTGACACCAACTAAAATCATTTTTTTCATTTAAACGTCACCATTTCCTTTATACCCGAACGAATAATCAAAATCAATGCTGTGGTTTTTCATTAAAACCAGCGATAATAATTTATCGGATTGTCTCAAAATATTCTGAAAGGTGCGGAGAAAACCTTCCCGGTAAGGCATAAGCTGTACCAAAGGAAGTACTTCAACTTTCCCCAGACGGAAGAGTGTCTTACGCTCCCCTGTGCAACAAGTTTTACTGTCTCTATTTCCTGACCGTTCGAATATAAAATAGCTCTCCCGAGGCTTGAACCTTTGACGACCGCTTTTCTTGACCTTTCCTTAACCATTATCTTGACCAATATATTTTCCTTCTGTCCTTGTATATGAACCGCATTGAAATCTTTCTCACATCCCACATTTACGAAACGTTTGGGAAAGGCAGAAACCCTTGTTTTTCCGAGAACCTGACCCTTTTTCATTATTGGTATGACCGCCGTCATGCTAAATCCGTAATCCAGAAGCCTCGCGGTATCCCCGAACCTGTCAGGGCTGTTTAAAACCACCGCAACTAGCGAAACTCCTCCTCTGGTTGCTGAACCCACAAGACACCGTCCCGCTTTCGACGTATATCCTGTCTTTATACCGGTGGCGCCTTCATACTTGAGAAGAAGCTCGTTATGGTTCAGGCATGTTCGCGGAGAAGGTCTTGACACCCAGGGTATGTCGTGTCTCTGGGTCTTTACGATTTTAGCTAAAACCGGGTCTTCGAGGAGTTTCCTACCGATTAAAGCCATATCGTATGCTGTTGAATAATGTCCGTCTTCATCCAGCCCGTGAGGATTCGTGAAATGACTCTCTCTTGCGCCGATTCCTTTTGAGAAATCGTTCATGGTTTGAGCAAACGATTGCAGCGAACCGGAAATTTTCTCCGCTATCGCGCAAGCTGCATCGTTAGCGCTATGCACGAGCAGCGCATACAGCAAATCCTTCACGCTTATCCCTTCACCCGGCTCGAGCCAAATCTCCTGCTCCCCTGCTAAAGCGGCCGTGGTCGAAACGGTTATCTTTTCGTCCAGGCGAAGGTGCCTTCTGGCGACGAGAGCCGTAAGGATTTTTGTTGTGCTTGCTATCGGCAGTTTTTCATGCTCATTTTTGCCGAATAACACTTTGCCGCTCAGGTATTCAACCAATATGGCGCTTCTCGCCTGAACAACCGGCGCAGGAAGAACAGACCCACTCTCAGGGGTTATTCTCTTTACGGTTTGGGCATATCCCCCTTCATTGAGTGATTCCGCAAAAATGGCAACCGATGAAATTAAAAACACGAAAATAAAAAGAGCACAAACTCCCAGGAATATTCTTCGATAGTTCCTTCCGAAAAACGAAAGGGAGCGTTGGGCAAGACTGCGTGGATCTCGGCTTAAACTTCTTTCCGTATAAACTCTCCGCATATCTATCTATCCGACAATCGATAATACCCTTAAAAAAACAAACGCCTTCTCACCAAAGTGATAGACGCAATGTGAGTATACAACGGCAATGAATTTACCACAAACGATACTATTCCTCTGAGCGTTCGGGGAATATTTTAAGAGGCGGGGTTTCAAGACCCTCTGTTTCTTTCGGTGAGGTCTTTCCCCCCGTGAGGGCACTTGACGCTTCCTCTTCCTCCTCAAAGCCGAGTGAAGGTCTCGGTAGATACTCCAAGAGGGCGATTTCGAGCAACACCCTTTTGAAGATTTGGCAAAGACTCATCAGATTCTCAAGGTCTTTTAGCGCCGCCCTTTTCGTATTGGGGTCTTTGCTCAACAGCTGAGGTTTTATTATTTGTTCTATAAATGAAGCTTCTCTGCCAACGGACTGGGTGAACATTCTCAAATGCCTGGGCTCAACCCCGTACCTGAAAAACTCCTTTGCGATAGACAAAATCTTTGCGTCTTCCTGCGAGAAATACTTTCCCTCAGGACCTTCCTTTGGGCTTACTATCCCGTACTCAATAAGTTCGTTTATTCTTTCAAGACTCATGCCGAGCTTGGATGGTGCAAGTTCGTAAGAAATCCTGCTGACGCTTGCAATTGGAGGAGCGCCTGTCTTTCCCGACATAACCGTAAGGTCACCCGCCACAACCTTGCCCGATTTTAAGTCTTGAATTTTCCGCTTTATCACCGAAAGCGGGAGGTATTCCTCACGCTGAAGTCTTAATATATAACTCAAGAGTTTTATATGTTCCCTCGTGTATTTTCGGTATCCGCTCGGGGTTCTCTCCGGGGTTATAAGTCCTTCCTTTTCAAGGAACCTTATCTTGCTTATGGTGATATCCGGAAACTCTTTCTTTAGGATTTCCTGAACCTCACCTATACCAAATTTCTTCTCTGCGTCTGCCATCTCTGGAGTTCACCCCATTTATTTGACTCAAATTAAATCTCAACTATAAGTAAAACATTAAATTAAATATTAAGGAAAAGAAGCGATAAATTCAATACTGGGGAGTCTGAATGGATTTCGCACTCTCAGATAAGAGGCGCATCACTTGCAGAAAAAGATGAGTTTATATTTGCCTATCTGTATCTCATCGCCGCTTGCAATTTCGGTCTCGTCAACCCTCATCTTGTTGACGTAAGTGCCGTTAAGGCTGCCCTGATCCGTCAGAATATATTTTGAGCCCGCTTGCTTTATCTCGGCGTGTCTCCTGGACACGGTGATGTCGTCAAGAAAAATGTCGCTCTCGGGGTGACGACCTATTTTGACCACATCTTTGTTCACAAGAAATCTCGTTCCGGCCGAGGGTCCTCTCTTTACCACAAGGAGCGCGCCTCCGGCGGCAATCTCCTTTTCAGGTATCTTTATGACCTCTTCCTGTTCCGTCTCGGCCTCGACCGGGGTAAAGGTTATTGTCGTCTCGTCTTTTTCCTTCACGCTTGCAAGATAAGCGCCGCATTTGCTGCAGTACGAACTGTCTTCGGGGTTGTTCTTTCCGCAAGCCGGGCAAAACATCTTTTGCTCCTTCATCCCTCTTTGGAATTTTTCTGGTCTTCTACTCCGGCCCTATCGGTCGATTCATGAGTAATCACTATCACGAGTTCGCTTATTTCATCCAGGGAAAAACCCAGTTCCTTCACGATGGCCCCGACCGCCTTTCTGTGCTTTGTCGGGAGCTCGTATAATTCTATATAAATTTTGCTTGGTAGAACATCGTTTTCCAGTTTTACTCCCTCACAATCCCAGCGGTTCACAAACCGCTTTTTCAACACAGGAAATATCATAGCATACGGATATGATGGCTTCCGTCAATGAACCGCGTCATAACGTAACAAATCCAAGCATCTTAAGATAATAAAACTCTCCTACCGGTGATATCCAGCGTGCCGCCCGTATTTCAACCACGAGTCGCTCCGATACTTATGCCGACATAACCTTTCGGACAAAGAAACCTCATCAGGGCGGAATTTGTCAATTTGAACCTCAGCCTGGAGAGAATCACTGAAGCCAAGAATAAAAGCCTCGCTTACCGATTCGTAATCCCATCGATCTGCTCCCGCTTCGACAAGCGTGATGAAGTGACTTTCAAAATCAATATCGAAGGGTTCTTGAGTTCTCCCCTCTGAAACAAGGTCTCTAACCGATACAACTGGTCTTGAGATGAGAATTGTTCCGTGCTGTAGAACCGCATTTCTGCTCGAGCGCTGCGCGCTTCCGCAAATCTTTTTGCCGTTCCATTCTATGTCGATTCCAAACATACCCGTGAAACACCACTGCCCCCGTCGCGCGGACTCGTTCTCCCGGCGCACCACCTCCGCCTTAACCCCAAGATTTTCAAGAGCGATAACTATCCCTTGAGATATCAATGAAAAAGAAGCCATGTCAAAACCATCTGATCCGCTCAGCAAGGGCAGTACCATGCTGTAAGTGAAATCGTTCATGTGAAGAATAGAAAGTCCGCCGGTCGGTCTTCTCACAACATCTATTCCTCTTTGAACACATTTGCCAATATCAAGACAGCCAGGGTATTGCTGGGACCTTCCTATGCTTATGCAAGGTGGGTGGAAATTATACAATCGCAAAACAGGGGTTTCTAAGCTGCCCGAGAGGAGAAATAGCGCTTCGTCCCTCGCCATATTCTCGCACCCCGACGCAGATCTATCCAAAATTATCCTAATTGTTTTGAATTCTTTGACCATTAGACCGGTTTTGGTGCCTTGTTTGAATAATCACGCATCAAATTTGGAAATTTGGCGATAATCGCTTAAGGCTTGATGGAATTTGCAAGTTGGCTCAGCACAAAAGACCTGATCTCTCGAGGAGCAGGTGGGTTTTTGATTATCTTTCCGTCTTTAACGTATTCCACAAGCAATGCGCGCAGCAAACCGCCGCAAACATCACATTTTGCTACGACCTCAGTCGAAAGAGTCTGGAATCTGTGAGAGCAGCTGTCACATACCCAGAGCTGTTTTGCTCCCGATTCCTTCCCCCTTTTAGCGAGCGGCTCCCCGTCAACCTCCACAATGTCCATAGAGAAATTGACCACCGGGGAATTGCTGATGTGCGTGCCCACCCCGTAAGCGTCAGCATAAGGATTAAGCTCAATAATGCTGTCCTCATCAAGCCCGCCTGAAACAAAGATCTTGACGTCCCTAAAGCCCCTTATGTCAAGCTCCCACCTCACCTCTTTGAGTATTTGCAAGAAATCACCTCTACGCGAACCCGGCGTGTCCAAACGAACAGCATATAGCTTGTCCCCAAACACCTTTGCTGCAAAAACGGCACCGAACTTCTCGTCCTGAAAAGTGTCAACCAGGGCTACCCTTCTTACCGCTGGATCAACAGCCTGGTCGAAAGCTTCGTAAGCCGTTCTCTCGTCTTTAGCGCAGAGTATGAGCGAATGAGACATCGTGCCCCAGGGAGGCTCTCCGATAAGCTCCGCGCTTTCTATAACGGCCACTCCATCACACCCTCCGATGAAAGCGTTTCTTTCTATCATGGGCGCAATCGCCGGATGCATCCTTCTTGCGCCAAAGCTTATGACAAGCCTGTCGCCGGCAGCCATCTTGCATCTTGCTGCGTTTGTTGCGATTCCGGAAGCTTGACATATGAACCCGAGAATCGCCGTTTCGTAAACGCCGAAATCAAGATATCTCCCGCTCATCGAAAGAACCGGTTCCCCGGCTCTGAAAATCGTTCCCTCATCAAGAGCGCGCATGGAAACGGGCAATCCCTCCACGAGATTGAGCAGTTCCTCAAGACCCGCAAAGACCGCCCATTCCCACCTGTTAGGTAGGCCCGAAGTCCTTACCTCCATGGTCACGAAGGGGTTGATTCCTTTCGATTTGAGCGACTCCGTCACTCTCTCAAAGTAAACATCTGTAACTTTTCCCCGTTTTATATGGTCATCCGGTGCCACATGAAACATCTAAAGCAAGACCTCCTCGATTTATAAAACCTCGACGCCGAACACTTCTTTAAGCTGTCTTAAAGCATACTCATGGTCTTCTGGGTTTATCCCCCAGACAGCGTCTTTCATCACAGTAACTTTGTATCCGCGCATAAGCGCATCAAGAGCAGAGGCAAAAACGCATATATTAGTGACGGTTCCGGTAATAACCAGGTGCTTTATTCCTTGTTCTCTCAAAATCTCCTCAAGCCGTGTGTTGTAAAAAGCGGAAAACCTCTTCTTCGGCACTATGAAATCCTCGGGAGCAGGTTTGAGTTCCTCAACCACCATGCTCCCCGGCGTCCCTTCAATGGCGTGAGGTCCCCATCTTTCAAATTCTTCATCATCTCGGTCATGGGAGTCGCAAACATAGATGACAGGGCGCGAGGATTCTCTTGCCCGCGTGATCAAATCGGAAATTTTAGGGATAATATTTTCAACCCCGGGGACATATAGGTTTCCATCTGGCTTTCCAAAATCGTTAATCATGTCGATAATCAAAAGCGCGCTGTCATTGCCGAAAATTCCCATCTTTTGACCCCCTCATTCCAATAATGGATTGCATAACACTTTTTCTGCCCTTCCCCTTAAAGCGTGCCCTCCAGCGCTTATTATATTCGCTTCAACTATCATTCCAGGTACAAGTCCATAATCCGAAATAAGAACAACGTGATTTCCGCGAGTCCTTCCCTCGAAAAAATCGCCTTTCTGCGCACTTCCCTCGATAAGAACCTCGAAGCGCTTTCCAACCATTGATTGAAGTTTCCGAGCGGTGATCCTTTGCTGAAGGCGATGAAGCTCATCGAACCGTTTGCGCTTAGTTTCAATCGGCACATCATCCCCCATCTGCAAAGCCCTTGTCCCGGGACGAGGGGAATAGAGGAAAACATAGGCTGAGTCAAACTCGACCCTCCTGACCAAATTAAGCGTTTCCTCAAACTGTTCGTCCGTTTCGCCCGGGAATCCGACTATGATGTCTGTTGTAACAGATAGTCCAGAAACGAGCTTCCTTGCGGTATCCACGATGTCCAGGTAGTAATCCCTTGTATACCCTCTGTTCATTTTTTTCAAAACGGCGTCGGAACCTGATTGGACAGGAAGATGAAGATGTTCGCATACTTCCGGTATTTGGGCGATAGCCGCAATCGTCCTCTCAGTAATATTCTTGGGATGTGAGGTCTCGAATCTTATCCTCCTTATCCCGGGTATTCTGCTGACACCTTCCAGCACATCAACAAAATCAACGTCATCGGGCAGGTCCGCTCCGTAAGAATTTACGTTATGCCCGAGCAGAACAACCTCAACCACTCCGTCAGTCCCAAGCCTGGATGCTTCCTCAAGAATTTCATCCAGGTTCCTGCTTTTCTCGCGTCCCCGTGCGAATGGAACAATGCAATAGGAACAAAAATTGTTACATCCGTGACTTATGGGCAACCATGCTTTGAACCTTTTCTCCCTCACACAGGGAAGAGCATCGATCAAGCATTCATCAAGATTTTCAATAGCGCAAACCCTTCGTTCTTTTGCCATAACCAAAAGTCTTTCGAGTTCACCGACAGCGCCCAAGCCGAAAACAAGGTCCACACCAGGAAATCTATTGAGAAGCTCAACGCCGTAAACTTGAGCCATGCAACCACAAACGGCGATCATCGGTTTCCCGGCGTCCTTATTGGAGGTAACGGAGGCGATACTGCCAAATATCTTCTGCTCCGCGCTTTTTCTCACCATGCAGGTGTTGAAAATGACAAGGTCCGCTTGACCGATTTCCGCAGCGGGTTTAAATCCGGCTTCCTCCAACAAGCCGGAAATATGTTCAGAATCATGAAGGTTCATCTGACAACCGTACGTGCGGATGAAGTATGAGTGGGAATTCTTATCTTTTTCGGTATACGTCATTTCCGGTGAGACTCTCTCTGAGAGATTCTTCTTCGAACGGCAATGGTCATTGCGGCAGCTCCAGTGGAGATGAAACCTGCTTTAGCCATGGGTGAGTTCGCCGCCTTTTTTATTGCCTCCGTGGCTTGTCCCATTCTTTCCACCAGAACTTTTGTCTCAGCGGTAACTTTTTCGATATTATCCAGTTCGCTATTGACGCTGTCCATGGTGTCCTGCGCTTTTTTCAAAAGCGCGACCGCGTAAGGTCGCGTTTCGGAAACGATCTCAGCGAGCTCATCCGCCGTTTTTCTCAAGCGAATGAGAACGGGAATTATAAAAATCATAAGTACAACAACCGCCGCGGCTCCGGTTATTTGTAAAACCTTAAGTGCCATTCTATTTCCTTTCTGTGAGTATTCAAGGATGCATTTCAGATCGGTTAAGTTATTTTAGGATATAGATAAAGGGTTCTCAATCCTTCGGCTCTTCAAAAGGGGAATTTTCCGTCCCAAGTATCCCGACGAAAGGATATCTTTCTACCTTCCAGGTCCCATCCTCAAAGATGAGTCCGACTTCTTGAACGATAGGCGAGCCCTTTTCCAAATAAACCACAACTGGGACATGCGCTCTCCCGTCCTCCCCCACTTCTATTTGCCGCGCGCTAATGGCAAAATCAACAGGTTTTGAATCTTTCCACCCGGAACGCCATTTAGCGGCGAACCCTTCCTTGGTTACGCCGAAAATTGCGTAAACCTCATGGACCTTTTTTGAAAGCAATGCCCACAGGATTTCCGGATTGTATTCCTTGATATCCGCGTTCATGAAATTCAAAACAGTGTTCCTTATTTCCTTGATTTGAGCCGGGAGCTTCTCCTCACTGGAAGAAGAGAGGGTCGCGATAATAATCGAACCGCAATCGAAAAACTCCCCATCAATTCTCCTCAATCCTTTCCCCAAAGACCTCATAACCTCTTCGTAACTATCCCTTGCTCTGGTTGCGCTCTCAACCACAGCGAACTCCAACTGGCTTTTCTTTTCTGAATCTGAAGTGAAGAGATTTTGCAATGACTGTTGAATTTTCTCAAGGTAGGATGAAATGGCGCTCATCGCCTTAATTGATTGATCGACGACCTCGCTTTCTCTCCCCCATTTATGCTTTAATTTTTCCATCTCCCCGGAAAGATACTGCCGGAGTCGTTCGGTTCTTGAAGAAATTTCCTGAGGAGAATAGCCGCCCTTACCGGAGATGCATCTTACTATACCCTGGGCCTTTACCGACACGGTTGACCAGACTCCCCTCAAATCCTTGATTATAGAGGCTCCAGATTTCTTGCCGCTGCACGCCGGAAAGCAAACCAGGTATGCAAACAGCAACAAACCGCAGATAACCAGCGTTAATTTTTTCCCTTTCGCGCAGAATCGCTCAAATAAGCGCTTTCTCATGGGTGATCTGCCCGTTTGACACTTGAGTTAGGCCCCGTTTGTTTATTCCTCTTTTCATATTAAACGTATCGGATTCACGAGAGCTTTTCTCTACTGGCTCAACTCATCATAAAAGAGGAAATCCATATTTCTAAAATGAAACCCCGCTTTTTGGATCACTGGAAATAATATCAAGGCGGGCATCATGGTGGCAGTCATCGGACATTATAGCCACAGATGCATAACACAACTCAGGCGAGCTTATGAAACACAGGCGGGCTTCGTCTTTTCGTCATGGTCAAGAAGGGAGAAGCGTACCGATATTCCATTTGGGTCAGGTTTACTTACCTCTACGAGCCTCATCAGTTCCAAGAAAGAGGAGAAAAACTTACAAATGGTCTGTTTGCATCCCTCGAAAAGACAAACGGGGTCGGCGTTCTATTTCGCGTATTCTACCGCTCGGGTCTCCCTTATTACAGTTATCTTTATCTGCCCAGGATAATCAAGTTGCTCTTCAATCTCTTTGGCGATATCTCTTGCGAGAACAACGCTTTGGGCATCGTCAATTGTGTCAGCTTGTACCATGACGCGTATTTCTCTGCCCGCCTGCATAGCGTATGCCTTTTCGACTCCCTCAAATGAATCAGCAAGTGTCTCGAGCTTCTCGAGCCTCTTTATATAGCTTTCGAGCGTTTCTCTCCTTGCTCCAGGTCTTGCGGCTGATATGGCGTCGGCAGCTTGCACGAGTACCGCTTCTATCGTTTTGATTTCAATCTCTCCGTGGTGCGCCTCGATCGCGTGGACAACCTGGTTTGATTCCCCTAACCTTTTCGCAAGCTCTGCTCCGATCAAAGCATGAGAACCCTCGACCTCATGATCAATTGCTTTACCTATGTCGTGGAGCAAGCCTGCCCTTTTCGGAATCTTGGGGTCGAGACCCAGTTCAGAGGCCATAATACCGGCCAGGTGAGCGACCTCGATTGAATGGGTTAAGACATTTTGCCCGTAAGAAGTCCTGAACTTGAGCCTTCCCAGAGCGCGCACCAGTTCCTTATTTATGTTATGAATTCCGATCTCGAAGACCGCGGATTCGCCAGCTTCCCTGATTTCATTCTCGACTTCCGCTTTGGCCTTTTCATACATCTCCTCTATCCTGGCAGGTTGTATTCTCCCATCAGTTATCAATTTTTCGAGGGTTATTCTTGCAATTTCTCGTCTTATTGGATCGAAACTTGAAAGCACAACCGCCTCAGGTGTGTCATCTATTATCAGATTGATCCCTGTCAGATTTTCAAAAGTTCTGATGTTGCGCCCCTCTCTACCAATTATTCGCCCCTTCATCTCATCAGAAGGCAAGGGAACCACTGAGACCGTGGTCTCCGCAACATGCTCTGAGGCGCACCGTTGAATCGCAAGCGAGATTATCTTCCGCGCTTTCTTCTCAGCTTCTTCTCTTGCTCTGATCTCCTCTTCTTTTATAAACATCGCGTATTCATGCTTGACCTCGTCCTTTATGGAATTTATGAGGAATTCCCGAGCTTCCTCTGTGGTCATGTGAGCTATTTTCTCAAGAAGTTTCTTCTGTTCTGAAGCAGCTTTTGCGAGTTTCATCTCCTGGGCTTTAAGATGTTCTTCCCATGCGACCACTCGCTTCTCTCTTTTTTCAGCCTCTTTCTCCTTGGATTCGAGAAGCTCTTCACGCTGCATTAATCTGCGCTCAAGTCTTTGAAGATCACTTCTCCGGCTTGTCAGCTCGCGCTCAGCCTCAGCCCTCATACTGTGTATCCGGTCCTTAGCCTCAACCTTAGCTTCACGTTTTATGTTATCCGCTTGCCTTTTTGCCTCTGCAAGTATTTTTTCCGCGGTGACTTGAGCTTCTTCTCTTTTTGATTCTATGAGATACTTTCTTATGTAGAACCCTAGTACAAAACCTGCAGCCAGTGCTGCGGCGGCTATCAGGGCGGTCACCATCTTAAATACCTCCTTTTTATGAAAAAGAGCCGAGCACGGCTCGGCACAGACAGTTTAAATTTTAGAAGCCGGACTAACCCTGAACTAACAGTTTATATATATTCATTGGGCAGAGCCAGTCGTCCGTCCCCAAAATCCATTAAACAAATTATAAAAAAACAATTCCCTACTGTGCCTTGTATGCAATATTGATTTTATTCCCGGACTTAAGCACTGTCAATGAAAATCGGATAAGCACAACGCTGGTTTTCCTTTCATCAATCGGATGAGCCTTTCTCGTATCCAGCGAAGTGATACCCAAGATTTTGGAGAAGACGCTCCTTTCTGATCTGTAGGTTTTTTGAAAACTTTGAAATTTCCAATCCTCTCAAAAATATGCCCTGTTCGAGATACAATCTAACCCTTAGAAATCCAGACTTGCTTCAAGCCCCTCGACGGCAGCAATGGATGATTCCTCGGAAAACCCTCTTCTGGATAAATAAATAAGAAGCTTCTTTCGTGATATCTCTTCGGGTTTTGAGGCTTTCCTGATAAGCTGGGTCCTCAGTACTTCTTTGGCTCTTTCCTTCTCCAAATCTGAAAATTCCGCTATCGTCTCCTCGATGATGTCTCTCTTTACTCCTTTTTCCGCAAGTTTGCGCCTTATCTTTAATGTGCCGTATCCTTTTGAGAATATCTCCTCCGCGTATCTGACAGCAAACTGCCGGTCATCTAAAAGACCCATGTCCTTAAGGCGTTCCAAGGTCTCGTGAATCTCACTGGCATCAAAACCCTTTAAAAGAAGGCGTTGATAGATTTCTTGACATGACCTGGGTTTTCTTTCTAAGAAACGTAAAGCCTGGAAGTAAGGAGAAGAACCGGTATCCTCTACAGCCCTGCTCGTTCCTTCCCTTGCGCTCTTATTGCTCAAATTCATCTCCTGCTTTTTCTCCCGCCGAGTCTACTCGAGGAAGAAGCCCCGCCTTCTCCCTTATCATCATTTCTATCTGGTTTGATATTTCGGGGTGTTCCAGTAAGAAATTCTTCGCGTTTTCCCTTCCCTGACCAAGCTGCTGTTGGTCATACATATACCACGCGCCGCTCTTTTTAACGATTCCAAAATCAACTCCGAGGTCGAGGATGTCACCCTCTTTCGAAATTCCGGTTCCGTACATGATATCGAACTCCGCGTTCTTAAAAGGCGGCGCAACTTTGTTTTTGACCACCCGCGCGCGCACACGGTTGCCAACTATCTCTGTTCCCTTCTTGATTGAGTCGAGCTTCCTTAAATCAATCCGTACGGACGAATAAAACTTAAGCGCTCTTCCCCCAGGCGTGACCTCCGGGCTCCCGAACATGACCCCGATTTTTTCTCGGAGTTGATTTATAAAAATCGTCACGGCTCTTGATCTGTTTATTGCCGTTGAAAGTTTCCTTAAAGCCTGGGACATCAACCTCGCCTGGAGACCCACATGAGAATCGCCTATTTCCCCCTCTATTTCCGCGCGGGGAACCAGCGCCGCCACTGAATCGATGACAATCACGTCGATCGAGGCGCTTCTGACAAGAACCTCTGTTATCTCCAAGGCCTGCTCGCCGGTGTCGGGTTGGCTTATTAAGAGTTCATCAATATTGACCCCTACTGCACTGGCGTACTGGGGATCCATGGCGTTTTCCGCATCGATGAACGCGCAGGTGCCTCCCAGTTTTTGAGCCTCAGCGATCACGTGGAGCGCCACAGTTGTCTTTCCGCTCGATTCTGGACCGAATATTTCCACAACACGCCCTCTCGGAAGCCCTCCGACGCCCAGAGCTATATCCAGCGCAATCGAGCCTGTGGGTATGACCTCCACGGACATGCGGTCAGCCTCAGCGCCTAAACGCATTATTGATCCACGCCCAAACTGTTTTTCTATCTGCATAAGCGCCATTTCGAGAGATTTTTCCTTATCCAATTTGGGTCACCCTTTCAAATGGTTTCTTTCAAAATTTTTATCAAAAAGCCGTACCAGTCATGCCAAAAACTCTATAACTACTTTATCCTCTGAAGGACAGAATATTCGGCGCCCGAGCTTTTCAGCTCGCTTTCGAAAAGTATGATATCTTCAACCGTGAAGAAAATGGGACTGTCGTTTTCCCGTTCGCTTATCGATGGGACAGCCACTGGGCCGCCTGAGGACCGTCCAATGGTTATGTGGGGATGGTACTTTCTTTTCTCGCTTTTTATACCCATCCTGGTAAGTCTTCCATCGATCATTCGGAACATTTTTTCAAGCTTACCCTCGATATCACCGGCGCCTACCCATATAACTTTAGCACGATCATGTGACGGAAAACCTCCCACGCCCCCCACAGATACCTTTGCGGGCAAAAACTTCGAGCATTGACTCATTATCTTTACTATCTCCGGCACAACGGAAGAGTCACACCATCCAATGAACTTAAGTGTTATATGAAGGTTCTCGGGGCGTACCCAGCGAACGCCTGTTATTAACCTGGACAGCTGGTCGATTTTTGAGGCGGCGTAATCTCTTGCTTCCTCGCTGAGGGAGATTCCGATAAATATTCTAATCTTTTGCTTGCCAGATTCCTTCATCGATAAAGATTATACAATCAAAGATTAAGCAATACAAGCAAATAAATAATGCCGCTACTTAGTAACGATTTCGATAATCTTGTGACGTTTTGTTGCGCCCCTAATGATTTTCAAAGAGCTCTCGGGTAGGTCCAAAAAAATTGAAATAACTGAGATGAGTTCTTTGTTGGCTTTGCCCTTTTTAGGTTGAGATTTTAATTGCACTTTTAGAGAGCCGTCACCCAGAACAATAACTTCAGTCTTTTTTGATCCAGGAGAAACTTTCACGCTAGTGAGTTTACACTCGGTTTGATTTTCTTTTGAAGCGCTCAACAAAATCTCTGATTCTTTAAGGTAAGCGACATGAACAAAACAGTCGGGATTTGCCTATTCCCAAAACAGGTCCCGCTCTTTCTTTTCTCTCCGGAAAACCCGCCCCCGCTTTCCGCGCTCTTTCTCATCTTCCTCAAGCCCGAGCAGCTCAACGTACGGATTTTCCTCGTCTTTCGCTCCTAAAATCTCGTTTATTAAATCTGAGCTCGAGACCGTTTCCTCCCCCAGGTCTGCTCTTTTTGTATCCCCGGAACCCTGATCCACAATTTCGGTGTTCCCTCCCTGCTTGAGTTCAGGGGTCTTTTCAGTCTTAACCCGGGTAACATCCTCCTCGGTTTCTTTATCGACATCTATTTTTGCTTCGGTCTGTTCCGGTGTATCTTTTCTCTCCACCGTCTCAGAGCTGGACTGCCCTCTTTTATCACTATCGCTTATCCTCTTGGCAATTGTTGTTTCTTGCTGGTCGGCAATTTCCCTGGAATCGCCCTTCGCCTCTTCGACGTGTTCAATCGCCGGGACAGATTCCTTTTCCTCGGTTAACACGTCCTCGATGGCTGTTTCGCTGCCAGCGTATCTGATATCGCCACTGGAAACATCCGACTTCTCAGACTCTAAAATCCTTTCGGCTTCCCTGAGATGAGATGCCGCTATTTCCCTCAGGGAATCAAGATAGCTCCCCCTGATTTCTTTAAGCCTTGCTATCTCTCTTTCTATCTTCGTGCGCTCGGCTTGAGCTTTAGATATCAAATCCCTTGCCTGTTCCCGCGCCCTGTTCAAAGCAGCCTCCGAGTCCTGCCTCGCCTTTTCTATAAGAGCCTCGGACTCCTGTCGTGCCTGCTCTTTCATTACTTCCGCCGCTTTAGATGCGGTTAACAGCGCGTTTTGCAGGGAATTTTGCATTTCCTCAAATTCCTGTACCCGCTTCCTTGCGGCTTCAAGTTGCTGTGTGAGATCCTCATTAACGTGAATAAGCCTCTCCAGTTCGTCAGCCACTAAGTCCAGAAACGAATCCACTTCTTCCTCGTTGTACCCTCCAAACCGCGCGGATTTGAACTCTTTGTGATGGATATCCTGAGGAGTTATTGTCATGGTTCATACCTCCCAATGTGCTTTTTGTTACTTCGTGAGCTCCTCGGCTCTTCTCATGGCTCTGGATACTGCTTTCCTCACGAGTTCTTCAAATCCTCCGTTCTCAAGCTCACCAATTGCCGCGACGGTTGTTCCGCCGGGACTGGATACAGCCATCCTCAACTCATAAGGAGTCAAACCCGATTCTTTCAACAATTTTCCTGATCCCCAAAGCGTTTCTCGCGCCAAAAGAGCGGCGATTTTCTCATCGAGACCAAGCAAGATCGCCGCTTTTATAAGCGCCTCAGTGAGGTAGAAAAAGTAAGCGGGACCGCTGCCGCTCACAGCGGTGATAAGATTCATTTGGTCCTCGGATACTTCAATCGCCTCGCCAAAACCAGACAAAAGGAGTTTTATGTCTTCCAAACCATCTTTATAATTACCCAGGTCAACACAGTAAGCCGAAACGGAGGCAAGTGATCTTGCGCATATATTGGGCATAACCCTCACGACGCAAGCTTTCGAACCAATAGCCATTCGAATGGAATCCACGCTGAGTCCGGCGGCAATGGAGACCAGGCATTTTTCATCGTCCAGGGTATCGGCAATATCCTCGAGCACTTCCCTGGAATCCTGAGGTTTCACGGCAAGAAAGATGATCTCGGTTAATTCCGCGACATCCCTGGGTTCCTGTAAAACTCTAATTCGATACCTGCTTGCTATCTTTTCCCTTTTTTCTGCGCTCTTTTCGCACGCGACAATTTCGCTCTTCTCGATGACTCCGGAGCTCAGCCAGCCACGGAGCATAGCCTCACCCATATTGCCGACGCCAATCAAACCGACCTTTCTCAAAAATTCCTCCGGTGGGGAAATCAGAATTGGTTAAAGAAGCCTTTTTCTCTCATCCACTTGCGGTCTTCGGCTGAAACTTCCACGTTCGCAGGTGTGAGAAGGAATACCATTTCCGCTACCCGCTGAATTCCACCGTCCAGTCCGTAAGTTAACCCGCTGACAAAGTCGATGAGCCTCTTCGCCAGTTCTCTATCAATGTTTTGGAGGTTAACGATTACCGGGGTGTCGTTCTTGAACTTGGCGCCAATCTGTTCGGCATCGTTGAAGCTTTTTGGCTCGATGACGTGCACGCGCGCCGGAGCCTCCACCACGGGCTGAAGAACCCTTTCAGTGCCTCTTCTCCGCGGCACCCTTTCGGAAATTTCCTCCACTGCCTCTTCCCTTGCCCGCACTTCACCGAACTCGTCCGGTTCGCGCAAACCAAGCCAATCAAGCATTCTGGCCCAAAAACCGGGCATCGCTACCTCCTCGTCGTAACGAAACTATACTCTTCTTATATGCCTTCAAAAATTGCTGTTCCTAACCTTACTATGGTGGACCCTTCCTCAATAGCGCACTCGAAATCGTTTGTCATGCCCATCGACAGGTGCTTAAATTCTATCCCAAAACGGTCTTCAATTTGATCCTTCGTTTCCCTCAAACACCGGAAAACCCACCGCACTTCTTCTGCATCCCTTGTAAAAGGAGCTATCGTTGACAGACCAACGAGTCTCACTCCTTTTAGAATGAGCATCTCATCAATGACATTGTAAATATCTCCGGGTTCAAACCCAAACTTGCTTTCCTCTCCGGCAATATTGAGCTGCAATAACACGGGTATCTCTTCTCCAGCTAAAAGCGCTCTCTTGGATATTTCCTTCGCCAGCCCAAGTGAATCAACTGAATGTATCATGGACACCTTGCCCGGCAAATACTTAACTTTATTCCTCTGCAAATGCCCTATAAAATGCCATTCAGTCAAATTGCCAAGCGCTTCTATTTTTTTCAGCAACTCCTGGACTCGATTCTCACCTACGCAATCAACCCCTGCTTCTATCGCCCCCCTTATCTCCTCTGCGGTTCTGTTTTTCCCGGCAGCAAGAAGTATTATTTCCTGCGTGTCTCTGCCCGCCCGCAAAGCCGCTTCCGCAATTCTTTGCCTGATGCGTAATACGTTCTTTTCTATCTTATTCATATTATTTTTCGATTACTTTCTTATCCTTCCCTTCACCGCTACTTTGTGCGACCCGAGCGCGAGTGTCTCATTTCGTCTCAATATATTATTTTGTAACCTTTTTCTCCACACGGATTTTCATCGTACATTTCAACCTTTTGCACTATCGCTCCTGGAGGACCTTCCCTGCACCATTCAATGGCTTTCTCAACCATTTCGGGAGGACCCTCAAAGACCGCTTCCACGGAGCCATCCGGAACATTCCTAACCCAACCGGATACTCCGAGCTCTTTGGCGATTCGCCTGGTCTCCGCCCTGAAGAAGACCCCTTGAACCCTTCCGAAAATGACAACCCTGACCCTTCTCATTTTGACTCTCCCCCAATGCTAATAATAAACTCAGAAAGAGAATATTATCCCGCACTGTCTGCCGGTAGTTCCCCCATCGCGCCTGTATGAGAAATAATCGTCCTCACAACATGTGCACTTGCCAGTAAAACAGATATGGTTTGGCTTCAGCCCTTCGAACTCGAGTTGAAAACTGAGTGCCTTTCCCAAATTTACAAAATAACCATCATCTTCTCTCTGTCTGACGACACTTTGCCCAATTTCCTCCTCAAAGCGTTTCGCCAAATCGTGCCCAACCTCAAAACAACAGGGACCGATGTGAGGACCGAGAATAGCGGATATTTTTGATGGACCGCATCCGTAATACTTTCTCATCTTTCTTACAGCACTTACAGCGATACCCCCAAGAACACCCCTCCAACCGGCGTGCACGGCAGCGACCACGCGACACTTGTGCTCGAAAAGTAGGACAGGCACACAATCTGCCACGAGCACAATGAGCGCAAGTTCCTTATAGCTGGTTATGAGACCGTCTGCCAGGGAAACTGCAGATTCCTCTGAGACGCCCCCTTTACCAGCGTCTGAATCGTAAACGGTTTTGACGTGTGTGCCGTGAATCTGCCTGGGCGCGACCCACCGGTCGGGAGGAATCCCAATACTCGATCCAAGTAAAACGCGGTTTCTGGCAACGTTTCGGGACTCATCGCCAACTTTGTATGAGAGATTGAGACTTCTAAATTTTCCGGCGCTTACCCCTCCATCTCTGCTTGTGAAACCGATGAATATACCATGATTTTCCCGAATTGCGGGGGAGGTCAGTATCCTGATCCCTCCCATTGAAACGGATTCAAGCATTGCCTACTCAAATTCCTGATTTTCGGTTTCAGGGGCTTCGCCGAGGACTTCCACCGTGACTTTTGAAATCCTGTTATTCCTGACCTTCTCGACAGTGAACACAAGACCGTTGAGAACAAAAGATGCCCCTGGTTTAGGCACTTCTCCAAGAACCTTCAAAACGAGACCCCCAACCGTATCCACATCTTCAGATGGAATTTCGGTGTCCATGAGCTCGTTTAAGTCATCTATGCTCAACCTCGCGTCGAGACCGTATTTCCCCGGGAATATCTCCTCTATAAGCTTGATTTCCCTGTCATACTCATCAAAAATCTCTCCAACGATTTCCTCGAGAAGATCCTCGATCGTAACCAGACCGGTGACGGTACCGTACTCGTCAACGACAATAGCCATGTGAACTTTCCGCCTTTGAAGTTCTTTCAACAAGTCGCCAAGCCTCTTCGTCTCAGGAATAAAATAGGCTTCGCGTATAAGGTCCTTTATTTCTTGGTCAAGCTTTCCTTCCTTTAAGTAAAACAGCAAATCCTTTGCGTAAAGAATGCCCGAAATGTTGTCAAGGTTCCCGTCAAAAACAGGTATTCTCGAAAACCCATTCTCAATCACAACGACAAGCGCGTCGCGTACCGCCGAATCGATTGGAATTGCAACCATGTCCGGACGCGGGACCATAACCTCTCGAACTATCATGTCCCCAAACTCGAAGACAGAATGTATCATCTCTTTTTCTTCTTCCTCTATCACGTCATTTTCCTCAGCAGCAGCGACCATCGCTTTGATCTCGCCCTCATCATGGACAATGGCCTCAACCGTTAGCTCTTTGCGGAGAATGAAACGCATAAAAGCACTTGCGAAACCCTCGAGCACCATTGCTACAGGACGCAGTGCCTTACCAAGCAGGGCGATTGTCTTGACAACCTTTAAAGCTACTTTCTCGGAGTTATGACTCGCGTAAGCCTTTGGAATGAGTTCACCGAAGACAAACATCATAACGGTTATCAGAGCTGTCCCGGCGGCAACCCCAATGCCGGCGTTTCCTGAAATTCTCGTGACCAACCAGGTCGCAAGCGACGCGGATGTTAGTTGGACGATGAGCACCATTAAAAGTAAAGAAGGAAGGAAACTTTCCGGTTTTTCTATCAGGTCCTCGAGAATTTGGGCTTTTCTCACCTTTTTCTCAACGAGGTAGCGCACCCTCACTCTGCTCGAGCGCATCAGGGAAGCCTCGGAGGCGGCAAGATAACCCGCCAAAAGAAGCAATATCACAAGGGCCACGATACCGAGAGCCACCGGCATCTCAATCACCCGCGCAATTCTGGTCGGACATGCGCTCCAATAGTAACGCCTCCAAGCGTCTCATCTCCTGTCTGCCTTCTTGGGTGTCGTCTTCGTAACCAAGAAGGTGAAGAAGCCCATGGGCGGCCAAAAGCTCCACTTCTTCCATCTCTGAACTCATGCGCTCCCCGGCTTGGTCTCTTGCCACCGGAAGGCAGATCACTATGTCTCCCAGCGGCTCCGGATGAGCGTGATTCTGACTTAGAAACGACTTGATTTCGGGACTTTCCACCATCGGAAAGGCAAGAACATCAGTTGGTTCGTCCCTCCCCATATACCTGGAGTTTAACTCGGTCATTCTATCCGCATCGACTATTAGGAGGCTCACTTCAACGTTCGGGTTACCCGCTATTTTATGAAGCATTGCTTTCACTTTTTCTGTTAGCTTTCGTTCTTTTTCTGGGTCCCATTTTGTCTCTGATGTTAAATTCACTTCCATTGCGCGATTCACCTTTCAGTACTACGACCGCGGGGTATTCCATTCTCGGATGGTAAGAACTTCCGAGTATCTTTAAAAAAGCCATCTTGATTCTTTTCAGGTCCCTGAAGGTCAAATCCGATTGATCGAGCTGGCCTGCGGTTAGCTTTTCGTTAACTATCCTTTCAATCATCTGTTCAAGGGCTGCGGGAGTCCTTCTCGGGAGAGTTCTAGCAGTTGCTTCGACAGAATCAGCAAGAAGCAGGATGCCCGCGGTCTTCCCCTTAGGCAGATCATATCTGTACCTGAATCGGCTTTCATCGATTTCGCCTTCTTCAGGCATTCGCTCAAGAGCCCTCTCGTAGAAATATCTCACAAATCCCGTTCCGTGGTGAGACCTGATAATCGAGATAATGTCAGGCGGGAAGTGGTTCTTTTCAAGTATTTCCACGCTATCCCTAACATGACTTGTGATAATAAGCGCGCTCAGGCTCGGTTTCAATCCTTCGTGAGGACTGCGTCCGGGAGGCTGGTTCTCAATGAAAAAATGCGGTCTTTTTATCTTTCCAATATCGTGATAGTAAGCGGCGACTCTTGCTAATATCGGGTCTGCCCCGATTTCTCTTGCCGCTGCTTCGGCGAGATTTGCAACCATGATGCTGTGGGAGTAAGTACCAGGGGCTTTCAAGGAAAGCTCCTTAAGCAATTGTTGCTCAGGAGAAGCAAGTTCAAGAAGCCAGGCGTGGGTAGTGATTCTAAACGTTGTTTCGAGAAACGGAAGAATGCCCATAGCCATTATTGAAAAAGCCACCCCGTTCAAGAAACCCACTGTAGTATTCAAAACAACTGAACTTTTGGAGGTAGTAAGATAACTTATGCCGAAAGCAACAAATCCAAGCCAGGCGCTGGTAATAAGACCCGCCGTTCTTAACTCATGTCTATCCGACTTCCGACTGGCGAGGAACGCGGGAATTGAGCCGCCAAGCGCCGTGAACGCCGCTGGCTGGAAATTTCCCGCAAAATTTATACCGGTCATAACACTGCATACCAGCAAAGCAAGTATGGCGAGATCGGAGTTAAAAAGAACAGAGGTGATGATAGTTATCGCAGATATGGGTAACAGGAACATCCATGTTTGAGAAAGTGAAAAGTACAGATATGAGAGCAGTTTGGCAACAAGAGTAAAAAAGACCAACAAGGAACAAAGAAGCGCCAACATACCTGGGCTATCGTAATACATCCTTTGGAACCTGGAAAGGTAAAGCCCGGAAAGCACGAGAATAACGAGGAGGATCACCGCATATCGGGATACTGTTAACGGACGGATGGCTATTCCTGTAACTCCGGCGATTTTTGCCATTTCGGCTATGTCCCGGGTAACCAGCTCGCCGCGTGAGACAATCAGATCGCCTTGTCTCACAGTGGTATAAACAGGCTTAACCTTGTTCATAGCCTCAAGCCTCCGAGCCTGCGTTTCGGCGTAATCTATGCGAGAATTGGGTCGGAGAAACGATTCAACAACCGTTTGCGCAAGGCTGGCCAGTGAACTGTGAGAAAGGGCTTTTGCGATTCTAGCTCTGCATGAGGCTTTGAACTCCTCCAGGTTCTCAGAGGTTATCTTTGATTTGACAATCTCGGACAACACCAGATAGGAAGCGTCGTTAACGAGGTCCAAATCCTCAGGGGTTAGCTGTAGCAATTGAGTGAGAGTCTCTGACGTGATTTGGGCGCCATATTTCTTGGATAGTTCTTCCGCCTTCCTCTCGACGTCCACAAAAGTCATCGAGTTTTTGTCACTGAATAGCGCGAAGAAATCCACAAGATCCTCGAGGTTTCTTGAAGCGGCCCTCCCGTCATACACCACAACATCAGCAACCCTCAGCGCGGCTTCTTTTCGCCTCTGCGCCGTTTTTTGCATGTCTAAGAAATCGAAATCTTTGAGCGCGTAAATATTCTTCGGACTCGGCTTTCCTACCTCCAAGCCTCCACCTGGCTGGATCTCAAAGGCAAGCACAGAAAGTATTATGATGAAAAGGCATAAACCGGTTAAAAGACGCCTTGTCCGCAAGGATATCTTATCAAGACGTGTTCTGAGTCTGTTCACGTTATCGAGGTAGCGGCGATAGTTCATAATTTCTTGTTTTTTGATGAAATTTGCTCTTTCTTTTTTGCCTCATATTCTTTATATGCCTCAACGATCTGTTGGACAATCCTGTGACGGACAACGTCGCCCGCGTCAAGATAAACAAACTCCACACCATCTATGCCATCAAGAATCTCTCTGACGACCATTAAACCGGACTCCATTTCTCTCGGGAGATCGACCTGGGTTATGTCTCCCGTTATGACAGCGCGGCTACCGAAACCAATCCGCGTAAGAAACATCTTCATCTGCTCCGGACTCGTGTTCTGAGCCTCATCAAGTATGATGAACGAGTCATTAAGCGTCCTGCCCCGCATGAAAGCGAGAGGAACCACCTCGATTATTCCCTGTTCCATCATCCTGTGGAATTTTTCCGCCCCCAGCATCTCGTAAAGAGCATCGTAAAGAGGTCGAAGATACGGATCAACTTTCTGGTAAAGGTCGCCTGGTAGAAATCCGAGCTTCTCCCCAGCTTCCACTGCGGGGCGGGTTAATATCAATCTATCAACAGTCCTGTCAAGCAGGCACTGCACCGCGTAGGCGAGCGCGAGGTAAGTTTTTCCGGTCCCCGCAGGACCTATTGAGAACACTATCGTTGCTTTTCGCATAATTTCTACATACTTCTTTTGTCCGACGGTTTTCGGTCTGATGACTTTTCCCCTGGCGGTCAGCACAGCGTCTTTAAAGACCTCTGTTGGCTTTACTTTGTTGCCGCTCTTTATCATCTCGATGGCAACGTTGAGGTTTTCTAGAGTTATCACCATTCCTTCGTCAAGGAGAGCAATCAGTTCCTCAAATAGTCTCGTGCACTGCTCAACTTCGCGCTCCTCGCCTTTTATGTCGATTTCATTACCTCTGGCCACTATCCGGCACCCGAACGAACTTTCAACCGCTTTGAGAAAACGGTCCTGCTGTCCCAGAAGAGAGACCATGGAATGCCTGCCGGGCACCACGATCTTCACTTCGGAGAGTTGCTTGCTCAATTGCTTTCCCCCGCTTTTAAATGAGTTAAACTAATCGACCCCGAGCATTTCCCGGGCGAGCTGATTCACCATCTTGCCGTCCGCCCTTCCCTTCACTTCGGGCATTATTCTTGACATCACTCTGCCGAGGTCCTTCAGCGATGAAGCGCCCAGTTCCTCAATCACTCTGGCTAGCATTTTCTTCAATTCTTCAACAGGGATTTCTTCTGGGAGATATTGCTTGAGGATATTCATTTCAGAAAGCTCTTTTTCCACAAGATCAGGGCGGTTTCCTTTTTCAAACTCCGCTATCGCCTCTTTTCTTTTCCTGACCTCCCGGTTTATGATTTCGATAAATTCCTCATCTGAGATTTCCCGTCTTTTCTCTATCTCCGCATTTTTTATCGACGCTATCAGCAACCTCAGGGTCGAAGTGCGTATTTTATCCCTTGCAAGCATTGCTTCTTTCAAATCTCCGTTTATTTTTTCCTTCAAGCCCATATTATCAGTCCTCTCGATTCACAGATTGACTCGAGGCTTTTGCGCAAAACACTCTTTCAGATGAACCATACTGCCAGAAAATATTAACCGGGAGGCCACTTCGAAAGGGGGTGAGCACATTTCAATGTTGCGTGCAAACCATACTGCCAGAAAATATTAACCGGGAGGCCACCTCATAAATCTCCCGCCGAGAAGATGGAAATGAAGATGGTCAACTTCCTGACCCCCGTCCTCCCCTTGATTTATTACGATTCTGAAACCCGTCTGAACAATCCCTTCAGAGACCGTAAGTTCGTTGATTAACATGAAAATATCGGTTATAACGTCGCATTTATCAATTGTTATATCTTTTAGCGACGCTATATGTTCTTTTGGGAGCACCAGAATATGGACGGGTGCCTGGGGATTTATGTCTCTGATAGCGATAGCGTTGGCGTTTTCAGCGACTATTTCGCTTCCAACCTCTTTTTTTACGATTCTGCAGAATAAACATTCTTCCAACTCAACTCTCCTTTCTCTGAAAAATCCTTTACTTCAATTATATTCCCTTCCATGCCTTGTGCACTTGCCCCGGTCACCTCCACCGTGGCGAACGCTCCCGTGAGTCGGGCTTCTCCCCTTACGAAAACCCCCGCAAAATTTCTGGTTCTTCCGAAGAGAACGCCCGGTCTTTCGCCTACGGGTCCCTCTATTAGAACATCCACGCGATTTCTCAAGAATCTTCGATGGAACTCATAACTCAATAATCTCGCGGCTTCCCTTAAAACAAGAGCCCTGCGCTCCTTGACCTTCGACTCAACAGGGTCCCCCAGCGCGAAGGCTTTAGTTCCTTTTCTCGAGGAATACTTGAAGACATGCACCCTCGAGAAACCTATCTCTTTGAGAAAGGTCGCCGTGTTTGAAAACGCCGGTTCGTCCTCTGTGGGAAATCCAACCATCACGTCAGTTGAAATAGCAATGGAAGGAATCCTCTCGCGAATATTAGCAACTTTCTCCCTGTAGAAATCAGTATCGTACTGTCTTCCCATGTTCTCAAGCACACGATCATCCCCGCTTTGCAGAGGTAAGTGAAGATGTTCGCATGCAATACCACCCGCAATGGACTGAAGGATGCCTCCCGTTATGTCATTTATTTCAATAGAGCTGAGTCTTATCCAGATGGAGGGAAAAGCCTCGTGAATTTTCTTGATGAGCTTCTCAAGACGTCCCCCCTCCACCGGGTCATTGTATGAACCAAGATCAATGCCGCATATGATTATTTCCCGCGCGCCGGCAGAAACAAGATCAGCAGTGTCCGAAATGATTTCTCTCATGGGTCTGCTTACAGGTTTGCCTCTCAAATACGGCACGATACAGTAATTGCAATATCTCGAGCATCCGTCCTGAACTTTCAACGGCACCCGGACTAAGTTTGAACAGGACCATGGCACTGGTTCACCAGGATTTTCTTTTGCGGTTATGAAATCGAAGATGGTCGTTTCATCTCTCGTTCTTACGACGTGCACGTTATCTCCCATACTCTCAAACGTAGCAGGCTCCATTTCAGAGGCGCAGCCGGTAACGTACACAGGTATCCCGGTCCGGGCGCATTTTCTCACAGTTTTTCGAGATTTACGCATTCCTTCCGCCGTGACGGCGCATGTGTTGATGATCCAGAAAGAAGGCGCCTCCGAAATAGCGCATTTTCTGAAACCTCGCCTGCTTAGCTCTCTTTCGATTTTTAGAGAATCCGCCGTATTGACCCTGCAACCGAGCGTTATTAGGTCATATGTTTTCTCCACCAATCGGGCGATCCCCCCATAAAGTGTTCAGCGACCCGTAATGGTATCGGATAAGCATCGACGCATAAGAACCAGCCGAGATAGCCCTTAAGTTCAAGTTACCCAGGGACGCGAACTTGAAACCTCTCGAAGAGAAACCTGCAATGTCATTTTCGCTGAAGCCTCCTTCAGGCCCGGCGTAAATGCGTATGACAGGGGGAGACTCCTCCGGAAGAATATCCGAAAGCGAATGCTTTTCCTCCTTTTCCCAGAGAACTATGTCGAGCCCCTCCTCCGTATTTTTGAGTACCTCCTTGAGGGTATACGGGGCATCGATTTCCAGCACCCAGGGCCTTCTCGCAGTCATTGACGACTCCACCGCGACACGCCTCATTCTCTCGACCTTATCAATAATTGCATCTTTTCGGCGTATGACCGACCTTTCAGATAAGAAGGGAATAACTCTGTCAACTCCGCTCTCAGCCGCCCGAGAGATAACCTCGTCCATCGAGAATCGATTGAGGGCTGATTGGTAAAGAACGATCCGGGGGCGTTCCTTCTCGAAGAATGCTCTTGACTCGACCACGAGATAAACGCTCGTCGTGTCAAGCGAAATCACCTTGGATTTGAAAACATTACCTTTGCTGTCCGCCAAGCTGACGCGGTCCCCTTTTTTAACCCTCAGTGACTTTGAAAGATGATGTGCGTGCTTACCTGTTAGAACGACCATACCACGCCTGGCATCGATATTCTTTTCCTCAATATAAAAAAGAGGCAATCCCATAGCAATTCGAGATTGGAACAAAAACCGCGCCCGGTTCTCATTCCACCCGTAAATTTCTCACCTCTGCACATTCTCGCTTCTTAAACCACGCAACTTCTCGAGAATTTTTCTCTCCTCTGCGGAAATCTTTTTGGGTACGAGCACTTTAACCGCGACTATCATGTCGCCTCTTTTATGCCCGCCCCTCCTGGGTAATCCCTTTCCTTTAACTCTTATAATATCGCCGGGTTGCGTGCCCGGAGGAACCGCCAGCTTAATTGGTCCATCCAGAGAATCCATGTTCATTTCGCAGCCGAGAGCAGCATCAACCATATCAACTTCAACTTCGGTGTAAATCGTTTCGCCATCCCTTATATACCTGCTATCTGGCTCTATTCTTATTTCAACATAAAGGTCGCCGGGTTCACCGCCATTTACGCCATCGTCCCCCTTTCCCCTTATTCTCAAGTGGTCCCCATCCTCCAGGCCTTGAGGCACGTGCACTTTAAGGTTTTCGACTTTCTTGACCCTACCTTCACCTGCGCATCTTGAACACGGATGAGTCATTACCCTGCCGGTTCCGCCACATATCCTGCAAGTCCGCGAGGTCAGGAAAGTCCCGAAGAAGTTGTCGCGTCTCGTCGTGATCTGGCCGGTTCCGCGACATTCCTTGCAATCATTGAGGTGAGTGCCGGGCATCATCCCGGTACCATCACACTCGCCGCATAGGACCAATCGTTCGTATTCGATCTCGCGCTCGACCCCGCTGAGGACCTCCTTGAGCGTGAGACTTACTGGCACTTCTAAATCTCTTCCCCGTATAACAACTCTTGAGGACGTTGTAGTTCTCCTGAAAGGCGAGCCGAACGGCCCACTGAAGAACATGTCTATTAAGTCCTGGAAAGTGGTGAAACCGGCATACTCAATGCCGCCATGCCGCTTCAGCCCCTCAAGTCCCCACATGTCGTAGTCGCGGCGTTTCACATCATCCGAGAGAATTTCGTACGCGAAAGTGAGCTCCTTGAATTTCCTCTCACTTTCAGGGTCGTCTTTTGCGACATCCGGGTGACATTCGCGGGCCTTCTTGCGGTAAGCGGCTTTTATCTCAGATTTAGTAGCGTTTCTGCTTACACCAAGGATTTCGTAAAGGTCTTGCTCGATTTCGTCGTGCACACCTGATACCCCCGTCAACCCTTCAGACTCATGAGTCGTTTTCCGAGGGTCTTGGCAAGATAATCCACAGCGCCGATAGCGCGCGCGTAGTCCATGTACTTCGGTCCCACAACCCCGAGTGAACCGAGTATCCCGGGCGCCACAGAATAACTGGCTCCAACAAATGCGAACTTCCTTAATTCATCTATAGGGTTCTCTTCGCCGATTCTAACCATAAGCTTGTTTTCATTTATTATTTCTTTAAGGAGATTGAGTATAATGTACTGCTTTTCAAGAGCCTCGAGCAGCATCTGCACCCACTCGGCGCCGGTTTTTTCCATTTCTCTTACGATATTCGCCGTACCCCCGATAAATACGTGTTCCTCGATAGTGTTCATATATTCCTGGATTGCCTCAAGCGATTTTTCCATGAGTTCCTTGCCCGCTTTACCAAGGCTTGTTTTTCTTACAATTGCCTCACGGTTTATCGCATCCGCATTCTTTCCTTTTAGCATATCGTTCAAATACCGCTGAACCTTCTCTATAACCTCTGACCTCAGTTTTTGGTTTGTGATAATAAACCTCTTGCAAACCTCTCCCTTGGCAGTGATAGCAATTACCACCACCTTCTGTCCGTTTATCCTGATCATGTCGATATTCCTCACGGTATCAGCCGGCGGGAATGGAGCGAAAACCATTGCCGCGCTTTTTGTAAGACTCGAGAGAAGAAGCGACACCTCCCTTAAAAGCGCTTCCAGCTCCCGTGAACGTTCGGTAAATATTCTTTCAATTGCGGCAGAATCATCAGCCGGAAGGCTCGGGTATTCGGTAAGCATATCCACGTAGTAACGGTACGCGAGGTCTGTGGGGACTCTTCCTGCGGACGTATGGGGTTGGCTTATAAGCCCCATCTTCTCAAGAATCGCCATCTCATTGCGTATTGTCGCCGGGCTTACGCCCAGCTCGCAAGTTTCCGCAATCAGTTTAGAACTTACCGGCTTCCCCGATAGTATATAGCGTTGAACTGTCGCCTTTAGTATTTGCTGTTTTCGCTTATCAAGTTCGGGCAGGTTCATCTTTCGGTCAACTCCCCTGAAAGATTTCTTTATTATTTAATTCTAATAGAAACACCACCATCTCCTCGGGCGTTTCGCATCTAAATTTTAGCACTCCTTTAAATAGAGTGCTAATTTGGGCAGGCAATAACAGGCGTTTAAAATGGGGGCGAAATCAATCCTGATCTTCCCTGGATATGACAACGATAAAAGCTTCCTGCGGAACTTCGACCCTTCCTATCATCTTCATTCTTTTCTTTCCCGCCTTCTGCTTTTCCCAGAGTTTTCTCTTCCTGGTGATATCGCCGCCATAGCACTTTGCGGTGACGTCCTTCTTTCGGGCAGGTATATTCTCCCGGGCAATTATCTTTCCACCAACAGAGGCCTGCAGAGCGACCTCAAAAAGTTGCCTCGGTATGAATTCTTTCAGTTTCCGAACCAGCTCTCTCCCTCTTGACTGGGCCTGTTCTTTAGGCACTATGGAGGAAAAAGCGTCGATAACTTCACCGTGGACCAAAATCTCGAGCTTCACGAGATTGCTTTCCCGAAAACCAATGAGCTCGTAATCCATGGAAGCATAACCCCTCGACCGGCTCTTTAGCTGGTCGTAAAATCCAGCTACCATCTCGGCAAGCGGCATATCGCAAGTAATTTCCACCCTGTTGGAAGATATGTACTCCATGTTCTTGAAGATGCTTCTTCTTTGGTTGCAAAGTTCCATAACTGGTCCCACCATCTGACCAGGCGTGATTATCAGTACAGAGGCGTAGGGCTCCTCAACCCTTAAGATTCTGTTGGAGGGTGGCATCTCGCTGGGATTCTTAACAAGAATCACGTTGCCGGATTTGTCGACCGCCCTGTATATGACATTCGGCGCTGTGATTATTATTTCAAGATCATATTCCCTTTCGAGTCGTTCCCTGACTATTTCCATGTGAAGAACACCGAGAAATCCGCATCTGAAACCGAATCCGAGTGCTTGCGATTTTTCTGGCTCGAAAGTAAAAGATGAATCGTTTAGTTGAAGCTTGGCAAGGGCCTCTTTGAGTTGTTCATAATCCCTGTTGTCGACCGGATAAAATCCAGCGAAGACGACCGGCTTGGGTCTCCGGTAACCGGGAAGAGGGGATTTTGCCTTCCTTTTTACGTGGGTCAGGGTGTCCCCCACCGGTATCTTGGAAACATCTTTGATTCCAGTGGCCACGAAACCGACCTCCCCTGCCCCCAGCGACTCGGAGGGTTTCATTTGCGGGGTGAAAAAACCAAGGGATTCGGCCTGCGACACGGTTCCCTCGGCCATCATCAGTATCTCATCACCCGTATTTATTTTCCCGGTTAACACTCTAATGAAGGCGACCACTCCCCTGTAAGGGTCATACGTAGAATCGAAAACCAGCGCTCGCAGTGGCTCGGCGGAATCACCAAGCGGTGGGGGTATCCTTTCTATTACCGCCTTTAGAACATCCACCACTCCCTCGCCGGTTTTTGCCGAGCAGTGAAGAATCTCCTCAGGCTTAACCTCGAGTATCTCGACTATTTCTTCCCGGACTTCCTCAGGCCTTGCCGTAGGGAGGTCAATCTTATTGATAACTGGAATGATCCGAAGGTTGTTTTCTTTGGCAAGATTCAGGTTTCCGATTGTCTGAGCCTCCACTCCCTGAGAAGCATCCACGAGAAGAATTGCCCCCTCGCAGGCAGCAAGCGTTCTTGAAACTTCATATGAGAAATCCACATGACCGGGGGTATCGATCAGATTGAGCTCATAGCGCACTCCGCCCAAAGAGTAAAACATCCTGACCGCTTGCGCTTTGATGGTTATTCCTTTTTCCCTCTCCAAGTCCATCAAATCAAGATACTGCGGTTTTATTTTGTCAGGCTCCACCGCCCCGGTGATTTCTAAAAACCTGTCGGCAAGGGTAGATTTGCCATGATCGATATGCGCAATTATGCAGAAGTTTCTTATATGCTCTATTCTCAGTTTCCATCACTTCCCAAGCAGAGTCTTAATCAAACAGATAGATTGAACACAAAATACTAATTCGAAATACTTTACGCAAGAACCCTGACCCTCTGCACTTGCCAATTATTGAAAACTGACACCCTGCGTTCACGCAAAACCCTAATATTATTTATCTGCAAAAATTTATCCCTCTAAATACCAAAAATTCCCATCATATCGACCGTGGGCGGTTTCAGAGCCGTATCGACAGGTCAAAGGCGTTATGCTAAAATCTTGAGAAATTCACAAGGAAGGATGTCTAATGCCTAATATAAAGCAACAAATCAAGAGAATGAGAAAAGCCGAACGGCAGAGAATGCGCAATCGCGCAATCAAATCACGGCTCAAGACAGAGATCAAGAAGTTCCGCATAGCCTTGGAGTCCGGAGACAAAGAGGCAGCTGTTCAAGCCTACCGCGTCGCGGCCAGAGCCCTCGACAAAGCGGTTACCAAGGGCGTTATCCATAAAAACAAAGCTGCTAATAAGAAATCGCGCATGTCGGGGGCGCTAAACAAGATGGCTGAAAACGCCGAAAAGCTGAGCGCTTAACCCGTAATCCTCAAGATCAGATTTTCAAGCACGTGAGTCTTGTAGTCCCTTTCCGGCAAATACCGAGTGGAGTGAAGTTCCGCATTTGCTTTCTCAAACTCTTTGAATAAAGACCTCAATCTTTCGGCGGAAAAATTCCGCGACTGCTCGAGACATTTATTCACGAGAAAAGGCGGAATTCTCAGCCGCTCGCCGATATCCCGCGGACTTCTTGCCCTCGATAGAATTTTCACTTTCGAAATAAGCCTGAACTGTCTTAGAAGAAGGATAAACACTCTCTCAGCGCTTTCGGAATATTCCATGATGCGGTTGAGCGTGTATAACGCAATGTCCTTTTTCCTGTCCGCCACCGCATCAACAAGTTCAAATATGCCCTTTGTGGCGACGGAATCCGTGAGCATATCAATATGCTCAATTTCGATTATCTTAACGTCTTCAGCGTAAAGGCATATTCTCTCTATGGAGGCTGAAAGCGCTCGAAGGTCCCGACCGATTCTCTCGATCAGCAAAGCGGCGGCTTCGCGTTTGATTCTCTTTCCCCTGGCGCGGAAACGCTCAATGACCCAGGATTCGAGAGGTATCCTGGTTCCGGCTTTCTGTAGGGAGAATCGAACTACCTCGCAATTCGAAGATGCGAATTTGAAAATCTGAGAGCTTTCAATTTTCGCTTCTGTCTTCGCGGGGCTTTGTTCCTGCGGTTCCGGAAAGTGCGCGACGACGACAAAAACGGTTGAGCTGTTTGGTGCTCTCATGTACTCGATGAGTTTCTTTTGGCCTGCCGCGCTGAGCCTGGTCGCATTTCTGAGTATTACAAGCCTTCTGCCCCCACCCATCGAAGCCGTCTCAAGTGAGTCGATAACATGATCAATATCTTCATCCAAAGCGTCAAATTCCTGAAATCTCAGGTCTCCCTCTTCATCCGAGCGAAACGCCTCCTTCAGTCTTGAAAGAGATTCTTCCATCAGAAACTCCTGGTCCCCGTAGAGAAAATATACTGGCTTTAGGTCTTCGATTTTTACTTTAATATCTTGCCTTTTACCTCTCATTGTCGCCCTCTTTATGTATTCATGACGCAAAATGCTAATTCTTTGTCGCCGTTGTGATTCTACCACCTTCGAAAGAAACAGTTACGTCGCCGTGAACGTCCGTGCGGTAAACCTTAATACCTTCTTTTCTGAGGAATGTTATGAATTTGGTCGATGGATGACCATACTTGTTATTCCTTTCAACACAAATTACTGCGACCTCCGGGTCACAAGCCCTCAAGAACTGAGGATTGAAAGCGTCGATTGAACCCTGATGAGGCACTTTTAAAACAGAGCATGAAAGGTCTGCATGATCATCAAGCAAAAATATTTGCGCTTCTTTTTCCAAATCACCGAGAAGAAGAATTCTCTGCTCTCCGAGTTTCGCCATAGCCACAAGGGAGGAGTTATTCAGATTTTCCACTTCTGATATTTCTTTTTCAAAAGGATACAGCACCTCAACAGAAAACGCCTTTGACAATCTTAAGACCATTCCTTTCGCGCCGTTTATGGCGGGAATATTCTTTTCGCGGGCCGCTTTCATCGCTTTGTCATATAAAAAAGAGTGGTTATTCTTTACTCCCGGTTTAACTATCAATCCAACCGGTATGTTCCTAATGATCCTCTCCATTCCGGTGATGTGGTCGCTGTGCGGGTGGGAAATGATAAGCGCCTCGAGGTTGGTCACTCCGAGTTTTTGAATTTTCTTAAGTGTGTCGCGCTCGTCGGGACCCGCATCAATCAATACCGAAATTCCCGAGCCATCCTCTATTAGAATCGCGTCGCCCTGACCGACATCCAAAAAAACCACCCTACCCCGACCTACCGAAGTCCCCTTAATAAATCCCGGGAACAAAAGAACCGCGATAGCGGCCATAATGACTGCGAAGGGTGCGAAGAGCTTCCTTTTGTCCAATAAACTTCTGACAAGCAATATTAGCCCTACCACATATATAATAAGCGCCGCGCTGCTGGTTATGCCACTTAAGTATGCGCAGGGTATTTTCGCCACAAGGCAAGCGGTCAGGCAAACTAACTTCGAGAAAAAGGAGGGTATAAACCCGAGGAATCTTCCGAGCCCCGGATTGATAAACGATAACAAAACCGCCAACCATCCGGATACGAGCGTGGGTCCAACAAGTGGCACAACCACTATATTCGCTATTACCCCGAAGAGCGATACGCTTTCGCCGTGCATTGTGAGAATTGGTATGACCGCAATTTGCGCGGCCGTTGTGACCGTTAATAATTTCCTTAAATTTTCTCTCAACGTCTTTTCGTTATCCGTAAGTTCATCTCTTGCAAGGATTGAAATCCCGAAAGTCGCAGCGAAGCTCAACTGGAAACCAGTGTCGGTCAGGATCGAGGGATTGAAACCGGACATGAGGATTCCGGCAAAACTGAGCCCGATTATGGGGTCATATCTTCGGTTTATCGATTTTCCAAGAAAATAGGTCGAGCACATTATAAAGGCTCTGCACGCAGAAGGTCTAAAACCGGAAAGAGCCAAGACCATTCCTCCCGACAGGCATGCCAATAAATATCTTGTTTTCCTTCCAACGCCGGCACGTGATAGAAAAAAGAGAACAGTGAAAGAAAAACAAGCTATATGCAACCCTGAAACAGCAACTATATGAGAGAGTCCCGCTATGCTGAGCGTGTCGTAGAGACTTGAGCTTTCTTTTTTTTCCCTCCCAAACATGATGCTACAAACGAGAAGTGCGTCCGGTCCGCGCATCACCTTCTTAAGCTTTTTTATTAATGTTTTTCGGGCATTAAGCGCGATTTTCTCAATTGATAATCCTTCCTTTTTCAAAAATTTAGACCGTGAAAATCTTGCATTCAGGCCGAACAAGCAACCTTTCCTGATAGCTTCATATCTCCCGTAGGAGAGCTGGAAAATCCTTCCTGAGGAAATCAAAGTATCCCCGCATGCGGGTTTGAGAGTTTTCTCTTCAAAATCCATCAGATTCACACACATTTTCATTCGGCATTTAATCCGACAGCACCCGGTAGCTACTTCCAAGGTATCCAGGGTAAATCGCAGCGACCGACCGCTCCGATCGGGATTCCCGCAAACGATACCCTTAACCTCAACCTCCCCGTGCTGGAATTCCTTATTCGAAAACGGCGTATTAAAGAGCGTCCAAAGATGGAATCTTGCGCTTGTATATCCTGAAGCCAAAAAAACAAAGATTAAGATGAGAAAGCCTGTGTGTTTTCGACCTGCCCTTGTATAAAAGAGTTTAGAAAAGAAAAAAGAAACCAGAAGTAAAACCGGCAAGCAGATTGCTTCCTTTTGCGCAAAAGCGATAAGAATCCCTGCGCAAAGCGAAAAGAAAAAGAGAAAATAAAGAAAACCCCTTGAGCTAAATTTCGACAAGGTCTTTTATTGATTCGAATTTCTTTTGACCGATACCCGGGACTTTCTTGAGCGATTGTATAGACGAGAATTGACCTTTTTCGTTTCTGTATTTAACAATCTTCGAAGCGAGTGCCGGTCCTATACCTGGCAGTGTTTCCAACTCTTCCGCGGAAGCCGTGTTTATGTTTATTTTCTTATTTCTTTCGCTTATTACCGGATTTATTCCAGTCAATCCTGATCCATCAGGCGGGCTTTCTCCTTTTCGAGGTACCGTTATTTTCTGACCATCGCGAAGCGTTTCGGCAAGGTTTATTTTATCGATTAGCGCATCTGGCGCGCTTCCGCCCGCAGCTTTTACAGCGTCGGCAACTCTCGTTCCTTTTTCCATTTCGTATAACCCCGGCTGTATGACTGCGCCCGCCACATGGACTTTGATTTTCTCTTCCCCACATCTTTCCTTCTTCTGAGAATCGATTATCTCGATCTTGGTTGGTCTTGATTTTATGTAAGAGGTTATGGCTCCCGCCATGATAAGCAGGGCAAGGAGTATTATGAGCGCATATTGTATTGCAGATAGTTCTGAAGCACTTTCCGCAATCTCCCGAAATTTTTCTTTAATCTTGAACACCATTGCCGATGTCATATATTTTGCTTGCATCGCTTAAGAGCATACCATTTTCCGTTAAGCAATTCAAGCATTTTTCAAGTCTTTGGGTCTCGCATTCCATCAAGGGAAAGATCTTATAAGAAGCCCCCTGCACCGGATTTCGATTCTTAAAAATTTATTCCGGTCAAGAAAAAAGGAGGGGTGAGAATCGGTTAATTCAAGCAAACGTTATAGCCCAATTCCTTTTGAAAAAAGACAAGGGGAGCTTATTTCTCTAAACGTCCATCCCTGCGACGAGTTTTCGCATCAGTTGGGATACATCATACCACGATGTTTACAAGTTTTTTGCCGACGATGATAACCTTTTTGATTTGACGGTCTTGAGTATGCTTCTTTACGTTTTCCGACTCGAGCGCTTTTTTACGAATCTCCTCTTCGCTAACATGGACAGGAACAAGTATCCTGTCTCTAACTTTACCGTTAACCTGGACGACTAACGTTATCTCCTCCGAAATTGCAAGCGATGGATCGTGCTCGGGCCACTCCGAAGTGTGAATGCTTTCGGATTTTCCAAGAATTCTCCACAATTCCTCGGTTATGAAAGGCGAGAATGGCGCAAGCAATTTTAAGGTGGTCTCGACCGCTTCGGCAAGAACATCAAAGTCCGGGGTCACCTCTGCGGTATATTTATAGATTCCGTTTACCAGTTCCATGATAAAACTTACCGCCGTGTTGAACGCGAACTCTTCTATGTCCGATGTGACTTTCTGAATGGTCCGGTGGGTCAAACTCCGCATTTCCCTGTGCCTTTTGTCATTCCTGTCAAAATTTTCCCTGGGAACATCCCTTAAGTCCAAATACCTTTCATGCACCAGCCTCCAGACTCTGTACAGAAACCTATGCGCACCCTCTACGCCCGCATCACTCCAATCCTTACCGCATTCGGGGGGACCCATGAATAGAATATATAGCCTCAGGGTGTCAGCGCCAAGCTTTTCTATGTATTCTCCTGGCGTGACAACATTTCCCCTCGACTTACTCATCTTTGCGCCGTCTTTTGTAATCATCCCCTGGCACAAAAGGTTTGTGAAAGGCTCGGTGAACTTTATGAGTCCCATATCGTATAAGACTTTCGTGAAAAAGCGGGAGTAGAGCAGATGCAATATTGCGTGCTCTATGCCCCCTATATACTGATCTACAGGCATCCAGAACTTGATTTCGTTTACATCGAAAGGTGCTTTTTCCTCATGAGGGCTTACGTATCTAAAGAAATACCAGGACGAATCAACAAATGTGTCCATCGTGTCAGTCTCGCGTCTTGCTTCCATACCGCATTTCGGGCATTCCGTTTTGTAAAAAGATTCCTCAAGTGGGAGAGGGGATTTCCCACCCTCAGCAAGCGCTAAATCCTCAGGCAAAATAACGGGCAGATCCTCTTCAGGCACAGGAACTATTCCGCACTTGTCGCAATAGACCATAGGTATCGGTGCGCCCCAGTAGCGTTGTCTGGAAACGAGCCAATCTCTTAGTCTGTAATTAACCGCCCTCTCTCCAATTGAGTTTTCCTCGAGAAAATCGCAAACTTTCTCTCTTCCCACATCACTCGGGGTACCGTCAAATTCCCCTGAATTAACCATAGTCCCATCGCCTTCATAGGCGGCATCCATGGTTTCAGGGTCAAGATCCATATTGGTAGGCTTAATCACGACTTTAATGGGGAGACCGTATTTTCTCGCAAACTCGAAGTCTCTCTGGTCGTGCGCTGGCACCGCCATCACTGCGCCCGTTCCGTACTCCATCAAGACAAAATTCGCGGTGTAAACAGGTACCCTCTCCCCGTTGACTGGGTTAATCACGTAATCTCCGAGAAACACCCCTTCCTTCTCGGTGTCTATCGCTGACCTCTCATATGAGGTTCTTCCTGCAAGTTTCTCTCGAAACGCCGAGACTTCCTTTGCAACACCGTTGCTCGAGGCAAGACGGTCAACGAGTGGATGCTCAGGGGCGAGAAGGAAAAAGGTTACACCGAAAAGGGTATCGGGTCGAGTCGTGTAAATCCTTATCTTCTCCTCGGTTGATGCGAGAGTGAAATCCACGTGGGCGCCTCGGGATTTGCCTATCCAATTTCTCTGCATGGTCAAAACGCGCTCGGGCCACCCATCGAGAAGTTTCATGTCATCAAGGAGTCTTTCCGCGTAGTCGGTAATCTTAAGGAACCACTGATTCAGCCATTTAGAGACCACGAAAGCGCCGCAGCGTTCGCAAGAGCCATCGGGGAGAACCTGCTCATTTGCAAGCACGGTTCCACAAGAGGGACACCAGTTTGCAGCGGCGTCCGCCTTGTATGCGAGACCCATTTCATACATTTTTATGAAAAACCACTGAGTCCATTTGTAATAATCAGGCTCGCACGTGGATATCTCGCGCGACCAGTCGTAAGCAAACCCAAGCCTCTTTAGGTCATTGCGGATAAGTTCTATATTTCTCCTCGTCCAAACAGCAGGATGTATCCCGCTCTGAATCGCAGCGTTCTCAGCGGGAAGACCAAATGCGTCATAGCCCATTGGATGAAGAACAGCGTACCCCTTTCTAATGAAATATCTCGCCACAACATCACCGAGCGTGTAATTGGCGACATGCCCCATGTGTGCCGGACCGCTGGGGTAAGGAAACATTACGAGAATATACTTCTTCGGCTTGCCGTTTCTGACCGCCTTGTATGGTTGCTCTTCCGCCCAGAGCTTCACCCATTTTTCCTCTATTGACTTATGGTCAAAATCTTTGCGCGTTTGAACCACCTCCAGGCGATGAGAATAACATCAGTTTAACAAGCAAGCAACAAACAATATTTATCCCAGGCAGATAAATGAGAATACCACATTTTACGGGTATAAAGACCAATAAAGCTGGCGTTGAGCAAATTGGTATCTTTGGCGAAATGTCAGCATCAGGATTATCAACAATCACGCGGGAAAGTACGACTTACGAGAATTCTCGCAAAATGAAGGGATTCTCTCGGAAGATGACTAAATTTCGACCAATCTCAATGAGCGCAAATTTTTCTAAGATTTGGAGTCGTATCTTTCAACGGGATTCGTTTCAACTTGCGGCACTTGGCTCGGTGAAACATCTATAAACATTGGAACGCCGCCACGAGCAATGCCGTTCATCACGAATGAAACCATCTCCTTGGCAAGTTCATCCACATTTATCCCTTTGCTCCGATTGCTTATCGTATAGCGGTACGGAACCTCGATAAAAATCATCAGCAGGGCCTGGGCAATCACTTCGGCTTTCACCGGTCTGAAAATGCCAAGCCACTTCCCGTTTTCGATAATCCTCGAAAGTTCAGCTGTCATTCTTCTGTCAAACTCGTCCCAGATCGCGTATATGGAAGCGTCCTTGCCAAAAGCCTCGCTGTAATAAACGCGCACGATGTCGCTGTTCTGAACGAAATATCTGTAGAAGAAAACCAGCCCCAGCTCAAGTTGTCTTGAAAAACTATCGAAATCAGGTGGGTTATTCCTGTCAAAATCTATGGTATTGATTGTGTTTTCGTAAAGCGAGTTTAGAAACTCCTTCAGTAACTCAACAAAGACATGCCTTTTGCTGGTAAAGTATTTATAAAAGGTTGCCCTGGAAACTTTCGCTACCTGCAGGATATCTTGAACCGTTGTCGCAGCGTATCCCTTAGAAGCAAAAACGGTTTTTGCCCCTTCTAGAATTGTTTTTCTCATCTCTTTACTTCTCGGCATTTTTCCTCCCCAGATATACCGCAATATATAGTTGGAAATTAATTTTAACATCGAATTATAATTATTTCCATTACTGTTCCAAATTACTGTCTCAAATTGGGAACAACGCGTTCAACATCACCGAATCGGGGGCGAAGATGAAAAACAAAGAAGTGCGGATCTATGGGGGCGGAATGTCCGGCATGATCGCGGCATATTTGCTTAGCCGGGAAGGTTATAAGGTGGTGGTTCACGAGAAAGAATCTGGATTTGGCGGCTCAAGCGACTATAATCCCTCAACACATGTCACGCCCATAGATCCGGTTGCGACTTCAAGATATATAGGCATTGATATCAGTGAATGCTTCCTGCCGATTTCAAGACCTATTCCCTTTTACTTCAACCATACAAAAATAGTGATTCCCCAGGAAGGCTTTTACGCCGTGGAGAGGGGAACGAGAGCAACGAGTATCGACAGCCTTCTGTATTCAAAATGTGTCGATTCTGGTGTGGAATTTGTTTTCAGTTCACCACTCAAGCGAGAAATTGCCGAAAACCAAAAGATACCGACCATCATTGCCTGTGGCCTTACTCCTTCTGTATATAAAATGCTTGATATACCTTACCTTAGATGGGAAGGCTGGATATCCCGAGGAGCTACTACCATTTCCAACTACGCCTACACCTGGTGGGGAGATTGTGTGACCGAATACGGTTACTTCTCTTCCGTCGAGGATTATTATTTCAATCTGCTTTTCAGCACTGCTCCCGTGAGAAAAGAATGCCTCGATAGGTACAGGAGATTCATGCTCAGAGAAGAGGGGATTGAGCATGATAACTGGACGCCCGCCGCCGGAGTCGTTCCCATCGCCTCACCTGAGAACCCCAGACTCTTTCATAAGGGAATGATTCTGTGCGGTACGATCTCTGGCGTGATGGACCCGATGTTTTGGTTCGGCATATCTGGAGCAATCATAAGCGGCAAGATAGCTGCGCTCGCGGTAATAAATCCCGAGAGCGCTGGAATTGAGTTTAAGCGATTCACCTCAAGATTTAGGCGTTCGTATTTAATTAAAAACCGCTTCTGGTACAAGTATTTCCGACATAACGCGAACAAAGTTGAAAAAATCTTGAAGATCATCGGCACAGAGAACGTTAACAACTTACTCGGGGCGTTCGGGAATCTTGCGCTTTTGGGCAAGATCAAACAGCCATTAGTCCCCGGTTTCGGACCGTACAACACGGAACACTCGTGGTCAAGCAGACCAAATTGATTTCGTTATTTCGAATTTTCAGCTACCCTGTTTTCTGAAAAATCTGCTCAATTTCATAACTGAACGAAGAGCAAACACCGCCAGGGCGGCTATAGTGACCGGCCGCATCAGTTTCATGAGAGGTTCGTTCGGCTTAAATTCCGTGTTTAGTTCGATTGCCTTTCCCATGCAGTCCTGTGCTATGAGTTCAGCGACCTTATTTGCGTTATAGATTGCGGCCTCCATTCCGCCAGAACTGACTTCGGTCTTCGTGTAGTCACCGGTCAGATACAGGTTCTCATAAGGGGACCGTTGAAATGGTCTGTGAGATTCCATCCCGGGAAACGGTCGATACACGCCCTGCCTTTCCCTGACAAGTTTCCACTTCCTCACCATGTCCCGCTTTACGTGAAGGAATATATCCTCTATCTGCTCAATTGCGATTTCGAATATCACCTTATCGGGAAGACCCAAGAGATGGTCCGCAGGCGATAGGACCATCTCAAACATGCTGCCCTCTTTAAATATGTGAGGAAGAACGTTTGATAAGTCAGCGTAGGTGTTGAACACGCAATCATTTGAGAAAAACGTAACATCCACGTCCGTCACTTTCCTATCAAACCATACTTGCAGGGAAAGCGATGGCGCATACTGGAAATAAAACAGGTCCCTGAAATATTCGAGTTCAAAAGCATCATCGGGCAGAACTCGTCTCAAGGCAAAAGGCGGTAAAGCGGAAACGTATAAGTCCGCTTCGACTCTTTCTCCGTTGCCGACAACAACACCGCTAACTTTACCATTGTCAATCTCAATAGAGGTAACAGGCGTTTTCAGAAAGATCCTTCCCCCTTTTGACTCGATATACTCTCGGCATCTATCAACCCAGATCTCGCCCATGCCGCCGTAAGCAAACCCAACCCTTGCCGTGCTCGCCGATCCCATCACCTTCATTCCCCAATTAAGCATTACCTTGGCGGAGACCGCGTGGGAAGGCGTGAAGGTGAGACCATTTATCCCCGGCTCCATCACCTTCAAACCCTCAAGGGGAGCAAATCTATATACAAGAGTCGCCATGCTGATATTGTCCAGCTTGCTAACCTTCTCCTTTGTAAGGAACAAACCGGAACTCAACGGAAGAGCAGCCGCCAATACTTTCCAACGAGGAACTTCTCTGTAATCCTTCAAAAGATGAGCGAAAGCGTACATCGCATGGAATGGTGCTGGGAGGTCTTTAAATTTTAATACGGCTAAGTTCCCGCCAGGCTGCGCATAGCAAAACTCGGTTTTCTTCCAAAGGATATTGTCCGCTATACCCATTTTCTCAAAGAAATTCAAAAGGTTCACGTAGTATGGGAAAAACACATGAAGCGCGTTGTCAATTAAATCCCCGTCCTCGTCATACCAGGAACTGGCCCTTCCGCCGAGTATGGTGTCAGATTCATAGACCGCAACTTCAATACCCAGATCAAGCAGATTGATCGCAGTCGCAAGACCGCTCATTCCACCACCCATGACAACCGCTTTCATTTTTCCTCCCTCCTGTAAACCACCTAAAAAACGCACGCATCAGGCTGTTAAAGTATATTCAAAAGAGAATAACGTGCATACCCGCCAAATCCATTGAGCTTAACGATTCGGGCATCATTTTCGCATCGCATCCCTACAATTCTGTTATTATTTTCTTTACATGCGCCGCAGGAAAAAACGACTTACGGATGGAGGTGCAGCAGTGGTTGAGGGGATTTCTTTCGAGTATGTTCGGGTAAACGGTATCAAGATCCACTGTGCGTTCTCAGGGGAAGGAAAACCTGTTATTTTCCTGCACGGCTTCCCTGAATGCTGGTACTCCTGGAGGCATCAGATAAGTGCTCTCTCCGGGCGTTTCCTCGCTATTGCCCCCGATATGAGGGGATATAACTTGAGCGACAAACCATCAGGCGTATCATCATACAGAATCTCCGAACTCACAAGCGATGTTGTCGGATTAATAAAACATTTCGGTTCGGAAAAAGCTCACATCATTGGTCATGACTGGGGCGGCGCAGTGGCCTGGTCTTTCGCCATGCTTTACCCGAAAATGACCGATAAACTTGCCGTACTGAATTGCCCCCATCCAATCGCTTTCATCGAGAATTTGAGAAAGAACCCGAGGCAATTAAGACGTTCGCTGTACATGTTTTTCTTCCAGATCCCAAAAATACCCGAGGCTCTTTTTAGAGCTAACGACTACTATCTCATCAGAAGAGTGTTTACCGATTGGGCAATAAACAAAAGCGCTTTCACCGAGGAAGATATCCGGTTCCTGGCTCAAGCGGCAGCTCGCCCGGGCGCGCTTACAGGCGGGATTAATTATTATCGGGCGATGTTTAGAGATAAATCGAATATTCAGCTTCTCCTTGCGAGCAAGCGCGGCGAATTCCCGGTTGTAAATTCCCCTACCCTCATAATATGGGCAGAGAGAGACAAAGCCCTGGGCAAGGAGCTGACTTATGGAATGGAAAAGTACGTGAGGGGCGACCTGAGAACCAGATACATCCCGAATTGCAGCCACTGGGTACAGCAGGAGCAGCCTGTCCTGGTAAATGAGATGCTGCTCGATTTCCTCGAATGAAAGGAATGCCCAACAAGTTGAAAATAAGGAAATTTCTAACCTTCTTATTATTATGCATCCTTTGTGTCGGCGTGCTTGGTTGCAAAGGAACCAAAAGTGGCGACACCTCCCGCCGACCCGCTTTTTCCGTGGTCACCGCTGATGGAGTTAGGGTTTCGCTTAGTATAAATGCTCGTCTAATAAACAAGAATTACCCGGTAGGTGTTTGCCTGTCTGTCACAAACTTGAGAAAAAAGAATCTGCGGCTGGTTTCAAACAGCGCTCAATTATTTGAATTCACAATATATCTGAAAAAGGGCACTCGGGTGTGGCGCTGGTCGGACGGCAAATTCTTCGCCCAAGTGGTCACCGAGATAAAATTCGCTCCCGGCGAGACCAGAAACTACAGGATATCCCTTTCCGCCAAAAAGCTGGAACCAGGCGAGTACGTTTTAGAGGGTGTTTTCACGCCGTTAGCCAACTTAAAACCAAGGGTTGGGTTTTCCGTTACCGAATGATTCACTCTCTTGTAGCCCCTATTTTTAAGAGAGGTACATCTTTTTGCCTTCCTTGAAGAGAAGACCTTCATTTACTAAAACCAGTTTTATATCGTTTAAAATGACGTTTAGAGGAAATTTAACTTCGATACTGTGCAAAGAGGCGAACTCCTCAAGCCAGTATGCCCATTTCGCGTATGACATCCCGAGATAGATTAGAAGCCCGAGGGAGTCTTTCCACTCTATATAGCTTGAGAAAGCTTTCTTTGTAAGTTCAACTGTAAGATGTCTGTAGGCTTCAATAGCCGAAAGATGATGGATCCACGACCCCGCTTCCGGACCCTCAAGTCGCAATCCCTCGTATTTCTGCCTGAAACGGTTGGAGATCTCTCCGACGGCGCCCTGAAATAATCCACACAAAGCTGACAGGACTAAAGCTCTTTCCCGAGCAAAAGCTGTACGGCTGGCCTCAGAGTGTCCTTTCCCTATCTTTCCCAGAACGGCTGTGTCAGGGACTTCCAGATCTTCAAACTCAATCGTTGCGTGGGGCGATGTTCGCAAAAAGTTCAGGTCCATCCGCTCTATCTTAACCCCGGGAGAACTTGTCTCCACCAGAAATGTCGTCAACTCTTTTATATTTCCCTCTCCTCCGCCGGTGACAGCAAGCGTCACAAGCACGTCGGCAACCGGGCCACCTGTCACGTAGATCTTCTTTCCGTTAATCCGGTATCCCTCCCCGTATCGCTTTGCGGTGGTTCGCATTCCACCCGGGTGAGCCCGTGTCTCAGGTTCAGAAAAAGCGGCAGCGCCGACAAGTTCACCGTACACCAATCCTGGAATATATTTCTCCTTCTGCTCTTCGGTACCGAAATCCTCAATTGACTTGACGCAGAGGCATAAATGGGTTATCCAGGAAAGGGTCACTCCCAAGTCAAGACCGTGTTCGGTGAATTCTCTCAAAGCGATTGTCAAATCCTCAGGGCTGCCTTCGTTGCCACCGTATTCTTTGCTTACGGTAAATCCAAAAAAACCTGCACTGCCCATCTTGCGCCAGAGGTCGCGCGAGAAGACCCCGTCGGAATACCTTCTTTCCAGAGTTGGAAAGACTTCTTCCTTAGCCAGACCGATTACCGCCTCGGTATTCACTCCGCTCAAGAGCCACTCCTCCACAACAGTGTTCGCACCTTTTTAAAGAAAAGACTTGCCTTTCAAATTATCCTTTCCCCGCAAAGAGGGGGCATTGACGAATAAAGCTCAGACACCTCCACGATGCCAAATTTCCAACCGCCTATGTTTTTTATTGCCACAAGTTCACCTTTTACCTGGTATGTAAGTAAATCCAGGGTCAAAACGTTCATCGCCGCAGGCACGGGGACTGGGAAATTGAGTATCTCCTCATTGTAATCGGCTACCTTGAACACGATTCGAGAATGTCCCGCGAAGCGCGTGCTCATGGCCGGGAAGACAGCCGGCTTTCCGTCTACCCCGGGAACCGCAATCACTTTAATCGTCATTATACTGTTGAACTTCTCTTTGACCGGCTGAGGAAACGCCTTGTCCGAGGCTTGACCGCTTAACAGTCTCTTTGAAATAAGCAGTGAAGCGTAGTCAGTCGCAAGGGAGAGGTATGTGAGTTTAGAGGGAAGAGCGGCTATCTTTTCAACCTCAACCACAGCGACGTTGTGGATACCCGCGTAAGCGTTGTATCTGAAGAAGGGAATGCTGTTTATTTTTTCCACAAAAGGGCCTGACTGCGTCCAGTACTTTACGCTTCCCTCGTAGCCTGCCATTTCGAGTTTCTCTGTAATGGCCACACTTGCAACGCTAGGATTGGATTTCAGGTTCTCAAGAGTTTTGACCATCATAAACTCGCCAAAGATAAACGTTCCCTCATCACCCGGGAGTTGGCTCACTATTAGGGCAACATTCGGCACCCCGTCTTTTGAAAGCGTTGCGAGAAATTTTGCCGCTCTCTCCTCCTCATAAACGCTTTTAACGCCTTCGGGAATCGATACGGCCGCCACTTTCGAGTCTATGCCTGTCTCCATCTCCACAGTCTCCTTTAAAAATCTAATCTTTCATTCTTGCTCTTGTGGGTCCTGACCAGTGAACATCAACGCCAGAGTGCTTCCTTGCTAAAGCGACAAGCTCCTCCATGACAGACGAATCAAGTGAAGCCACCCCTTTGAGTTTCCACTCCAGGTCAAGCCGGTCGTATTTTGACTCGCAGGCGTTGTTAAAGGCGAGCAGGTCCCATCTCTCGACAAACCCCATTTCCTCTTTAACAAAATGTCCCAGGTCGGCTATGTTCTCAGACTCATCGGTATAACCAGGTATTATCGGTGTCCTTATCCAGGTTCGTTTCCTGCTATCAGCCAGGTATCGGGCATTATTAAGTATCGGTTTCAGGGATACCCCGGTATATTCCAGGTGTTTTTCATCATCCATTGTTTTCAAATCGAGAAGCACCATATCAGAGGCATCGGCAAGCGTTTTAAAAACGTCAGCTGAACAGTATGCGGAGGTGTCCAATGCGGTGTGCATTTTGGAATCTTTACATAACAAAAGCAGTTCCAGCACGAAATCAGGTTGCACCGCAGGTTCGCCGCCAGAGACAGTTACGCCACCGTTTGAGTTCTTGTAAAAAACCTCATCACGCTTAACCTCTTCCAATACCTCTAAAGTGGACAAAACTTTTCCAACCAACTCGAGCGCCCCAGAAGGGCAGGCTACCACGCACAATCCGCATGAGTCGCATACCGACCTGTCTATGACCATCCCTCCGGGTCTCAAATCGAGAGCGCTTTTTGGACACGCTTCAACACATTCCATATCGCCTATGCACCTGACGTCAAACCACATTAGTTGCGGTTCTCTCTTGATTCCTTCAGGATTATGACACCACACGCAACGAAGAGGGCATCCCTTCATGAAAACGGTTGTCCTTATGCCTGGACCATCGTCAATCGAGAACCTCTGTATGTTAAAGATCGTTCCTTTTTGAGGAGCATTGCCGGCCAGAATTTCACAAGCAATGCGATTCTCGGGCGATGATTTCATCCTGTATCTCCTTGCCGAGCATCACAAAATAGGCGTTGTAACCTGTTACCCTTACAAGAAGATTTTGATAATCAGAAGGGTTTTGCTGAGCCATTCTCAATGTTTGCGGGTCTATCATGTTTATCTGAATGGCAGTGCCGCCTTTCTCGCAATAACTTCTTAAGTAGGACATCAATTTCTCTATCCTTCCACTGCCCCTGAATAGCGAGGGATTAAACGAAATTGTGTGTGAATCGCCGTTCGGTGCGCTCTCAAGACCAAGTTTGCTAATGGAAAGGGCTATCGCGGTGGGTCCCTTCTTGTCCGTTCCATCAACCGGACAAATGCCGTTTGAGAGAAACCTCCCACGTTTTCTCCCATCCGGAGTCGCAGCGGTCAGGGGGGCGTAGGCAATCCAGTAATTCCATGACAGATATCCTCCCCTGTATCTACGTCCTGTGGGGGTTTTATGCTTGAACACTTCTTCCGTCCACAACCTTGAAAGATAACGCGCCATCTCATCAGCGTAGTCGTCATCGTTCCCGTACTTCGGCGCTTTATTTATGAGTATCTGCCTTATCTTTTCATGACCTTCAAAGTTATCCTTGATTGCGGATATTAACTCTGCCATGCTCAGGACGCGGTCCTCGAAAATCAGTTTCTTGATCGCGATGAGTGAGTCAACGGCAGTGGCGAACGCCACCCCTTCGACCGTCACGTAATTATGCTCGCATCCCCCGGCAGTCACGTCCCTGCCAGATTCAGCACAACCCCTGACAATTGATGAGAGGTAGGGGGTTGGCTCAAGACTTGACCGGAGCGTGTCGCAGAAGTTATAGAATTCAATAAATCTCATCAAAAGCGACTTCAGCTGCGTCTCAAAGCCTGTCTTGAAATCTTCCCATGTTTCGAAATTAGTCGGGTCACCTGTCCGTGGTCCCAACCTGTCACCGGTTTCAAGGTCCTTTCCGTCAAAGAGCGTCAATTCAACAGCCTTTGCGAGGTTAACATTTACGTCAACCGTTCCGCTCCTGTCATTGCCCTGAAGTGTATTTTCAAGGCAACCGACCGGGGCATAGTCCCAAAGCGCATCCTCCGGAAGACCCTGCCACCTGAGACCCTCGATAGACTGCTCGTCAAAATTGATAAGAAAAGGTGAACCCTGCGCTTTTGCCACCATTTCACACACTCTTGTCAAGAGATCATCCGGTGTATTCTTATGGAGACGGACATTGGGCTTCGGCTCAAGCAAGTTCATCTCCTCTATCACCTCGAGGATCAGCCAGGTAAGCTCATTGGACGCGTCTTCGCCTTCAGGTCCAATCCCACCTATTGTTACGAGTTGCCCGTACCCGCTGGTGATGCCCTTGTTCCTTCCAACCCTGTAGATGAAATCGTAAGCGTAGTTGGGTTTAATCCAGAAACATTCTAAAAGCTCCTTGGCGTAATCGCGTGATACGCTCCCCTCTATGACATCCTTCTTGTAATAAGGATAGAGGTACTGGTCAATCCTTCCGGGAGAGAGCCCAGGACCCGGGTATGACTCCTGGACCATCACCAGCATATGCGTAAACCATAGTGATTGCACAGCCTCATGAAAACTTTCCGCGGGCTCCCACGGGACTTTCCTGCATATCCTTGCTATCTCTTTCAACTCTTGTGATCTTTCCTCGACGCTGCATTCTTTGGCCATCCTCTCCGCCTCAACGGCGTACCTTTCAGCAAAATCCCTTGTCGCCTCACAGCATATGATCAAAGCCTCCAGAAAATCCCTGTGCTGATGATTTTCCGCTTTTTCCTTGAGCTTTTTGAAATACTCAACAAGTCCCTTAAACCCGATCTTTAAAACTCGCGGGTAATCAGGAATGATGTGTCCCGGTGTAGCTCCAGCGTTCCCCATTCCGTGAGAATTCAAAAAATCCATTTCCTTAAGCCATCTCTTGGTAAGCTTCTTCCATCTCTTTGCTTCCTTTTCGTTGTGCAACCGCGACAGGGCAGTATTAAAATAGCTTCCCACGATAAGTTCTCCGTCAAGGATCTTTACCGGAAGATATTTTGTGACCACTTCACTGAAGAAAATAGCGACCCGTACAATGTGAGGTTTCTCCCAGAAGCCTTCGGGAAGTTCAACCTTTTTTGCGGCAAGAAGCAGTGTTTCCATAAAAGCCTTATGAAACGGCAGGAGATCAGGAACCACACCCCAGGCGTTAGGAGACCAAACCGTATCCCATTTCGCACCTGTTGTGAATGGCATTATTTCGTTTTTGAAGTAGTCCCGCTTTTCTATGTTGAAATATTCATCCCTCAGTCGCAAAACTCTCCCGGAGAGTTTTGAGGAGGGACCCCACAGTTCATCCTGCTTAAGAGCGATATCGAGTTCCATTCTTACCTCCACTTTTAGCTTTTCTCTATATTTCCTCCTATATATATTACGCTACCCTGAGGAAAACGTTTATTCTTTTTAAGATTGCCACGCATTAAAGCCTTCAGAATTTGAACAAAAAGCCGGTTGCGTTATTTAATTTAATTACGGTCATTAGGCTCGTCGGTCAGCGTGAAAGACTTGGAGGAGAGAAAATGGAAAAAGGAAGAAGACCTCTATCCCTGTCCCTGCTTTCGTTTTTTCTGGCGGTAACCGGCATCGCTACTGCAGCGTTCTGGGTTCTCTTCTTCTCTAAAAAGATTCAAGCAACAGAGACACAACAGGATGAAGCTTTCGAAAGAGCATTTCCCCTTGCCGACTCCTGGATGATCGCCTGCGCTCTTGTTTCTGCTAAGAACATTTTGAAAATGAACAAAAAAGGCTTTTTTGCCGGCGCGGCGGCGGCAAGCGCATTGATATTTCTTGGATGCATGGACATCCTTTACTCACTGGAGAACAGGAAATACATTCCCCTTAATAAGGACAGAGCGCAAATGCTTTTCATCCACATCTGGACGATCCTGCTCGGATCAATCTCAATGAGTCTATTGTGGAAGAAGAGAGATTTGTTCATAAACGATTGAGCGGACGATTCGCAATTCTTTTTACGATTAAGACCGATATCGAGAGCAAAATAACGTAAGCCATAAAAGCGAAAATGAAATACCAAAAACCGTTTATCCAGGTTTTTGTCTTTACAACAGCGCCACCCTTAAAGAGGCGCCTCGCTTGGTTCGTTCTCGTTCGAGCACTGGGCAAACCATACTGGCTATCCGCACTTGAATTCTCTTCGTAGTCGAGAGCGCCGATCTCACCCATTTCGTTTAGCGTTTTCCACCCAGAAACTTTCCCCGAAAGAGAAACATCGGCTGATTTAACACCCAGAGGCAAATGTTTTCCTTCCAGAGCGATGACCGAAAGGGCGGTTACCGCTACCGGCTGATAATCCTTTGCCTGAGAGTAAAAGAAATGACCGTCATTGGACTGAAGAGACTCAAGATATTTAACGGGACCGGTTCCCTGGAACTCCCAAGCCTCAGATGAGGGGTCATCCCCTGCAGCGTGTATCGCACGCATTGCGTAGGCGGTTGAGATTGCGTTTGATTTACCATCTTTTCCCGGGAATCCCCCGTCTTCGGCGATTCTTTCCCTCAAAAAAAGGAGTCCGCGCTTTATTGCAGATTTATCCCCGAACCCGGAACACACAAGTGCTTCGATTGCAAGAGATGTGCTTATTACCAAATCCCCATTCCTGTCACCCCAGCCACCGTCTTCTCTTTGCTGCTCTGTCAGCCACTCAACGTATCTTCCTGGAACTTCCTTTCCGCTTGAGGAAAGCGCGATGATTCCCCAGCAATGGTCTTCAAGGTCTTTCCCCAATTTTCCCGATGTTGTCCCAAACGATTTGATGAGCGATACCATATTTCTTCCCTCGATGTCTTCAACGTCAACGCCCGCGCACGATAAAGCCACTACGCAAAGGGCAATCTCATCGAGATCGCTGAGAGTTGAGGAGCGAGATACTATAAACGAGATTGCCCTGGTTCCTTCAACGAGCAGGGACCCCGCTTTTTCCTTATTTGAAGTCCCGGCTAAAAGAACCCAAGAAGTAAGCCTTTCATCGGGAGACTCGTTTGGTTCGCAAAACCCGCCTTCTGCGCTCTGCCTGCTCTTAAGATACTCAACAGCCTTATCAAGGCTGTAGGCGCGTAAGGGGGTACTTAAAAACCAAGTAAGAATTAGGCTGACGATCAGCCCCCTGATGACCTTTCTACCCACCCACTGCTTTATTATTTTCTCCATGGAGCTCCCATCCTCGATAAAGCATGCCTTAAGCAGACATAAATTCTTTACGGAATATAACGGTCTGTGTTCATGAGTAAAGATTTCTTTTTTGGAAAGGATAAATTCAAACTCTCGATCCCGTTTAGTGAAATTTTTCCCTAAGTTTGCTCATAATCGGAATATATATTATTCAAAAAACCTGCCGGCACTTCCTATTATAAGTCATTCCTTCCGCGACCGATTTTCTTCTTCAAAATCTTATCAATGGACTTTGAAGACCTTATTGCTTGTTTGAGGATTCTTTCTCTCCTTGCCCTCTTGGCCACCTCACCCGCGTTGATTTTCTCAATCCTAAAATCACTCATTTCCCTGTCAATGAAGCCATTTACCTGTTCAACCAGCCTGCGCAAAAGAGCGCCGCGTCCCGCGTTTATGAAACTGGCAAGGAGGCTTATTATCATCTCCCTGGCATCATAGAAGCCGTCAATCTTTTCCTCCAGGAAACGTTTCTTTAAAAGGGAGGTGGCATAATCAGGCGAGTTTCTCACTGAGATATCAATGTCAATAGGCTCTTCATCTCCTTTCCGGATGTAAGGAACGGAAGTTTCAAGATAAACCAGCCTCTCATCTCCTGTTATCTTTGATTTCCGAAAATTAAATCCGTCAAGGCCCCAACTGGATATGCTAGCGTCAATGCCTATTTTTAACTCTCTGTGCTCCCTGTTGTAACGGGCAATCTTTTTTATTTCCTCAAAAATCAAAGCGGCAAGCTTCAGGCAGTTTTCGCCATCTAAAACACTTATGAGCTTTCCGCCAATTGATTCGGAAGGAATTTTTGTTCTCGCAAGGATTACGCTGTAGTTTCCTTTTTCAGCGGATATCTGCTTCACCGTGTAATCGGGAGTTACCAAGCCCGCTTCCCTCAACGCGCTTAGATAGTCTTCGAATGACGAGCGGTAGCGCCGCAAGGAATCTTCATCCACCAAGAGCCTGGTCTTTTCATCCTCTTGGTCGGCATCTTCCGATTCGATCGGCTTACCTTCCTCAATCAGTTCGATAAGAGAACCGATTCCACCAAATCCCACAACCCCAACAGATGTCCCGTACCTGAAAAGAGCCTTTAAGTCTTTACTAAATCGTTTGAACATGAAAAGGTCGCTCTCAAGGTATCGCCTGAAATCACTTATCTCCCTGAAGAATTCAACCGTAAGGGACATCATCTCCTCGTCCACAGCACCCTGTCTCGGGTCATTTTCCGCAAAAGCCCTTAGCATCGGCATGAACTTATCAAGAAACCTGTTTTCCTCTCTTGCGCAAACCACAATACTTCCGAAAGCCTTAAGACCTGGACCCGTTAAATCCTCACCGAAGAACAGGTCAGTAAGATTTCGCCTCGCGGTTGGATTATCTATGTATTGGCTTAGAAAATCGCCTAAAGATTCGGGACTGACCTCCATAATCAATTCATTGCCAAATCCGATCAGGGTCCATGCGACAAGTTGCTTTTTGTTGGGTACTAAAAGTTTAAGCGGAGAAGGGAATGGATCGAACGATTTTAGCCTGAACTTCCACCCTTGTCTCTCCCACATGCGAGAGTATCCGCCAGGAATCTGCGTTTGCCACAATTCCGGGAGAAGGGCGTTGAGGTATTTAAGATGTCTCGATTTGACCACGTAGATGTCTTCAAGTTGTTTGAAGAAATCATAGGTAACGTCCATACCCAAGACCTCCTGAGAACATTTCTTCTGAGGGTGCATGATCAGGCTTTAGCATATTATCATATTCTCGAGTTTGGAAAATGTCCATTTGAAAAACATGGAGACTGCCATGAAAAATGATGAGCTCCGATTCTTTTTCTCCTCTGACGAGTGCAGATTATGCGGCGAATGTATCGAAGCCTGTCCTGAGATAGGCAATAAGATAAACAATCCGAGTCTGGGCATGAAGAGACTTAGGGAAGGTGAATATGTTCCCGAAATCCTTGAAAGGTGTAGCTCATGCATGACTTGCAACGTCGTCTGTAAGTACAACGCAAATCCATACGGTTTGATCCTTTACAGATGGTTTGAACGGGGTCAGGAGAATGGATATCCGATTAGAGCCTCTATGGTTATGCCTCTCGAGCCCGAAAGCGCGTGGTCGAAAATAACCGACGCGGTAACAGAGAAGGAAAGACATATGCTTGACCTCTGGTCAGATATAAACAGAGTAAGCGCAGCTAAAAACGTAATGTTCGCAGGCTGCAACCTCAGAATCATGCCTTTCCTTGTTGATTCCCCAATTTTTGAGGAATATGCGATTTTCGGTGATTTGGAAATTTGCTGCGGGGAGGTTTACTACAGGATGGGAGCACTCAGCAAGGTTTGGAATAACTGTCGTTTCCTCGAAAGTAGATTTGAGCAAATCGGGGTAAGGGAAATAACATGCTACTGTCAGGCCTGTTACAACATGCTCGCAAACATCCTTCCGTCCCTTTTCCAGGCTCGTTTCCCGTTTAAACCCGTTTACTTCGGGGACAAGCTATTCCAAGATGTCAGGTCGGGAAAAATTACCACTGAAAAATATCTCAAGGGTTTAAAGGTCACTGTTCAGGATCCCTGCCACTCTAAGCTTTTGGGTCGGGAATTTCAGACAAGGCCCAGAGCGATTCTCGAAAATCTCGGTGCCACGGTCGTGGAAATGAAACACAATCATGAGTTTGCTCTCTGCTGCGGTCTCGGACATGGGGCAGCCAGATATAACCCACTAGACATGGCTAAAGGAATTATCCGTCGTTTGATAGAGGCCAGGAAAACTGGCGCTGACAGACTAGTTGTATACTGCAACTCCTGCTATCTTCTTTTTTCCATAGGAAACCTTCTAACCCCGTGGCGGATTCCCGTATATCACATAAATGAACTTGTTTCAGAGGCCGCCGGTTCCCCCCTGCCCCGTCTTGCGGAAAAAAGAGCCCGGCAAATGCTCGGAGAACTATTCATACGCGGAATGCCAAAAGTCATCTCAAGTAAGAGGGTCACGATTTAAGGTCTTGTCGTTAAAAATATTTCTGCTAATTCGTGACTCATGGATAATAAAGAAAAATTCCCCTTATTATCGTTTTGCGGCGGCTGGTCCGCATCCCTAAGCGTGAAAAAGGTCAACTAAGAATCATCTTTTATGCTATATTTTTGGTAGTAATGTTTTTGGTTTCTTATCACTGCCAGAGATATTTTAGTTTTTATTTATGGTCAGAATAGAGGAATTTATCTGGGTTTTCTACTACGTTTCACGTCTGAATCTTTAAGGATTTACGGTGGAATTAATATGGCAGGTGACTCTCGCCTAAAGAAAGACAGCAAACTCGAGGCTATTTCGAAGATCAGTAAAGCGATAACATCCGAAACATATCTCGATGACATTTTACGCCTCATTGTTGTAGTCACAGCCAAAGCCATGGGCTCGAATATCTGCTCACTGATGCTCTTGAACCGTGACACTGGAGAACTCGAAATTAGAGCAACCCAGGCTGTTAGCGACACATATCTGAAAAAGCCCCCCGTCAAACTCGGTGAGGGCATAAGCGGCCTTGCCGCGAAAAAAAATAAGCCGGTTATCTCGCTCGACGTGAAGAAAGACCCGAGATACATCAATAAGGACATCGCAGTTAAAGAAAATCTCTGCTCGTTATTAAGCATGCCGATGAGTATAAAAGGCAGAGTTGTGGGCGTCATAAACTGCTATACCTCTGAGCCCCACGAGTTCACCGAGGAAGAGGTAACGGTTCTGGTCACGGTGGCTAATCAGGCTGCGATAGCGATTGAGAACACGGAGCTTCTTGTTAAGACCAAACTCATGGAAGAAGAGCTCGAAACAAGAAGAATCATAGACAGGGCAAAGGATATCCTCATGGAAGAAAAAGGCATGAGCGGATATGAGGCTTTCACCGCGATGCGCCGCAAATCCATGGACACGAGAAAACCCATAAGGGAAATAGCGGAAGCCGTCATACTTGCTCACGAAATTGGAAAAAAAGAGAAGACGTGAAAATCGCGGGATTGCGCTCCTCTCTCGGGCGTAGAGCGCACTTTTCCCGGATGCCTTTGTCAATCAAATCATAAACAGGAAACCACTTTTTAGAAAGGCTGAATCTCATCGCAAACATTAGGCTCTTCATTTGGTTTCTTTTCCTTGACTCATTTGAACCATTTCTTTATTATTTCGGAAAAATATTCGCACAACGGGGTGCAAAAACGGACGACGCAGTCTTAGAATGCGTCTTTTTCTTTTTCAGGGAGAGTGAATAACATGGTGCAGATGAAGTTCGAACTCATGAGGGATTTCGTTGACGATGTCGTCAACAGAAATGCCGGTCAAAGAAGCCGGCTGACTGCCATTCTCCATGAGATACAGAAGAAATATAAGTATCTCCCGGAACAAGCTTTGAGATACGTTGCGGAGATCATGAAAATACCGATCTCGGACATTTACGGCGTCGCGACTTTTTATACCTCGTTCTCAATTGAGCCCAAGGGCAGGCATATCATTACCGTATGCATGGGGACGGCTTGCCACGTGCGTAAGTCCCCAAGCGTTCTCGAGGAGATATGCAGGTATCTCGGGGTTAACCCGGGTGAAACGACCAAGGACATGCGTTTCACTGTGGAGACTGTAAATTGTCTCGGCGCTTGCGCGATGGGACCAATCATGGTGGTAGACGGATCGTATTACGGCGAGATGGATGCCTCAAAAGTCGTCCCTATTCTTGAGAAGTATAAAGAAGAACGAGAAATCATCTCGGTTGATCCAACTGGAAAAATAACAATTCCAGAAGAGCTGGAAGCGTACCGCCATTTCGTAAAAGAAAAGAGGTATCCAAACGGCACGAAAAGCATCGATATATGCTGCGGTCCTGGCTGCGCTGCGCTCGGCAGTCTCGAAATCGCGGACACGATTGAGGCGGCACTTAAACTTCACGGACTTGATGGCGAGATTATTGTAAGAAGAACCGGTTGTAGAGGCTTTTGTGAAAGGGGTCCGATAGTCGTCGTTAAGCCTGAGGGGATATTCTACAACAAAGTCTCGCGGAAAGACGCCCCTTCCATTGTGGAACGCTCTGTTGTAAACGATGAAACCATTGAACCGCTACTGTATGAAGACCCCAGTGACGGTAAGAAATACCTGCGCGAGGAAGAAATACCATTTTACAAAAAACAAAAAATGGTTGTTCTTGCCAACAACCTGGAAATTGATTCTTGTTCCATCGACGACTACATAGCGAAAGGCGGTTACGGTGCCCTCCGCAAAGCGCTGTTTGAGATGAGTCCCGAGGAGATTATAAATGAGGTTGAGGCCGCTGGACTCAGAGGGAGAGGCGGAGGGGGCTTCCCAGCTGCAAGGAAATGGCGGGCTTGCCGTAACGCTCGGAGCATTGACGGCGTTAAGTATGTGCTTTGCAACGCGGACGAGGGCGACCCTGGAGCTTTTATGGACAGAAGTCTCTTGGAGGGGAATCCTCACCAAATAATCGAAGGCATGGTCATTGGTGCCTACGCGATTGGTGCGACGAACGGATATGTATATGTCAGACACGAATATCCAACTGCGCTGGAGAGAATCACCTTTGCCATAGAGCAAGCGCGTGAGAAAGGATTTCTCGGTAAAAACATACTCGGGTCAGGTTTCAGTTTCGACATAGGCATAAGCCAGGGTGGCGGTGCGTTCGTTTGCGGCGAGTCAACCGCACTCATGGCTTCAATAGAGGGCAGAATTGGTGAACCTCGAGAAAAATACATTCACACTGCTGTTCGGGGTTTGTACCTTCGCCCCACAAACCTGAATAACGTGGAGACCTGGGCAAACATACCAATCATAATCAACGAGGGCGCCCAAAAGTTCGCGAGTCTTGGTACGGAGGGAAGCAAAGGAACCAAAATCTTTTCCCTGGTCGGGAAGATTCGAAACACGGGTCTTGTAGAGGTACCAATGGGGATAACCCTTCGCGAAATTATATATGACATAGGTGGTGGCATTCCAAACAATAAGCGCTTTAAAGCTGTACAGACAGGAGGACCTTCCGGGGGGTGTATCCCCGAGTCTCTTATCGATCTTCCCGTTGATTTTGACCGTCTCACCGAGGTCGGATCCATGATGGGGTCAGGCGGCATGATAGTGATGGATGAGGATACCTGCATGGTCGACATAGCAAGGTATTTCCTCGAGTTCTTGGGAGACGAATCATGCGGAAAGTGCACCCCGTGCCGAGAAGGTCTGAAACACATGACGGAGATAGTGCGGGATATTTGCCAGGGAAAAGGAACCATGGACCAACTCGATACGCTTGAAGAGCTTGCTGCAGTGGTACGTGACACGTCCCTTTGCGGTCTCGGTCAAACAGCTCCTAATCCGGTCCTGTCAACCATAACGTACTTCCGGAAGGAGTATGAGGAGCACATAAACTTGAAGAAGTGCCGAGCCGGCGTTTGCAAGGCGCTTATCACATACAGGATAGATCCAGGATTATGCACGGGCTGCATGAAATGCCTGAAGAGCTGCCCGGTTGAAGCGATATCGGGAGAGAGAAAAGAGCCGCACATTATATATAACGCGAAATGCGAGAAATGCGGCGTTTGCTTTGATATCTGTCAGTACGACGCTGTGATAAGGGAGTGATCGCGTGGTTACTTTTGTGCTTGACGGACAAACAGTAACAGCGGAAGAGGGCTGGACTATCCTTGACGCCGCGAAATATTACGGCGTGGACATACCCACGCTGTGTTACGTTGAAGGGTTATCCCCTTATAGCGCATGCAGGATATGCGTTGTCGAGCTCATCCGCGGAAAGAAGTCAAGGCTTGTGGCATCTTGTTCGTGCCCGGTTGAAGAGGGAGTCGAGATACGCACGAAATCCCCGAGGGTAATCAACGCGAGGAAGATGCTGATTGAGTTGATGCTCGCTTCCACGCCAAACTCAAGACTTCTTCAATGCCTTGCCTCTGAATACGGAGTAACGAAGATCAGATTCAGGCCTGAGGATAGAAGATGCATTCTCTGCGGTTTGTGCATAAGGATGTGCGATGAACAGATGCAGGGAGGAGCAATCGGGTTTTCGGGTAGAGGAGTCGGTCGCGAGGTTTCGATGCCTTTCCATAAAACTCCTGAGGCATGTCGGGAGTGCGGTGCTTGCCTTTACATATGCCCAGTATGTGAGTTGCCCTGCAAGGGACCGTTAAAACCTGGCGAGCTCTGCAACGCATGCCTCGACACAGTCCAAATCGATCCTTTCCCATCAAAATGACAAAGGAGGAGTGATTATGTCGATTGCAAAGATTAACAGGTCAGCCGCGACGCTGTCGAAAAACAGGACACCCGACAGCGTAAGTCCATTCAGTGGGATGTGTGCAACCTGTGTGGAAGGATGCATTGGGATGTGCGAAATCGGCAAGTCCGCCATCCGGGGCCCGGAATGCATCTATCCCCAACCGTTCGGAATAATGACAGCGGCTTCCGAAAAAGATTACCCCATCGATTTTTCTCATTTCAACATAATGGGCAGCGCCGTCGGAGCGCACGGCATCGAAGCGGATAGCGAACACGCCGTCTTCACAAACGTAGATTTAGAGACTGAAATCGGGGATAAGAATCCGGTAAAACTCAAACTGCCGATCATAATTCCCGGTCTTGGTTCCACTGACGTAGCGAAGAGAAACTGGGATGGTCTTGCTGTCGGAGCAGCGATATCTGGAATTATCCTCACTGTTGGCGAAAATGTGTGCGGTATGGATGACGAAGCGGTCATAGAGAACGGGAAAGTTAAGAAATCCCCGGACATGGAATGGCGGATCAAAACATACAAGGACTGGCAAGTAGAAGGTTACGGGGATGTAGTAGTCCAGTTCAACGTGGAGGATACAAAACTCGGGGTTCCCGAATATGTCATAGGCATACTCGGAATTGAGACGGTGGAATTGAAATGGGGTCAGGGAGCAAAAGATATAGGCGGCGAAGTTAAGCTCAAGACAATTGAGAAAGCCAAGAGAATGAAAAGCAAAGGCTACATAGTGCTGCCGGACCCAGATGATCCCGAAGTGGTGGAGAGTTTCAATCTCGGAGGAATCAAAGAGTTTGAAAGGCACTCAAGAATCGGCATGGTTACGGAAGAGTCGTTCGCTGAATCAGTTGAAAAACTCCACGCCCTGGGGGCAAAGAGAGTCTTCCTCAAAACGGGCGCTTACCGTCCATCAGACCTCGCTCGGGCTATCAGATACGCCTCTGATAATCGAATCGACCTTCTGACGATTGACGGCGCCGGCGGTGGCACCGGCATGAGTCCTTGGAGAATGATGAACGAATGGGGTATCCCCACGGTGGAGCTTTGCAGCCTCGCTTATCAATATACCGATTGGCTGGCCAAGCAGGGTAAGTACGTGCCCGACCTTGCCTTCGCCGGCGGATTCATCCTGGAAGACCAGATGTTTAAGGGTCTCGCGCTTGGAGCACCTTACGTAAAGGCAATTGGTATGGCAAGAGGTTCCCTCGCCGCCGCCATGGTGGGGAAAACGGTTGGCTCAAGAATTATGGAGGGTAACCTGCCCGTTTATATCGAAAGATTTGGCACCACCATGGACGAGGTATTCATTACCGGATTTCACTTGAAACAGAAATACGGTCCGGAATTTGAAAAGCTACATCCAGGCGCGATCGGGCTTTACACATACTACCAGCGTATTGCCCAGGGCTTACGGCAACTCATGTGCGGGGCTCGCAAATTCGCGCTTCGTTATATAACACGGGACGACATCGCGGCTCTTACAAAGGAAGCCGCGGAGGTATCGGGCATTCCCTACGTGATCGAACTCGACAAGGAAAGCGCATGGGAAATACTCACTAAATAGCATCACAAGCTTATAATTTTAAAAATCAATAAGAAGAGCGGTTCATGCCGCTCTTTTCTTTCGTCTGGCTAAACCCTCCCAAACGAGAAAAATACAATGAATTACTTTTTCAATCCATCGGGTTTAAATCATGCCATAAATCCTGTAACCACTCTTTGCCTGATTCACCGTGAGAGCCAAACTTGAATCTCCACCTATCACCATCGGCTGCGGCCACGTACTTCTTCCCCTTTCTTGAATAGCAATACAACCTCGCTATGTTTTTGCTCGCCTCATCTATGTAAACAACCTCCGGGGACCGTCCGGGAGCATCTCTTATGTCGAGACTTTCGTCTATTTCAAGAAGGTCTTTTGCCCTCATCCCGGAAAAACTGTTGTTGTTTTGAAGATAATATATACGGGCAACTTCGACAGCGCCGATTAGATTATCTTTAGCGGCTCCGCCGTGGTCCCTGAAAACAACACCCCAGGCAAGAAATAGAACGAGGAGCGCAGATGGAAGCAAAATACCCAGAACTCCGAGTGTAAGACCCGCAACAGCGCAATAACCGCCACCCTGTAAGCCGTCGGATCGCTCTATGTCCCTTCTTGCAATGAGAGCAAAAGTTATGGCGAATATAGCTCCAAAAATAGGAACGAAAGTAAATGCGCCAATCCCGAATATGAGTGATGCAATCGCCCAGCCATTTGTTTTCCTTTTAATCTCCTTTGAATCCCCGATACGAGGGCTTGAAACGGGTGCTTCGCCGGTGAGACCTACTTGGGGCCGGTGAGCTTCCCCACCCTCGTACACGTCTGAGGGCTTTACGCGGTCAGGAATCAAAGAAATGTCGCACAGTCTAATTCCGCAGTTTGGACAGAACTCCTCGTCCCCTGATAACGGGATACCGCACTTAACGCATAACACTTTCTAACCCTCACACTGTCTCAGAACCTCGCAAGATGGTGTTCGCAAACACCGAACGCCCCGTCCACCGGGATTATATCGTCTTCAGGACCCTTCATCTTCCCACTGAATTCCCCGAACGGCTGATGGAAATCTGACATCACAAGACCAAGGTTTATCTTTCCTTTCCGCTCACCGAGCGGTTTGAAAGTCAAATCAACCTCACCGCCCGTCGTGGTAATTTTCCACGTTTTCAACACGTCGTCTTTATCAAACTCGAATCGGGCAGCAGACAGTGGAACTATCTTTCCGTTAACCCATAAACAATTCTCATTGTATTTTTCGTCTTCCTCTATGAAATTCTCGCAGAGGTTCAAGGCGATAAATCTTCCATCAGGGTCCCTCCAGGCGAACATTGTCCATTTCCAAAAAGTCTCATATGGATAATACGTCTTCTGCACGTCCATCACGCCGAAATCCTTCTCCGCGCTGAGTCGCACTTCTTTGTCGCCTATCATCACGATTCCCTCGGCGGGACACGCCGCTTTATGCGTATATAGCGCCCTGTTTTCTCCTATCGGGCTTAAGGAGATGAGAGGATCAAATTTGCTCAAGTCCTCCAAAACCTTGACGTCGGCACGGATCTGCGGTTTGCCTAATGATTTTGCGATCTCGATTCGGAGTCTGTGATATCCCGAATCGAGCCTGTTTAGAAACTCCATCCTGAATCCTAAATGCTCAAAATAGCACTCGGAGTGCCACAACTCTCTGGCTATACGAAGTGGCATGCCAACCGAGGTTCTTTTGTGTTCGAAAAATTCGCCCGTCTTCCTGTTGAAGGCATAGAAAAAGACATTGCCCAGATACTTCGCGTCAAAAATAACCATCCCAAAGTAGTATTCGTCACAAATAAGTCCGAAATGTTCCCACTCCTTAAGCCTGAAATTCTTGATAAGATTCCCAACCTTCTTTCCCCTAATCCTGATATCGGCATCAAGCATGTTTACTTCGCGGAATGGCTCTATAAACTTTCCAAAGGCAACGAATTTCCCGTTGTCAACCATGCGTTCTGGAGTCTTTAGCCTTTCCATTCCCCCTCCTCCTTAAAAGAAAAGAAATTTTCTACTATTCTATCTGATTTCCACACCTGACATTCTCGGGTTGTTCTACGGGAAAACCGTTAACGTAGATGATGGGCGTTTTTTCACCTATCTGCCTTCGGTAGCGCCTGAAAGAAAGGAAATTCGAAACGATGGTCAATTAAAGAAAAAGCTTCGCGCTTGTTAGAGAAATGACTATTTTTCAAGCGACTTTCTTGCCGACGATCTTACAAGGAGGCTCTTATCTTTCAATAGTGATCTCAATGTATCTCGCGCCTGGTTTGTACCGATCATGCCGAGCGCCACTACAGCGGCAGCCCTCAGCTCTTCAGATTGAGCGGCTCTTTTAACCTTTCCGGTCGCTATATTCGCCAGAGCCGGTATGGCAACGTTAGCCCTCAATTGACCAAGGGACTTGCAAGCCGATATCAGCACATACTCATCCTCAATTAAGTCACCTTTGCCCTTCGGGTCGATGATCTCCATTAGCCTTCTCACCGCAAGATAATCCCTGAACTTGCCGAGTTCCCTGACTGCCGTAGCCCTTATCAACGGCTCAACGTCTGCGCTCTCTGCAAGAAGCATCTGAAGCGCGTGTTTTCCACCCAGTATCCCGAGGGCAGTGATCACGGCGAGTCTTACTTCAACGTTTTCGCTAACAACCAACGGATTGAAGATCGAAACTGAACTTTCATCCCCGATCATTGCAACAAGCTTGATGAGGTTTATTGTGGACAAAGGTTCCATTTCCTTCGTAAACCAAACCGCGATCTGCGGTATTGGGTCGGTGTTCATTTGAGCCAGAGACTCGGCAATTGACTCAAGGGTCTCGTCATCAGACGCTCCCATTGCAGCGTTAATCAAAGCGGGAACTCCCTTATCCTCCATTTCGAGAAGCACTCTAGTTATCGCTTCTTGTGCAGCCCGGTCGCCGGACATGAAAACAGCCTCCACGACTTTTCCGGTGTCTGTTGACATCAGTCTCTCAATTGATTTGGCGGAGACAACAACGTTTCTGTCCGCCGCAAGGACATTCCCCACTTTGTCGAGGTCCTGTTCTTTTGATGTGGCTTGGTCCAATCTCTCCGAAACCTCTGAAAATACTTGGACATGCGTCTCTTCGGTCGCCAGTGTTTCTCTGACCTCATCGTAGAGATCAGAAAAGTAGTCTTCCTTGCCCCTGCTTTGCAGGAACTTATAGAGATTCCACAACTGTCTTGCCGCGATCAAACGAGCATCGGGAGATTGCTTCCTGAACTTCTCGGCAACCCTTTCAAGGACCAGAGCGCCAAGTTTATCCTCGTTCTCCTCAAATAGATGTTTCGCGGTAACCACCAGAACGGGTCCCAAAGCTAAGTCGCACAGCTCTATCCTGCCAGTCCTCATAAGATTTTCGGCAAGTCTCTCGCCCAAAGATATTGCTTTGTCCTCATACATTGCGTCCCTTGCCGAATCCCCGAGAATTATGCTTTCGAGTCTGTCGGCAAGTTCACCATCCGCAGCCGCCCTTGCCTCAACAAGAATAGACCTCAAAACTGTCGCTTTCTTGGTCGGCCACTCATCGCCCTCTTCCTGCCATTCAAGTTTTTGATATTCGGCCACCGCAGATTCAATAACGGAAGCGAGTTTCTGGTCCTCCAGTAGCGGTATGATTACCTTGGGCAGCGCTTTGCCATCAAGGTCCAGCCCCGTCGGCGAAAGCAAAATGTCGGTGATTTCAGGTGCCTCAACCTGAGCGGTGATTTTGGAGATCTCGCGCGTAAGCTTGCTCCTTATAAGCGGGTCCTCCACCTGCTCGACAAGAATGGACATTCTCTGCAGAATAATCTTCGTCTCATCAACGCGGTACGGAAGAGTCCTTACGTCACCGCCCCATCCCTTGCTCTCAAGAACATGGTAAACCACTTCCATCATGCGTTCCGGATCAGCCAGGAGCGACTTGACTGCCACTTCGTCCTCGCCTTTCGCCGATATCTCTCCCGCCAAGAACTTGGCAAAGAACTCGTCCTTCAAAACCTTAAGCGCCATATCCTCTTTCGACTCAATGACCGCTTTCGCGTCAACCACTTTTTCGCGTTTGGAAATCGGTACGTAAATCTGTTCATCGACCTCTATTCTATGTATGCCCTGCTCTTCCATGAGTTCATCAAGTTCCTGGGTTTCAGTGAAAGCAACAGAGGGTGCCTTTGTCCCCAGGAGAGCAAGAAATTTACCGATCTCGTCAGGATCCACGCCGCTCCAGAAAGTTATGCTGCTTATTCTGCGATCTTTCATCAACTGATGGAATGATTGGATAATACCCTTTTTCTGTATATGATCTGGCAGCACCTCTCCGTTCACGATTATTTTGTCCTCTAAGTAACTTAAATCGAGAGCCCCGCCCACAGGTATTTGGTCAAGCAGAGCGTCATACGCCGTAAGTATCGCCCTCTGAACGGCAGGGTTTTCAGGGGGATACATATGTACCGTTTTTGTCGCCGTGTACAGCGCCTGAAGTAACTCAACAATGTGTTCGGCTACCTCTTCGCCGGGCTTTCGCTTCACCTGCTCGTCCATTTTGACCTCTTTTAAGGAGGATTATGCTTGCTTATCGGCAGGAAAAACTGGAAAATTCAAGTTAATCCGCCGGACTGATTTTCAGGCACCGAATTAATTATACATAAATAGGAATGTTTATTTTATTAAATATAAGAGGAACGGAAAGATGAGAGCTTTTATAAGCTAGTCTGGTGGAGCTGGCGGGATTTGAACCCGCGACCTCTTCCCTGCCAAGGAAGCGCGCTCCCCCTGCGCCACAGCCCCTTAAATTAAGCGCTTTTATGAAAATATAGACCAAATCGGCCCCTCAATCAAGATTCACGTATTATCAGAAAATTAGAAAGGGTGATACATTGACTAACAACAGGATGTTGGAGCGTTAAGCGCTTTCCTGCCAATCAACCCTTTCTACATCTTGCCAGAGATGTTCCAGATCGTAATATAACCTTTCCTCTTCTCTGAAGATATGAACAACAAAGTCCATGAAATCAAGAAGAATCCATCTCGCGAAACGAACACCCTCTCTGCGCGCTGGATAAACGCCCTTTTCTTTCATCTTTTCTTCGATGTGCTCCTGTATCCTTCGCACCTGTCTTTCATTTGCCCCGCTACAGATCACAAAGTAATCGGTTATTCCCAGTGTATCCCGCATATCCAATATTCTTACATCGACCGCCTTCTTGTCATATGCCGCCCGAGCCGCCTCAACAGCGAGATCTCTTGATGAGACCAATACATCAACCTCCGTTTGTCCCAAGCTTAGGATTTTTGTGCTTTTTGACACAGTCATTCCCAACTACCACCGTGATATCTATCAGGTCCTGAGCCCCCGGAGTATACTCTATTTTCCCCACCGAAATCGCTTTCTTGATAGATTCAGCAGCGTCCAATATTTTCTTGTCCTGGGAATAAACCCTGATAATTGTTTCAGTGTAATCAAAATTATCAGCGTTTCCGCTGTTTACCACACTGAATCTTTCGGTACTTATCCTCGAGATTACGTCAAGACCTATGCCTGGCTCACGGCATCCGTTCAATATCTCGATTCTGAATCTTCCCGCTAGCGAGTAATCGCTCTTTACATACTTTTCTCTGAAATCGTTAATCTCTTTTCTGTCAAGTATGTGAATTACAGTATCCTCGATGGAGACCCTCTTCTCAGGAACAGACACCTGCGCAAGCTTCGTATCTTTCACAAGAGATAGATTTTGCCAGAAGCCCGCTATCTCCTTCGTTTTGGCGTCGGTCTCAATCCTCTCAATTACGCTTTTGACTATCTCCAGAGCTTTGTTGAAAATTTGCGATTTACTCGAAATCCCAAGAAATTCCGGCAAAAAATCGGTCTGCCTTTGGATCAGAGACCGTTCTTGTCCCTCATCGCAGTACGTGAGGTATGCGGTAAGCTTATCGGGGCTCATCTTTTGCAGACCCGGCTTAATAACAGCTTTTACTTTTAGACTCTTATCGTCTATTTTCATGCTTTTCTCCACTTTGATTTCATATTGGTCATTCAGCCTCGCGAGAATCTTCCTTAAATCCAGGTCAGAAAGAAGCAGGAACCGGTCAATATCAACACCCATGAGATTTGATACGGCGGCAATGCACATCCCCATTCTTCCCCCGTCAGTCTCAACAAGATTTGAGACGACTTCTTCTCCCGCTCCGGGAACATCCACCTCGAGATAAGACGGGAAGTAGATGACGCTTGCGGATTTATCCCTCGAGTCGTAGGAGATAAGAACGAGAGTTGGCAATAAGCGCTTCCCTCCCACGAATTTGGTCACAGCGACAAGGTAGTTGGCCGTCTTCTTTCCCTCCGGCAGAAACTCGAACGGCTTATTCCTCCTACCTATCTTGAACAGGCCTGAAATGCTCCTCCTAACGCCTCTCAAAGCAGAAGAAATCGCATTGATACCTTTGTCGAAAGGATGTATATCAAACGCCCAACCGAGCAGAGCTAACATCACCACCACCAGGAAAGCGCCTATAAGCAGGCGAATCAGCCTCTTCTTTTTCCTTTGTTTTTTGCGTCGCTGTTTTGTCCTGTAACCTGTGTACTCCTGCATTTCAACCTTTATCTCACATAATATGAGCAGCCATTGAGGAAAAGATTCCCCTTGAGAATCTTTAGCTTAATCATCTGTAAAGACCTGTTTGCATTATGTAAGACCACACTGCTTCCGGAACCATATAGCGGAATGGTCTTCCGGTAGCCACTCGCTGTCTAATGTCACTCGATGATATGCCGATACTGGGAATTTCCATTATCACCACGCGCTCGGTCCCCGGTTTCCCATCACTCGATCGCTTGGGTATAAAATCCTCCAAATGATCTAGAGGGAATCCGGGTCTTGAGACAGCCACTATCGTGCATTCGGACAAAATCATTTCCGGGTCCTTCCATTTCAGCATCTCCCTCACTGCATCCGCGCCTACTATGAAAAACAGTTCAGCGTCTTTACCGTAGATTTCCCGGGTCTCTCTTAGCGTGTCTATGGTGTAAGAGATGCCGCCCCTTTCTATCTCCGTGTTCGAGACTGAAAAATGGTCGTTTTTCTCAATTGCAAGTTCGACCATTTTCAATCTATGGGAAGGAGAACTGCACTCAATTTCAGCTTTAAGAGGAGAAACAAAAGCCGGAACGAAGATAACTTTTTCAAGATCATACCTGTGCCTTGCCTCCTCGGCTATTATCAGGTGACCGATGTGAATCGGGTCAAAAGTTCCTCCCAGAATCCCGAACCTCAAATTCATTCACCCGCTTCAGGTTTCTTTCCTCTTAGCGCGGCACCGAACTCTCTTTGAAGAACTCCTATGATCTTCTCGAGTTCCACGAAAGCCTCATCTTCCGTTAGAGTCTTCTCGACCGAGGCGAACTCCAGCGAAAAGGCAAGGCTTTTCTTTCCATCCGGGATCTGTTCGGCCTCATATACATCGAACAGTCTCACGCTGCGAAGATGTGCCGCTCCAGACTCATAAATCGCAGAAAGCACCTTTCCTGCCTTAACGGATTTATCTAAGAGAACGGCGATGTCGAGCTTAACGCCCGGAAACCTTCCGACATCTTTGTACTGAACGGGACCCCCGCGTATCTCATGGAGCCAATCAATCAACATCTCGGCAACGTAAATTTCACCGTCAAGGTCGAAATGTTCGCTTATCTCCGGACGAATCTGGCCCGCATATCCTACCTCTTTGCCGTAAACACGCACAGAAGCGGATCGCCCCGACAATAGCCACGGAAATGCCCCCTCCTCGAAATTGATTTCTCGAATCCCGATGTATTCGAATGAATTCTCTATTAACCCTTTCATATCGAAGAAATCGTAAGGTCGGTCTTCCTCGATCCAGGACGAACGAACGGCGTTACCGCAAAGAAACAGGCCGAGGGCATCTTTTTCCTCGACAAACGGACCTCCATAGCTTAGATAGAAAACTCTTCCCTTCTCAAACATAGCAAGATCTTTATTGCCTCTCGATTGATTAATCTGGGCAATTCTTAAAATGCCTGGAAGAAGTGTGGTGCGTATCGCTTCACCGGTTTCCGAAAGTGGGTTAAGCAGTAGCGGGACTTTTCTCATAAGGTGATTCGTGGGAATCCCCAAAAGATCAAGGTCAGAGTTACGCATGAAACTGTACGTTATGACTTCGGTTAAACCCTGAGCGCAAAGCGCGTCAAGAAGCATCTCGGTGATAGTCTGTGTTTTCGTCAGTCCTGACGCTATCCCACCGCCCGGGGGAAGTGTCTCCTCAATTCTTTCGTAGCCGTACACTCTTGCTATTTCTTCAATCAGGTCAATTTCACGCTCAAGGTCCCTTCTGAATGAAGGTACCTTTACGCTCATGTCTTCGCCTCCGGAAACCTCCGCTCCGAGCCTTTCGAGAATTCTCCGAGTTCTTTCAGGCGGGACGCTTATACCGAGAACCTGATTTACCTTCTTGCTTCTCAGGCTTATCCCAGACTGTTGCCATGCTCGCGCGATGATGTCTATTTCACTCCGGGCAATTTCACCGCCCGAAATTTCTCTCATTAAAAACGCGGCCCTCCTCGCAGCAAAAGCGGTGCCCTCAGGGTCGGTCCCCCTTTCAAACCGGCTTGAAGCCTCGGTTCTTATGCCGAGCCTCTTTGACGTGAGAAATATGGATGTCGGGTTGAAATGTGCCGATTCAATCACCACGTCTTTTGTGCTCGGACCAACTTCCGTATTCTCCCCACCCATCACACCAGCCATCGCGATTGGCTTTTCCGCATCAGCGATCACAACGGTCTGCGAATCGAGTTGTCTTTCGACTCCATCCAGAGTGGTTATCGTCTCGCCGTCTCGCGCTTTTCTGACGATAATTTTTTTCTCCCCAATTCTGTCGAGGTCAAAAGCATGTAGCGGTTGTCCGATTTCCAGTAATACATAGTTGGTAACATCGACGACGTTGTTTATAGGCCTCAAACCGCAAGCGCTTATTCTCCTCTGCATCCATAGGGGGGACGGTATGATCTCAACGCCTGTGAGCGCACGCGCCGTATAACGTGGACAACCCTCCGTGTCATGGACCTTGATTTTGACCAGGCTTCCTAAGGGGGGTCCAGTTTCCTCAAATACTGAAGCAGGCAGGACAAGATCAACATCCAGCAGGGCTGCGATTTCTCTTGCTATTCCAACTACGGACATGCAGTCTGGACGGTTCGGAGTAACCTCAACCTCAAAAACAGTGTCGGAAAAAGGAACAACATCTTCTATCCGGGCACCGGGATGGGTTTTCCTGTCCATCTCGGCAATGCCCGACGTGTCCTCGCTAAGACCGAGTTCTGCGGGACTTAAAAGAATCCCCTCGCTTTTAACCCCCCGAATATTCGCGCTCTCTATGCGTCCCTCGAACCCCTTGATTTCTGCTCCTGGAAGAGCTAGCGCGCTTAACATGCCTTCTCTTAGATTGGAGGCTCCACAAACTATTTCCCTTAACTGCTCGCCGTCATCCACCTTCGCTACCTTGAGATTGTCGGCATTCGGGTGAGGCAACACTTCAACGACCCTTGCCACCACTACTCCGGAGACCGGGATTCTCTGATAAACGATTCTTTCAACAGAGGTCCCAGACATGGAAAGCATTTCCGCCAGCTTCTCCGGCTCCACATCGAAACTCACATAGTCTCTTAGCCACTCGAGTGATACTCTCAACTTGAACCCCTAAATATGAAATTGACGTAAAAACCTCACATCGTTTTCATAAAAAAGCCGCATGTCATCTATTCCATGCTTCATCATGGCTATTCTCTCTACACCCATACCGAAGGCGAAACCCTGGTATTCCTCCGGGTCATAACCGACATACGAGAAAACGTTAGGGTCGATCATGCCGCAACCCATGATTTCAAGCCATCCCACTCCCTTACACAGGGAACACCCGGCGGTATCGCAAGCGAAGCACGACACGTCCACCTCAGCGCTCGGCTCGGTGAATGGAAAGAAGTGCGGCCTGAACCTAACTTTTCTTTCCTCCCCGAATAACTTTTTAGCGAAAGCCTCGAGAGTGCCCTTGAGATCACCCATGCTTATATGCCTGTCAACCGCAAACCCTTCGACCTGGTGAAACACTGCGGAGTGAGTGGCATCTATCTCATCCCTTCTGTAAGCCTTCCCCGGACTGATTACGTAAAGAGGTGGTTTAGTTGATTCCATAACGCGTACCTGAACCGGGGAGGTGTGAGTGCGAAGAAGAACGTCTTCCCTGCTATCTTTAATCGGGTCTTTCCTCTTAAGGTAGAACGTGTCCTGCAAGGACCTCGCTGGATGATAAGCTGGAGTGTTTAACGCCTCAAAATTATAGTAATCAAGCTCAACTTCTGGTCCGTAAACCACTCGGTACCCAAGACTTATGAAAATTGACGTGATTTCGCTAATTGTAATGCTTAGAATGTGACGTCTTCCAAGAGATCTTCCCCTGCCGGGCAGAGTCACATCTATAGCCATTTCGCTCAGCTTTTTTTCCTGGAGTGCCGCTTTTAACCACTTTTCCTTCAAGTCAAGCTCTTCTTCGGCAACCCTCTTCAACAGATTCCCGAACTGGCCGAGAATCGGGCGCTCGTCCTCCGGTGCATCCTTGATTTTTTTGAAAACGCGGGCTATTATTCCTTTCTTTCCAAGTACTGATATCCGCGCTTTACCGATACTTTCAATGTCATCGCAGGCCTCGATAATGTCCAGAGCGCGGTTCAACGCTTCCTCAAGTTCATCTTTTCCTTGAGCTATTCTTTTGAGCTTTTCAAGTTGTTCCATTCTTCCCCGCAAACACTCCTCGCCTCTGTCTTATTGCCTCAAAAAGCACCACCGACGCCGAGCAAGCGACATTCAAAGACTCGGTTTTTCCGGGCATCTCGATGCTGAGTATCTCATCGAGCTTGCCTCTGAGCTCAGGGGTTATGCCAAATGCCTCATTACCCACAACAATCGCGAAAGGCTTCGTTAAATCCGCATCGAGGTAGTTCTTCCCACCCCTCGGGTCAAGACCGTAAACCTTGAAACCCTGTGATCTGGCCACATCCAACACGCGGGACAGATCGGCATTTCTCACCACTGGCAGATGGAAAATGGACCCGGCAGTGGATCTCACGACTTTTCTGTTGTAGATATCACATGAACCCTCAGATGCAATGAAAGAATCGGCTCCCGACGCGTCGGCCACTCTGATCAGCGCGCCGAGATTTCCCGGATCGCTCACGCGGTCGGCTATGAGTACCATTGACGAACTGCGCTCGAGTACTTGCTCGGGCGGATAGTCAAGGTAGCTCATAACACCCAGAACGCCTTGCGAGTTATCAACATCAGAAATACAGTCCATCAGATCTCGACTCACCTCAAAGAGTTCAGCCCTTATTGCAGAACCTGAAAGTAACACAAAGACCTCTTCCCTGCGTTCCGGAACAAAAACTAAAGTCTTGATATCAAGACCGAAACTAACCGCTTCGGAAAGGGCATTGAATCCTTCAACTACAAAAAGGCGATCTCTATCACGATAGGATCGCCTTTCCAGACGCCTTATGTCTTTTATGAGTGTATTTTTCCTACTTGAGATCTGATTGACCTTTATGCCTGAGTGTTTGCCTTCTGTATAATCCGTTTCCACTGCCTCCAGCTTGCTTCGTGTAATAGAAACCAATCCGTTACGGCGAAAGTATTACACAAACGTCAACAATCTCTCATTTGTCGGTTTCCTTGTCGTTTCCCCGCGAGGCAACCTTAACAAGTTCCCTGAAACTCTCGGGATCATTAGAGGCGAGATCTGCGAGGATCTTGCGGTCAACTCTTACTCCGGCATTCTTCAAACCGCTTATAAACGCGTTATAGGACATCCCGTTTTCGCGAGCGGCCGCATTGATTCTCGCAATCCACAACCTTCTGAAATCACCCTTCCTCGCTTTTCTGTCCCTATAAGAATATGAGAGAGAATGAAGGAGCTGTTCATTCGCGGGACGAAAACTCCTGCTCTTTGAGCCTCGGTAACCCTTAGCCATTTTCAATATCTTTTTTCTTCGACTTCTTGTAACCGGGCTGTTCTTTGTTCTCGGCATCTATATCAGTCCTTTCAGGCTACTTATCAAAACCGGGCACGTCAAACCGTGATCATTTCTTGGACCCGACCCCGAGCAGCCTCCTCACAATCTTTGCGTCGGAGGCGGCCACATCTTCCATTTTCTCAAGACTTCGCTTTCTCTTTGAGGTTTTGTGAGTGAACAGATGGCTGTTGTAAGCCTTTTTCCTTCTTAACCTTCCAGAACCGGTCACGGAAAACCTTTTTGCCGCGCCACGGTGAGTTCGCATCTTGGGCAATCCTAATCACTCCTTCTTCTGTTTGTGCGACACGGGAATCAAAACCGCTGTCATGTTTCTGCCGTCAAGTTTTGGCTGGGACTCTACGGTTGCTATATCCTTTAGGTCAGATATCAATTTATTAAGCAATTCAAACCCGAGCTCGGTGTGCGTCATTTCGCGTCCCCTGAACATGATGGTAACTTTTACCCTGTCCCCGTGATTGATAAACCTAATGATATGTTTCTTTTTTGTCTCATAATCGTGTACATCGATTTTTGGCCTCATCTTTATTTCTTTTACCACTATTATGTTCTGTTTCTTCCGAGCTGCCTTTTCCTTCTGCTCAAGTTCGTAACAATACTTGCCGTAATCCATTATCTTGCATACCGGAGGGTTCGCGTTGGGAGCGACCTCAACAAGATCGAGGTCCTCATCAAGAGCCCTCCTCTGTGCTTCTTCTATCGGAACAATGCCAAGCTGCTTCCCGTCGCTTGAAACCAAGCGCACCATCGGGGTCTTTATCATCTCGTTTATTCTAAGATTCCCTGTAATTTCTGACCTCCTTGCACCCCCAGTTCAAAAAAATCGGGCGGCAGATCGCCACCCCTTTAACCAAACCCTGCTGGTAGCGCAAGATGAATCAACACACCGCAGGGTGAGGAGCAGCATCATGCCCCTTCTTTTAATCCTTTTTATATTTGTTTCTGAAAGTATAGCGATCCTTTCCCTTGTAATCAATAAGATTTATGAAAAGTCCGTATCCTATGACGAACTGCTTGTGTCTCCGGGAAAGAGCTCAGTTTGTAATATATCGCCTTCTTCAATAAGAGTTCTAAGCGCATTGACCACATCAGGGTCGAACTGTTTGCCCGCGTTGCGCTCAAGTTCCTTGATTACCTCGGAAATCTCCATCGCACTTCTGTAAGGCCTGTCCGAAAGCATCGCCTCGAAAGCATCAGCAACAGCCAGAATCCTTGACCCAAGCGGAATATCTTTGCCTTTGATCCCAAAAGGGTATCCCCCTCCGTCAAAGCGTTCATGATGGTGGATCATTATCTTCCCTGATTCCCTCAAGAAACCCACCGGTTCAATAATAGAATCACCAATGAGAGGGTGAGTGGTTATAGAAAACTTCTCGTCGTGGTTCAGAGCTTCTCTTTTGTTGAGTATCCTTTCTGGAATACCTATCTTCCCGATGTCATGAAGCACCGCGGCAAACCTTATGTTTCTAAGATCGTGTTCGGAAACTCCCATTTTTTTTGCAATTGCCGTTGCGTATTCCGTGACTCTCTCGCTGTGGCCGTAAGTATAGGGGTCTTGAACCTCAATGGCTCTGGCGAGCGCTTTTACGGTTGCGAAGTAACTCATCTCAAGGTCCTCGTAAAGAGCTGCGTTTTTCAGAGCGACCCCCGCCTGCTTGGCAATCGCCGTTATCAGCCTGATCTCGTCTGGCTCGACGCGTTTCGATTCGCCATCGTAGAAAATCACAAGAGCGCCTATCACGTAGTCCCTTGCCGCCAAAGGCACCACAAACACGGAATTAACCAGACCCTCCCTTGAAAATTCCGATGAGATAAAAGGGCATGCCTCCGGATCACAAATCGCGGCCTCTTTGCGAATAAAAACTGAGTGATAATCTGCCTCCGACATATTCTCTGGTAAGACCACTTTAGAAATGACCCTTTCCGGGTCCAGTCCGTTTATGGTACCGTGATGCGCGATGCACGACAAGAGCCCATGCTCCTTAGTTAGCGTATATACTGCACTCAACCCGCCTCCAGAGAAATCGGCCGCTATATGAGCAAGCCTCGAGCAAAGCACATCGGCCTCGAGGGGCGCGGAAACAAGCCTGAGGACTTCAGATAAAGCCATCGCCTCCCGGAATTTCCTCTGTTGGGATAGATAAAGATTTGTGTTTTCCATGGCGACGGCAAGCCTGTTGGTGAATCGCGCAGCCAAACTTACTTCATCTCCGCTGAACCTGATGATATCTTCAGGAGGTGAAATCGCCACGAGACCTGTACATTTCTTTCTCACCCTTAACGGTAAAAGCAACAAGCTTTTTGCTTTCGTTTTCCTCATATACGAGGTTATTAAAGGGAGCGACCTCTTGTACCCGTCTATGACAATGGGCTTGCCATGCTTTATGATCTCAACATCAACCTCTGGGTCTATCTTAAGCGGCTCATCTCCGAAAAGGCTTTCATAGTTGAAATTGGATGACAAATTGACGTAATTGCCCAAAGACTGGTCCCTTTTGAATATCGCACAACTTCCCGCATTAACCATAAGAGCGTATTTGTCAATCGCTCTTTTTAACAAGTTATCTATGTCAACAGTTGCAGAGATTTCATCCGGAAACGCATCGATTTCTTCCTGTGACGCGTGAAATAAAGCGATTTCCTCATCTTTGGCCTGCAAAGCGCTTTTAACTCTCACTTCAATTGTCCTGTCGATAAGATCGCTAACCGCAATGACAGCTTCTATAGCCATCTGGGGGTGTATCTGCTTTGCATCAGCGCATTCCCAAACTAACTCAAGAAAAGCGGTACGTACATATAAGGGCAACTCCGCGACATCAGAAGCTGGTTTGAAAGCTTTTGCGCTTTTGTAACTCTCGTAAGTCTGTCGAGCAAGCAGGTCTGCGCTATCTCCGTTTCGGAGGGATTGGCGCAAACCGTCTATATAGGAAAACAAAATTCTTTTTGCCGCGCCCACATGAAAAAAATTTGAAATGCTTCTTCCCCCGAGAAGCGCTTTGAATTTTTTCCAGAAATCAACCCGCTTGGTGCGAAGAATCCATTCGGCGAACTGCTCCGGCGAGTCAAAAACCCTGTCGCTCATCGGATTTCCAGCCCTGCCTCCTTCAAATCGTAACGCTTATTTTTCTATACCTTTTATGAGATTCGCCATCTCTATCGCGGAGAGAGCGGCCTGCCATCCCTTGTTACCCGCTTTAGCTCCCGCTCTGTCAATAGCCTGTTCCAAAGTGTCAGCCGTAATTATCCCAAAAGTAACAGGTATACCGCTTTCCAGGGAAACCCTCGCAATCCCCTTTGACACTTCCGAGGCGACGTATTCGAAATGCGGGGTGTTTCCTCTGATCACAGCCCCCAGGCAAATAATCGCGTCATATTTTTTTGTCTCCGCCATCTTCTTGGCTACAAGTGGTATCTCAAATGACCCGGGAACCCAGGCTACCTCGATATTCTCATCGTTAACATCGTGCCTTTTCAATGAATCGAGCGCTCCAGCCAGGAGATTCTTGCTGATGATCTCATTGAACCGGCTAACCACTATGCCAAAGCAAAGTTCTCTACCGACAAGATTTCCCTCAAAAGTTCTCATCTCTTCCTCCCGTCATTCACTAACGCGATGCGCCTCGGCATCCCCTAACCTTTCTCTTGCTCAATCGCAAGTTCTATCATATGATTCAACTTCTCCTTCTTTGTCTGCAGGTATTTTATGTTTTCCTCGCAGGGCGCAACTTGAAGAGGTATTCTTTCCGTAACGGAAAGACCATATCCCTCAAGACCAACCCTCTTGGCGGGATTATTTGTCAAAAGCCGCATTGAAGTGATGCCAAGGTCTCTCAAAATCTGAGCCCCGGTGCCATAATCCCTCGCATCCGGGGGAAATCCGAGTTCGATATTCGCTTCAACGGTGTCCAGTCCCTCGTCTTGAAGTTGGTAAGCCCTCAACTTGTGAATTAGCCCGATTCCGCGCCCCTCGTGACCTATCATGTAAAGCAAAACGCCTTCCCCTTCCTGTTGGATTTTTGAAAGAGCCATGGCGAGCTGTTGACCGCAATCGCATCTGAGTGAACCGAAAACGTCTCCAGTTAGACATTCAGAATGCACCCTTACGAGCACATCTTTTTTGCCCGACACCTCCCCTTTCACAAGAGCCACATGGTTTGAGCCGTCAACGAGACTCTGATATCCGATGACCTTGAACCCACCGTAAATCGTTGGAAGGCTTGTCTCTGAGACCCTTTTTATCAGCTTCTCCTTCTTGATTCTGTACTTTATTAAGTCAGCCACGGTTATCATTTTAAGGTTAAATTTCTCACCGATCTTTTCAAGTTGAGGAACACGAGCCATTGTTCCATCCTCGTTCATGATTTCGCAGATAACCCCTGCCGGAAAGTGTCCCGCGAGTCTTGCCAGATCGACCGCAGCTTCGGTGTGTCCAGCTCTAACGAGAACACCTCCGTCCCTCGCGCGTAGCGGGAAAACGTGACCGGGCTTGGATATGTCCTCCGGCTTTGTCTCCGGATTGATCACCGCCTGGATGGTCGCGGCCCGATCGTACGCTGAAATCCCCGTTGTTATCTTTCCTTTCGCGCCAATCGAAACAGTGAACGCGGTTCCATGGGCGCTCGTATTGTGCTCAACCATTGCCGGTATTTCGAGTTCGTCGAGCCTGCTACCCACACATGGCATACATATAAGACCCCTCCCATACTTGCTCATGAAATTTATGATTTCCGGGGTCACCATCTGCGCCGAACACACAAAATCCCCCTCGTTTTCGCGGTCTTCATCGTCAACTACGATTATCACTCGTCCCTGTTTCAGCTCCTCAATCGCTTCTTCTATAGTGTTGAAAGGCATCTATATTCCTCCTTTCAAAGGCCTTCGGCATGACTATCTTCCTCAAGCGACATAAGTTTATCGATGAGATTTTTCTCCTTCATTTCTGTAAGCCGAGCTCCGTTTAAAAGAGCCTCAACGTACTTGGCAATGATGTCAAACTCAATATTTACACGAGTACCCGCTCGCGCCTCTTTCAAGGTCGTGTTGGAAAGAGTATGTTGAACCAGAGAAACGCTAAATTCATTCTCCGCCGCGGATGCCACGGTCAGGCTCACCCCATCAACCGCGACCGAGCCTTTAAAAGCAACGTAGCGGCTAAAATCAGCGTCGTACCCTATCGTAAGGATAACCGCGTTCCCTTCCACAGCTCTTCTTAAAACCGTTCCAACGCAATCCACGTGGCCATTGACAATATGACCTCCAAACCTGTCTCCGGCGGCTATCGCTCTTTCCAGATTGACCTGATCGCCCGTTCTAAACGTTCCGAGCGTTGTCCTTCTTGTGGTCTCAGGCATTACCTCCACGGTAAGAGTGGTTGCATCTTTATCTATCACCGTTTGACACGCCCCGGATATAGAAATAGAGTCCCCTATTCTTAAACCATCGAGTATCTTTGCTGCTTGCACGACAAGAAAACCCGAACCTGCGTTCGAGACTGTGGATCTCTTTACGGTTCCGATTTCCTCAATCAAACCGGTAAACACAGAAATCACCCCACGTTTTCATAATAAGCAATCAATTTCAGGTCATTACCGGAAGCGGCAACGGTATCAATGCGAAACCTGTAAGCGTCTTCAATTTCTTTCGCACCCTCACCCTCAAACGGACCCAACGCCTTTCTACCCCCCAATACGATCGGCGCGGTGAAAAAAACTATCTTATCTATTAGCCGTTCCTTCAGGAAACTTGATGCCAGCGTCGGACCGCCCTCAAGAAGAACGCTTCTAACTCCCCTCGAAGCGAGCGCTCCAAGAAGTGCTTTTAAATCAACCTTTTCCCCGACGCCCGCGTAAATTATTTCTGCCCCTCGTTTTTCTATTTCCCGCGTGCGCTTTGGGGGCGATAACTCCGTAACTGCCACCACAGTGGGAGCATCACCCTGATTTAAAACCTTGCTTGAGGGGGGAATCCTGCAGTTGCTGTCAACAATCACCCGCAGAGGTTTCTTAGCGGGGGCGTCATCTGTCCTGGGTATCAACAGCGGGTCATCAGACAGAACCGTGCCGATGCCCACTACTACGGCGTCGCTTGCCGCCCTCATTCGTTGAACTTCCCGCCTGGATTCGTCTGATGTGATCCACTTGGATTTTCCAGCCCAAGTAGCCACTTTGCCGTCGAGGCTCAACCCCATCTTAAGCGTTACGAAAGGGATACCCGTTACCACCGATTTGAAGTAGGACTCATTTTGTCTTTTCGCGATCTGCGAATATGGACCGCGCAGGACTTCAACTCTAGCTTTGCGCAAAAACTCGGCTCCCCCGCCCTTCACGTCCGGGTTAGTGTCCTCAGTCGCGTAAATAACTCTCCGGACGCGCTCCTCGACAATCCTCCGAGCGCACGGGGGAGTTTTTCCGTAGTGATTGCAAGGCTCGAGAGTCACGTAAAGCACCGAATCCCGAGCCTTTGGACCCGCCTCTTCGAGAGCGGATATCTCGGCATGAGGACCCCCAGCATATGCATGATATCCCTCTCCGACAATTTCCCCATCCTTGACAATCACTGCCCCTACGAGAGGATTGGGACTTGTCCTCCCCCTCCCTCTTTCGGCAATCTCAAGCGCGCGCAGCATATAGCGTTCATCGTCAGTCTTTGGCTCTGGAGCCTTCATCTCGTGTATCAATTTGTCGCCAGGTAACACGAACTCCATACGACCACTTTCCAATGAAATCAAAACGCACCGGGAGAATTCGCCGGCGCGCACATTTCTAACCCAGACGTCTTCTCCCATCCGGACTTTCACCGTCGGCCCCGGACTTGCACCGGGTCTGCTCGTATCAAGCTCGCGGGCTATACCGCCGGTAGGGAATTCCACCCTGTCCCGAAGACATTATTCAATTTCTCATTTATTAATGCTAACAGAGGGCGTAAGCCCACACAACCCGAATAGCATCATTCTGTTGTATAGTTTTAAGTAAAAATATAACATAATAGAGATTAGGCTTATCTATGCGGATCTCGCGAGCTGAGGGGGGATACAATTGAATAAGTTCTTAATCAGGTTGGTAGCTTCAGCAGTATTGACGGCGCTTCTTTTTTCATCTCTCACTTTGGTCGGGTGCAAAAAGAAGGAAAAACCGAAGGGTCTTTTCGATAAAGCCAATGAGGTGATTACCAAGATCGATGAGACAACAAAGGATATTTCACAGGAAATCCAAGACTTCGCCTCCTCATTGAAAGCGGGAACGCAGCTCACCATTACGCTTGTTGAGGAGATGTACACCAGCCTCAAAGAGAATACGGAAAACATTATCTCTAACGTAAAGGACGCGCGGCAGGAAATTGAAAGAATTGCCAGTTCAGAAGACGACCCGGATTACAAGAAATACGCTGAAATCCAGGAAGAAATCCTCGATAACGCGGTAGCGATTACCAAAACTATAAGCGACCTCTTTGATCAGCTATCCGCAGCCTCGCAAAGCCTCAAGTCCGGAAAAGCGGTTGACTCCTCCTCCATTGCTAAAACCGCCGAAGACCTTTCAAAAGAACTCGATAACCTTAGAGCTCAGGGTGCGAGATTGAAAGAAAAGGCAACGAAGTTCAAAGAAGAAAAAGGGCTGTAGTCTCAAAGGTTTGCTTTTTTAAAAAGCCTTCCAAAAATTGATAAATCACGTCCGTAGAGTCATTTCTCGATTCTGGGTGTCAAACCTCCGGCGAACATGACGCGGCATCATTAAGCATTTCTCTTATTTTCTTCGCCGCGGCCTCAACATCTGAGGAAGAGAAAATGGAGGAACCCACCACGACCGTATCCGTGCCCTCACTGACGACCTGCCTTAGATTTTCTGTCTTGACGCCGCCGTCAACCTCAACCTCTACGCGGGTGCCAAGCGAGGCCGCCTTTCTTTTTATGGCGCTGACTCTCTCGAGCACCTCCGGAATAAGCTCTTGCCCCCCGAAACCGGGATAAACGCACATGACTACCACAAAATCCACAATCGGCAGATAGCAATCCGCCTCGAAAACAGGGACTACCGGACTTATGGCGATTCCTGGAGATGCGCCAATCGCTCTTATCGTGCGGATAAGCCCCTCGCAATCCCTGCAGGCGCCCAGGTGGAATGATATTCTGTCAGCCCCTGCCTCAACAAATTCCTCGACCCATTCGGGAAGATTGTAAATCATCAGATGGCATTCAAGGGGGAGATCTGTAATCTTTCTTATCGCCTTAACAACTATAGGGCCGAAGGTAATGTTAGGAACGTAGTGACCGTCCATAATGTCGAGGTGAATTAGATCCGAATATTTTTCGACAGCTTTTATCTCTCTGTAAAGGTTGGAGAAATCCGCGTTCAGTATGGAGGGGGCAAGTTTCACGGCTCTCGGCAACTATCGACCTCCATCATAGGAAATACATTTGACAAACGTTCCTTATATTGACCATTTAATCCATCAATAAACATACATATTGCCGTAAGGTCTGTGAGAAACTGGAAGAAGCTTGACAAATGAGCGCGGGTCAACTTTCGAGACATCCAAACCCGTCAAATCCGAAAACTCGGCAAGCAAAGCGTTCAACCTCTCTATATCGGTCTTATCCGCCTGGAATATCCTGACCTCGCTCCCAAGTTTGGATTCATCGATTTCTTCGGCAAGGTAGATAACCCCACCGTGCATTCCGGTTCCCGTGTAATGCCCCACCAGGTCTTTTGAGTCCGAACTGAGTCCCAGTACCACAATGATACCGCCGGCCATGTACTCTCCAAGAAAATCCCCGGCACGTCCACCCACCACAATTACAGGGACCTGCTCCCTGTAGGATTTCATATGTATCCCGGTTCTGTACCCAACGTCATCCCTGATAAATATTTTTCCGCTTCTCATTCCGTATCCGATGACATCCCCCGCATGCCCCCTGACAACGATTACCCCGCTGTTCATCGTATTGCCGACACCGTCCTGAGCGTTATCGTTGACTACTATTCGGGGACCGTCCATAAATGCCCCCAAATCGTTGCCCGGCACACCGTTTATCACGATTCTTACGTTATGGACAAGACCATCTCCTATGTAGCGTTGACCGTTCACGCCGTTCAACACTATTTCTTCATAACCGCTTTCTATAAGCGACCTTATCTTCTCGTTAAGCTCCTTGTAATGAATTCCCCGCGCGTCCAGTTCAGCGACCTTCACTTCCTCCTCGCTCCGGGATGCTTGCCTAACTCCATCCAATCTTCTCTCAGCCCTCCCTATCGTCTAAATCCTCATATCCCCTTTTCACAAGTATAACTACCGTGCCAGGCTACATCCCAGCAGGTCTGACACCTAGAACCTCGTTAGTGGCTGGATCAAGACCGAGGGAACGCAGCCTGTCCCTGTTTCCTCTCAGGCTTTCTATTGCGTTTATTCCAAGCGCTCCAAGCACTTCCTTCACCTCAAGGCTCCAGGAATTGACCAGGTTGACAAGTCTTTCAGCGCCCCAATCGGGATCGAGCCTGGAGGTGAGTTCGGGTCTTTGTGTGGCTATGCCCCATGAGCAATTACCGGTATAGCATTTCTGGCACAGGCGACAACCCATGGCTACAAGCGCGGCCGTACCAATCGCCACGGCGTCAGCACCCAAAGCTATCGCTTTAACCACGTCGGCGCTAGAGCGAATTCCGCCCGCGGCTATTATGGAGACCATGTTCCTTATCCCCTCACTTCTCAATTGCTCGTCGACGACCGCAATCGCGATCTCTATCGGAATTCCAACATGATCCCTTACAATTGCGGGACTTGCCCCCGTTCCGCCGCGGAATCCGTCAAGATAGATCATATCCGCGCCGGCTCTCGCTATACCGCTTGCGATGGCGGCAACGTTATGTACAGTGGCGATCTTGACCGAAACGGGCTTGTAACCTGTTGCTTCCTTCAAGGCGTATATAAGCTGTCTTAAGTCTTCTATGGAGTAGATATCATGATGAGGAGCAGGACTTAAAGCGTCAGTTCCCTGTGGAATCATCCTCGTTCCCGAGACTTCACGCCCAATTTTTTCACCGGGCAGGTGTCCTCCGATCCCAGGTTTTGCGCCCTGTCCTATCTTAATTTCCACCGCAACCCCGGCATTCAAATACTTTGAATGGACCCCAAACCGCCCGGAGGCGCACTGCACTATTATGTGATTGGCGTATGGGTACAACTCCTCGTGGAGCCCGCCTTCCCCCGTGTTCATAAGAGTTCCAAGGCGTTCGGCGGCAATCGCTATCGCTCTCTGGGCGTTCAGGCTTATTGACCCGTAGGACATCCCGCTGAATATGATGGGAACGTTAATCATTATGTTATTCTCAACCGCGCCTCTTAAAACCGGTTTCCCCTGCGAATCGTATTCGATTTCCAGTCTGGCGGGCTTCCTGCCGAGGTATGTCCGAAGTTCCATAGGCTCGCGAAGCGGGTCGATTGAAGGATTAGTCACCTGGCACGCGTCTATGAGTAGATGGTCGAATATATTAAGCCATGGTTTGTCGTTACCCATTCCGGTAAGAATCATTCCTGGACTCTGGGCTTGCTTCCAAATAGCCTTTCTCAACCCAACGTCCCAAGAAGCGTGTTCCCTGAAAGCGAGGGGATTTCTGGTAATCGTTATGGCTTCTTCAGGACAAAACACCACGCACCTGTGGCAGGCGACGCATTTGGATGAATCCGCGGTGGTCATGTTCTGAAAATCAAACACTCCAAATCCGCAATTTAGTATGCATCTCTTGCAGCGCCTGCACCGCTGATGGTCCACGTTTACAATAAATTCGCTGGGCAGAAATCTATCAGGCATCAAACACCATCCTTCAACATTCCAATCACCGGTTTTCCCGCTCTGGGTGCCCAGACTCTGTCTGGCTTCGGACAGATCTCTCTAATCGCCGCCTCTTCGCTTGAAATGTAGAGATACTCATCCTTCTCGGCCGCCACAAGTGGACGCAGCTTAATCCGATCGTTCAGCCCTATTATTCCGCGGGAGAAGCCCACAATTACCGCGAACGGTCCGTTCACTAACGCTCCGCCGTAAACCGCTCGGAGAGACTCGTACAACCTCCGCTCCTCCTCACCCGCTGAATCCATATCCTTCCAGAAAGGCGCTGCCATTACAGCGCAGGCTATTTCTATGGGAAGCCTGTGCTTTCGTATGAGTAAATCGAATAGATACGCCATTACCTCCGTGTCCGTAAGCAATGTGCATTTATAGCCGAACATCTCCAGGTACCTTTTATTCGTGCCGTAAGAAGATATTTCCCCATTGTGAACTACGCTCCAGTCAAGTATGTTAAACGGATGCGCCCCACCCCACCAACCTGGCGTATTGGTTGGAAATCTCGTGTGACCGATCCATGCATGACCCCTGTAGTCACCAAGACGATAAAACTCACCAACGTCTTCGGCAAATCCAACCGCTTTGAAAACGCCCATGTTCTTGCCGCTCGAAAAAACGAATGACCCAGGGACGGATGTGTTTATGCTCATTACAAGGTCAACGATGAAATCGTCCTCTGATTTTCCGCATTCAAGTATTTTTTCCACTCTGGGCTTGCAAAAATATCTCCAAAGTATCGGGGGGTCTGTAATCCTTTCGCTCGTCTCTTTCGGTATTTCCTCCATCTTTTCAAGGACGACGTTATCCTCGAGCAATTTCTCACACGCATGCTTGCCCTCTTGAGATTCGAACATTATGTGAATCGCGTAATAGTCAGCATACTCGGGATAGATACCATATCCCGCAAACCCCCCGCCAAGACCGTTTCCGCGCTCATTCATCACTCTCATCGAGTCGATGATAACTTCACCGCTGACGAGTCCTCCGTCACGGTTTATAAATCCCGAAAGCCCACAGGCTGACGGGACCCTCCATAAATCCGGTTTCCACTCTTTATATTTCCCGATCTTCTCCAAGCTCAATCACCTTTTTGGCAAATTTCCCCAACACCTCGTTAATCTCGTTTGCTTTGTTATCCGAAATGGGCTTAAGACCGAGTTTCTCCCTGATTCTTGGTCTCGCCCTGCCAAGCATCCCAGTTTTCCTGAAAAGCTCCATGCCCTGCTCTATTTCCTGGGGACTGAATCCCTTCTCTATGGCAAGCCTTTTGGCTTCTTTCAGCACCTTTACCATCCCAAAGTTATTCGGGCAAAGTTCCGCGCAGGTTCCACACTCAAGACATTTCCATATTTCCTTTCCTGACAAAACCTCATCTATTCGTCCGTCGAGTATCCCCCTTAAAATATCGTGGGGCTTATAATCCTCATCAACCTGGGTTACCGGACAATCGTTTGCGCACGACTCGCACTCCACACAAGTTCTCATCGCTTTCTCGTCAAAGCACTCCGGGATGGACTCGCTGACCCTATCCAGTTCAGACCACTTGTTGAAAAACCTCTGAACGTTCACCCTGTGCATATCAAGACCGAGCTCCTCAGGCTCATGACCCAAAGCAAGCGCGAGCAATTCGGTATAAAAGAATACCGGGATATGCAAATCCTCCTTGAACTTCTTGATCACCGCCTGTTGGGTATCGAACTGCATGAAGCAGGCGGGACATATGACGACCAGGGCATCAGCGCCAAGTTGGTCGAGTTCAAGGAGTTTGGTTCGAGCGGTCGATATGGATTCTTCAGGATTTCCAGACCTGGCAAGCGACTCCCCGCAGCAAAGAGTTTTCGCGTTGTAGTTAAGGCTTACGCCCCCCAGACACTCAACAAGCTTGTCGAGTTTTTCGGGTTGCAGAGAGTCGTCAAACCTCACGATCGGGAAAGGTTTGAGGATCTGACAACCGTAGTGTACCCCGAACTTCATACCCCGAAGGGGTCTTACGGTCTTTCTCCCGATGAGGTCTGTTCCGATCGAGTTGTAAAGAACTTCTACTATATGTACGACCCGTGATTTGAAATTGTATTCGAGACCGATTTTTCTCAGAGACTCCTGGACATCCGCCCTGAGTTTGCTATTTGACGAGAAAACGCTAATAGCCTGACGGAAAGTCGAATAACAACCATTGCAAGCGACCAGAACGTCGCAGTTTCCCCTCTCCGCCAAGGCAAGATTCCTCGCCGCTGTCAGGTACCACGCCTCTTCTGATATCGTCTCGACGAGGAACTTCTCCGGACAGCATGTAAACCCTTCGATTTCCTCATATTGAATCCCGAGATCCTCTAAGACAAGGCGCGTCGATTTCTCAATAAACGGAAACCTCGTCGGTATAACGCAACCCCAGAAGAAAACAAATTTTTTCACCGTTTTTTCGTTTCCACCTCAATTCCCCTCGCCAAACAACGCGCATTTTAGCATCAGCTACCCCGGTGTTCAATCTTACCACCGACTACCATAGCACTCTGAATTTCTTCATTTTGCTTTGTTTGAGTATAAAGTTTCACTACTGAAATAATCCAGCAGTGAGTTTGTAAAGAATGGCTACAGAAGCCTGAACTCCACTCAAAGAACCGGCAGGTTGGTTTCGAGTTCATACGTGGTCACCACGGACCTGTATTTCTCCCATTCGATCTTCTTATCCCTGATCAGAATCTCAAAAACGTGGTCCCCCAGACACTCCCGCAAGAGCTCGCTCCGCTCGGCTATTCTTATCGCTTCCCACAGGTCCGCCGGCAGACTCCCTATTCCGCGCTCGAGCCTTTCTTCCTCGCTCATCTCATATACATTTCTTTCAACGGGTTCCCCCGGATCGAGACCTTCCTCTATACCTTTCAATCCTGCGGCAAGCATGGCAGCGAAAGCCAGGTAAGGATTGCAAGCCGGATCGGGGGAACGAAGCTCTATTCTGGTCGCGCTCTCCTTTCCGGGCTTGTAAGCTGGCACTCTTATGAGGTCTGACCTGTTTCGAGTCGCCCAGGAAAGATAGACCGGCGCCTCATACCCGGGGACAAGCCTCTTGTAGGAGTTTACCCACTGATTGGTTACCAAACATATCTCAGGAGCGTACTTCAGTAAGCCAGCGATAAAGGATTTTGCCTCACTGGATAGATGGTACTTATCATTCGGATCGAAGAAGGCGTTTTTCTCTCCCCGGAAAAGCGACATATGGGTATGCATTCCACTGCCGTTCTCGTTTGGGAGCGGCTTTGGCATAAATGTGGCGTGCACATTATGCTTCATGGCAATCTCTTTGACGACAAGCCTGTATGTCATCGCGTTATCAGCCATGGTGAGAGCGTCAGTGTATCTCAGATCTATCTCATGCTGGCTGGGACCTACCTCGTGATGACTGTATTCCACACCTATGCCCATCTCCTCCAAAGTGAGTACCGTCTCGCGCCTCAGGTCGCTTGCCACATCCAGCGGGGTGAGATCGAAATAGCCACCCCTGTCAAGCGGCCGAGGCGGAGGTTCGGATGACTCGAAATAGTAATACTCCAGTTCGGGCCCAACGTAGAACGTGTAGCCGAGCTTTTTTGCTTTCTCCAGGTTTCTCTTCAGCACAAATCTGGGATCTCCAACATGGGGCGTTCTGTCAGGTTCGAGAATATCGCAGAACATTCTCGCAACGGCGCTGGTTCCGGTGGGTCTCCAAGGCAGAATAACAAAGGTCGAAGGGTCAGGTTGAGCAATCATGTCGCTTTCGTCTATGCGCGCGAAACCCTGTATGCTCGAACCATCAAAGCCCATACCGCTTTCGAGTGCTTCCTCAAGCTCCTCACGGGTAATAGCAAAACTCTTCAAGAAACCCAAAATGTCGGTGAACCACAGCCTAATGAACTTGACGTCATGCTCCCTTACCGCCTCAAGAACATATTGCCTGTCTTTCTCGGTAGCGCTCATACCCCGTTTACCTCCATCAAAACAAGAATTTTTTGTTATTCTAACCGCAATATGTTAAGAAAATGTTTCGTGACCTCTTGTTTCAAACATCAGGCTCAATCTATTTGAACAAATCGATAACCAACGGCGTGAACAGTCTCAACGAATTTTCTGTTCACTTCGATCTTAGCCCTTACCCTCCTTATATGGACATCTACTGTCCTTGTGCCACCATAATAGTCCTCCCCCCAAATCATCTGTAAAAGCTCCTCTCTTCTGTAAACCCTCCCCGGATTTTCCGCAAGAGTTTTCAGAAGCTCAAACTCCTTATAGGTAAAATCGAGCGGTTTGCCATCAAGGAAGACCTGGTGGTTATCAACGTTGATAAGGAGGTTTTCTCTTTGAATAACTTGGCCGCGCCCATAAATTTTTCTCCTGTGCGCATCCGCTCTCAAAATAATTTCTTCTACCTTTGCGGGCTGTACCACGAAATCGTCCACAACAGCAAAAATCTCATCGTCCGGCACTTCCAACGGCGCCGAAAAGCCGGCAATGAGCGGGACTTTTCTCATTTCACCTCCCGCTTTCGCAAGCGCATTCAAACATCCCTTAACAAGCCTTAGCGTCGGATTTACAACGAGGATTAAGCGGATGGTCTCACCGATCACCTGGAAAATTTCATCGGAGGTTCTGAACTCTTGAATATAGACGTCTTTTCTCTCAAGTTCCTGCCTGAGCTGCCATGCGTATTCCGATCCGTCATCGTTGAAAGCAATCCGTATCAACTCATACCCCCTAAATTGACGGGTAGGGGATTTCAAGTCTGGGAGCGGGCTGTCTTTTGTGAGAACTCATTTCAATCATGCGCTTTACCTTTTTAACCACTTCCTCTTTAAAAGGGGGGTTCTCTCCTTTCTCTATAAACTTCAGGCACGTGTCGAGCTCTTCATATGTTATGCCCATTTCACCCTCGTCTGTTTGTTTCTCCCACAAGCCAGCGCTTGGGCGTTTGCTCAATATCCTCTCAGGGATACCCATGTCGGCCGCCATTTTGAGCAGGTCCGTTTTGTAGATCCCAGCCAAAGGAAACAGATCAGCGCCACCGTCACCATGTTTGGTGAAATACCCAACCGAAATTTCACTCTTATTGCCGGTGCCTACCACGAGATAACCGAGATCGTTGGCAAGATAATAGAGGACGGTCATCCTGATCCTCGGTTTTATGTTAGCATAGGCAAGCTGAGAACCACGCGGGAGCGCTGCCTTGAAAGCCTGGTAAACTTGATTTAGGTCTATTTCGACGGTCTTAAGATTCAGCTCTTGGGCCAATTTGCGGGCATCCTCGATATCCTCAAGCCTGCTCTCAATCGGCATGATAACTCCAAGCGAATTCAGCGGAAACGCTTTTTTTGAAAGCAGCGCCACCACGGCAGAATCAAGACCGCCGCTCAAACCGAAGAGTAATCCTTTAGCGTTAGATGAGCTTACCCTTTCCTTCAGCCAGTCAACAGCCAATCTTACAAAATCATCTGAGCGCATGAGCACCACTCCCCATAAACTTCTAAAAACTCTATTTCCTAAACGGAAACATAAATCTTAAATCCCATATATTCCCGAAACAGGCGACACAAAACCTAACGCAGTTTTTTCAGCCTTGCGATGTACATCCCGTCGCAGCCGTGTACATCGGGAAATAGCTGAATGTAGCCCCCTTCAGCATTGAGGCCGCCCGTCAGACCAATGTCTTCGACCTCGAAACCCTGCGCGGTGCTCAAAAATGCGTGAATTATATCCTTGGTTTCCCTTCTGGATATGGTGCATGCCGAATAAACGAGTATCCCCTCTCTTCTCACGAGTTCGGACGCGCTGGTGAGAATCTCGATTTGAAGCCTTGAAAGCCTCGGTATATCATCAGGGCTCCTTCTCCATCTCGCATCCGGCTTCCTCGCCAGCGTCCCGAGCCCGCTGCAGGGCACATCGACAAGCACTCTATCGAATTTCTCATGAATCACTTTGGCGGCATTTCTCGAATCGAGAACCATAGTTTCAATGATGTCAATCCCAAGCCTGCGGCTTAAGGTAATCAAACTCTGAATTCTGGACTTGTTTATATCGAGCGCCAGAATCCGACCGCGATTTTGCATTATTTGTGCTATGTGCGTGGCTTTGCCTCCAGGAGCGGCACAAACGTCAAGTACTCTCATACCCGGCTCAACGGAAAGAGCGTGGGTAACAAGCATTGAGGCTTCGTCCTGTACGGTGAAAAGCCCCTCTCTGTACTCGGTTAGGTCTGAAAGGGTACCGGTTCTTCGCAACAACAAGCATTCCGGCGCGTAATGCGCTTCTTCCAAAGAGATTCCTTTCCCGAAAAGCGCATCTCTTAAATCCTTAAATTTTGTCTTTAGGTTATTTACCCTTATTGACACCGGTTTGGGCTGGTTGTTAGCCGCGCATAAGCTCTCCGCTTTCTCCCTTCCCAGCTCTTCCAGCCACATCTTAACAACCCATTCAGGATGAGAATGTCTTACTGCGATGGCTTTTATTAAATCCTTAGAGGGATCGGGCCAATTGATAGAATCTTTTTCTCTGATGAGAGCCCTTAAAACGGCGTTGACGAATGAGACAACCCTTTGACCGCAAAGTGATTTGGCAATTTCTACGGATGTGTCGCAAACCGCGTAATCCGGAACATTCATGAAAAGGCACTGATATGCAGCCATCCTGAGAAGCCAAGCAACTGTTCGCTCTATTCTACCAATTTTCCTATCCGTAAAGCATTCGATCGCGAAATCGAGCGCTTTTTTCATCCTTACCGTACCGAGTACCAATTCGGTTACATAGGACCTTTCTCTTCTTTCCAAATCCTCGGAGGACAAAGCGGCCTCGAGAAGTAAGTTGAGGAAGGCGTCCCTTCTTTCATATTCGGTGAGGATTTTGAGTGCTGTTTTTCTCGCTTTTATCTCATCGGAAGGTTCTTTCTTCATAAGGCTCGAGCCTTAAGGTTTGCGCGTGAACTGCTCTCCCGTTCTTGTCCGCTGACCGCGAGCAAATTCGACAGCGGTCATCTTCTGCTTTCCTTCAGGTTGAAGGCTTAAGATTAGAAGACAGTATGTGCCAGTGTTGACAAAGACCCCCTGGCGACCCATGTCTATGATTGTCCCCGGCTCATCTTGCTCAACAACATCAGTTGGGAGAACCGACCATATCTTAATCCTTCTGCCACGAAAATAGGTGTAGGCGCCAATATCAGGGTCCAAAGCCCTCACAAGCCTGTCAATGTTTTCAGCTGGCGCGCTCCAATCTATATTTGCCTCATCGGCGGTTATTGCGGGGGCGTAGCTTGCCTGGTCTTCCACTTGTGGGATGGGCTTCAGTTTGTTTGACTCTACACCATCAAGCGTTTCAATCACGAGGCGCGATGCCACCTGGGAGAGTCTTTCCCTTAGCGTGCCCGTTGTATCGCGCTCATATATGGGCTCTTCAGCTCGCAACAGAACACCCCCGGCATCGACCCTCTCGCTCATCAAAATCGTGGTCACGCCTGTAAGCGTGAAACCCTTAATGATAGCCCTCTCTACCGGGGCGGGACCCCTGAGCCTTGGTAGGAGTGATGGGTGCACGTTTATAAAAATTCGGTTTTCAAAACCCAGCAGCCACGGCGGTATTATCTCCCCGTACTCGGCGACAACGGCAACGTTCCAGTCGAGCTTGAGCATTTCCTCTAAGTCCTGGGGATTGAGATTGTAGGGTTGGAAAACTTTCAGACCGCTCTTCCTCGCAAATTCCACAACAGGAGTCGAGGAAAGCTTCAAGCCTCTTCCTGCGGGTCGGTCAGGCTTTCCAACCACCGCAAGAACTTCATGGTGATTATCATGTAGTAATCTCTGAAGAGGTTTTACCGCAAAGTCGCCGCTGCCAAAAAAAATCGCTTTCAAGAAGAAACCCGACCTTTACGAAATCAAACTCTTCTTCGCCATATCTATTTCCTCAAGAAGAGCAAAAGCTCTTCTCCGCTCTTCGGCATCACATCTGTCGATAATCAATACCCCGTTGAGGTGGTCGTATTCGTGCTGAAACACCCTGGAGAGAAAGCCGCCCGGTTCCATCACGATCGAATAGCCTGTGTGGGTCTTGCATTTGACTTTTATCCTTTTAGCTCTGTTCACGTTAACAACGACCCCAGGAATACTCAAGCACCCTTCCTCGCTTTTCTCCTCACCTTCAGCCTCCACAATCTCGGGGTTGATCACGCATCTTATTCCATGCCCGCTATCGTAAACAAACAAATTCTTTAAAACCCCCACCTGAGATGCAGCAAGTCCTCTGCCTCCCGCTGCTATCATGGTTTCTTCCATATCCCTTATCAAACGCCTGACACCAGCGTCAATCTCTTGTACATCTTTGCATTTTTCCCTTAAGACAGGGTCCCCGATTTTCCTCATTGGAAGCAAGATATTCTCCTCTCAAAGCCCTGCTTCTTTCCTGAGTAGCGCAGCCTTATCGGTTCTTTCCCAAGTAAACCCTTCCTCGGTCCGCCCGAAATGGCCGTAAACGGCAGTCTTTTTGTATATGGGTCTCAGAAGATTTAGATGTTTTATGATCGCCGCGGGCCTAAGGTCAAAGTGCGCTTTTATAAGCTCTTCAATAGTCTCAAGCGGGACTTTTTCGGTACCGAAGGCGTTGCAGCACAACGAAACTGGTCGAGCTTTGCCTATTACGTAGGCGACCTGTACTTCAAACTTATCGGCAAGTCCAGCCGCCACCACATTCTTTGCGATATATCTTGCCACGTATGAGCCGGAACGATCTACCTTTGTCGGGTCCTTTCCAGAGAAACATCCACCACCGTGCCTTGCCATTCCTCCATATGTATCAACGATAATTTTCCTGCCCGTCAGTCCAGTGTCACCGAGCGGACCGCCAGTTACGAATTTTCCCGTTGGGTTGACAAGGAACTCTATCTTATCATCGAGAAACTCGGGAGGAATCATGGGGCGCAGGACGTGCTCCTCGAGATCAGGTTTCATCAACCCGATTATGTCAACACCCTCATCGTGCTGTGCGGATATAACCACTGTTTTCACTCTCACCGGTCTGTCGTCTTCATACTCAACGGTTACCTGCGTTTTACCGTCCGGTCTCAAATAAGGAATAACCCCCGCTTTTCTTACATCGGCAAGTCGCCTGGCAAGCTTATGCGCAAGCATTATTGGCAGAGGCATCAATTCTTCGGTCTCGGTGCATGCGTATCCGAACATCATCCCCTGATCGCCGGCACCGATCGAGTCGTAATCATTGCTGTTTATCGCGCCGGTCCTCTGCTCGAGAGATGTGTTCACGCCAATGGCGATGTCCTGGGATTGCTCGTCGATAGAAATCATCACCCCACAGGTTTCGAAATCAAAACCGTATGCCGGTTTGTCATAGCCAATAGTATGCAACGTGTCCCTTATTATCTTCCTCATATCGACATAAGTATCAGTGGTTATCTCTCCGCATATTACGACAAGTCCGGTTGTCACAAGAGTTTCACATGCTACCCTTGCCTTTGTATCATCGGCGATAATCGCATCCAGAATCGCGTCGCTTATCTGGTCGGCGATTTTATCCGGGTGACCTTCAGTCACGGACTCTGACGTGAAAAGACTTCTACTCTTTCCCATGCGTAAACCTCCAGCATTATTTCCTCGAGCCGAGAAAACAGACAAAACTAGACCACAAATAGAAGAATATTATAATTTTTTCGACTAAAACATGATATCTGGCAACCCGACTTTCCGCAGCGCTCACTCGGTGGATTTGCTTATATAATCCCCGGTCATCCCATCAACCAAAACTTTTAGGCCCTTGCCGGCGCCTCCGACTTCTTTGAACACGACCGTCCAGATCCACTTGTAATCTTTAGCGGGCATGTCCTCACCAACAGCCTCATAGTCTGCTTTGCACCTCAATATCACGCTTGTCTTCATATCCGGATGGTTCTTCTCGAATTCCGCTCCCCCGTTCCTGTATGCCACGCTGTAGGCTTCGCCAGAATCAACCCTGAATCGTGTCGGCTTGTTCTTTCTGTAAATGTCACGCCCGTCCTCTCCGCCTCTGTTTCTTATGGGCTTGTTCGGCCAAACATCTCCTCTGTTGTATATGACAAGCATCTGACTGTTTATCTCGGGTCTCGGGGAGAAATAATAGACTTCCCAGATTCTCGCGCGCCCGTCATGACTTACGCCTTCGGGGTCACCATCCCGAACAATAATGACCCAATTCTTTTCTTGCCATTTTCGAGCCGCCAGTCCGGTATATTCAACCGCCTGGAAAGCTGAAACTTTCTCTGGCCTGCTTTCTTCTCTGCCCGTGTTTCCTCCATCGCAGCCGCAAATGATGAAAATCAGCAATGAAACAATCAAGCATGCAAAAATTGGCTTGGCACGCTCTATACTGGCTTTTAGCTTTTCTTTTATCACCGGCTGTCTCCTATGATCTTCTTTAATTCCTGTCCAATTAACGCTTTACAAGATTTTCCAAATTTCCTTTATGAAAAAATATACAATATATAACGACAGCAAAGGCTTACTGTATTCCCAAAAAATAAGGTGATCCCATGAATTAAGCCTATCTTCCGAAAGATAGCCGGGCGGAAAGATACTCGGGAAGACCCACCTCCATCATTTTGTTTTGTACTTTTTCTATTGAATATTCCACACGGTTGAACTTAATGGTCCTGCTCTCCATATCGTATATAACGAAACAAGCCCTCGGGTCACCGTCACGTGGCTGACCCACACTTCCAACGTTAACAATGTAGCGGGTCCCAACCTCAAAAGTAAGTTGAAATCCGTCATCTGGAATAGTTGCCCAAAGCTCTCCATCATCTCGTAGTGCGAAAACCATCGGCACGTGCGAATGACCTATATAGGAGATCGGGAAATCGCAATCATGAAAATTCCTGACCGCCTGGTATGGGTCCATGATGTATTCCCAAATGGGGTCCCTGAAACTGCCGTGGTATAGACCAGTTTCATTTCTGATCTCCCGAATCAGAGGTAACGAACGGAGATAATCTTTTGATTCGGCGGTAAGCCGCGCCGACGTCCACTCACAAGCGAACCGCGCGATGTCATTAAAATCTTTTAGCCCTATCTTTCCGATGGAGGCAAGATCATGATTTCCGGCGACGCACTTCGTGCCGAGATCCCGGGCGATAACCACGCATTCATTTGGGTAAGGACCGTAACCTACAATATCTCCCGCGCACCACCACTCATCGCAGTCATCAACCGCCTTGACAACTGACTCAAGCGCCTGAAGGTTTCCATGAATGTCGCTTATCAGGCAGACTCTCAGCAATCAGACCACCTTGACCCCGTAAGCTCTCGAAGCATCTTCTACTTAAACCATTTTGAGGTTTAACGCAAATTTGCATGTCGCCAAGACTCTTAAGAAGAATAAAATTGACAATCACCCGTGAAAATGTTTATGAAAATATATAATAATAGTTGAGC
>CAKZLU010000003.1 GCA_937127245.1 uncultured Actinomycetes bacterium
AGCAAATGAGTTTTCCCATCAACTTGTCTTCTTTTCTTATGTTCGGTTTTCCGCAACGTTCGCAGATTTCCATCTCTTCCTGCGGTATCGGAATGCCGTTGCCGCTGACCGGCCTCTGGATGGAACCGCAGCGATCACAGATGCGCATGTACATGAACAGCGTCTGACCGCAGACATTGCATGCTTTTGTCTTGAGCATCAAGTCCGGCTGGAATCTTCTCGGCGATTTCGGTTTCGCACGAGGCTTTTCCTCGATGATGTCCTCTCCGAAGATATCCTCGACCATTACAAGCCCTTTCGATATGCCATCACAGCATACGCAAAGATTTGACCTGTTCATATAATACCACCGAAGAGGATTTCCTGTCATATTTTATTTGTATGGGAAGGCTTGATTTGCTTCGATAATCGGGAATGGATTCAAAAACGTTGAAAGATTTGTAAATAGTAAAGCCCCGCAGGCGCGCGAAAGCTCGGTTTCGGTCGATAAGTTTGAAAAACTTCGAAGGATTTGTAAATGGCGGTGCCTAAAAAATTAGAACCCCTTTTGCCGTTCTTTTTGTCTCTTTTACCAAGTGAGGATTTCACGGATAAGGCGCATCGCCGGGGGCGTGCTCCTGCTGACCGGTTACTGTTCAACATTGACAGGAGAAGCACGAAACTCGGGCACCTCCTTGGTTTTTCGCAGTGCTGTTGCGGGCGAAATATTGTTCCTCGAATAGAAGGAATATGGTTAGTAATATTGAAAAAAGTATTCGAGGTGTCTGAAAACATAAAGCTGATAAAAGGGGGTGTTAAGGTTGGCTTTCATAACAAGATGGGACCCTTTCGGTGAGTTTAGATTTCCCACCGCGCCTTTCAGGCGGATGCTTAGCTGGATGCCGTGGGGGGAGCCGCTGTGGCGTTTCGGTCCGGAGGAGTTGTGGCCGAGAATAGATGCTTATGAAGAGGGCGAGGACATGGTTGTCAAAGCGGAAGTTCCCGGAATGAGCATCGAGGATATTTCGGTCACGCTTGAAGGGGATACGCTGACGATAAGGGGGCACAAGGAGAGAGAAGAGGAGGTTGAGGACAAGGATTACTACCGCATGGAGCGCTCTTACGGGTCTTTTGTGAGGAGCGTTCCCGTCCCGGAGGGAATAAGCGAGAAAGACATTTCTGCCACCTATTCGAATGGTGTTCTCGAAGTCAGGGTGAAAGGAGCAGCCAAGCTATCCAGCTCATGGAGAAAAGCGATTCCCATCAAGGCAACCACCCCAGAAAAGAAAGGAAAGAAAGAAAAGAAGAAGTGAGGGAAGGAGAAACGCGCGGTTTTTGTCAAACCCCGAAGGGTTGCGGATGACCCTTCGGTTTCTTTTTTACTCAATAAAATTGTTTACGCTTGGGCATTTTCGCGTGCAATGTTCCTGCAACCAGGGGAATTTTTTCTTATAATATCTGTGGAATTACGCCCCCGTAGCTCAACTGGATAGAGCAACAGACTTCTAATCTGTAGGTTGCAGGTTCGAGTCCTGCCGGGGGTGCCATAAATCCCTCTCGGTGATCGTAGCTCAGATGGTCAGAGCGCCGGGTTGTGGCCCCGGAGGTCAGGGGTTCGAATCCCCTCGGTCACCCCATTTGTTTTTCCTAAGTTGCTAAGATGGATGCCGATGGTTGTTATGTTTCTCAAATATCTCTAAACGTTACGCTGCAAGGACTATTTTCGTGATGAATCCTGGCATGCAAAAAGCCCATCACATGATAATCTTTATATTCATACTTAATACGCTGAGATAATATTCCGCGCCAGCTATTAGGAGACAGAGACTTTCGTGAGCGAGAAAAAAGCGTTAGACGGCGGATATTTAGGAGAATGGGTCTCAGATTCCGACGGGCGCCCCGCCTTTAGAATTTTCCCCGACCGGATCGAAGGGCGTTCTGACCTTGTCCTTCCGGAAGCGGGGTGGAGGGGTTTATGGCATCAGGTGGGCAGCATGCGGATAACCGCGACAGCGTATGCTGACGGTGGGTTTTCCTTTTATGTGGCTGACGATGGTTTGGTAAAAATTTCCCGCCCAGGAAAAGAAGGCATTGAGACTCTCGGTAGAAAATGGCGAATCATTGATGATGAGGGAGAGGTTATCCTTGATTCAATGAGTTCATCCAACCTTCGCGCAATTAATTGGGGCGCTTCGTACGCGGAATGGATATTTGGAAATGGCGAAATAAAGGTAAGAAGAAGGTTGTCCGCGCCTCTTGAGGATTTTCCAGCTGTTTTGCTTGAAACCTGCATCTTCCCCGGTAAGGAAAGAAGGCATTTAGAACAAACTGTTCTCCTGCGCGAAAACTGTCAAAAAAGAAAGCTGTTTTTTGAAGAGGAGTGGGTCCTGGAGCTGTACCCGATGGTGCCGGGCATCCTCATGTCGAAAATGGTACCCCCGCCCTCCTCTTACAGAGGTTTGGAAAAGTTGCTCTGGTATTCTCTTTTTACGATTTCCTCTTTATGGAGAAGATTGACGGAGGCGCTGCGAAGACTCTCAGGTTGGATGATGCTTCTAAAGTACGGGACCGATTCGGTTTCCGGCGCTTCTGTTCTGACTCTGCGGTCTTTCTTAACGCCAAAAAAGAGGGTTCGGCGCCGAAGGGGTTTGATTCCCCTTCTTCCGGGCTCGATTTTTGCCACGTTCAATGAGGGCGGTTCTTCAAGTTGCACTCTGAACATGAAAAAAATTTCTGGTAAGGTTATTGTTAAGATGAGGGCGCAAATCTCGCAGGATTTACCTCAGCGGTTACACGCATTTTTAGGGATATCACAGCCTGAAGACCTTCCCGATGTGCTCGAAATGATATCGAGTCAAGAATTAGAAAATCTCTGGACCAAAGATGAGGAAACGATAAGGATTCACTTTCCAGGGTATGAAACGTTCGAGCGCGAGGTTTCCTGGCACTGTGCGTATTTACGAGACGGCTTTCTCTATGACAGGTATTTCGATTGTCACTATCTTCCCCAAGGTTCCGCCTACGGCTTCATTCACGGCGCTCAGGGCGCGCCGAGAGATTATGCTTTTTGCGCCGTTCCTTTGACATACTTTTGCCCCTCCGGCGCAAGGGAAATTCTCAAATCAATTATGCGGATGATGCGAAAGGACGGCGCCATTTATTACTCGCATGTCGGTCGTGGAGTTTGCACCTCCGGGGGAATTCATCCTTTCCCGTCAGACCTTCCTCTTTTTTTCATGTGGGCGTTGACAGAGTATGTGTGGGCTACAGGGGATTATGAATTATTAGATGAGGAGATTTCTTTTTATGGTGGCTTCTGTGGGAAACAAAGCGCAAGCACCGCTATCGAAAAAGTTGTTATAGCTTTCCGGTTCCTCAAGGAAAGCATTGGCCTCGGGGAACACGGAATGCTTCGTCTTAGCGGTGGAGACTGGATGGACCCTCTGCCCCTGCTGGTCGAAAATCCCAAAAGACTCAAGTACGGGGGAGAATCGGGATTCAGTAGCGCTCTTGCTGTGTATGTCCTTCCGAAAGCGGCGGACCTTGTAAAATCTCGCTACCCGAATGAAGCGGAGGATATGCGTGAATTTGCTGGCTTGTTAAAGGTGGCAATGGAGGAATCCTGGCAGGGTGAATGGTTTTTGAGGGGATGGGACGGAAGCGGAAACCCCATTGGTCATGACCGCCTTTTTCTCGATTGCCAGACACTGTGCCTTATCGCGCAGATAGGCACTCGGCATCAGCGGATGAGTTTGATTCAAAACATCTTTGAGCTCTGCGACAAGGAATCTAACATTGGCGCGACAATTCTCGACCGTCCAAAAAGGGCAAGGTTTTCTCTGCTTCCTCCTGGCAGTGATTGCAACGCTGGCGTCTGGCCGATTGTTTGCGCTCTCCTCACCTGGGGATATGCGCTTCATTCGCCGGAGCTTGCATGGCAGAGCCTAAAGAAACTGTTTCTCTCAACTCACGCGCGGGCTTATCCGCATGTATGGTTCGGGATATGGAGCGGACCCGACTCGTACAACTCTCATTTTGCCGAGCGTCCCGGAGAGACATTTGTCCAGCCAGCAACCCCAATGATGGAATTCCCGATTATGAACGCGAATGCTCACGCCGCCCCGCTTCTTGGCATTCTAAAATTCTTTGGCGTGGAGGCCACACAAGAGGGCATTAAAATGAAACCAAATATTCCAGAATGGATTGATGAATGGCGTTTTGAAACGGCGCTGTTTACCGCGTTTTTTCGCGATAACGAATTAGACTTCCGCTTGAAAGGACGTTTCTAACGAGGAAAGACGGCGATTTTCCTTCGTGACCGGGATTCTTCTGAGTATAAAAAGAAAGATATCTTGTTGGCTCTTGACAATAAATATATCCATTAATAGACTATATTAGGATACAATATTAGGTAACATATATATCGTGATTAACTTGAAAATTAATGAAAATCACCAATTAGGGTGATTGTTGAAGTAGTACTTCCCGGTGAAAATATGACTTAATTTCTTTTAGACGGCGAGGAATTCCGGCAATGCTTAACAATGGGAAAGGCGTGGGAATTTTTTGCCTTGACGGACAGTCTGATTCGTCTGTGCGAAAGGCGCTGAAGAAATACGGTCGAGTTGATTGTGCCCGCGATATAGACGAGGCCCTACCGCTGCTCGCTGAAAACGAGTATTTGTATTACTTCGTGGATGCCGATTCTCCCATGGCGCAAGTTTTCATAAAGCACCTCCGTCACGACCCGCACGTTGCAAAACCTTGCGCGATTGTTCTTTTGACCGAAAACGAGGAAGAGGATTGCGAAGCATGGCTTGTTGACACGTATATCACGCGATCCAGGTTTGCTCAGGATGTCCCCTTCGTGTTTTCCCATCTAAAACCAGAAAGCAATAGCGACTCGAATGTTATCCCCATAGCGAGTGAATCAATATTCAATTCCGGTAATGACCTTAATTTGCTAAAAAACAAAGCAAGGGAGAGGTCAGCGGGTCTTTTTGAAGGTCGCAAATTCTCTTTGTCCAGGTTTTCTATCTTTAATTCGTCTAAGCTTCGTGATAGGACCCTTGGAGTCTCTTTTGAAGATGCGTCAGCCTGTTTAAAACCCAATTGCGCTGAAGATGCACACAGGTGCGGCGAACATGAAAGAGAAAAACCAAACTATGATAGTTTAAGGAGCGCACCATTTTCCTGCGATGTCTCCGACGTGCGTCTAAAGATCAGAAGAGCGGTCATGTTTTTCGCCGCTTGCGTGGCGGCCGGATTTGTCCTCTGGGTAGTTACGGTGGGTCCCCTCTCTGGTTCTTCGAGCAATCGCACGAAGCCAAAAGAGCTTTCCAAGTCTCTGGGCAAGGCAGAAAAGAGAAAAGAATCACTTGGCCAACTATTCCAAGTTCCCGTTGAACAATATGCTTATCAAAACTCTTTCCCAAGCGGGCAATCTTATCCCAAGAGCGCTCATGAACAGGGAATTAAGCAATTGGAGGAGAATCAAACCACAAACACTACGAATGTTAATGATGACTCTAATCCGACTGTGGGAAGCGTTCAAAGACCCACAGGCTCTTCTGAAAGACAGAGGGCAAACGAGACAAACAGGCCTCCCACTGTCACCATAAAAGGTCCCGTACAGGTTTTGCACCGGCAAACTGCTGTTTATACTGCCGTTGCTCACGACCCCGATGGCGACAGCATTTCATACTCCTGGGGAGGGCAAACAATAACTCGCAACTGGTCAACTCCAGGCGTGTACCAAGTAAGTATCACCGTGACGGATTCCAAGGGTCTTTCAGCCACTTCGACGCTTACGGTCAGGGTTATTTAACGCTTGTCCGCAAACGTATGTGTTCTTCTGTTTGTTTTGATACTCAAGGAAGGTGGGATGAAGTAAAATGAAGAAACGCGTGAACATCATGCCAAGCCGCGCTGCATTTATTGCCCTTATTCTAATCGTTTTCATGCATGTCTTTCTATACGTCATCATGGGGATTGGCAGGATGGCATTCGCTTACCCTTCGGGATGGACGCTACAGAGAAAGGTCTGGAGCTCCGATGCCACCTCCGTGTCGATAGAGGCGAGGGGCAACTATGTTTGGGTTGTGTGGAGGAGGTCTGACAATTCGATATGGTTAAAAAGGTCCACCGATAAAGGGGCATCCTGGGAGGATTCTCAATGCATTGAAAATGGTAGCTACGCTAACGACAACCCTGTTGTGATATCAGGCTCGAGCACAAATTGCGCGGTTTACGTAATATGGTCTGGCAAGCGCTCGGGTGATGGTTATTATCAGACCTGGATTGCCCGCTCCAATGACTGGGGTGCAACATTTCCCTCGTCAAATAGGTGGTGTTCTAGCGGAAAGAGCGACAAGGTTCACCATTCTGCCGCGAGGATTCCCGAAAACAAAACGGTTATTTTTTCCTGGGCGGAAACCATTAGCGGGGCGAAGGAAATCTGCTGGGGCAAAATTGCGGTCAATGGCACCATCACGCAGGGCTCTGCAAGAAGCAGTATCGACGGGGTCGACAGCCACAGGCCAGTGGTTGCGGCAAACGGCTATGGTGACATTTTGATCGTCTGGCAGGATGAAGCAGGCGGATCTTACTCAAGACCGCATCTTGTTTGCACAAGGTCCGTTGACGGAGGTTCAACCTGGGGAGCCCCTGGTAGTGGTGTCCTTCCATACTCGAACAGATACAGACAGAGTTACCCGTCGGTGGTATGGGATCAAAACCCTGTTGTTGTTTACAGGGGACAGGACATCGAAACCGGTGACTATTTTGTTGGAAGGTTTATACTTTCCATGATGGGAGCCAGCTGGACTCCCGCAAGTGTTGAGAAAAGCATCAAGCATAACACAGGCGTTACCCCTACTTTCCCCAAAGTGATAGGTTCCCAACTGGCGGATATCTTTTACAAAAACAAATACGGGCGCTTATCGCAGCACGGGAGTGTGGATAATTTCTTCGGATCTCTGTGCCCCGCTTCTCATTCTAGATCGCTTGCCCTTGCTTCAGCTGACGTGGCGTCACAGGAAGACATCCATTATGCATGCCTTTTAACCTCAGATGGCGGCATTTACTTAAGGAGGAAAGATAGAGTCAAGCCCTCTTTTTCCATCACCAATCCAGCATTCTCCGGTGGGCCGGCATATTTCAACTCCGATTTTGTTGTGAATTGCAATGACGCTGTTGATGATTTCAAAGTGAGCGGCACTGATGTCTCGACAGGAAAGATTTTTGTGAACGGCATCGAGAGGATCGCCTACTTTTATTCTGAGGATGGTGTCTCCTATAAGGAGCTTCCATGCCAAGGGGGTAGCCTGTCTTTTGAGCCGCCGTATTCCAGAACTGTGGATTCCTCGCAGGTAGACGGCAAGAAAATCAAAATAAGGGCATTGTGCTGGGACAGTGCGGAAAACGAAGGGGAGTGTATAACAAGCGATTGGGTTTTCGTTGACACGAAGCCTCCGGTTACTTCCCTATCGCTTAAAGGGAAGAAGGGAAAAAATGGCTGGTTCACTTCGGATGTGGAGGTCGCTTTGTCCTGCGGGGATTTCACTTTTGATAGAAGCGAATATAGGATTGAGGACTTATCAAGTGGTAGGGTCGTGCTTGATTGGCAAACTTACAACAAGGCTGTCGCGCTGAGTGAAGGGAAATGGCTTTTCAAATACCGTTCGATTGACAAATGCAAAAATCGCGAGAAAGAGAAAACAGCCAGAATTCTTATAGACAAGACGCCTCCTGCGTGTTCTGTGGAAAGGCCAGCCAAATGCCTGATACAGAAAGGATATTTCAGCACCGAGGCATATAACGTTTGCGTTAAGGGTGAAGACAGGAATGGAATTGCCAACCTTTTGCTTTTCATCGACGGAAAGGTGGTTAAGGAAGTCAGATGTAGGGACAGAATCGAATATTCGTGGCGAATACATAGCGTAAGGGAGGGCGAACATTCAATAGGTGTCAGCGCTTGCGATACCGCGGGCAATCAATCACGGATCTCCAAAAAGGTTCTGGTGGGAAATCTCGCAAGAGATTGGTATTTCGCAGAAGGCAATACGCTGCCCGATTTCGAGGAGTACATTTGTATTGTGAATCCAAGCGACAAAAAAGCGGATATCGAGATACTCTTCATGCTCGAGGATGGCAGCGTGATTTCCGCGCGCAGGATTGTCGAGGGAAAAAAGAGAGAGACTATCAGGGTGAAGGATTACGTTCCGGAAGGCCACCATGTCTCGGCTCAGATTCGCTCACCAGGGCAAGCCATTGTAGCCGAGAGGCCAATGTACTTCAGGTATAAAGAAAATTGGGTTGGCGGACATAACTGTGTTGGACTGAATCAATTGAGTAAGGTTTATTACTTTGCAGAAGGTACCACAAGAAAAGACCCTCTGTGCGGAGAGTTTGAAGAATGGATATGCATAATGAACCCGAGCGAAACGAAAACTGCGACCGTGGATGTGACGTACATGACCCACACGGGGAAAAGCATTCAAAAAACTTACCAAGTGGCACCTCATTCGAGGCACACGATCGATGTAGCTGGTGACGTCGGGCTTGGGATGGACGTTTCGGCCAAGATTAATTCAAATATCCCTATTGCTGCTGAGCGCCCGATGTATTTCAACTACGGAAATTTCGCGGCTGGCGGCTCAAATGTTGTGGGGGCTTCAGCACCCTCGAAGGAATGGTACTTTTCTGAGGGAGCTACCCATCCAGGTTTTCACGAGTGGCTCTGCATTTTAAACCCAAATGATAAAGAGGCTGTGGTCGAAATTGAGTATATGACAGAGGCGGGGAGGATCAAAATGAATTCAAAGACCATCAAGCCTCGCTCAAGGTTTACTGTTGACGTACTGAACGAAGTGGGGGACAACCTGAACGTATCGGCAATTGTTCGCTCGAGTTTGCCGGTTGTCGCGGAGCGGTCAATGTATTTCATCTGTGGAATCAATTCTGAAAAAGAATGGAACGGAGGAGAAGCGGGTGTCGGCGCGGCATCGCTTTCCAGCTCATATTTGTTCGCGGAGGGTTGCACCTTAAAGAATTTCGAAACATTCTACACTGTATTGAATCCGGAAAACAGGGAATGCGAGGTTAATATAGAGCTCATGACTGAAAGCGGGCAGATAGCGCGCGAACATTACGCGATAGCGCCGCACGCAAGGATGACTGTTTGCCTGAATGACGTTCTTCCTGGTGAAGTGGGAGTCAGCGCATTCATAAAATCAAGCCACCCTGTTGCCGTGGAACGACCGATATACTTCATATACGGCGAGAACATTACTGGTGGACACGGGGGATGCGGTTATGGAATTGATTGAGCAGCCGCTTACCTGGATGTTGCTGCCGAAAAGCGTTTTTAGAAATTTGTCTTTTGAGGCACTGCCTGTTTACCCGAAAAATGGCGGCGTGTGAGCTTTCCATACCGGAAACTCGGGAAATTTGCTTAGCGCTTTCTCTATCTGAACTTTTTGGTTCGATTGTACGCACAATGTGTCATTACCTTTTATTCCGCAATAGAAGAACTGTCCGTGACCCTGGAAGACATAATGAGAATCTTTTTTCTCCAGAAGCTTAGCCTTGTCAAACCTTTTGTACATCATCTTTTGGAAATACGTATAAAATTCTTCAGCGTCAGTCCTTGTGTCCCAGGTGAACTTGTTGATAACGACAAACCCATCTGAAGGACCCTCGTAATATTGGACCGCGTTACCGCCCCATCCGTTGCTGACGTACTCAGAGGCAAAACTCTCATCATACAACTCGAACCAGATCTTGATATCGAACGTGCCCATGGTGTCTTCGTTAATGAGCTTCCAGCCCTTGCCCAGTGTTTCGGAGATATCTTGAAGCTCGACAGATACGGGGTTGTCCCTTTGATATAAATATTTGTCGGGTATGAGTATTTGCTCCGTTGAGAGCGGGGGATCGGAAAAAGCTCTATTTACAGCGTGCGTATCTGCTTGTTGCGAGAGCCTCGTGACAAAATCGAGTCCTGCCTCATAGGGGAAAAGGATGCTTTTTCGTATGTATAAAGGTGCCTCGTCGAGTTTGCTGGGAGAGAATTCCGAACTCTCCAACTGGCTTCGCAAGAAAACCTCAGGCTCAATGTATGTCTTTGCGTATTCGATCATCGTGCTCATAGCGTCACCTTCCAAAAGCGACTCTATAGCTAAGTCAGTATCGCTAGTGTAAGCGTCATTCCTCAGGGGAGGCTCTTTTAGATTGAAGATTTGGTCCTGAAGCGCATGAGTCACTTCGTGGGCAACAGTGAGCTCATCTGTTAATTCACTCAAGTTTTTACCTTTGACTATTGTTATTAACTTCTCTTCTGTGTTATAAGTCCCTATGATTTGTTCTGTTAGCACATCCAAAAGGATACTCACAAGGTCTTCTTCGGGAGACAGTAGACCAAGGGCGACAAGTAGCTTTCTGTCGGCTTCGATTTCTCCCGTCCTTGATTCCTCGACGAACTCTTCAAGAATGTAGAGGCGGAGCACCTTTTCTGAAACTTCAACAAAGGAAGGCGTCTCAGTGAAACGCAACCCTCTTATTTTCTCGACGCGGGAGCATATCTGAGTGAGTTCATCTGACTTTAATTCATTTGAAAGGCTTTTGATGTCGATATTCACGTCAAGACGGAGAAGCTGCTTTAAAGTGAAAGGCTTGAAAGAAATACTAATCCGTTCTTCTCTCTTTCCGTATGTTAGCGTCAACCAAATGACCAGGGAGAAAGCGAGCAAGATAAGAGCAATAATGACCAGGTTCAGCGGTGCGTTGGCTTTTGACTCGCTTGTAATTTGCGTGCTTCCTCTTAAATCGTCTTTATCAAGCATGGGAATATAATAATAAAAGGCGGTTTCTTTTGCTTTCTTTTCAAAGATGGCATTGAAATTTTGAGTAGGAAGAAGGAAAAACTGGGACAGTGATTTTTCGTGTATTGTATCAGCCCTGATATAGCCGTAATTTTTTGTTGTTCAAGGAAGCAAGAGTTTATTCGAGGTCAGAGTTTATGAAATTCGCAAGCGCCCGGGGTTCATCTTTACAAAGGAGAAGAATCATCAAGGGTATTGTTGCCCTTTGCCTGCTCTTCATCCTGGTTAATTTTTGTTCATCTTGCAAAGATGACTCAAAGGAAGTTAGAAGGTACTTGGAGCTCGCAAAAAGGATTTTGAGCAGACTTACCACGAGGCTTGTCGGGTTAAGGGATGCTCTGTCTCTCCCGATTGAAAAGCAGGCTGATGTTGATAAGAAACTCATATTATTCAGAAAATCCATTTCTCAGTCACGCAGGGAAATTGACAGCGCCCAGACTCCCGCCTTGTGTATGACGCTTGAAGAGCTGCTCAGGAAATGCGCTGGCGAGGCGACAGACATTTCCAATGTCTCCGACCAGTTCGTTGATTACTTGAAGAGCGCCGGTCGTGTTGCGCGTGATCTCTCCAGTCTGGTATCAGAAGTGCTTAATCTCAAAAACGATGACACCTCCTATGCCGTTGTAACCGGTCTTGAGGACAAAGCGAACAGATTAAGCGCTGAAGCTCGTTCAGTGATCGTAAGTGATATGTTCAGTTCAGCTCATGAGATTTTCACGGCATACGCTGCGGATTTTGCGGAGGCGGTTTCAAGAACTACTGAGACTGTAAGAAAGATATACTACGGGTCGGCGGGGTCGACCCAGGGAGCACAGAAAAACGGCGGTTCGAGTGGGGTCGACTATAAAGGAATTTTCGGGGGGTTAAAGGCGGTCGCGAAAAAATGGCAGAGTTGTCTTGATGAGATTAGCGGGATAATCGAGGGCTTGAAGGACCCAACAGGATATAAAAAAGAAAACGCCGAGTTCGACGCTTCGGTTATTTCCACACAGGCGGAAATTGGAAGGCTCGAAGAAGAGCTTAAGAAATCAAACAGGAAGAGTTGAAAACAACCGGGTCTACTCGGTTTGGTTTGCTATCCGCGGTTAGGGGTGGAGGATTGCAAATGAGCATCATCGGGGAAATGGCAAAGTGGGCTTGCGATTTGAGCCTTTCTGATGTCCCCCCGCGCGTGGTCGAAGCATGTCGTGCACAAATACTCTCGGTGCTCGGTTCCATTTTTGCGGGTAGTCGGTCTTCTGCGGGCAAAGCGCTTGCCCGTGCGGTAAGCATAAGGTCAGAGAAGGGTAAATGTAGCTGCTTCGGTCTTGATGAGAGGAAATCCCTCCTGAGCGCGTTACTTCACAACACCTCTTTATCGATGGCTCTCGATTATGACGACTACATGTTTCTCGGACATACAGGACACAGCGCGGTGCTGGTACCTCTTGCCCTCGGGGAGTTTCTGGAAAGCAGAGGCGAAGAGGCTTTGAAGGCGCAGGTGGTGGCTAACGAGATAGGGGGAAGGCTTGGTGCTTCCGTGGTTTTAGGACCTCATAACGGACAGATGTGGACCTACATCCACAGCATGAGTGCCGCAGCCGCAGGTTCCGTTTTGCTCGGTCTTGACGCTGAGAAAACAGCGCACGCGATGGGGATAGCTCTTTCTGAGCCTCCGTTTCCGCTGTATCCCGGTTTTATCGCTTGCGAATCTAAGACCCTTTGCGCCTCAATTCCGGCGTTGACCGGCGTGATATCCGCGTTTCTCGCATCCGAAGGATTGAGAGGACCTGTTGATATTATCGAATGCGGGGGCGGTTTCTGGGAGAATTTCTCATACGTGCCGCTGCCCGTCATGATGAGCGGTTTGGGAAAGGCATGGGTCTCGGATACCATTGCGATAAAACCTTACCCTGGCTGCGCTTACATCACGGCGTGTGTTGAGGCAGCGCTTAGTTTGCTCGAGGAAATAAAAAATAGGAGAGGTCGGGAATTAATTTGCGCTGACATAGAAGAAATAGAGGTCAGGGCGGGTCTACTGACTCTTATGATGGAGCAGGCATCCAAAAAATACGGCAGTTTCAAGGATTTGACACCCCCTTCCATAAACTTCTCTGCTGCCAAAAGCATAGCCATTGCGCTTCTTTCCGGCGATCTTTCCGGCTTTCAGTTTGATGACCGTTTCATTGAGGAAAATCGGGACGAGATTCTAAAGATCGCCGCTAAGGTGAATCTTATCCACGACCCGGAGTTAACCTTAAAGTTCATAAGGGAGATTGACACAAACTTAGGGATTAAGAAGATTCTTCCACATGTGAAAAAGTCGAAAGCGAAAGGTCTTGTAAAGCTTGCAAAAGAGCACCTATCATCTCGTGCTCCCAGCAGCAAAAAGAGACTCATACCGCGAGCTTCCCGCATAAGTTTTGAAGGTATTGGATATATCTTTTCTCTGGCTTTATCTTTTCTTTTCGGAAAACTGAAAGATTATGAGCTCCCCGGGGAAGGTTTGCGGAACCTGAGATTTCCTTTCGGCGCTGAACTCGTTTTGCGTTTGAGTGATGGCTTTTGTTTTTCGAGGAAATTTTATTACCCGAAAGGGGCACCGGGGTCTGGTATTTCCAGGTGGGATGTGGCGGAAGAAAAATTTCTCAAGGAGTCTTACGGGATACTCGGGGAAAAGAGCGCGAAAGAAGTTTTGCGCGCAGTGCGCCGTTTGGAAGAAATGAGCGTAAAAGAATTTAATTCCATCGCAAACGGTGAGCTTGAAACCGGACAAAATTGAAGATTCTTTTCTTATGAAGGCGCTGGCGGTCCTTTAGAGCGGGTTTATGGCGCGAATAGTTTGATTATTTTCAAGTGAGTCGCGCTGTTTATTCTGGGAAAACGATGAGGGTGAGCATTTCTGTCCAGGAGGCAAAGAAGATACAAAGGGAGATGCTTGACAGGGTTGACGTCGGGCGCCCTCTAAGCGATGAAGACGTGAGGATGGTTGGCGGTGTTGACGTTTCTTATTTAAAGGGCGTTGAGAAGATGTTTGCCGCAGTTTGCGTTTTCAAGTTTCCCGAAATGGAGCTGGTAGAGTGCAAAACGGGGTCGAGCAAAGTCACATTCCCTTACGTTCCCGGTTATCTTGCTTTCCGCGAGGCGCCCGCGATACTTGCAGTGATTAATAAGATCAAGAGCAAGCCCGATCTCATACTTGTTGACGGACACGGGGTCGCGCATCCTCGCGGTATAGGGATCGCCTCACACCTCGGCGTTCTTTTAAACATTCCAACCATAGGAGTTGCAAAAAGTCTTCTTGTGGGCGAGTATGCTGAGCCTTCGTGTGAGGTGGGCGCAAGCTCTCCGATAGTCTATGACCAGAAAGAAGTTGGGGCTGCTTTGAGGACAAGAAAAGGGGTGAAAGTGGTTTTTGTTTCCCCTGGGCACGGCGTTGACCTTGATTCCGCTGTTCGGCTCACCCTTGCCTGCTGTCTGGGTTACAGACTGCCCGAGCCAGTGAGAAGGGCTCACCGTCTTGCGAATGAAGCGAGGGTTTCTTATCAAAAAAAGCATGCCCTCAGGTATGGGGGAACGCTCGGGTCTTAATTACCTTGATTGGATTAGTTGAGAGGAGCGGAAATATCTTGACCCGAGGTCCTTTTTCCATAAGTGTGCTTTCCCGGGGAATCTGGTAGGGCACGAGACCTTAAAAAAGAGGTGAAACTTTTCTATGCGCTTGCGGGACTCATGCTATCGAATTCTTCATGAAGAAGCCTTAAGACAGCTTTTCTGTGCTCTTAGAGGGCTCATGCTTTTGGACCTGTATCTGGTGGGACACGAGACCTGAAAAAAGAGGTAAAACTTGTCAAGGGACGGAATTCTTAGTGGATGCCAGGAAGAGGATTGATGCGGCAATCAAATTATGGCCGCTTGTCAAGGTGGCAAAACGTATTGGTGATGTAAGACCTTTCCGCGCGGTCGCAAAATATTTCGCCTCGGAGGAGGCTTTTCGTGGCTCTTTTATTCCTGTTGACGAGGCAATAGAGGTTCAACCGGGCAAGCTGGTTGCCGTAGAGATTCTTCCAAAACTCATCGAAATGGCAAGTCATGTGTCCCGACTTAACTTCTGCCCGTGCCGAGTTGCCGAGAAATGCGAGAGCTTTCCACACGATTTCGGCTGTCTTTTTCTCGGTCCGGGCGCAAGCGAGATTGATCCCAATATCGGAAAGGCGCTCTCTAAACGGGAGGCTTACGAGCACGTTGAAAGGGGGCTTCATCTCGGGCTTTTATCGATGGTTGGTCATATCAAACTTGACAGCATCGTTTTTTGCCTCAGTCAATTTGACAGATTCGTGACCATTTGTTTTTGCTGTCGATGCTGCTGCCTGCTGCGTTCGGGCATGGGCAGGCTCGTTCGCGCCTTTCCTTTCAGCCTTGAAAGAGTCAGTGGATTCAGCGTCGAGGTTAGTGAGGATTGTGACGGTTGTGGAGTTTGCGCTGCTGTTTGTCCAGTGGGTAACATCGAAATTGGTGAAAGCGGACCTCATCACGGTGGTGTTTGTGTAGGGTGTGGTGAGTGCGCCAGAGCCTGTCCGAGGAAAGCGATCCGCGTGATCATCAACCCGGAAAAAGACTTGTTCGAGGACATAAAATCTCGAATACTCAAAGACGTCGATATAACTTGAGGAGATTATAACCTTCCCTTATGACCTTTATTTATCTCGGGAACCGCGCTTTAATGTTTGTTCTCTGGAGCACCTCGAAATACTTCAGCGCTTTTTGAGAACCAATTTCCCGGTTTAAGATAGCGCCTCGTGCTCTGGAAGAATAAAGTATTTAACATCTTTGGCGTAGTTGTTCAGTTCGCCGCGAAAGTCTGGGTGGGTGATGCTAATTAGCGCTCGGGCTCTTTCTCGCAGGTTTTTTCCTTTCAAATTGACGCAGCCGTATTCCGTGGCAACGTACATCACGTCGGTTCGGGTAAGGGTAACCACTGCGCCCGGGCGAAGGGTAGGAACGATTTTCGACTTCCGCTCCCCGGTTTGTTTGTCAACCACGGTTGATGGCGTGACGATGAATGCTTTCCCTCTTCGGGAAAGCCATGCCCCACGGGTAAAATCAACCTGTCCGCCTGTTGCGGTGTATTGAATGGGACCGAAGGATTCGGATGCGCACTGTCCCGTTATGTCTATCTCTATTGTGGTGTTTATGGATATAAGATTGTCGTTCTTGCCGATTATGAAAGGATTGTTATTGTAACTGATGGGGGAAAGGTAAATCATCGGATTGTTATCTATCCAGTCATAGAGCTCTTGAGAGCCGAGACCGAAATAACAAAGCATCTGATAGGGATGGAAGTTCTTTTTCGTGTTATCCAACGCCCCCGCATTGAAGAGTTTATAATAGGCGTCTCCTATCATCTCGGTGTGGCAGCCCAGATGCTTCTTTTCCAGAAGGAGTTCTCCGATTGCGTTTGTTGTTCCGCCTATTCCCAACTGTATGGTTGAGCCATCTTCTATCAGACCGATTATGTTCTCCGCGATCGCATGGTCCTCATCCGTTATTGGATCCGGTGGAAGAGCGAAGACCGGGTGGGTGTTTTCCACTATCTTCGTTACCTGGGAAACGTGAAGCCAGTTAGGACCGTGCACTATGGGCTGTTTCTCATTGACCTCGATATATATCTCCTCAAGGCGGTCAATCACATCAAGGTAGTTTGCGAATAATCCGAGGTTTAGATAACCGTTTTTATCCATTGGTCCGGTTTGAACCATGAGTTTAGTGTATCCAACTTCTTCGGTCGCCAGTCTTGTGACCTGGTGGAAGTGGTACGGTGTGTGGGTCATCAGGCCTTGAGCCAGCGCCGATCGGTCGAGTGGGGATGCGTAGTAATTATCTATTAGGATGTTACGCTGCAGCTCAGGTTTCAAAACGTCGAATATGGGGGCAAGAATTATGAAACTGCCCAACTGGACCCCCTCAATTTCTCCTGCCGCGGCCCGTTTGCAGAGCGCATCGAGCAGCGCTACCGGAGTTGAGGAAGCCCCGCTCGCAAAGACCTTGTCCCCGTCTTTTATCCCCTTGACCGCTTCCTCCGGAGTCGTCAGTTTAGAGTTGTACATATCTTTCCACCTGTCCATTCTTCCTCCCTTCCAAAGCCTTACACTGCTTTTCCTTCATGCCCACGCGGGAGCGCTTCTCTCGGTTGAGGTCCCCAGCGCGCATATCATGTTTCTAATATCACAGCGACACCGTGTTAGCTCGACCGGCGCGTATCTTCTTGTGCCTACCGCGCGCATATCATGTTTCGAATTCATCGTCACACAGTCGCGCTCAGGTGCGGGTCAGCAATGCCGCGTCTGACAGTCGCCTAAATTCTCAAAACAAGGTCGGATAGAGGATAGGACATGCATGGATGTATGAATCCCGCAATCTCGTCCACCCAGCGCTTGGACACTCTTTCCGGAACAAAGACCTTACCGGAGATGAGGCGAGTTCTGCACACGCTGCACTCGCCGGAGCGGCATAAAGCCTCAACGACAAGTCCTGCCTTCTCCATTGAGTTCATGAGGGGTTCCCCGGCGCGTGCCTCGAAAGTCTTTCCCGTTCTTTTTTCCTCCACTTTAAACACTGTATCGGGGCTTATACTGGGCCAGCCCTTTTCCTCTGTTACGTTTTTTGGTGGCCCGTAAAATTCGCGCCGTATACGTCTTCTTGGAACGCCGAGCGATAAGAGAGCGCCTTCGCAAAGCGGGTATACCTGCTCAGGTCCGCATATGTAGAAAGTCTTGTCATCAAACGAGTCAATAAGGTTTTCAAGCGTTTCGCGGTCAAGTAGCCCTTTGGGTCCATCGTATCCTTGCGGTGGTTCGGATATCACCAGGTCCATCTTAAACCATGGATTTGCCTCTTCTATACATTTGAGCTCTTCGAGAAATATCACGTCATCAGGTTTACGGCTTCCGTATATGAGATGGATCTCGTAGCCAGTGTGTTTTTCCGCGTTTGATCGTATGATTGACGCAAAAGGCGTTATCCCGCTTCCCCCCGCGAGAAAAACAAGCTCCTTCGCGTCTGTCAGGGGCTCCTGATAGAAGCTGCCCGCGGGTCCTGTTGATTGCAAACAGTCGCCCACTTTCAATCTGTCAAGAAGAAATTGCGAGACGAATCCGCCTTCAACGCGACGGACCGTTAAATCCCAGTATTCCTTTTTTGGGGCTGAAGAAATGGAATAGGGTCTTGAGGTGACTATTCCGTCTATGTTGCAGAATAAGTTAACATACTGACCCGCCCGAAAATGAGGAAGAGTTCCCTCTGTTGCCATCAAGCGGATGGTTTTGGTGGTTTTCGTTTCCTCAATTATCTCGTGAACTCTGAGACTCACTCGGTCGGGGTGAAATGAGGATACGGCCTTCTCCACCATTATTAGTGGCGATTCCTTGATCTCTGGGCCCTGGACCTGCCCCTCGAGGTTCTGCTTAAGTTTCTCTATTGATTCGGGTCCGACTTTTCCGCCCTGAACGTCTTCAAGAACTTTCTTGGCGGTAAGGTATCCAGAATACATTGAGGGCTCGTAACCACCGCCGATATTGACCCACGCTCCCGTGAAGTAGAGACCCGATACAGGACCCGATGATGGCATCCGCATAATTCCCGTCCCGGTGAATGTCTCGTCAAAACCGATGATGCTCCCGCCCGCATTGCGGGTATAGTGCATGTTCGTAAGTGGCGTGGCAACCTCTATTACTTCGATGTGTTCAGAAAGGCCTTCCGCGACCTTCTCCGCGATCGTGAGAGTTTTTTGCGCCACTCGGTTTTTTGTTTCCGTATATTTATCTGGCGGTAATCTAAGCCACGGTTCGGCATAAGAGATGAATGTGCAAACGATCGATGATGTATTAGGGGGAGAGAACTCAGGGTCTATGGCATTATAGGTTGTTACAGCAATATCCGATGGTTCGAGTGTGGCACCGGACTGCATCTTTTTCCAGCTTGCGTCAACATCGCAGCTTTCGCTCACAAATGTCTCATGGTGGGCAAGTCCGAGCTTATGGTGAGGGCAGTCAACGCCGAGATACAAGTTGAATGTTGACGCACCGGCAGACCAGGCGCCGAGTCTGTTCAAGTACCACGAGGGTATGTTTTCCCTTTCTATAAGTTCAAGGCAGGTAGTGTAGGGGTTTGCGTTGCTCACGACGAGTGGGCACGTAATTTCTGTTCCGTCCTGCGTTAAAACCCCTTTTACCTTTCCATCCTCGACTATTATTCGCTTTGCTCCGTTGCGAAGCCATACTTCTCCTCCCATCTCCTCAATCCGATCCATCAGAGCCTGGGATAGCGCCTGTGACTTGCCTTTCACATGCCAGGGACCGAAACGAAGATAACTGACTGTCCCTAACGCGTATGTAAGAAATGAGATCTTTGAGGGAGGATTGCAGTAATAACCGCATATGACGCTTAGCACTGTCTTTGCTGCATCATCTCCAATGAGGGGGTCCATAACATCCTTAAGGGTTTTCCCGAAGTACGTCAGGAGAGTGGAATATTCTTCCTTTTTTTCCATCACTTCTTTCATTCCGACGCGGTTTGCGCGCAGCGCCTGGCGGGCAAAATCAAACATTATGGAAGTGAACCTTCTGATTCCTTGATCTTCTTTCGGGAAATGCGAGCATAGCGTTTCCTCGAAATTTTCCCTACCTGTGGGAAGAACCACATCAGCCCCCTGAAGCACGCACCTATAAAACTCTGGCACTTGGATAAACTCGACTTTCCTCGTCACTCCTATCTCATTAAGCATGCGCCGAATTGGGCCAGGGTTATCCTCACTGCCGAGTCCTGAGAGTTCATGAAGTGAGACTTCGAATTCGAAACGCCCGCGAAGAAAGGAAGTGGCGTATCCGCCTGGGACATAATGACGCTCAAGAACAA
>CAKZLU010000004.1 GCA_937127245.1 uncultured Actinomycetes bacterium
TTTCTGCAATCGTCCAATTTTTTCCTGTAACCAGCTATCGATGGATTCATTGACGGTCGCCACTAAAGTGGTGCTATCCTCTTGTACTTCCTGCATAATGTCTCTTTGGAAGCTCAAGAGAGAGTAATAGGTAACTGCTACCAGCGGACACACGGTGAGAATGAGGAACCAGAGTAAGAGTTTGGTTTTGAGACTGTGCAACATAAAAATGCCCCCTTAATAGAATAGAGTTTTGGGATTTGGGAAAGTCCCCCTCAGATCATCCCTCGAGGAGTGTGTAAGGAAGGTGAGAAAGGAGACATTCCAGGATGAAATTTTAAGCCACTCTTTCGTGGGTGTCAAGGAGGAAAGAGATAGAACATGGTGGGGAAGGCAAAATTTTTCGTTTCCTCTATAATAGAAGTATGAATTCGATGAGGAGGAGTGCTCATGAGTTTTCGGTATGGTTTAGCCAAATTCATTCCTTTCCAAGATCGTGCTGAGTGTGAACGAGTTCGTCAAATCAAGAAAGCAGAAATCACCAAACACCCTAATCCCGAATTTCGCATCCGGGTGATCGAGGACAAAGATGAATTTTACTTTCAGTTCGCCTTAGATATTGTGCAGCGAATTGTGCGGGCTCGAGAACGAGGAGAAACACTGGTGTTCATTCTTCCGGTTGGTCCGGTACCGCAGTATCTCTATGCCGCGAGCATGATTAACGCCTTTCGCATTCCTTTGGACCATCTTTACACCTTCAATATGGACGAATATGCCGATGAAGAAGGTAACACCGCTCTTCTCGATTGGGGAGGTTCGTTTCAGAAAGCGATGTGGGAAAATTTCTTCGGCCGTATTGACCCGAAGCTTCGTCCGCCGGAGAAAAATATCCATTTTCCCACCAAAAAAGCTCTTCCCGATTATGCTCGCATGATCGATGACTTGGGTGGTGCGGATTGTTGTTACGGTGGGGTAGGATGGTGTGGTCACATTGCTTTTTGGGAAGCGCACTTGGGTTTTGAATTTGGAGATGATTTAGAATCCTTCAAGCAAGCTGGTCCGCGTCATGTGGAACTCCACCCCATGACCATCATGCAGAACGCCTTACACTCTTTTAGCGGTGACTGGTCGTGGGTTCCACCTTACGCGAATACCATCGGTCCAGCGCAAATCGTGAACGCCAAAGATCGCAGTTTCTGGCTTGATGGATATATAGGCGGAGGAGTGAGTTGGCAACGTTTCATCGCTCGTTTAGCTGCTCACGGTCGGGTGAACACCTTGGTTCCCGCCTCTATTCTGCAAACCCTTCCCGGCACCTATACCATGCTCGGCGGAGTCGCTGACGATGTAGTTATCGATATGGCATGAGAGAAAGGAAATGAGAATGGAAAGGGTGACGGTTAAGACCTTTTCTCTTACCCAAATAGCAGTGCTTGTGGCATTAGGTGTGGTATTGCCGGCTCTCTTCCATGTTTTAGGGATCGCGGGAAACGTCTTTTTACCCATGCATTTTCCCGCGCTTTTGGGTGGTTTCCTCTTGCCCAATGTTGGGAGTGCTTTTTTGTTAGGGGCAGTATTACCCTTACTGAACTTTCTCCTTTTGGGGATGCCTGCGTTTCCGATTTTTCTTCCCATGATGGTAGAGTTGGGGAGCTACGGGGCTTTGGTAGCGCTTTTCCATCATCGTATGCAGAGCTTTGCAGCGCTTTTCATGGCTCTTCTTTTGGGGAGAGGGGTCTACCTTGGAGCCAGCTGGTTCATATTAGGGGTACTTTTGGGGAGGCAATTCTCCTTCTATCTTTCCCTGCAAAATTTATTTGTCACCGCGTTGCCAGGGATGGTACTCCAACTCATGCTCATTCCCCTCATTGTGAAACGCATGAAAGGCGATACGGGAAAACATTTTCATAGGTGAAAAGGACGAGGCAAAACAGTTTTCCCCGACGTCCATTAGGGAAGCGCCGGTGGTTGTTTTTGCCACCGGCATTCTCTATCACCTTTGACCGGCAGGCAGCCTCCTTTTTATGTTTTGAATGAGGAGGAAGTTCCCTTTCCCTCCCCATTTATTTCCAGAACAACCCACAATGACACCGACCGTCTTTTTCGACGCTGCCGCTACGGGTCTCAAGGCAGGGACAGACATTTTCGGGAATGTTGTCGATTTTGCAGGGGCAGTAGAAGTCTCCGTAACGGTCGTGTTTTTTCAGTAACCCCTCGATCAGTGGTTCTTTCAATTCATTGAAATGGTACCCGCGGAGACGGGCGAAATTCTCCACTCGATCCCGGATTTCTTCCTGGGGAGAGAGATGAACCGGTCTCTGTAAGGTCCACGTATCCTCGGCTTTGGTGAGGGTGAGCACTGCCCCACAGACTGGACAGATCACTGTTTTTCCTTCTTCCTTTGCCTCCTTCAAAAGGAAAGAAATTCGACATACCGGACAGAGGATTTTCTCTGAAGCGTTCATTCTTGCAAAGCCTCCTTAATACGCAACTCGTCATATCCTACGATGACTATTTCCCCGATGACAATTACCGGAAAAGCTCTCCTCCCCGATATTTCTTGTACTTTTTGTACCGTTCTTTCTTTCTCCTCGGGTTCTAAGAGGTCTACATCGACGGCGTCAAAGGGAATTTGTCTCGTTTCAAAGAATTTTTTGGCCATTTTACAGAATGGACAGGTACTCAACGCATAGAGCATAATTTTTTTCATTCTTTTCACCTCTTCTCCAATTATATCCCCTATAAACCGAGGGGGTCACTTTTTATTTCGCCTCTCCACGGAGAGAAATTTTGCAATAGTGAAAAACCCGTGATACACTACGAGCAGGAAGGGGAGGTGCGAGAATGCAACGCAATGATTTTCTGTTTTGTGACTTACGAGAAAATTCCTTGAGTCATGAAATTGGAACCCTTTTTCCTGCATGGCGAGAGGGTGACGAACGGGTGGCAATTTTTTCCCCTCATGATGACGACGGCATTTTAGGTCCTGGATATCTCCTGCAAGCCATTCCTCTCTTCGGAGGGGAGGTACACGTGATTATTTTCTGCAATGGTTCCGGGGGGTATAGCTCCATCGAACACAAGCCGATCATCACCGCTCTCCGGAGTCGGGAAACGCTTCTCGCTTACGCGCAGCTCGGGATTGATTCTCTTCATATTCATCGTCTTGATTACGACGATTACAGTGTTTGGCCGTTCATCGGTTGGAAGCTGGAGAACGGTGAAGGAACACTGAAAGAAGTACTCCCCCTTTTGCGCCGCTTGCGAATTACCCGACTCCTTCTCCCCAACGGATATCGGGAGCATTTAGATCACTTGGCAACTTTTATGGTAGGTGCTTTTGATGCCCCTCAGGCCGGAGACCCGGTGGTTATTGATTGGGGAGAACCTTCGGCGGTGCGCTCGCTTTTGCAATACGCGGTGTGGAGCGATTTCTCTCCCGAGGATGCTCTCTTGAGTGGAGCGGAGTTGTCACTCCGGGCGAATCGAGCTCTGGTTGCGCCGATCGAAGCAGAAGAAAACGTCCAGAGAGCCATGGGTCAATTTCAAAGTCAGGCTCAAATTGTGGCCCATCTTTTGGAAGAGCGAAGAGAGAGACAAATTGATGAAGGGCGGGCGATAGAGATTTACTGTGCTTTTGACCCCCGCCCACGTTGTTCGTATGAGAAATACGTGCGTAAGGTTTGCGAAGTGATGAGAAAGGGGGAAAAATCATGAAGCGAGTGGCTCTTTTGGGTGCAGGTTTTATCGCTTCGGTACATATGGAAGCGTGGCGGAGGATAGAAGGGGTAGAAGTGTGCGCCTTTTTCGAAATTCATCCGGAAAAGGCTTCTCTCTTTCGGGAAAAGTATGCCATTCCTCATTATGAATCGTTTGGAGAATTGTTGAGACAGGAGAATGTGGATATTGTCGATGTTTGTCTCCCCACCTTTTTACATCGGGAATACACCGAAATGGCTGCAAATGCCGGAAAGCATGTATTTTGTGAAAAACCTATTGCCCTTAAAGAAGCCGATGCCTTGGCGATGCACGAGACCTGTCGGCGAAATGGGGTACAATTCATGGTTGGGCACGTCCTTCGTTTCTGGGGGGAGTATGTGCGGACCAAAACATTACTTGAGGAAGGTGTGATTGGGAAGCCTCTTGCGGTAGAAGCATTTCGCTTGAGTGTTTCTCCCGCGTGGTCGGTAGATAGTTGGATTTTGAAGCCGGAACTCAGTGGTGGTGCGGTGATTGACCTGCACATCCATGATTGTGATTATGTCAATTGGCTTTTGGGAGTGCCTCAAGAAATTTCGGCGCGGGGAGTGCGCTCGGTGAGACAATCGTGGGATCACGTTTTTACCACGGTACGGTATCAAAATGGTGTCGTTGCCAGTCTTCAAGGAGGGTGGATGATGCAAGGAGATTTTCCTTTTACCTGTGGATACCGTATTCTCGGAGAAACGGGGGTTTTGGAATGGACCTTTCGCGCCGGGGTCAATATCGAGGAACGCGCTTTAGCGAACCCCATCATTGTTTACCGTCAAGGAAAGTCTCGGGAAGAAATTACCGTGGCAGGGGAAGATCCTTATTATTCAGAACTTCGGTATTTCTTTGATTGTGTGGAACATCACAGAGCGATCGAACACGGTACCCCCGAACAAGCGCTCTTGGCTTTACGAACGGTGATCGCAGCTCAACAATCCTTAGAGCAGAACGGAGCGATGGTAACGCTTTAGGTGGTGAAGTGGAGTGCGAAAGATTCTCCTCATCGAAGAAGATGCTCTCTTGCGGGATAAAATAGGGACGATTCTCCGCGAAGAGAGATACTACGTCATTGCCATTAAAGACCGGATTTTGGCTATGAATTGTCTCGAAAAAGAGGAAATTGACATTATTTTAGTACGAGAACCGATTTTACGGGAGAACAGTTTAGAACTCCTCTCTTTTGCTCGACAGCGTTTGCCGGAAATGGTCATCATTGTTATGGGAAACGAAGAGAATTCTTTCCGCATTCGGGAACTCCTCTCCAAGGGAATTTACGAGTATCTTTCGCCTCCTTTCACTCCTTCGCGGATTCTTTCTGTGGTAAGACGAGCCGAAGAGCATCTTGCGCTTTTAGAGGAAAATAAGGACCTGAAACGGCGCATGGTGCATCGTTTCTCTTTTGCCGGTATTACCGGGGTTTCTGAAAAAATGCAACGGGTGTTTAGCTTTATTTTGCAGATTTCTCAAATCAGACGCCCCATTCTCCTTGTGGGTGAACAGGGAACCGGTAAAGAAATGATTGCCCGCGCCATTCATCAGTACGCCTTCTCTCGTGGGGAACCATTCTTAAAGATTCTGTGTAGCACCCTCCCCCAAGATTTTTTTCGGAATGGCATACTGGTAGAAAATGGAAAGAAATACGTTCTTACTGATACTCAGGAAGGCACTCTGTATTTTGAAGATGTACATCTTCTCCCCTATCCCTATCAAACCGAGCTTTTAGAGTTCCTGGAAGAATATCGTTTTGGGAGAAAGATGGGTAATCTCCGGGTCATTGCCTCTTCGGAAGTCCCTCTCGAAGATGAAGTTGCCCGCGGAGCCTTTCGTGGGGATCTCTACTATTTTTTGAGTGCAGTGAAAATCGATATTCCCCCTCTCCGCGAACGGAAAGAGGATATTCCCTTTTTAGTCGAACAATTCTTGCGAGAAATCGCCGAGGAGAGTGGAAAAGAAACGATGAAGATTCAAAAGGAAGCACTGCGGGTATTGATTGACTATCACTGGCCGGGAAACGTGATTGAGCTTCGCAATACCTTGGAGGGGATGGTTATTCTCTCCGAGGGGAATATTTTGACCTTAGAAGATATTCCTGAGCATATTAAAAGAGGTGACTACCGAGAGGGAGTTTTAGGAATTAAAGTAGGTATGCCGCTCGAAGAGGTGGAAAAAATTCTCATCCGCGAGACCTTAAGATTTCATCGCTTCAACAAAACCAAAGCCGCCCAAGCATTGGGAATTAGTCTTCGAACTCTATATCGAAAAATGGAACGCTATAATTTGGGCGAAGAGAATTTGTGAGGGATGAGAAAACTTTTTTGTGACATTTTGTCCACCTTCTTTTCCTTGCTTTTGACTTAATGTCACACAACAGACCGCTTTTTTTGACTTTTTGACAGAAAATTGACTTTGATTGATTTTGCTATAACTTGCCAAAGCAAATTTTCTGATTACAATAGGAGAGTGACCGAGTAGGGAAATACGAGAAAGGGGTGAACACCGTATGAAAATTAAACCACTTGGAGATCGAATTTTGGTCAAACGATTTGAAGAAGAAGAAGTACGGAAAGGTGGTATCATTCTCCCAGATACGGCCAAAGAAAAGCCTCAGCAAGGAAAAGTGATCGCGGTTGGTACGGGCAAAATTGATGAAAACGGAAACCGTAAGCCCTTGGAAGTCAAGGAAGGAGACAAAGTTCTCTTTGGAAAGTATGCCGGTACCGAAGTGAAATTAGACGAAGAAGAGCACTTGATTATGCGCGAAGACGATATTTTAGGCATTATCGAAGATTAAACCGAGGAGGAAGGAAGGAGGTTCGTGAATATGGCCAAACAGATCTTATTTGAAGAAGAAGCACGGCAAGCTATTTTGCGGGGTGTGAAAATCCTCGCCGATGCAGTTAAGATTACTCTTGGTCCTAAGGGCAGAAATGTTATCATCGAAAAGAAATTCGGTTCTCCTACCATTACTAAAGACGGAGTAACGGTGGCGAAAGAGATTGAACTCTCCGATCCGAACGAAAATGTTGGTGCTCAATTGGTGAAAGAGGTTGCTTCTAAAACCAGCGATGTAGCCGGTGACGGAACCACTACCGCAACAGTATTGGCGGAGAGCATTTACCGTGAAGGGTTACGTAATGTCGCTGCTGGGTCTAACCCGGTTCTCTTGAAGAGAGGTATTGATAAAGCGGTTGAAGCAGTGGTGAAGAAACTCAAAGAGATGAGCAAGGAAGTCAGTGATCGAAAAGAGATTGCTCAAGTTGCTGCTATTGCTGCAAACAATGATGAATCCATTGGATCGATCATTGCTGATGCCATGGAGAAAGTTGGAAAAGACGGAGTCATCACGGTTGAGGAAGCTAAAGGCTTAGAGACCACTCTGGAAGTGGTAGAGGGCTTGCAGTTTGACCGAGGCTATCTCTCTCCTTACTTCATTACCGATCCGGAGCGCATGGAAGTAGTTCTGGAGAATCCCTACATCTTGATTTACGAGAAGAAGATCTCCGCAGTGAAAGACCTCTTACCGCTCCTTGAAAAAGTAGTACAGCGAGGGAAACCTCTCCTCATCATTGCTGAAGACGTAGAAGGAGAAGCTCTGGCCACTTTGGTGGTGAACAAGCTCAAGGGAGTTATCAGTTGCGCGGCAGTGAAGGCACCCGGTTTTGGTGATCGTCGGAAGGCTATGCTTGAAGACATCGCTATCGTGACCGGTGGTCGCTTCATCTCCGAGGATTTGGGCATTAAGTTGGAAAATGTAGGCATCGAAGATTTGGGTCAAGCTCGAAAAGTGGTCATCGATAAAGAGAATACCACCATTGTTGAAGGAGCTGGCAAGCGGGAGAACATCGTAGCCCGTATGAACCAGATTAAGAAACAGATTGAAGAGACTACTTCCGACTATGACCGAGAGAAACTCCAAGAACGGTTAGCCAAGATTGCTGGTGGTGTAGCGGTTATTCGGGTTGGCGCGGCAACCGAGGCAGAGATGAAAGAGAAGAAAGCACGGGTGGAAGATGCCTTGCACGCCACTCGAGCTGCAGTTGAAGAAGGTATCGTTCCCGGTGGTGGAGTAGCATTGATTCGTTGCCAGGCGGCTGTTGATGGATTGAAGCTCGAAGGCGATGAGAAGATTGGAGCTCTCATTGTCCGCAAAGCCTTAGAAGAACCGGCAAAAATGATTGCAGAAAACGCTGGCGAAGAAGGCTCGGTTATTGTAGAGCGAATTAAGGCATCCAGTGATGTCAACTTAGGTTTCAACGCTCTCACCGGTGAATTTGTCAACATGATTCAAGCTGGAGTTATCGATCCAGTCAAAGTAGTGCGTACTGCTTTGCAGAACGCCGCAAGCGTTGCATCGGTCATGTTAACCACTGAATCGGTGGTAACGGAGATTCCGGAAAAGGAAAAAACTCCTCCTGTGCCTCCTACGCCGGAATACTAAGGTGATATAATAGAGGGGGAGAGGCGCAAACCTGGCGAGGTACCTCGCCAGGTTTGCGCCTCTTGGGAGGTGGTACTGATGCCGATCTACGAATACCAGTGTTTAGAGTGTGGCAAGATCTTTGAAGAATTCCAATCCTTTAGCGATAAGCCAATCGGGCAGTGCCCTTCATGTAAAGGTAGGGTGAAGAGGCTTATCAGTAAAGGAGTTGGTTTGGTTTTTAAAGGTTCGGGTTTTTACTGTACTGATTATCGTGGTTCAGAGAGTAAGACGAGCTCCAGTTCCAGTTGTAGTACTTGTTCTTCGTCCAATTGTTCGACCTGTGGAACTTCATCGAGTAGTAATAAGAATGGCACTTCAGCTTCTTGAGTGAGCGCGTTATGAATATTTTCGGTTACGCGCTCATCTTAGGGGTTTTGCTCCTCATTGGGTTCCTGTGGGGATCAAGGCGCAAGGGGAGCCAAGTCGCGGTAGAAGAGTTTTGGCGAGCAAAGGAACAAGAATTCGGAGAAATAAGAATTGTGTCCGGATTTGCACGCTATTTGGGAGGCCATCCTCGTTTTGAACGGGTTACGGATGGCCTCCTTTTTTTGATGTCGCGGAGCCTCTGGTTCGAAAATTTCGAAAAAGGGCCCAATATTTTTGGTTTCACCATGCCCTTTGAAAAAGTGGTCTTTCGTATCCCCTTGAAGCGCGTGCTCTCTTTCGATACCGTTACCGAGCGGGATTTCCTCACCACCGAGATGGGTAGTCGGGTAGCACGTTATCAGCGTTTGAGCCGGAAGCCCTTGTATTTGACGGTTCGCTATACTGACGAGTGGGGACGGGATCAAATACTCTATTTTGACAGCATGATCGATGTGAAGACATGGCAAGAACAATTTGAAAGAGCGAAAGCGAGCTATGGAGAAGAAGAGGGAGGAGAACCCGAAGAAGTTACCGGAGTATGTCCCAAGTGCGGGCGAAGAATTTCTCCCGATTTCAAACTCTGTCCGTACTGTGGTTGTCGGTTGTCGTAGAAGAGGCGTGCTATGGATGTGCTCGTTGGCCATCGAGATGATAAGAGAAAGGCGACCGGCTGTACGGTATTCCTTTTTGAACGCCCCAACCAAGCGGTAGCCACGGTGAGGGGAGGTGCACCCGGGAGTCGAGAAACACCGGTTCTTTTCCCAGGGCGTTTGGTAGAAGGAGTAGACGCCATTGTCTTGAGTGGGGGGAGTGCTTTTGGTCTTGCGGCAAGTGAAGGGGTTATGACCTTTTTACGGGAGCGAAAGAGGGGTTTCATGACTCCTGCCGGGCCTGTTCCCATTGTGGCGCAAGCGGTGATATACGACTTAGAGGTAGGGGAATGGGCTTTTCCCATAGCCGAATGGGGTTATGAAGCTTGTTGTGAGGCAAGAGGAGACGCGAAAGAGGGAAGTATCGGTGTCGGTACCGGAGCTACGGTAGGTAAGCTCTATGGGATAACCCACGCTGTGAAGGGGGGTTTTGGGAAGGGCGAGGCGGTGGTAGAGGGAGCACGGATTTTGAGCTTTGTGGTCACCAATTCCCTGGGAAACGTTTATCATCCTCGTTCCGGGGTTTTGCTCGCCGGGATAGAAAAAAAAGAGAGAGAAACACGGTCTTTTTCCCCTTTCAACACCACCTTGACGGTGGTAGTGTTTGAGGTTGAAATATCGCGCGAGATGCTTTGGGGTCTCGGGGAAATCGTTCATTCCGCCTTGGCTACTTGCATCCGCCCTTTTGCCACCCTCTACGATGGGGATGTCATATTTTTAGTATCACTACCGAGAAAAAAATCGGTAGGATATTTCCCTCTCCTCGAGGGGATCTATCACAGCGTTACCGAGGCAGTGCTTGCTTCGGTAATGAAGGCACAAAGTGTTGCAGGTATTCCGGTTGGTAGCGTGTCCCGCTGATCGTAAGACAGCGAGGGGCGAGTGTGGAGGAAAAAATCGTCCGGTATCTTTGAGAGAACTGGAACGGAGGTGTTTTTCATGTGGCGATTGTCTTGGCGCAAGTTTCTCTTGGCGGGGGTATTGGGTGCGATTTCGGGAGTGCTCGCTTTGACTCCTCTCGGTTTGATCCCGGTTCCTAACCTCTCTACCTATGCAACGACTATGCACATTCCTGCTATAATAGGAGGGATCATGGGCGGTCCTGTGGTTGGTGCTTTGGTGGGGTGTATTTTAGCGTTCTTCACCATGCATCTTTTTATGGGGAATTTAGTAGCTTGTTTCCTTCCCCGGATTGCCATTGGTGTGGTTGCGTATCTCCTCTGGGTGACGATGAAAAGAAGTGAGTTGGGAATCGTGATCGGGAGTTTGGGCGGAACTTTTACCAATACCGTTGGAGTCTTGGGTCTCATGGTGCTCATGAAGTACTTCACCTGGGAACAGGTGCTGCCCATTTTCCTCCTCAATGGGATTTTGGAATTAATTATTGCTGCGATCATCGTCCTCCCCATTGTACGAGTGCTCAGGAAGGTGGTGAAAGTCGATTAAGCTTCTCGTCATCGATGTAGGAAATACCCATACCACTTTTGGAGTGTATGAGGATAAAAAACTTTGTCACTACTGGCGGGTGTCTACCTCTTCACGCCGAACCTCCGACGAGTGGGGACTCATGATTCAAGCGTTACTCGCTGAACAAGGAATGAAGAGACAAGACTTGCAGCGGGCGGTAGTTTCTTGTGTAGTACCTCCGGTGATGAATGCCTTAGAGCGTCTTTTTCGGGTGAATTTCGCTCTTCCCTATCTTGTGGTGGGCCCGGGAGTGAAAACCGGTCTTGCCGTAAGAGCAGAGGCAAAAGAGGTGGGGGCAGATCGGATTGTGAACGCGGTAGCTGCTTCTACGCTTTACGGTGGAGACCTGATCATTGTTGACTTTGGGACTGCAACCACGTTTTGTGCCGTCACTCGTAATAAGGAATATTTGGGTGGTGCTATTGCTCCTGGTATTGGGATCGCCCTCGAGGCACTCTATGAAAAAACTGCCAAGCTCCCTCGTATTGACATAGAAATTCCCGAGCGGTGTATTGGTCGCAGTACCGTTGAAGCCATGCATGCCGGAATCTTTTTCGGCTATATTGGTTTGGGGAGAGAGGTGGTAAACCGGATGAAACAAGAATTTTCCCCACAAGCTACCGTGGTTGGCACTGGAGGATGGGGAATTTTTCTCGCGCGATACTGTGATTTTCTTGAGGTATTTAATCCCACGCTCACCTTGGAAGGATTGAGGATTATCCATGAGCTCAATGCCTCGTGATGATTTAGAGATTGCAGTAGTTGGTGAAAGCGCTAAACTCAAGGGGCAACTTGAGACCCCAAATCTCCTCATCATAGAAGGAGAGTTTTCCGGTTCCATTCGTTGTCCGTATTTAGTGGTGACCCGAGGAGGGCGAGTCAATGGATGGGTGGAAGTAGAAGAGGTAGAAGTTTGGGGAAATATTAGTGGTTTTGTAAAGGTGCGAAGAATGGTGTGTCGAAATGCTTCGCGCATCGGAGGATGTATTTTAGTACGTAGTGTGGCTTTGGAACCTGGTGCCTTGGTGGAAGGTTTTTTAACCTTTCAGAGGAGCGAGGAAGAACGTGATGAAAGAAAAACGGGTAGTGAGCGTTAGTTTGGGTTCTTCGAGGAGAAACCACAAAGCGCAGGTTGAACTTTTGGGTTACCGGATTTTCATAGAGCGGATTGGAGTCGATGGAGATAAGAAGAAGTTCCGCGAACTTCTTCAAGGACTCGATGGTCAGGTTGATGCCTTTGGACTTGGGGGAGCGGATTTATACCTACGAGCTGGTCAGTACCAATATCAAGTGGTGGATGTTGCCCGTCTCGTATCGGTGTTACGGGAAACTCCCATTGTTGATGGAGGAGAATTGAAAGTAGTTTGGGAGCGTCAAGTGCCACGTTATCTTGAGGAAGAGGAAAAAATTCCCCTGGCCGGAAAACGGGCGCTCATCGTGAGTGGGATGGACCGATATGGGCTTGCTGAGGGGTTGAAAGATGTGGGGTGCAGGCTCCTCATTGGTGATATGCCTTTTGCCTTGGGGATTTCCATTGCTTTACGGAGTTTGTGGACCTTACGTTTCCTTTCGGTGTGCATGATGCCAGTCTTACGTCGTCTCCCTGTCGAGGTATTGTATCCTACCGGGAAGAATCAAGAGAAATCAACGCCCCGTTTCCCCTGGTATTTTGAGACCTCGGAAATTATCGCCAGTGATTTTCTCTACATCCTGCGTTTTGCCCCACCGCAATTACGAGGGAAGATCATTATTACCAATACCGTAACCGCGGAAGACCTTGAGGAAATGCGGAGAAGAGGTGTGGCCGTTTTAGTGACTACGACACCCGAGATTGAAGGTCGTTCCTTTGGGACTAATGTTTTGCAGGCGATATTTGTTGCACTTTTGGAAAAAAGACCGGAAGAGATTCGTCCCGAGGAGTATCTCGAACTTATGTCTCGCTTGAATATTCGACCGCGGGTCGTGCGTCTTAGGGAGGAATGATTATGGAGGAATTCTCTTACGAGGAGAGACAAAAGATCGTTGAGGAAACCATCGAAAAGTATATGAAATACGTGAGTCCCGGCTTGGCTCGACTCTTTAAATTTGCCAATCTTGCCACCGTGGAGTGGGAGGGAAAGGGAGCACAAGTATGTGACATTTTCGGTGAAGCGTACATCGATTGTATCGGTGGTTTTGGGGTTTTCAATGTAGGGAGGAATCACCCTCGGATAGTGGAAAAGGCTATCGAGCAACTCCAAAGACTCCCTTTATCTACGAGGACGCTCTTCAATAAACAGCAGGCGGATTTGGCCGAGAAACTCGCCCAGATTACCCCCGGCAATCTGCAATATTCTTTCTTCTGTAATAGTGGTGCCGAAGCGATCGAAGGGGCCTTAAAGTTAGCACGTCTCTATACCAAGAAGAAAAAGCTTGTGTCCTGTATTCATAGTTTCCACGGAAAGACCATGGGAGCATTGAGTGTCTCGGGAAGGGAGGTATACAAAAAACCTTTTGAGCCCCTGATCCCAGAAACCTATCAAGTGCCTTTCAACAATATTGGGGCCATGCGCGAGGTGGTAGATGAGCAAACTGCTGCAGTGATCGTCGAGCCGGTTCAGGGAGAGGGAGGCGTGAACATCCCTTCACCGGATTATCTCCCCCAAGTTCGGGAAATATGTACTCGGGTGGGAGCGTTGCTCATTCTTGATGAAGTTCAAACCGGCTTGGGGAGAACGGGGAAAATGTTTGCCTGTGAACACTATGGGGTAGTTCCCGACATTCTCACTCTGGCAAAAGGGCTTGGAGGAGGCATTGTCCCGCTTGGCGCTTTTATAAGCACCGCAGAGATTTGGCAGGTTTTTGAAGAAAATCCTCTCATCCATAGCTCCACCTTGGGTGGCAATCCTTTGAGCTGTGCTATCGGCCTTGAGACGCTCAAAGTTCTTGAGGAAGAGGGCATTCCTCGCAAAGCCCACGAGAAAGGGCAGTACTTCTTGGGGAAACTCCAAGGATTGCGAGAGAAATTCCCTGACTTGGTCAAAGAGGTGCGAGGAATGGGACTTCTCATCGGGGTTGAGTTTTTCGATAGTGATATGGCCTCACTGATAGCTATGGAAATGGCAGCACGAAAGGTGCTTGTGGTTTACACCCTCAACAATCCCTGCGTTATTCGCTTAGAGCCGCCGCTTGTTGTATCTTGGGAAGAACTCGACATCGTGGGGGAGGCTTTAGAAGACTCTCTGCAAGCGGTGAGAAAAATCGTGGAAGAAGTAATGAAATAGAGAGGAGGGTCTCGATGGCGAAGGTTTCGGCTTCTTTGGATATCTCGGGGGAGGTTCATAGAATATACGAAAAGGCAAAAGATATCGAGAAATTGGCACAATTTTTGCCTGATTTAGAGGAAGTGAAAATCCTCCGTAGGGAAGGGAACGCGGTAGACAGCTTCTGGAGAGGACGTTTCCAGGGACGAGAGGTGAAGTGGACTGAGCGGGACCTGTGGGATGATACGCAGAAAGAGTGCCGTTTTTTTGTTTTGGAAGGCGATTTTAAGCGTTACGAAGGAGTTTGGCGTTTTCGGGAAGCAGGCGATAGAACCCGTGTGGAATTAGAAATTGAGTATGATTTGGGTTTGCCTTTGGTAGGAGCGCTCATCAGCGCCTTTTTGCGTAAAAAGATGGAGGAAAACGCTCAAGCGATGCTTTTGGCACTGCAAAGAGCAACCGAGGAATAGGAGTGTGGTTTGAGTGGAACGGTTTGCTTTTATCATCCATGCTTTTGATGTACAAGATATTAAAGACCACATCCCTCCCTTGCGGATTTTTCCTGCTTCTTGGGTAGAGTATCTTGCTTCTCGTATCCCCCCTTTTATCCTGTCTCATGTGACCGGGGTACGATCAGAGGCGACCGGGAAAGAAATCGAGGGGTGGTTTGTAGGGCTTCCCATGACTACAAGAGCCTTAGTTGAATATCCCTTCCCTTTCGTGGCCAAACAGATCCGCAAGTGTGGTTTCTTAGCTGAGAAAATGGGCGCAGGGATTATCGGTCTTGGAGCTTTTACCTCGGTGGTGGGAGATGGTGGAATTACGGTGAAGAACGGTCTTCGCATTGCCGTAACTACCGGAAATAGTTACACAGTGGCTACCGCTCTTGAGGCACTCAAAATGGCTTGCGAAAGGATGGACCTCGATATGGATCAAGAAGAGATTGCCATTGTGGGGGCGACCGGTTCGATTGGGAGAACCTGTGCGCTTATCTTGGCTGAGGAAGGAAAAAAACTCCGTTTAATCGGTCGCAATCCCGAAAAAGTAGAGCAAGTGAAAAGTGAAGTAGAGACCCAAGGCGCGAAATCGGTGGGGGGATATGTGGATATTCGCGAGGGCATTCAGGGGGTGCGAGTACTCTTAACGGTTGCTTCGTCTATTAAGAGTATTATCGAGCCCTCTTGGATCGAGCGTCATGCGGTCATCTGTGATGTAGCGCGACCACGCAACGTTGCCGAGGAAGTGGTTAAAGTACGTCGGGACGTTCTAGTCATCGAGGGGGGAGTGGTGGATGTCCCCGGAGATCCTGATTTTGGCATGGATTTTGGTTATCCTCCTCGCAAGTCCTACGCCTGTATGGCCGAAACTATGATTTTGACCTTGGAAGGACGTTTTGAGGATTACACTTTGGGAAAAGAAGTGAAAGTGGAAAAGGTGAAAGAAATCAGCGCTTTAGCCCAAAAACACGGTTTTCGGGTCTCGGGTTTGCGAAGTTTCGGGAGGGAGCTTTCTCAAGAAGAGATCGAGCGGATTCGAAAAGGAGGGTGAAAGAGAGCTTCCTTTTCCATACCGGCCGTGGTAGAATGAAAAAGGCTCACCCTTGAGTGTCGGGAAACCGGTGCAATCCGGTACGGTTCCGCCGCTGTGAGAAGGGACGAAAGGCTCACTACGCCACTGGGGGTCCTGGGAAGGCGAGCTGAGTAGGTTTGAACCTTCAAGTCAGAAGACCGGCTCATAGGGAAAGACCGACTCTTGCGAGAACAGGAGATAGGTTCTATGCGCGCCCTGGGGCTTTCGGTATTGCTTTTCGTATTCCTCGTTTTGACGTGTTCTCTCGGTTTTGCCCAGAGCAAGGTTCGGCAAGTGGTGATCGCCGGTCATCGAGATTTGGTGCCGGGAGAAAATGACCCTTACTATACGCCAAACTCCTCCTCATTTGGGAACCACTCATCGCCAGGGATGAAGAAGGATGGCCGGCTCCATGTTTGGTAGGGTCATGGCAAGCCTCCTCTTGCGGACGAGAATGGACCTTTACTCTCCGCCAAGGGGTGGTCTTCCATGATGATACCCTTCTCACTTCGCATGTGGAGTGCGTGGTATTGATGACAAATGTGAAAAACAAATAAGCGCCTGAAAAACGGCTTGAATACAGGGTTTTCCGGTGATTTGCCGCCCGTCGAAAATGTGTTTTTTGGCAGATGGGATGTCGGGGAGCCCTGTATTTTTATGTGTGTAATTGTTCATGGAAACACATCCACAGCTTTTCAGGGCGGCTTCCGGCGGGCAGGGTTGTGTAGACGGAAAAGACAGGGGAGATGATTGTTTGCGGGAACATGTCTATAGTGATTTTATAAAAAGATAGAAAAGCCTTGACAAATATTAAGAAGGAATTTTTGTTATTTCGTTTTGTTATAGTGATCATGGGAAAATTTTTACATAGCTGACAGTTCGGTAATGCCGTATTTTAACAGCTCACGGGATTTAAACCCAGGGGTCGTTTTTATGATTGGGCCTGCTCGCCAGGTAATATTCGTCGCCCTGTTGTAAGGAGCTATCATCTTTGAAGAAATGTCTTCTCTGCAAGCGACTTGAAGTTTTCATTATATTTTTGAACCGTTTTTCCAAATGCCCATTCGAATAACAACCTATCCATCAGAACCCCCAGGACCCAGCCCGGCAATTTATAATCCATAACCCAATCGACATGAGTCATTTGTTCGGTAATACGCTGCATCATCGTGCACGATTTGAAATAACCTCCCAATGGCGTTTGCCCCGATATTTCTACAGTCAGGTTTTCAGGTTCAAAGCGGGATACTTCAACCGGGCTGTTAAAAAGAATTCCTGCTTTTTAGACTAAATTGTATTTGGTTCCCTTACGGTCAATAGGGCCGCTAATCCCATTTACAGCGACAACATCAAATTGCCATTCGGGAATCCTTTCAGCTTGCAGGCCATAATTCCAAACATGTTCACCCGGAGCGGCGACGGTAAAATCCAGTTATAAATCCCATCCTATTTCTCGCCTCCATATATACAGGAATATTGGACATAAATTGTTCGAACAGCAGCATTGGCTTTGCGTTACAGCCCGCATCTCATTGTAAGAGAAGCAATTTCAAAACGCTGTTTCCTGTAAAACTCCAAACCTTCGGCGTTTTCTTTCAGGACAGAAAGCTCCAAATACTCGGCGCCCGATTGTTTCGCCCAGGTTTTTACCGAGTTGACGAGTTCGGTAGCAATGCCTCGCCGTCTGCAATCCGGCTCAACGTATAGATCGACGACGGATGCAAATCTATGCTGCGCCACTGAAGGGTATGGGAGCGTGTTGTCAATCTCCGTGTGGATGAATCCACACAAGCGATTATTGTCCTCTGCCACAAAAATTACCCCGGTGTTCCCTCGAATAACGCTCCTGGGATATTCGCCTGTTTCGACTGCAGGCAGGCAAAACTCTGGCTGCTGCGATGAATTATGCTTATAAAATTTTGTGTAAAGGTCGCACAAAAACAATATGTCAGATGCTGAGGCCTGTCTGATTATCATAATGATATCCTTTCTATAATTATTCGCAACTTTGTATATTTGCAATCCAATAAACATTCATCGGCCTGCCGTCAATGTAAGGTTTCGTCTCAAAAAGGACGCCGCCGCATTTTTCAATGGTTTTGATGGAAGCCAGATTGTCCGAATAGCAGCCGAGCATGACCCGGGGTAGACCAATGCTTTTTGCATACGCGAGAGCCATCCTCAGGATTTGCGTTGCGTATCCTTTCCGACGTTCGCTCGGCCTGACCGCGTAGCCGATGTGCCCGCCGTATTTGGATAAGAATTCATTATCAAGGTTATGGCGGATGTCAACCGTCCCGATAATCCTGCCGTCCGCTTTCCTCACAGCAAAAAAAGTGTCTGCCGCAACCCAATCTTTCCTCGCGGTTTCAGGGTTTCTATTTCTTTCGACGTTTTCAAGCCACTTGTCGTATTCCATCTGTTCCAGCAGGGCGCTTCCGTTTATTACCTGTTCTCCGCAACTGAAAAATTCCCGCTTGAATTCTTCCGCTCCGTTCTTATGCGCCGGCGTCGGTCTGACCAGTTCAAGCTCATTCATTTTTATCCTCCATCATGTTCGTAATATAAATATTTGGGAATTTGATAGAGCAAATGTAGCACGAATAGAAGTGGGCATTTGTGCGCTACAGCCTTGCAGCAACGTCAGGATAAAAGGTTTTCAATATCCGATATCCATTCTTTGATGATTTCAGAATATTCATTTTGTTTTTTCGGGTCTTTCTGATACCCTTGTAGCAGCTTTAGCTGATGTTCCCAATATCTTTTAAGCTTTTCAAATAAAGCCATATCAAAAGCGGCGGATTGGCAACTATCCGTTTTTACGCTGTCATTAATCGCTTTCAGTCTTTCCAATACTTGTTCTGCGGATTGTCCCATGTTTTTCTTAAAATCTCTAAAAACCCACTGGCGCTCAAATATGTTCATAGCTTTCCATCCATCGTATTGCTCTTCAAAGGTTTTCAGTATTTTTTCAAAAATACCCTTCTTTACAGTCGTGACTGTTTTATGCTCAGGTTCATTAATATCAGAATGAACTATGTTATAATCCTTCAGCACCTGAATTGAACCGATTTCCTGTCCATGAAAAGTATTGGCATTAAGGACAGATAGAGCAAAACCAACACCTGCGCTTTCCGCATCCAATATGTGTTGGCTGTTCATCTGATAAAAATCGTCGATACTTATTCCCATTCGTTCGGCGACAATTTCGATTGCCCCCATCGCCGTATCTGTTTTAACTAAACCGGGGCTTATCGTGTATGCGTGGATTTCAGTGTTGTCAAGCTCCATTGCCAAAGTGTTGCTAAGTTCAACTTGCGCCGTTTTAAAAACCTCGTAAGCTCCCATATAGGGAGAAGCGCCGGAAGAAGAAACAAAAACAATCGTCCCGCTGTTTCTCTTTTTCATAGAAGGAAGAAATCGCTTTGCAAGGAGCAAAGGCGCTTTAAAATTTACATAATAACTCCTATCCCAATAAGCGATATCAACTTCGTCGACGGCACCCATGCGGGCGTATGTTGCATTATTAAAAACAATATCAACGTATCCGTATTTATTAAGAACATAATCGCATAACTGGTTGACGGCGTCTTCCATTGCCAGGTCGACTCTGTAAAATTCAATTAAGGTTTGATTAAACAACTCATTAATATATTTCTCTGCATATGTTCCTTTTGCCACATCAACTTCCGCTATGATTACTCGCGCTCCCATAAAAGCGAATGCCTTGGCAGCTTCAAATCCAATGCCGCCTCCACCGCCCGTCAACAGGACTATTTTGCTGCTGAGCACGTTTTGTAGAGCGGTACACTGTTCAATTAACAATTTGTCCACCTCATTCTATTTGCTTCCAGCTTATTAAAAAAGTACAAAAAGTTCAAGAAGCAGAAATGCTTGTATGTCTTAAAGCGCTGAAATGTCATTGAGGATTATCCCGCTATGCTTGCGGTGCCATCTCTGTTTTCAAGTTTTCTAACCGATTTTACGTTGTATAGAATTACCGACGTCACACATAACAGCAATCCGGCGATGAAAATGAGAAACCCCGTTCCCCTGCCGCTTCCCGTGCCGAAAATCTTTCCCATGCTTCCGGCAAGCGCGCCGCCGTCGAGCAGCAGGGGAGTGAACACATAATCCGCAAGCACGCCCGAAAGCGCATAAGCGGCAACATAGCCAAGCTGGGAAATGACTCCGATGATCCCCCACGCCCTCCCCTGCAGGTCATTTTCAATGTTGGTTCGGACGAGAAAGTCCAGGCTTGTGTTTGCAAACGGGAGCATTGAAAAAAATAGGAACCCCGAAACACAGATAAGCACAATGCTCTCGCGTAGTCCGAATGCCACCATGAAAATCCCTGAGCAAAACAGTGAAGCGGAAAGCATTTTCACATAGCCGCTTTTTATCTGAATAACGCCAATAATCACGCTTGCAGCAAGCATTCCGGAAGCTGAGATTGCTACGGCCGTTCCTAATGCGGAGCTGTCGGAAAAAGCAAGTATCATCGGCGTGGAAAGCGTCTGGATGAAGCCGAGGAAAAACGTGATTGCCGACGCCGTTATTACAAGAACAAGCACGCCTCTTTTTTCCTTGACTGCATCCCAGCCTTCTTTGAATTCGCGGATAAGCGATTTTGCCTGTTCATTTTTCCTTGAAGCAAGGCCGCTTCGCACAACGAGCGTTGAAATAACGGTTGTCAAAAATGTGCAGATGTCGATTAAAAGAAGCAGCTTTATATCCGAAACGGCGAGCAGAAACCCGGCAATGACGGGAGAAATCAGATATCTTGCCGAGCCTGCCGCCTGGACAAGACCGCTTGCCTTTGTGTACTGCCCCTCGCTGAGCAAATCGGTAACTGTAGCTTTGTATGCAGGCTCAAGCAGCGATGAAAACACCGAGCTTATTGCGACGCCCACGCAAATCTGCCACAGCCGCACTTCCCCGCACAGCATGCAAATCAGGATGAATGCAACCCCAACCGCGGACGGGCTGTCGCCCAGAACCATCATGAGCCTGCGGTCGAAGCGATCCGCGAGCACGCCCGCCGGCGCGCTTAAAAGAAGCGACGGCATAAACGCAAGCAAGGTTACAAGAGCCACCGCCGAAGCCTTGCCTGTCTGCGCAAAAACGTAAACCGAAAGCCCGAACGACGTAAGCCCGCTTCCTATGGCTGAAACGAGTTCTCCCGTCCACAGGAGAAGAAATTTTTCGAAGGATTTTTCCTGATTATTCATGGTTGCCGCAGTTGCTGCCGCTAAACACCTGCATAATGCATGCAAGACTTCCTCTTTCGGCGCCGAGTAGCCTTTCCGTATTGAAAATAAAAGCCTGTATGCGTGAAGCGCGTTCTTCGTCAGTCATTTCAACCACATTATAATCAAAAACGATATTGGCGTACGCTACAATCATTTCCATGCATTCGTACGGAAACGGCGTGCTGAACTGTCCCTGCTCAATGCCTTCCCGGATTATCTCCGCCAGTATAGGAGTAACGCCGCTGATTATGACCTTTTGCAGTTTCTGATGCATAAGCGCGTTCTGCGGCTTGTGAATATGTTTTATGATTTCCCGGCCGCTGCCGCCACTTATGTTCATTGCCATTACGGCGCGCATAATGCGCTCGTTTACTGGTATGCTCCTGTCTGCGGCGATTTCCCGCGCCGCGCCTAACAGACGGACTTTATACCGCTCGATAAGAGCGTCCATTATATCCTCCTTGGACTTGAAGTGATGATACAGCCCTCCCCGCGCAATTCCCACCTTTTCAAGAATATCGTTTGTGCTCGTGCCGTCAAAGCCTTTCAGGCAGAAAAGCTCATCCGCCGCGTCAAGTATTTCGTTTTTGCGTTCTTCGGCGTTTTTTACAATCCTCATTTTTCATCCGCCTTTCAACAGACCGATTGTCTGTCTGTTATATGATAACATAATTATTTCGCATAGTCAATGCCTGGAAATTGCAAAAACCCGTCGCATTCAAGAACAAAATAAGGCGTGTCATGGCGAAAGCTATATTGAGGTACGAACCAACCCGTTGATTTGACGTTGTTTACAAAAAATGCAGACATAGTATTAAGGCCCGGATGTATTGACTTGCCTCCCGTAATGTGATATATTTGTAACGTTATGTTACAAATATATCACATTACGGGAGGAGAAATACGTTGCGAAATAAACTGGGCTATTTAAGTCTTCTGGCGGTATTGGGCGTTTTGGGATTTTTATCGGATAACAAGGCATACCTGGGATTCTTGGGCTTTCTCTATTACATTCGGTATTTCTTCGTCATACCGGATGAATTGTTTAAAGCCAACGTTCAAAAAGCTGCGACGCCAGCATTCTTCACCGGCCTTGCCTCGTCGACGGTTACGATTATGCTGAAAGCGCTGTTGAACAACGACACGCTGCTGGCGGTTGGCATGGGGCTTGGGATGGCCTTGTCCATTTTCGTATTCACAGTCATACTGCTCGTGTGCGAATTGAGGGAAAGCGGCGTCGGCTTATGATCATCAAAACCAGGATCAAGGAATACAGAGCAAAGCACAGTATGACGCAGGAAGAATTGGCGGCTTTGGTCGGCGTAAGGCGGGAAACGATCGTTCATTTGGAAAACGGTAGGTACAATCCGTCCTTAAAGCTGGCGCTTGACATAGCGAAGGTTTTTCATGCGTCAGTCGAGGACGTCTTTGAAATCACGGAAGAATAACGCGGGGGCGGATATGAACAGGTTTTTAGGTTTATTGGTTAGATTAAAATGGCTCGGCCTGATAGGGCTGCTGGGGAGCGTCATCGGCAACGCTTATCTCAGAAAATTTTGGCTTTTCTTTTTGCTTGGCCTTGTTGAAATATTCAGCAATCTGTCGGCATCGCGGCAGAGCGTGCGGCAGCTTTTCTCTTATCCCCTGATATGGTTCAGCCATCGTTTTTCTCTTCCTACAAAAGAAAACTATGCAGCCGATACGGACTTCATATTGCCTTTCCGGGGACAATGGTACGTCGCAAACGGCGGCATGGATAAGAAAACCTCCCATTCCTGGCATGTGTGGCCCCAGCGTTATGCCTATGATTTCGTCATGGTTGATGAAAACGGGAAAACCCACTCCGGAAGCGGCAGGGAGCTTCGGGATTACTACTGCTACGGTCAGGACGTCCTGGCGCCGGCCGACGGCGAAGTCGTGAGCATGGCCTGCAATCATCCGGAAAGCAGGGCGTACGGCGACGGCAGGATCGAATGCATGGCGAAGGATATTAGAGGAAACTACATTACGCTCAAGCATAATGAAAAGGAATTCAGCACCATTGCCCACCTCATGCCGGGCAGCATAACCGTTACCTTGGGCCAGAAGGTCGTACGTGGGCAGGTGATCGCCAAATGCGGCAACTCCGGGAATACAAGCGAACCCCATGTGCATTTTCAGCTAAACGACGGAAAAAGCTTTTTCGCTTCCGCGGGGCTGCCTGTCAGGTTTAAAAACGTACTCGCAACAGGAAACGGAAAAATGCATCCTGCGGAATATATCTCAAAAGGTCAGTTTGTGAAAAACAGCCAGCCCGGTTTAGATTTCTTGCATAACCGAACGCAGGATTAGGACGCCTTCCCGGATTTCTCTCGGCTCCAAATGCCCGAAGCCAAGCAGGAGCTTATTTATATGCATCCCTTTTTGTATAGCGTAATGTTCTACGGAGGCAATACGAATTCCGTTTTCCTTGCATCTTTTTATGAATGCCTCGTCGAATCGCATGGCCTTAAATTCCACTGAGAGATGCAGACCTGCGGCGTCGCCGCAGGCGCGCCACCCGTCCCCGAAAGCCTCTTCCAGCGCGCCGAGCAGCGCGGCTCTGCGTTCACCATGCAGCTTCCGCATCCGCCTTATATGGCGGTCGAACTTTCGCGTCCGCATGAATTCAGCCAGCATCGCCTGTTCAAACGGCGGGTTTTGCACATCCGTGTGCATTCTAAGCTCGCGCCATTTGGGCTGAAGTTCTTTCGGCAGGATAACGTAGCCTATGCGGATGGCCGGAAACAGGACTTTGCTGAAGGTCCCCACATAAACTACCCTTTGCGGGTCCATGGCGTAAAGCGGAGCGACCGGTTCTCCGGCATAGCGGAATTCGCTGTCATAATCGTCCTCGATTAGATAGATATCGTTTTCCCTTGCGTGGCGGATCAATTCCGCGCGGCGGCCGGCAGGCAGGATGGGGCCTAAAGGAAACTGGTGGGAAGGTGTGGTGTAAACCGCGCTGGCCGAAACCCCTTCAAGGCATTCCACCCGAATCCCTTTTTCATCGACAGGTATCGGTTCAATTTCACATCCCGCGTTCAAAAATGTCTGTAGTATTCCCCTGTTGCAGGGATCTTCAATTGCGATTTTATTCCCGCGGCCGTAGAACAGGCTGGCGATGATGTGTAGCGCATGGGTCGCACCGGACGTAATGAAAATATCTTCGGTATCCACATTCAAGCTCCTGCTCCGGAACAGCCATGACGATATTTCGGCGCGAAGCTCCGGCGTCCCCTGCGGACTTGCGTAGCCAAACCGCTCCAAGGGCATTTCTTCAAAGGTTTTGTGCGCGATCTGCTGCAAAAGATAGCGCGGGATATGGCGCAAGTCAGGCCATCCCGTCTTAAAATCGACCCTGTACCGCGTTATGTTTTTTCCCTGATAGTTTGAAATCCGCTCAGGAGGCTTGTCTATGCGCAAGCCCTCGGCAACGCGGGTCGGCGCGCCTTCCTTCGGTCATTATTTCAAGCAACTTAGGGAGAAACATTATGAAGATTTTAAGTCCTCATTCAAGAGGCATTCTTTTTTTGACAGGCGCTTTCGCTTTGGCCGGAACCTCAGTAATTTCTGCAAGATTTGTTGCCGGAAAGGTGGGAACGTTTACAACAACCGCCGTCAGCCTGTTTTTCGCACTGCTTCTTCTTGTCCCGCTGGCGGGGAGCAGGATTATCGTGTCAATCCGGGTCGCGTCGGCTCGGGACTGGGCCTATCTGTTCCTTCAGGCACTGTTTGGCATTTTCCTTTTCCGCATGTTTCTGCTGCTCGGCCTGCTCCATACAACCTCAGTGGAGGCAGGCATTCTCACCGGAGCGACGCCGGCGATAACCGCCCTTCTTTCCGGACTGCTTTTAAAGGAAACAATGAGTGCAAGCAAGACAATCGGCATACTGTGCACAGTCGCGGGTGTTCTTTTTATTCAGGGCCTGCTTGTGCCCGGAAAAAGCTTTATGACGGAACACATATTCGGCAATGTTCTTGTATTATGCGCAGCCGCGTGCGAATCCTTTTTCAACGTTTGCTCGCGCATCGCCGTGGTCAGAGCGCGCCCTGTTGATAAAGCCGCCATGCCGCCGATGGTAAAAACCGCGCTCGTATCTCTTATCGCCATGCTTCTCTGCCTCGGTCCGGCCTGCTTTGAGCAGCCTGTCGGCTTGCTTGCGAAGCTGGGGTTGCAGGGATGGCTCGCGCTTATATGGTATGGCATGTTCGTCACCGCGCTGGCGTTTTTGTTTTGGTACTCGGGAATCAAACGGTGTCCTGCCTCAACCGCCGCTGCCTTTTCAGGCATGATGCCGTTTACGGCGCTGCTTTTGTCGGTCTTGATATTGGGGGAACACGCCGCCATACAGCAATGGTGCGGCGGAATATTGGTCATTTCCGGAATGGCGCTGATAGGGCTTGAGAGAAACAAATTGAGCAATCAGGAAGCCTTTTAAATTGGGAAAGGATTGGTGAAACAAAATGCTTAGTATTCAAAATGAATTGCCTAAAGCTTCAAGCAAGTGTTTGGTAGGTTTTCTTGTCATGTCGGGCATCAGCAACCTTAATTTTAGCGAAGCGCTGGACAAGGCAAAATGCAAGCTGGAAGAAGAAATCAGAGAGAGGTACGGGCCGATGATCCGCCAGGAATTGAAGCATATTTATCCAATGGGAGCTTATGTCTCCTATTACAAAAAGTTTGGGTACACATATCATGTGCTTCAGCAATTGAAATCAGTAGCCCATGGCAAAAGCATTCCGAATGTTTCCACGGTAGTTGAAGCGATGTTCATGGCTGAACTAAAAAATATGCTTCTGACCGCCGGACACGACCTGGAAAAAATAACGCAGCCGCTCATTTTGCAAGAAGCATCTGGAGAAGAAAGCTATACCGGCATTAACGGCAAGATTACAAAGACAGTAGCCGGAGACATAATGATAAGGGACGGCGAGTCGATTATTTCCAGCATATTAAGAGGGCCGGATAGCAGGACGCGCATAGGAGAAAAAACACGGAGGGTTTTGTTTGCGGTATACGCTCCGGCAGGAATAGATGAAAAGGATATCGTCCGGCACTTAAGCGATATTGAATCCAACGTGCGCATTTTCTCGCCTGACGCCGAAACGCATGTGAAAGATGTGCATTGAAAACCCAGCAAGTCTTTGCGGTTTTTGAGGCTAAGCGCGTTTGTTTGTCTTGTCCGGAAAAGCATTTACAGTCATGACAGCGACAAATAGCAGAATCGATGCGATATTCAGAAAGGCGGTATTTTTCTGCAATATAAAACGAAAGAAGTTAAGCAAATGTTACTAAATAATAGACAAATTCGGCATGACAACACCTGCCGAACTTAAATAGAAGCATGAGCGTATGGCGGGTGCTGCCGTTTAGGTTGGAGCTGACGAGGTTGATATTGTATGAAAAACGTATCATGTAATATCAGGCGGTTCTCTGCCAATATACATAAGGCAAAAGCTATACGCCGGATACGATTCCATCCCCGTATAAAAAGGCGATACAGCGCAAAAAGCGATGACGACCCTTAGGCAGGGTTCTGCTTGATAGAATAGTTTTTGCGGCCGAGTTTACGAATTTTAGTAAACTCGGCCGCTTTTGTCTTTGCGCTGTTTTACAGAGATGCCACAGTCCTCCCCGCCTCCTTTCCCGGAGTTTCCGGGAAAGGAGGCGGGGAGGGATGGATAAGGAGTATATCATTGAACTAGACGGCATGCAGATTCCGGTCAGGAAGGAAGTATACGATGCCTTCAAGCGCCCTGCTTGGAGAGAGCGCAAGCGCAGGCAGGTTCGCGCGGAAAAGGAGCTTTCGCTTGAGGTGTTTGCGGACGCAGGGTTTGAGATTCCTTCCGGTCAGGCGCTTGTTGACGAGATCGTCGAGGGCAAGCTGTTATTGGACATGCTGTCCAAGGCGCTTTCGGAGCTGACCGAGGGGTGGACTTGTGTACATACGCCTCATAAATTATGCTTCTGAATTTATTAAATAGGCGATGTTAAAAAATGTTACCCATCCGCCTTTACACCCGTTCCCCGATGCAAGTGGTAGCGAAAAATTTCGAACGTTACCAGAAAATAAGTCCCGCTCACTCTCCCTTCTATCCCTTTCGCTTTCATGAGGCTTATCCAGGATTTCGCGAATTTGTCGTTTTGGACGAACGGACTTTTTAGTTGCGCTTCGAAGAACCAGTTGCTGCCTTGCCCTTTTTGATGGTGAACTACGAGAGCGCCATTTTTGGCCCGGATCACTTTCGTGAGGATAGATTTTTCCACGGTTTCCCCATAGGTACGGGACCATACCGTTTGGTGGAGCACGTAAGAAACCAGTACGCTCTCCTTGAGCCCTTTGAGAACTATTGGGGCCAGAAAGCCCTTTCTCCGGTTCGCATTCGGGTTATTCCTGTCCCAGAGGCCCGCTTTGCCGCATTGAAGGCGGAGGAAATTTTCGCAGTACTCGATATCGGTGCCCTAACCCCCTCCTTAGCGGTTGAGCTCTTGAAAGACGAGAGGTTTCAAGTAGAACTGGCTCCAGTACCATTGCTCATTACCTCTTTATCAACGGATCGAAATGGTCCTTTATGACGTTCGGCTGCAAAAAGCGGTAAGCTTGGCGATCGACCGCCACTTCATCGTCAATGAACTCTACTACGGTTATGGAGAGGTGATGGGGAGCATCTTGAGTCCCGCCTCTCCTTTCTCTGTGCCTATGGTTCCGGAGTACAATCCCGAAGAAGCCTACGCCCTGGATTAGGAAGTGTTGCAGGGACAATGGGTTAGCGCCCGTTTCCTCATTCCCTCCTGGTTCCTGGATTGCTATCCCTACAAGGAACAGGCAGAGTATATTCAGGGGGTACTCCAAGAGCTGGGTATCGATGTGGCTATCGATGTTCTTGAAGGTGGTCTCTTTAACGAAGAAATGGAGAAGGGGAACTACGATATAGCCATGCGTAACTAAGGACTGCCCAATGCCGAGCCGAATACCATTTTCACTCGGTACGTGTTGAGCGATGGAGCAGGAAATAAGGAGTATCACCTCTCATTCCAAAACGAAGAAGCCGATCGGCTCATCTTAGCAGCACGTCAAGAAATGGATGTAGAGAAACGTGCGGCTATGTATGCCCGGGTGCAAGAAATTGCCAAAGAAGGATACCACTGGATTCCATTATTCAACAACGTCGACCTTTTAGTGTATAACCAAAACTTGCGTGGTTTCCATGCCACTGGCAAAAAGTACGACGTAACCCTTGAGACCACCTATCTTGAACCGTAGGTGATCATCCTTGAAGGGAAAATGGTATTGGCGACAACGGTTGTGCAGGGGGTGACTGCTCTTTTGGGGATTACTTGGCTCTCCTTTCTCTTCCAGGTGGTAATCTCCGGGGGTCCGGTGGGACTCTTCCTCTGAGGAGGGCTGAAACAAGCCCTCATCGGAGGAAATCAATTGGCGGCGTCAACGTCTGGATTTGGGCCGACCTCTCCTTGTGCACTATTTCCATTGGCTCCGTCGAGTGCTCGAGGGAGACTTCGGTCACTCATTCGTTACTTCTCTCTTCGGCTCTCGCTTTTGCCTTGATCTTCTCCATTCCTTTGAGGATTCTCTCTGCGGTCTTTGTGGGAAGTGTATGGGATTACCTCCTACGCCTGGGTCTTTTTTCTTACGTTCTCTACCTGTTTTCTTTATGAGCTTTATCCTGGTGGAATGTTTTACCGGGCGCTTGAAAGTGTTGCCTACGAGTGGAGTGGATTCTTTGCCCACCTTTTCCTACCCACCCTTCTTTTGGGAATGGGTTTCAGTATTACCATGACTCGCCTGATTCGTAATAACCTCCTCCAAGTTCTGGGAAGCGATTACATCCTTGCTGCGAAAGCGAAGGGACTTCGTTACTGGTGGGCGATCCTCAAACATACCTTTCCCAATGCTTTTATTTCGGTTCTCACCTTGGCAGGTCTCTACTTAGGGTGTGTATTCGGCGGAGCACCAATCGTGGAGACCCTTTTTGCCTGGCCTGGTCTTGGGTGACCCCTCATTCAGGCAATTCTGGCCAGGGATTTACCTCTCATCCGGCCCTCATGCTCTTTTCTGGTCTTACCTACTTCAGCTTCAATCTCCTCGTGGATTTGGTTTACTTTTGGCTTGACCCTCGAGTACGATTGGGAGAAAAGATGTCATGAAAGAGTTGCGTCGTTCCTATGCGATCCTAAACGGTCTTGTCGTCGGAGGCCTCATTCTCTTCCTATTCCCCACTGTGCTCACTTTTTTGGCACCTTTTCTTGCTCCTTGGGATCCGCTCGAAATGGATCTCCACCATCGTTTAGCTCCTCCTTCTCGGGTTCACCTTTTGGGCACCGATGTTTTGGGGAGGGATGTGTTCAGTCGTCTCCTCTACGGGGGACGAATGGCCATTGTGCTCGCTCTCTTCAGTACCGCCATCACCCTCTGTGTAGGTACCGATGTAGGGATGGTGGCGGGGTATTTCGGTGGAGGAGTAGATGGATTTCTCTCCCTAATCATCAATAATCAATATGTTTCTGGGTGTTCCCGATCTCCTCCTCACCTTGGTGGTGATTGGACTTCTCCCCCCTCACTTTTCACTCTGCTCATCGCTCTCAATCTCTCCAGTTGGTGGGATTAGCCCGTATCGCTCGAGGGGAGGTTTTGGCGTTACGGGAAAACGGCGTCATTGAGAGCGTGCGAGCATTAGGTGCTTCATCGTGGTACTGCCTGCGTTACCACGTGCTGCGAAACCTTGTACCTACGCTCATGATGATCGGTAGCTTGCGCTTGGGGAGTTTCATGTTGGAGATTGCTACTCTGAGTTACCTCGGTCTCGGTGTGAGACCCCCACTCCCGACTGGGCTGTGATGCTCAGTGATGCCCGTCCTCACTTCTTCACCCATCCTCATCTCCTCCTTGCCTCTGCGCTGTGCATTGCCTGTGTGAGTTTGGGAGCTAATCTCGTGGGAGAAGGCTTGCGTGACGCCTTGGACGTGCGCTTCTCTCGTTTTTCCGTATGGCGTCTTCGCCTGTAGGTGGGATCATGCTTTTCGTGCGGGACCTCTCGGTTACTTTTCCTCTCCCCCAGGGAAGAGTGCAAGCCCTCCGCAGAGTTTCTTTCTCCCTCCGTGAAGGAGAACGGTGGGTGGTTTTGGGAGAGAGCGGTGGTGGTAAAACAGTTCTGGCCTTAACCATAATCGGCTTTCTGCCTGCGCATACCATCTTAGATGGGGAGTGTTAAGTATCGGGGGCAAGAAATTCTCCACCTTGACGAAAGTGAGGAAGAGAAGCTACGTGGTCGGGAGATTGCCTACCTTCCTCAAGACCCTTTTACCGCTTTCAGTCCCCTCTTTCGGGTGGTCGGTCAAGTGGGAGAAATTGTTCCCCGCCGAGAACGATGGTCGAAGGTCACTCACCTCTTAGAGCAATTCGGTTTTCCCTGGGTACGATATCGGCGGAGTTGTTCTCACTAACTCTCTGGAGGGATGTTGCAGCGAGGGTTGTCTGCCATGGGTACCATTGCCGTGCCTCGGCCCCTCATCGCCGATGAACTCACTTCTCACCTCGATCCCTCGGTGCAGGCTTTGGTGATTGGGGTACTCGAAGAGTGGCGCAAGGAAAAGGAGCTTTCTTGTCTTTTCGTTTCTCATAGTCTCCCCTTAGTGCGAGCCTGCACTCAAAGAAGAAGGAAGATGGGAAAAACCTCGATGACCTTGGTTCTTCTCTTTCCTTCCTCAATGCACCTCTCTAAGGTGTT
>CAKZLU010000005.1 GCA_937127245.1 uncultured Actinomycetes bacterium
AAACTTCAGGCGCAAGCTCGGCAAGTTCCCCCCGCATGGAGACGCCCGCGTTGTTTATGAGGATATTGAGCCGCCCGAAAGCGCCGATCGCAGCTTCGACCATGCGAAGCGCATCTTCCCATATCCCGACGTCTCCTTTCACCGCGGCAACACCGGCGCCAAGTCCTCTTAATTTCTCCAAGCGGGGAGGCGGCAGGCGCGCTTGTCAGTGGCGCGGCGGCAACACCGGCGCCAAGTCCTCTTAATTTCTCCTCTGCCTCAAGAAGCCTTCTTTCGCCTCGTGCGGAAATCACGATCCTCGCGCCCCTTTTCGCAAGCGCTTCCGCCGTTGCATATCCGACTCCGCGACTCGAGCCCGTCACGAGCGCAACCTTGCCGTGAAAGTAATCCAATTCGATCTCCCTTGCCTTGCTTTCACCTGCAGTCTGAAAACCGAAAATTCACTTTTTAAGACGAGTGAGCGCTTTCGGAAATCCTTAATGATGTTCGGTTCTCGCGATTATCTCGTCCTGTATCTCCCGCCCCAAATCCGCGAAGTAGGTGCTGTAACCGCCAACTTTCACGATCAGGTCGGGGAAATCCTTAGAGTTTCGCTGGGCTTCCCTTAAGATCTCCGTGCTTGCTACGGTCGGTTGTATCTGCGCGCCACCTATCTGCAAGTATGTGCGGATAAGGCTTGCCCACTTAGAGCGCGCTTCGACGCTCTTGCCTATGGCGCTTGGATGAAACCTCACGTTTACGGCGCATCCCATCACGTCCTCGAAAGGCAGCAAGGCCACCGAACGGAGAACGGCTGTAACGCCCTGTCGCTCGACGTTCGCGGGATTACAACTTGCCGCATAGGGTTTTCCCATCATTCTTCCGTCGGGGCTTGCGATGGACAGTCTTCCGTCTATCGTGTGGGTGGTCATGCTAATCACGTAAACCACTAAGGGACCGCCTTTGTAATTACTATATTTATATGTTTCGGCGAATAATTCTTTCATTACACGGTGTGCGAGCTCGTCGGTCTCGGGGTTTCCGTTTCCCCACTTACCCTCGAGCTTGTTTATCGCCTTCAAGATATCCGGGCGTTCAGAGAAGTTTGAGTCAACGGCCCGGATGAGTTCCGCAAGGGAGAAGCGCCGCTCATCGAAAACGAGTTTCTTGATTACGTAAAGCGAGTCCGTGAGGTTCGCGATCGAGTTTATCATGGATATCCCCGAAAGGTCGTATTTTGCCCCTCCTTCAGTGATGTCAAGCCCGCTTTCCAGGCAGCCTTCAATAAAGGCTGAGATCAGCGGCGCCGGCGCGACCTCGGCGTAAAGAGCGTCTCTAAGGTTTGAGCCTTCAACGATTCGCTTTATCGCGGAGCGTGCCTGCTCGAAAAGCGAGGAAAGCAGCTCATCAAAATCCCGAAAATCGCGTGCATTCCCTGTTCGGGGTCCCTCACCTCTAACCGTGCCCGCAATAAGCCTGCAATGCCCGTTTCTTAAAGTCATGTCCAACAGTCTCGAAAGAAGAAGCGCGTTTGCGCTCATTGAGCCGGTCTTTCCCGGACATGTCGCCTCCACGCAGCCCATTATGGCGTAATCGCGGGCGTCCTCTGGGGCGAAGCCGCGCTTTTGCATGGAATCTATGATGACGCTGTCGTTGAACAGCGAAAAACTGGAATTTCCCCCGTGCATGGCGCGCGCGAGCGCTTCAAAGAGTTCATCAGGGGTATCTGGGTGAATGCGCACCGAAACGTTGGTAATCGCTTTTGAGCGCCGCGCAGCTTCTATGAAGAGAAATGTAAGCGGATTTGTCGCGTCTTTTCCATCACGGGTTACCCCGCCGAGCGTTACCGGGGAGGAGCCCAGAAACCTGTGATAGAAGTTTGCGAGAATGTTTGATTCCGGTCGGATATTCTGCGACATTATCTTCAAGAGGAGTTCCTCGAGCAGTTCGCACGCCTCCTCGGGGTCCGTCCTGCCGGCTTGAATATCGCGCTCGTAATGCGGGTAGAGGTCTTGGTCCAGACGACCGAAGCAGTGCAGGTTAACGGGGTGGGCGATTTCGACGGCGGTCTTTACCGTCCAGATTGATTGTACTGCCTCAGCGAACGCCTCGGCAGGCTCGAGCGGTACTTTCCTGCAAA
>CAKZLU010000006.1 GCA_937127245.1 uncultured Actinomycetes bacterium
ATAGCAGCAGGGCTGACACCAGTTCATTAATCCACGTGCAGAAAAAATGCAAAAAAGGTGCCTGGCACCATTTTTGCATTTACGGGCAGTTTTAGTCGCCGTAGCCTTCGGGATGTCTCGAATGCCATATCCACGCGGTCTCTACTATCTGGTCGATATCAGTGTAAGAAGGCGCCCATTTAAGTTTTGATCGTATTTTTTCCGACGAGGCGACCAAGATGGGTGGATCACCCTCCCTCCTGCTTTCAACCCTCACCTGAAAATCTTTCTTCGATACCCTTTTCACCGAGTCAACAACCTCTTTCACGGTAAAACCGTTCCCGTTGCCCAGGTTCAGAATGAGGCTATCGCCGCCGCCCTTAAGATAATCTAACGCAAGCAGGTGAGCCTTGCAGAGATCGACTACGTGAATGTAGTCGCGCACGCAGGTGCCGTCGCTGGTCGGGTAGTCGTTCCCGTAAATCACCGCGCTTTGTTCAATCCCCAGCGCTGCCTTTATCACCCGGGGGATGAGGTGAGTTTCAGGTTGATGGTCTTCACCCAGGTCGTTTTCCACGTCCGCTCCCGCGGCATTGAAATATCTTAACGAAACGAAACTAAGAACCCCTCTTTTTGCCAGTTCGGAAAGCGCCTGCTCGATAAGCAATTTGGAGGCACCGTACGGGTTTATGGGCTCGGTCTTTTCGTCTTCCGTTATGGGCACCTTTTCCGGTACGCCGTAAACGGCGCACGTGCTTGAGAAAACCAGGTAGCGGCAGCCGCACTCGCACAGAGCGCGGGCAAGATTCAGGCTTCCGACCGGGTTGTCCCGCATGTACTTTAGCGGGTCGCGGACTGATTCATCGACCAGGCTGTGTGCGGCAAAGTGCATGCATGCCTCGGGCAGGAATGACTCACAAACCCTCGTGATATCCTCCAGGTTTGTAAGTTCCCCTATTTCAAGCGGCGCTTCGCCCACGGCACTTCTGTGTCCCTTTGAAAGGTTGTCAAAAACGAGCACATCGTGCTCATGGGAATGGAGCATCCTCACCATTACGGAGCCGATGTAGCCTGCGCCTCCGGTGACGAGCACTCTCAATGGATGACCTCCATTTTTCTTGCCCCGCCCTCTGGTTTTGTCACGATAAAGTCTCCCTCCAGATGGGTTTCTCTCCAGTACTTGTCCGGAATCGTATTGAGATAACTTTCGAGCGCCTCCGTTTTAACCAGCGCGATTACGCAGCCGCCAAAGCCGGCGCCAGTCAACCTGCACCCCCAGACCCCTGGATGCTCTACCGAGAGCCTCTGAAGAGTGTCCAGTTCAGGGCTTGAGACTTCATATAAATCCCTTAGTGATTCATGTGAGCGATTCATGAGGTACCCGAGCTTTTCGGGGTCGCCTCTCTCAAGGCACAGCGCTGCCTCTTCGACCCTAACGTTCTCGAAGATGACATGTTCCGCCCTCATGGCGAGGGTCTCAGGCAGGGAATATTTCACCTTCTCAAATTCGAGCACTGATATCTGGCTTAAGTTCTTTTTTGGTCCCAGTTTCTTTTCAAGCTCGGTCAGGGCGCTCTGGCATTCGGATAGCCGGGTGTTGTAAGGGGTATTGGCAAGGGACCGATAAATTCCGGTATGTCCTATCACCAGGGAGGAGTCCGCAATGTTGTAGGGAACGTAACTGTGCTCGAGCGTATCGCAGTTGATCAAAAGCGCGCAGCCCTCTTTCGCGTACGCCACGGTGAACTGGTCCATTATTCCGCAGGACACGCCGACAAAATCATTTTCGGCCCTTCTGCTTATGATTACCGCACGCTCGAGCGGCATTTCCACGCCTAAGCTCCTTAATCCAACCGCAGTCACCAGTTCAATCGAGGCTGAAGATGAAAGCCCCGCCCCGAGGGGAAGATCGCCGAAATAGTATCCGTCGAACAGGGAAATTTTGCCAAAGTACCTTGAGGCATACAGATAAACACCGCGCACGTAGTCGGCCCAGTCATCTTCTTTCACTATGTTGGAGGGATCAAACCTCGCTTCTTCGTTCCTGTTTTCCGAGTATACGCGCACGGGAGGCATATCGCTTTTCCTTATAAGCATGTAGGTGCCGCGCTGGATCGCAACGGGCAGAACAAGACCGCTGTTGTAATCGGTGTGTTCCCCAATCAAGTTCACTCTGCCCGGAGCGAAATACAGGTCCACCTGTCCCCCCCGTCCGAAGCGTGAATCAAAATCCACTATCCTTTTTTCGATCTCGCTGCTCTCAATCATCAGAACCTCCTGGCAACCTTCCGCGTAAAAGGTGTTGTTCAAATGTCTTTCAAACCGACCGACGCAATGTACTTCTCCACCATTTCTCTCAGTTCAGCGGCTTTATCCTCGGGTCTTGTCGTGTTAGCCGCAGCCCAGGCCCCCGTCTCAGAGGAGGCGTTATATTTGAGCAATTCCCTGCTCCTCATTGGCGGGTAAAACTCTATGTGGTAGTGATAATAAGGATAATACTTGCCGTCAGTCGGCACCTGGTGCATGCACATCATGTAAGGGAAGGGAATGTCGAACAAACTATCATAGGCGCCCGTTATGCACTTCAACGCCAGAGAAAGCCCCCTCTTTTCGGCGGCATCAAGTTCCGCTATCGAGCCTGTATGTCTCTCGGAGAAGAGATGGACCTCGTACGGGTAGTCACCGAAGGGGGGAACAAACGCCGTGAAGCCGCCCTGGTTGAAGATAATTCGCTCGCCTGTTTTTTTCTCGCGCTTCACGAGATCGCAGAAAAGGCACCTTCCCGTTCTCTCTTTGTACTCTCTGGCGGAATCAAGCTCGGTTTTTATCTTGAGAGGGATCCATGAATAACCATAGATCTGTCCGTGGGGATGCAGCATCGTAACGCCGACAGCCTCGCCTCTGTTCTCAAAAATGAAAACATATTCTATGCCCTGTATTTTCCCGATTTCCCTGTATCTTTCTTCCCAGTGGTAAACGAGTTTTTCAATGTGGTCTAGGGGAAGTGAAGGCAAGGTCACATCGTGCTTGGGAGAATAAAGCGTCACCTCGCACTTTCCAAAAGCGGGCTTGACCGGGATGATGTCATCACCCTCGATGTCCGGTTCCGGTGGCTCGAGCATTAGAGCGGGAAAATCGTTTGGGTAGGCGTAAACGTCGAAATCATCTGGTACTTTCCCCGAACCGGGGCAGAAAGGGCAGTAATCCCTTTCGCGGTCAGGGCGCGCCTGCCTGTGCGACGCTATGATGACCCAGGTACGCAGATAAGGATTCCACCTCAGTTCAGCCATGGACTCGCTCCGTATCCTTCACGACCAATCCTGTTTCTTTTTTAATTCGCGAAAACAAGTACCTTTCACCCTGCTTTGACACTGACGCGATAAGTTCCAACACGCTACTGATAGTTACTTACTTCACGCACTACGCATCGCGGTAAGCATTGCGGCCAGAATCATGATATCAAAAGCGCCATTTTCTTGTGAAAATCCCGATTGACCGATTTTCAGTCATGGGATTTGTTTTGCCTGTTATGGGAATGACAGTAGCCCCGCCCTTACGCAACTGGACCGATTTTTGGTCGGATTCAAAGGTTTGCGGATGCCCTCTGGACAACCCGGGGATATGGAAAGGTTCCCGGGTCAACGATTTTCCGTCGGATTTGGACTTTTGCGGTTTCGAAGCAAAGCCATTTGCGTTCGGCGTTGAGAGGTGGACCGATTTTCGGTCGGATCATGAGTCTTGCAGGGATATCAAGCGCATAAAAACTGCGCTCAATATCGAAATAGTGAATGGATTTTCGGTCGGATGATGGGTCTTGCCGGAGCGCGCGATCTGGCCTCATGGGCATATTCCGGACTATTAAACGAAAAATTGTTCAGTGCTTAGGATTGATAGGATAAAATTACACTTCACAGGGCGGAATCGATTGGAGGTGACTGCCGGATGCACGGCTATCATGGAAAAATACTTAAGGTCGATCTTTCAAGCGGCAAGACGGAGGTTATGGAATTACCCGAGGAAATCTATAGAAAATACCTGGGCGGAAGCGGCCTTGCCGCGAAATTGTTTTTTGACATGGAGGCATGGAAAGTTGATCCCTTGAGCCCTGAAAATCCGCTAATGGTTATGCACGGTCCGCTGTCCGGCACGAATCTTCCGGGCTGCTCCAGGCTTGAGGTGTGCGCGAAATCTCCCCTGACCGGCATTTGGGGAGAATCCAGCATGGGCGGCCACGTTTCTCCCCAGTTCAGGGCTTCAGGCTACGACGGAATCGTGATTACGGGCGCATCCGATAAACCGGTGTACCTGTTTGTCACAGACGAGAAAGTGGAGATTAAGGACGCGTCTCATCTCTGGGGAAAGGATACGTTTGAGACAGAGGAGCTCATTAAGGAGGAACTCGGGGACAAGAGGGTGCGTGTAATGTCGATAGGTCAGGCTGGAGAAAATCTCGTCAAATACGCGGCAATCGTCAACGACCGGGGGAGTCTCGCGGGACGGACTGGCATGGGCTGTGTAATGGGGTCTAAAAAACTTAAGGCAATTGCCTTCAGAGGAAAGACCAAGACCACCTTTTTCGACGAGAAGGCCTGCAAGGAAGCCTCCGAAAAAGCGAAGATAAACATAAAGACAGGGATTCTCGGTGAGGCGCTTAACGCCTTCGGCTCGAACGCGCACATGCAGATGGGGATGGCAATATCGGATGTTCCGGTGAAGAACTGGCGGGAGGCGCAGTGGGAAGAGGGCATGGATAAGCTCTCGGGCGTGGCCGTCGCAGAAAGCATTCTGACCCGTAAACACTCTTGCTACGGGTGCCCGATTGCCTGTAAGCGAATAGTGAAGATTAACTCTGGCCCGTATGCGATGGAGGAGGGCCCCGGACTTGAGTACGAGGGGGCTGCAGCCCTTGGAACTCTTACCAGGACGGAAAACCTCGAGGCTGTTTCTAAAGCTAACGAACTTACCGATAGATACGGCATGGACTGCATCTCCGCGGGCTGCACTATCGCATACGCTATCGAGGCTTTCGAGAAAGGCCTGATAACGAAGAATGAGACCGGAGGCCTGGAACTTGGCTGGAATAAATCAGACGTTCTTGTGAAACTCATTGAAATGATTGGGAAGCGGGAGGGTTTTGGAGACGAACTTGCCGAGGGGGTCCGCGCGCTCTCGAAAAAGTACGGCGGCGAAGAGTTTGCCATTCATGTCAAGGGTCTTGAAGCTCCCATGCATGACCCGAGGGCGCTCTGGGCTATGGCTCTCACTTACGCGACTGGAGTGCGGGGAGCCTGTCACGTAAACGATGACAATCTCATGACAGAGCTTGGAAACATAAGTTTCAGGGAAATAGGTCTTAAGGATACAAAGCCTCACAACGCGGAGGGAAAGGCGGCCCAGACTGTTGCTGCTCAAGCGTACGGGCAGCTCGCAGGTTCTGCGGTAATATGTCTGTACGCCTGGTGGTCAATGGACGGGCTGGAAATATTCCGGCAGATGGTCAATGGCGTCACTGGTTTTGGCTACACGAAAGAGGAACTTGTCGATGTCGGAAACAGGATATGGTATTTGAAGCGCGCCATATGCAATCAGTGCGGAATAAGGAAAGAAGATGACGTTGTCCCTGAAAGAATACTGAGGCCTCATATAGAGGGTCTTACCTCCAACCTCACCCAGATTCTTTACCCGATAATGAATCTTTTGACCCGCCACAAGATTTCGAATCTGAAGCTTGCGGAGTTTAATAGGAAGATATCGGAGAAATACCTTCTCCCGAATCTCTACAAAATGCTCAAAACAGGCGGAAAAATCGTCCCCTGGGTTGGGGGGGTTGACAGAAGGCTTAGAAAAGCTTCAGTCGAAGAGTTTAAGAGCAGGCTTGTTGATTTCGACAGGATGATAAAAGAGTTCTATGAGCTCAGGGATCTCGATGAGAGGGGCATTCCGCGCAGGAGAAGACTCGAAGAATACGGTCTTTCCGAAGTCGCTGATGTTCTTGAGAAGAATATCCGCTGAAGCGCCCCGTCCTGCGGTTGTGGTTTTCGAAGATATATCAAGCGGGTCAAATGAATGGCGAACTGAAGAGTTGATAAATCTCACGAAACCACTTAGCCATTTCGCTATGTTTGAAAAGGAATCTCTTTTGTATTTTTCCAGCGCGTTTTCAAATCTGCACACATTTGGTTTTGTCTCACACGATACGATTTTTTGATGGGGGTTGATAATAATGCGCTGCGAATCGTGCGGCACGGAGAATGTGCCGGAGGCTCGGTTTTGCAAGAGTTGCGGGGTACCTTTTAAGGAGGCTCAGGAAGCAAAGGCGGGCGAATCGGAATACCAACCGGTTTCCGAAGGTACAAGTGAAACTTTTGCCTTCGCGCGTTTTCTTACTGTTTTATGGAGACGTAAAGGTCCCATCATAATGGCTCTCTTCGTGGTTCTCATGATGGCGATGGTTTTCGCGCCCTGGGCTTTTCTGAAACTTGACATACTTGGTTTCGAGGTCGTCTCCAACACTTATTCCGGCTGGGGACTGGTTATTCCAAGAATGCTTCTTTACATCTCAGTAATCCCGCTGCTTGTTTCGCTGATGATGATTCTGGGGATTGGAACGAGAAGACGGGTAATCGAGACCCATATTTGCACTTTTTTCGCGGGAATGATGTTCACCATCTGGGTTGTAATATTCTCCTTGAGCCGGCTGATCGGGTCGCTTGTGAAGAACGTAAAAGTACTGGAGGTTAACGTTTCCGGCGGTCAGGTGGTGACGATATTCCTGCTCGCTGGTTTCATCGTTGGCATAATCATGACGACTTATGACAGAGGTAAGGAACTCAAAGAGAGTTACGAGGGCAGTCAGTGAGAAGGCACTGCCCGAAACCGAAACGCTTTGCGGGGCGTGATTTCTGGCAATTTTTAAAGGAGAGCCGAGATGAAAGAGGATGAATACACAGTCACTCAAAGGTGTCCCCAGTGCGGGAGAGAACTTGAGAGCGACGCAAAATTCTGCGTCTCGTGCGGCGCCAGTTTGCCCGGGGTCATTTTCGAGGAGATTTCGGCTCAGAATAAGCTGGGCAAAGCCGCGGATCGCGCAACAAGGATGGCTGCTGCCAGGGAGAAGCTCGAGCCCTGGGCAATCAAGCTTGGCGAGAGGATGTCTCGGGTCCCGAAAAGACTCATGATCGGTATTCCTATCGCCCTTCTTACCGTTGTGGCGATTGTTATCGCTCTTATCGCTCTTGCCTCTATTTACAGCCCGGAAGGGTGCGTGCGCCGGTATCTGAGTTCCCTCAAAAACGGAGACTATCGCTCGGCTTACAATCTGGCGCTTGAGAATGAGAGTAGATTTGGTACTTACGAGTACTTTGAGAGGTGGCAGCGATTTCAAAGACAGAAACTCGGCGATCTTACCGATTTCAGAGTCCGACCGAGGCGCTCGGAAAACAGATTTTTCGGGCGCCTCATGATTGAGGAGGATACGGGCGAGCCAGGATATACGGCGACTTTGGTGTTTGAGGAAGACAGGCATGATGTTAACCTGAACGTTGTTGACACGGGTGGTATCTGGCCAGTGAAAAGGTACAGGGTAAGACTTGCGAAGGAACCAGTGAGAATTGTGGCAAGTCCTTTAGGCGCAAGCGTTTACATTGACGGAATGTATGCGGGTAGGACGCAGGAGGAGGAGCTGTTCAAAGAGGCATTGAGCCTGCGTAAATTCCCCAAAGACCTTGACGATGTGGTCGAATATACGAAAAAACTCATGAAAACGTTTGAATGGCTGCTGGGCGAGGCGAAGTATATCCTTCAGTCGTTCAGCAGCATAGCGGAAGGCACCGAGAGGACTTTAAACAAATTGGGCGCATCTGGGGTGACCTGGGCTGAAATCTTGAATTCCGTTGACAGGGTGACGACTAGCGGAAAGGAGCTTTGGTCCAATATAGCCAACACGGCTTTAGGCATCTACTGGATTTTTGGGGGAGGGGATGACGGAAGCTTAAGGGCAAACCTCTCAAGAAAACGCTCCTGTCTTAAGATTGATTACCTTCCTGAGGGTTATCATGAGGTAAAGGTTGAAATGCCGGGTATGAAAACCGTAACAAAGGAATTCTCTGCCCCGGGGCGTGTGGATATAACGCTGAAACCAACCTCAGAGAAAGTGGGCGAACTGAAAAGCGCACTCGAGGAATTTTACAGCCGAAGAGCGCAAGCCCTTCATTCAATGAATCTTGAATACGTGACACCGATTGTCGACGGTGATGCGCTCAAAGAGATAACAGAGGAGTTCTTGACGCTTTCGGGGAGGCTTCAGAGAAAGGCGTCCTCACTCAATAACCGTAAGTTTGTCGAGTTTAAGGCTCTTGCTGAAAACGTTATGACCGTAAGGACGAGCGAGAACTGGGACTACATATACTACGACGCCGAAAACAGGGCGGTTACAACTCTTTCGCAGGTCAAAGAAAAATGGGTCTATACGCTGCGAAGGCGTGGCGGTAGATGGCTTGTGATTGAAAGAGCGAAAGACTAAACCTTGAATTTCACAAAACTGATGCCATAACCAACGGCGCTATTCAGTGTTTGTCCCCTTCCCCAATGTTACGCTTCAAATAGAGCTTTTGGAAAACCCTATCCAGAGAAATTTGTATTTCCCTATGCCAGCGGCTCACTTAACCCTAAACGGGATATTAATATTGAAGAATCCTGCTAAAATGTCATTGAGCGGTCGCCTTAGTGGCGAGTCCCAAGCATGGCGGGGTGTAGCGCAGCCAGGTTAGCGCGCGTGCTTTGGGAGCACGAGGTCGGCGGTTCGAATCCGCCCACCCCGACCATTTTGAATTCATTCTGTCGGAAAGCGGTGCCGGAGGTTCGGGATGGAAATCAATAACATGCTGTTTTACGAGTTCGCAAGACTCGTCGTCGGTCCCATTGCTGAGTGGCATTACGGGATCAAGACCGAGGGTAAGGATAATGTTCCGCAGGAGGGAGCGGCGCTTGTTGTGTCCAACCACCGTTCTCTTCTTGACCCGATTGTGGTCGGATACTCCATCGATAGATTCGTGAATTTCGCGGCAGCTGCATACTCCTTCAAGATGCCCATCGTAAAGCAGCTTTACTCCTGGGCTGGTGCTTTTCCTCTTTCGATTTACGGGGGTGAGGAAAGCGACAAGAACATATCGAAAGCGAAAGAACTTTTAAGAAGAGGCGAACTGGTTGGAATTTTTCCGGAGGGAGTACAGTCATTCTTCAATCCCCACAGGGTCACGAAGATAGCCGCGTTTAAGACGGGATTTGTCAAACTTGCCCTTGAGGAAAGAGTGCCAGTGATTCCTTGCGCGGTCCTTGCCGAAGAGGAGAGGGAACTCCCGAAGATCCCGGGTTTCCTGGTGAAGTCTTACGTCAAACTTCCCCACGCCGACCAAGGAATAAGGTTCATAACTTACAGAGGCATAACATGCAGGATTGGAAGACCTATTGACCTTTCTCCTTACTTCGACGAACAGCCCACAAAAGCTTTGATAGACCGCATAGCCGGAAGGATAAGAAGAATCGTTATAAAATTATATAACGGTGAGGATCTTGAGCGTTTTCTCACCGGGGAGAAAGCGTTTGATTTCGCTAAAGACCCCGTTTAGTTGGTTCAGTCATGCTCTAAAAGGAGTGAGTGAATATAGATCGAGTGGATATCGCAGGGAAATACGAAGTGCGTAGCATAGAAAATAACGACCTGGATGCAGGCGGTAACGGAAACGGTGGGAAAAGGGAAAACATAACCGACGACCAGATAAATCTATCCTGGAAAGAACGCCAGAGAGCGTCGCTGAGGCGCTACCCCATCATCTACGTTCCTGGATACGGGGCTCCTCCGCTGCACGGTCTTTATTTCAGGAGCAGGCTCGAGATAGAGGGCTTTGACGTTCACGAGGCAAAGCTTCCCAACCTGCAACTGGGAGACATACCCAAATCGTCTGCGATTCTCGCTGTTGAGGTACAAAGAGTGCTGGCGAAATTCGGCGCCGAGAAGGTGAATATCGTCGGCCATAGCTTAGGCGGGATAATAACGAGGTATTACCTTCAAAAACTTGGTGGATGGAAATACGTGCACAGAGCGGTTTACCTCGGCACGCCCCATAAAGGCGTTTACATCGCGGCGCTGGGCTTCTTCACTAAAGCGGGTCGGCAGCTGCTTCCCAACAGCGATTTCATGAGGGAATTGAACAGCGATCCTGCAAGATGTCGCAACATAAAATGTCTTTCGATAATAAGCAGGTTCGACGAGATAGTGGTGCCTAAGGATTCGGCCATACTGACATGCGGCTATAACAAGGTTGTCAACTGGCCCTTAGGGCACTGGGGTCTTGTTTTCTCAAACAAAGCGGTGGGCTGGATCGTTGATTTCTTCGACGGCATATTCGACATAAGAGAAGGCGCCATAAGCATTACAGAGGAAAGAGCGCATGAATTTGACGAGGGCTGCGTCTCTGTAATCAAGTGAGCGCACTTGGATTTATAAAGACGGATTTTTCCCTGGCGCTCATCCGAGAAAATCGAAAAGAGTCTTGAGAAATTCTTCTCTGCACTGGTTTATAAATCCATGCCCAGCCCCTACAAACTCTACGAGTTTTGCTCCTGGGATCCTCTCGGCTATAATTCTCGAGTTTTCAGGGGGAATCAGGACGTCTTTGCTGCCGGTTGCCACGAGCGTCGGACAAGATATTTGCGGCAGGCGGTCACAGGTATTAAACGTAACGGTTGCCATGAATTGCCTCGCCGCGTTCTCATCGGTTATGGGGGCAATCATGTATCGCCTGAGGAAATCATCAAGATAATCAGGGTGCTCAAGGAGCCAGTCTTCCGGGAAAAGTAAACTGGAAAATCTTTTGACCCTCTCCTCTAATGTGCCCGAAAGGTCTGTCATTTTCTGAAGCACTTCCCTTGAAGCGTAAACCGTTTTATCCCCGCCTGAGAAGGTACAGCACAGTATTAGCTTCTCCACTTTCTCGGGGTAGTTCAAGACAAGTTCCTGGGCAATCATTCCACCCATTGAAACTCCCAGCACATGAGCGCGCTCCACATTTAACGCATCCATTAAACCCGCCGTGTCATCGGCGAACTGTTTAATGGAAAAATCGCCCGGAGGAGCCTGTGTTCTTCCGGCACCCCGGTTGTCGAAGAGTATCAGGCGGTATTTTTTCGATAGCGCCTCCACTAGTTGAGGGTCCCACCAGTCCATGTTGGCGGTGAGTCCCATTATCATTACCAGAGGAAAGCCCTCACCTATCATGCGGTAGCATATGTCAATGTCTCCCACTCTGACTTTCTTGTTTTCCATTTCCCCCTCCATTAGGACCAAGCCGACGCTTACCCGCTTTCCGCGGTCTTTCCTACTCAAGACCCCTTTTTCTTCTCACTTTGTGAAAGAACTCGTTCATTTCCTCGCAGAAAGCCCTGTAATCATCAACATACTCCCTGTTAGCCTCGGAGATTGTTTCTTCGAGAATAATTCCTTTTTCCACGATCTCTCCACCCGCTTTTTCAACGGCGGATAGCTGAGGCTCAAGTTTTTCCGGTTTTGAAGCGAGCAGACTGCTTGCTGGAAAGTAAAATTCTCCGAGCAAGCGCGCCCGTATGTTTTCACAAATCCTTCTAAACGTAAGACTTATCGCCTCGAAGTGCTCTCTTTCAGGGAACCCGCAGGTGGAAATGGTTACCGCTTTGAGATCACGGTCCGCAACCCTCGGGTGATAGCTTCTGGTTCCCTCGAACTCAAAGAAAGGTTCGCTTATTGACATGAATCGGTCAAACATTTTTTTCATCTGGCTGGTCATGCTGTCAACGTAGACCGGGCTTGCAAAAACATATACGTCAGCTTCTTTCATCCGCTTGAAGATTTCAGGCATGTCGTCATTGTGGCGGCATACGCCAGGGGTCTCGAGCCAGCATTTCAGACAGCCGACGCATGGAGCTATTTTCATTTTCGCGGGGTAGATTACCTCAGTTTCCCCTCCGGCATTCTGCGCACCCTTTAGAAAGCGCTTCACAACAATATTCGTAAAACCTTCTTCTGCCCGCGGGCTTCCATTGATGGCAAGTATTTTCATTTTTCTCCTTTCGTTTTATCCAAGTTCTTATCCTCATTGTCTGATCATTGACAAAGGTAATCTCATGATCCCCTTTCATGACTACACATCATATATTTTAGTGCTATTCACTCTGATTGTTCTCTTTCTCGCCTTATCGAATGAGGCGATGTAAGGTCGGCTAATATTACCGTCGAAAAATAAGTTGTTTGACCTCGTCCCGTCGGCTCTGGTGTCGCTTGACCTTCAGACAGCGCATACGGAAAAGCTGCTGCATTTCGGCATTGTTTATCTCCTAATTTACCCATTTGTAGAAGAGCTTCTTCGTGATCTCTGCCGCTGCGACGTAGCTGACGAGTATCCCGAACAGGAGTGCGTGGAATAAAGCCGGAACGGGCTTGAACCCGAGAAGACCGGCGAGGGGCGTGTATGGGATGGCTATCGTCACAGCCGCGACCAGGATGGTCATGCCCAGGAGGTACCTGCTCGGCATGCTCTTGAAAAACGATTGCCTTGTTCTTATGACGAGCACGATCATCGACGCAGACACCACAGACTCCAAGAACCAGCCGGTACGGAAGTGAATCACGTTTGCGTTGAGGACCCACAGCAGCACAGCGAAGGTGGCGTAGTCGAAGACCGAACTGAGGAGCCCAAACGCGAGCATGAACTTCCGGATGAACGATATTTCCATGCGGCGAGGTTTCTCTATCATCCCAAGGTCCACGGAATCAGTGGCGATCGTCATCTCGGGCAGGTCGGTGAGCAGGTTGGTAAGAAGGACCTGCCCGGGCAGGAGGGGGAGGAACTTCAAAAACAGAGACGCGCCTGCCATGCTAAACATGTTCCCGAAATTCGCGCTGGTTGCCATGAAGACGTACTTCATTGTATTGGCGAATGTGGCCCGCCCCTCGCGCACGCCGTCAGCGAGCACCCAAAGGTCCTTCTCGAGCAGTACGAAATCCGCTGCTTCCTTTGCCACATCAACCGCAGTGTCGACCGACAGGGAGACATCTGCAGCATGAAGGGCGGGGGCGTCGTTGATGCCGTCGCCCATATAGCCTACAGTATGTCCTGCTTTGATGAGAGACCTGACAATCCGTTCCTTCTGGCTCGGTTCCACCTCGGCGAAGATGTTTATATCAGCAGAGTGCCTTGAGAGCGCCGCATCGCTCATCGAGTTGATCTCGGACCCTGTCAGTACGTCAAATCTTTGAAGACCTACTTGCCGACCTACGCTTTCTGCCACAAGCCTGTTGTCGCCGGTGATTATCTTGAGCGATATTCCAAGTCTCGCGAGTTCCTTCAAGGTCTTTTCGATACCAGCCTTGGGCGGGTCGAACAAAGTGATTATGCCGAGGAATACAAGACCCCGCTCGTCAGCCTGTGTGACAGGGAGTCCTGAATCTATCTCCTTGTAAGCGACCCCCAGCGTCCTTATTCCCTGCTGTCCAAGCTCCTCGTAGCGTCGGATTATCGCGTCCCGATACCCCGCCAGGTCGTCGACGCTCCCCCCGGGTTTTTCCACGCTCTCGCACACCTCAAGAACCCTGTCAGTCGCGCCCTTTGTGATGAGGAATGCGCCGTCGCCGTTCCGAACAGCAACAGTGAGTCGCCTGCGTTTGAAATCGTAGGGGACCTCGTCGAGCTTCTCATAGCCGGAGACTTCAGTGCTGCTCTCCCGAATCGCTTCGTCTATGGGGTTGACGAAACCCGTCTGGAACACGGAGTTAAGCGAAGCGAGGAGCTTGACTCTTGCGCTCTCGTTTCCCTCGATGTCCTCGGCTGACCGCAAGCTGACTTTGCCCTCGGTAAGCGTCCCCGTCTTGTCACAACAGAATACATCCATGCTACCGAGGTTCTCGATGGAAGCGAGCCTCTTTACTATCACCTTTCGGTTCGCCATCGTCTTTGCGCCCTTGGAGAGGTTGATAGTGATTATCGCTGGAAGAAGCTGAGGTGTCAGGCCTACCGCGAGCGCCAGCGAAAAAAGGAACGAATCCAGCGGGGGCTTCTTCAGGTAGATGTTGACTGCGAAGATGACGATGACCAATAGGAGCGTTATCTCGACGAGGAAGTAGCCAAACCGCCGTATCCCCCGCTCGAACTCCGTCTCCTCCGGTCTTTCCTTGAGCCTCAGTGATATCTTACCGAATTCCGTGGTCAGACCGGTGCGCACCGCCAGGGCAGTCCCCTCTCCGCTCACCACGTGTGTCCCCATGAAGAGCACGTTGGTCCTCTCCGCCAGAGGCGCATCCTCCATCACTACGCCTGTTTCCTTCTCCACTGGGAATGTCTCGCCCGTGAGCATAGCCTCATCAACGTAGAGGTGTTTGGAGTAGAGGATGCGTGAGTCGGCTGGCACGACCGAACCAGCCGAAACCCGGATGATGTCTCCTGGCACAACTTCCTCGACTGGCACTTCTCCCTCGTGCCTGTCCCTTACGACCACAGATCTGACTTTCACTACCTCGAGAAGCCTCGCTACCGCGCCTTGTGCGCCCTTTTCCTGCCAGAAGCCGAGGAGCCCGCTGAAAAGTACGATGACGAGGATTATCGTAGCGTCGGTTCTGTCACCTACGAATAGCGATACTACCGCCGCAGCGATGAGTATGAGTATTATGGGGCTTTTGAACTGACCGAGCAGCAACGAGATGGTGCTCTTTTTCATAGAGGCGCGAACCGTGTTCTCTCCGTACTGCCCCAGCCTCTTGAGTGCTTCCTCAGTTGTCAAACCATGGTCACTGGAGCCGAGCGATTCCATAAGCTGCCCGGCCTCTGAGTTCCAGTAGTGGCGCTGCGGGTCAGATGCGTCTCTCGCCGTCAATTGCCCTCCTGGTCCAGTCTTGAGTGTGTTTTATTCACTGACAAGCCCCGAGAACCCGCCACCCACCCGTTTAGGCTAACTCACCTTGAGTCTCAAGTTTCTTGTACAAAGACAGCGCCTACAGTCCAGATACTGGTCTCGGAGCCCGCGTACTTGAGTGAACCCATGTTTAACGTGTGATATGTCACTACTCTGAGATGCATTGACTCTTACTTGTCGTGCGCCTGATTCTACCATTTTTCAGGGAACGGATATTGAGAGTCGCCGCTGGAGGTGATTAAATATATGTCGGATATCTCAAGCGGGAGTAGCTCAGTTGGCAGAGCGAGAGCCTTCCAAGCTCTAGGTCGCGGGTTCGACCCCCGTCTCCCGCTCCAGATTTGTAACGACTTTCGGTATTTATTCAAGAGAGAAAATCGCGCCTCAATCATAATGTTTTTGAGTTGAACGCTTCCTGTATTCTCAAACCCCTTTGGTCTCTTTTCACTCCGCCTGCCAAGGTAACACGGGAATAAGTGCGTGAAATTTCCCCCAGTATGAAGCATGTGATAGCCTAAATCTGGGGGTCTTCCAAAATCCAGTTTAGAGCAAGGAGGCGGAAAATGTATTTCTACCAGACGACACCGAAAATGTGGTTTGGTCCGGGCGCTTTGAATGTATTACCTGTTGAAGTCTCTAAGGCGTCTTGCTCAAAGTGTCTGGTGGTCGTTGGACCTAATGTGAAGCGGGTTGGCTATGCTGAAAGAGCGGCGCAGTTGATAGAGTCTGCTGGGGCTAAATGTGAGATTGTCTCTGACGTTGAGCCGGAACCCTCGCTCGATACGGCGGAAAGGGTTGCCGGACGGGCTAAACGGCTTGACGCAGACCTGGTTGTTGGGATCGGCGGGGGCTCAAGCCTTGACATAGCCAAAGTCGTATCGGTGCTTGCGGGAAGCGATGTTGCGCTTGAATCTATTCTTGGAATCGACAATGTGCCAGGTCCAGGGATTAGGTGCATCTTGGTACCAACTACGGCGGGCACGGGAACGGAGATGACCCCTGTGGCCGTTCTGGTGGACAGGGTAAATGGTGTTAAGAAGGTGATTACAAGCACTTATATATATCCCGATGTTGCGATACTGGATTCGGAGCTAACCCTAAGCCTTCCTGCGAACCCGACCGCCTACTCGGGTGTGGACGCACTCACGCATGCGCTTGAGGCTTATACAGCGAAAAGAAGGAATCCGATGACTGACATATGCGCTGCTGAAGCCCTAAGGCTTATTGGGGAAAACCTAAGGTCGGTCTGCGAAAACGGGGATGACCTTCAAGCGCGGGATAGAATGCTCTTTGCCAGCATGCTTGCCGGAAAGGCTTTTGGCAACGCCGGCGTGACCGCCGTTCACGCTCTCGCGCATGTAGCCGGCGCCAGGTTCGATATCCCGCACGGAATCGCCAATGCGATAATGCTCCCCCACGTCGTGGAGTTCAACATAGAAGCGGATCCTGCTCGATTTATGGGGGTTACCGGCTTACTGGGTGTGGAAGTAGAAGGGAAAGACCCGGATTATGGTGCTCGCAAGCTGATTAAAGCCATCAGGGAACTGATTTCGGGTATCGGTTTGCCTGTCCGTCTTTCAGAGTTCGGGGTTGAAGAGAAAGACATACCAGGGATGGCGGCATCAGCGTTGGAGGATGTTCAAGTCATGTCAAACAACCCGCGAGAGGTAAGCCTCGAGGATGCTCAAAAGCTTTACCGCAAAGCGTTGTAGTCATCTGTCCCGGTCAATTCCGCTATCAATGCGCAAATAGGACAGCTTTCTGCCTCTCTTTAGAAAGCCCATGAAAGGCTCCTATAACCTATTTTTTGAAATCTGGGAGTCTTGTGGGGAAATCGGAGTTGACTGCTTCCTCGTTCAGGGATGATGAACATGAACTATACGTGTTTGTCATTTCTCGGATTAAAGGTAGGCAAATTTGCTTTTGCGAAACTCACCTGCTTACCCCGCCATATTCACGAAAGACAAAGCGTTTGCGAAATTTCCTTTTATTTTTAGCTTACCTGAGCCTATTGTCGAGTAAATGTCCAGTTCATTTTCTGAAAGCATTGTTCTTACCGCGGTATCAGCGTCGCACCAGAGCAGTTCAGTATCAGGCTTATTGCACGCCCCGGGACGCGAAAGGACAAATCCCTTTCTCACGTAATAAGTATGAGCGGTGCCTTCTTTTTCTGAGCGGATGACAAGCGTGAATTCCTTGTCCTTATGCTCTTGTCGAAAGCCCCTGCTAAAAAGGGATTGAAATCCAAGTTTCAAACCCAGTACGGCAAGCAATAGGGATAACTTCATACCGCCTCCACTCTCGAAAGTTTATGTCGTTTTGACGGCCCGTATATATGGGCATTCTCACAAATTCCCTGACTATGTTTTGACCCCCTCGTCCCTTTGGCAAAAATTGAAAGCGCTGTCAAATATCTGGACGTCCGACTTGATTTCACAGGTATTTCCTCACGCTTTCGATTGTAATCTTTCCGTCCCGCACCAGAGGGACCACCTCCCTGAGCGCCTCAACGAACCTGTCAACCGTCTCATCGGATATCGGGTCAACCTGTACTTTCAGAAGCGGGGGTTGAAATCCAGGTAGGCAATAAACTTTCCGCTCGAAAAGTCCTCCAATTACCGCGAAAATATCAATTCCCTCGGGAAGTTGGAACACCAGCGGAGCGAGATCATTTTCCCATACCTTGCACCCTTCAATTGAGTTGATTCCCTCGGCATAGCGTCTTTTTACCTCGAGGCTTCTTTTAGCAAGCTTTACATATCCTTCCCTTCCGAGGTATTTCATCACGGCCCAGGCTGATGCCACCGAACCCGCCGTGCTCGTCCCCGCCAGAGCCTCGGTCGAATAAGGTCCATCCGGCCAATCCGCCGCCGTGTATTCGTGGAATTTCTCCCATTCCCTGGATCTGAAAGCGATGCTCGATAACGGCTTGCAGGAAAACCCGTACTTATGAAGGTCTGCGGAGATGCTTCGGACTCCAGGAATGCGGAAATCCCAGGGAGGAAGTTTGTGACCTGCCTGTTCAGCAAAAGGGGCGAAAAATCCACCGAGGCAGGCGTCAACGTGCAGCCATATTCCGTATTTCTCGGCGAGAGATCCTAAAGCCTCTATGTCGTCATATAGACCGTAGGGCCAGCAGGGGGCTGAACCAGCGATTAAGAAAGTTTTTTTGGTTATCGTTTTCTCCATGGCGGAGACATCAGCCCTGTAATCATCCCTTAATGGAATCCGCTTTATCTTGATACCCGTGTAGTGGCACCACTTGGACACAGAGCCGTGGATAGAATAAGGAACGACGATTTCGGGGTCGCGAGCTTTCGGGTTTTCTTTTCTAAACCACTGGTATGCCGCGTTTATGCCGCAGTAGTTGCTTTCAGAGCCGCCGGAAGTGAGCCTGATACGCACACCATCTGGATACCCGAGCATTTCTTTGATCATTTGCTTTACTTCTAAAAACATGCGCTCCGTACCAGGTTGAAGCTCCTTATAAAGTAGATTGTTCTTCACGAACATATAATTTGCTTTTCTCGCTATGCGGCTTGCGTCCATTTCCTCCATTAATTGGATTCCATGAACTATGGAGTGATAAGGTACCGCTTGCCTATCAATGGACTCGAATTTGCCAAGTGCGGACATCACCTCTTCCTCAGGCATTCCCTTTTCTGGGAATACCCTTCCCTCAAACCTTATTTCCTTCTCGGAACCGAAATAGCCCATATCTTACCTCCTGAATGCGTCAAAGGCGCGTAGTTTCCGCTTTCAATAGCATAAGCGGGCTTATCTAACTAAGTTAACCAAGGCGGCAATTCGTAAAGCTCTTTTCGGGTTTTTCAATAAACCGCGACTCTTTGAAATCCTACCCTGATTGCAGCCTGCTCGATGATATCACAACACCGTCTTTCAAATTTTTCAGCAGCGACGTTATCACGGGTGAGATGAATAGAACCCCGGTAATAGTGATGACCGAGGATTGAATTCCCCGCGGTTTTTATATGGTATTTATCTCCTCGGATTAAATAAGTCTGCCGCATAAATGTAAAATGCTTTGATGGGACTTCTAAGGAAGAGTCTTCGTAAGGACACCTAAGATTTGGTTTTGCTGTATGCACAAAACAAACTGCTTTAAGGGTGAGGCGAAATGGTTCAGGTAAATCACAAGATCCTCGGATGCCTGGCGGGTCTTGCCATTGGCGATGCGATGGGCAGACCCACCGAACTTCTTTTCAATTACAGGCGCATCGAACGCAAATTCGGGAGGGTCACTTCGCTTGTGGGCGATAAACCCGGTGCTGTGACGGATGACACAAGGCTCACGCTTGCCCTTGCTGACGTAATTATTGGGCACGGCAGGATGATAACCTCGGATGAATTGATTCAAGCCTGGAAGCATCACCCGGAGTTCGGCTGGAAGAAATTTCTGAAATCTTTCAAACGCGATGAGGGGTTTTGGATAGGGGAGCACCTTGTCGCCTGGTTGGGGAGACTCGGAATTCCAGGCACTCTCACCGGTTACCTGAATCCTTCATCGATTTTCGTGGGCAATGAGGCTGCCATGATGATTTCCCCTGTCGGGATAATATACAGGGGAAGACCTGGGGAAGCGGCGGCGGCGGCGCTCGAGGTGTCAAGGGCTGTCGTGGCGGGAGAAGCTCGGAAAGCCGCCGGCGCGTGGGCGGCCGCTATTTCTTACGCTTTAACGGAGGGCGCCGATGTTGACGGTACCATAGACACTTTGAGGCGGTACTCTTCATACAAACTAAGGTCCGCTATCGACAAGGCGCTTTATATCGCGCAGAAATACGAAGACGTGTTTGACGTGAGGGCAGAACTCTACAGCCATTGCCTTCGCCCTGTCACCATAGACGCTCTTGAGACTATATCCATTGCTACTGCAATGTTCAAGATAGCTGAGGCGAATCCAATGAAAGCTGTCATCGGTGGCGCCAATTTCGGAAGGGACTCGGATACGATAGCCGGAATGGCGGGACTCCTTTCCGGTGCCATTTGTGGAATAGAAGGTTTAGACCGTGAAACCTATGAGAGAGTTTGCGAGGTTAATTCTTTTGACCTTGAAGAGTACGCGGTCCAACTTGCCGGGATTCGGGTCTAAAACAAACAATAGGAGCGGGGAGAATACCTTCCTTAAGTGCGGTCATCGAAGTGCTTTCCGCCTGACGTTAGCAAATCGGTTGTGCATGCCGAATCGTGCGAACATGTTTGTCAGGATGATCGGGCTTTTCAAGAAGATATAATAAGCTAGAGTGTGTGAGTTAAGAGACTGAGAGGTTACCTTTGAAGAGGTGAGATAGATGATTTCTCGGGGCACAAGGTGCAGGATAAATAAACAGATTACAGTCGAGGGAAGGGTAGCTTTCGAACAGGGCGAGGAAGTTGAGGTGGAAGCCATCTCGCCACATCCACAAAAGCCTCATTACAAGTATCTTGTGAGCTCAAAAAGGCTCGGCAAGAGATTCCTTCTTTCAGACGCTGACCTGGCCGAGATCACGCAAACTGCTCAGGAGGACCAAGTTGTTGCCCCGAGAGTTGTTATGCGTCCTGAAGCTGGAGTGGTGGAAGAATCTTATGATGAAACGCCCAGAGCGGCAAGACCGCAAGCACAGCGGCTTGAGTCAGGAAAAGCTCCGGTTCCCAAAGGCATTTCAAAGACCAGGAGACCGACCAAATCCGGGTGGAGGGGTAAATGGGTTCTTGTGGGGGCGGTAATTCTCGCGGTGATTGCAGGCGCAATCATTTTTGTCTTTCTGGTGACCGGCGAGCAGCGGCAGAAGATCAGTCCGGGGAAGGCTCCTGTTCCATCATCTCCTTCCGAGGTTCAGCCCAAATACCAGAGAAATCCTGAAGGAATAACTCTTGAGGAGTTTAGGCGAATCAAGGAAGGCATGTCTTACGATGAGGTCGTGAAAATAATTGGGGGTCCAGGAAGGGTAATTTCCGGCTACGGAACTCCCGGGGGGGCTGACTACACAATCATCTACGGCTGGGTGGGGGAAGAAAAAATCTACGGGAACGCCACCGTTATCTTTCAAAACGGTAGGGTATCCGACAAGAGACAAACCGGACTTTGAGTTAATGCTATCCAGGCCGCGATATCCCGGCGATACGCATACTTGCATGTTTTTTGCCCATTTCCTCACTTTTTGGGGGTGAGAGATTTTAATGCCTGGTGATATTTTCAACAGGGTTGATTTTTTGATGCGTAATGTCCGGAACAGGCTCATGATGTTATCCGATTTCATACAAAAGGAAAGAACATCGCCGCGCCGAATGCCCTGGCGCTACGCACCTGTCATGTGGCTGAAAGGGTTCACGAGCGATTCTTTCTACATTTGTCAGCTGGACAGAAACGATCCCGCCAATTATCTTCCCGACATCAAGCGGTTCAAGACTCGCCTGATAAACGGAGACTATTCAATAGTTTTGAACAATAAGTTGCTTTTTGATTCTGTTGTGGGGAGCAAAGCGAGAGTCCCTAAGACTTACGCGTTCATAAATGAAGGAGTAATTTCCCCTTTCCTTGGAAGTTCGCCTGTTTCCTCTGTGGACGACCTCGTTTCGTTTTTAAAGGATAACGAGTTGCTTGTGGTCAAACCAGTGCGGTCAGGTGGTGGAGAAAATGTATATATTCTTAAGTTTTGGGGGGATGGTGTTCTGGTTAACAGGCAGAGAAAAAGCATAGGGGAATTCAAGCAGTTCTTGCGGGGACTTGATTCATTCATCATTACCGAATACGCCAGACAGGGCAACTATGCGGAAAAGATATTCCCGGAAGTAGCGAATACCGTTCGTTTCCTGACCATGCTCGATGAATCTGGCGAACCCTTCATCGCGTTCGCCGTCCATAAGTTTGGAACGCGAGCCTCTTTCCCTGTTGATAACTGGAGGCGGGGCGGTATTACCGCGCTTGTAGATTTGGATAATGGAATGATAGGCACGCCGCTTTCTTATTTTGGAAGCGGCGTTTATAAAAAAATGCGTGTCCATCCAGATACTGGTTCGCCAATAGAAGGGGTGGAAATACCTAACTGGAAAGAAAGGAAGAAAGAAATATTGAATCTCGCTAAGAGTCTCCCATATCTTAAATATGTTGGATGGGATGTTGCAGTGGAGGATGATGGGATTACCGTGATTGAGGGTAATAACTACACCGATGTAAATCTCCTTCAAGCGCATTGTCCTCTCTTAAAAGATGGACGAATAAGAAATTTTTATGTTCGTCATGGAATTATAGATTAGATACGCAACTAGTTTTTGGGCAGTCCAGTGAAAACGGGTGGGGGATGCTCAGGGGTATGATTGCGCTTTTTCTTAAGCCATAAACAATCCTTTCAACAATATAACGAAATTTAGCGCGAAAATTTGGCAGAGGTTATGAAGGAAATTTCATCTGTTCTCGAAAAAGGTCATAATCTCCTATACCCGCCCGTTGGCGTTTATTATTCTGATGCTTTAGACCCTGTTGGCTCAAAGCGATGCAGGTATGTGTGCGTGGCATTGAAGCACGCGTTTTCGGGCGAGGTGGTAAACCTGACGAGGCAGAGTATTGAATGCATGGGCGGCGCGCACTGGCTCGGTTTTTTGGACATAGAAGAGTTAACAGTCCCCTTCCTTACGCTAATAGAGAATCTGTTTGCGGACAGCGATGAGACCAGGAAGTGGTTTAGAAGTGTTCCGCGTCCCCTCCCCGCCCAGGCGGATAATCTTGTAATGAAACCGCTTGCCGCCTGTCTTGCCCCCCCAACACTTGTCGCCTTGAGATTGAATCCGAAGCGTTTCCATGATGTTATGGGTGTTCTTTCCTTTTGTGACGGTGGATTCAAAATGGAAATGCGCGTTCTTGCAACATGTCAGGGGGTCGTAACAAATCCGCTGGTCACTCATAAACCATGCATCTGTGTCCCTGATTCGGTTTAGAGAAATCTTGCTGGCTTCTCCGAGGAAGACATCCTTGTAAGTATGCCCTTCGACTACATTTTGGAAATTAAGGACAACATAAAAAGATGGGGATGTGATGAGAAAGCCGTAATAAGGATGCTTTCACAAATGATGAGAGAACCCCGGAAATCCATTGAATGGATTATCGCGCCTCCTCACTCATGCCCGCCGTACTTTTCCAAAAGCTCTATGATTTCGGGGAAGTAGTCCATCAGTCTTGTCTGACCTCTTGAGGCGACGAGCCTAAGCGGAGTACGTCCGTCCTCGTCCAGAGCGTTCACATCTGCGCCGCCTTTGAGGAGTGCTTCCGCAGCCTCATGCCTACCGTAGAAAGCGGCGCGGTGGAGTGGGGTTGAACCGGAGTTGTCGCGGGCATTTACGTCAGCGCCGAGCGCAATCAAAGCGTTGATAACCTCTGCGTGACCTTCCGTTGCGGCAAAGTGAAGCGGCGCTGACCCGTCCTCGTCCTTCGCATTGGGATCGGCTCCTTTGTCGCATAGTCTGGGTATGAAATTCGCACGGTTGTAGTACGCTGCATAGTGCAGAGGAGTTGCTCCCTCTTCATCCCTGGCATTTGCGTCCGCTCCTTTTTCGAGAAGAAACTCAAATATCTTCTCATGCCCGTGAAGAACCGCGTAATGCAGAGGGGTCCTGCCGTAATAGTCGAAGTGAGAATCAATAGCTTCCGGGCTTTCTTCGAGAATTTCCTTCATTCTTCTAATGTCGTTTGCCGCGGCAGCGTCGTGGAGTTCTCCCATTCTCATCCTCCATGTCAAAACCTAACACGCTTCATTAATCTGCTTATCAAATGAAAGAATTAAGTAGGGAAAATAATATCGTATTATCCACTCAATTAGCAGGCGCATATCACTTTTACTCTCCAAAATCCCAAAGATTCGTCTTACACGCTTGGGGCCTCCTTATTTCAGCGCATCTCTAAAAATAAGAAGAAAACCCTTGCGCTACTTCTCAAATTATGCAATTCGGCGCTTTTAGGTCTCTTCTTTCGGCACTTCCGTCTTTTTCCAGCCTTCGGGAAGAAGCTCGAAAACTTTATTGCGGATATACTCGTTGTCTTCCTCTTCAGCCATACGGCAGAATTTGTCGAAACTCACTTCCTGTTTAGAGAGACGGTCCGCAATCATGTTTATCATGCTCGCAATCATTTTCATTCCCTTTTTGTCTTTCGGGAGTTCCGCGCTCCATTGCTTGAGCGCGTCTATTTGATGGCTAACTCTCTCGTCGAGTTTTTCCTCGATTGCCTCAAGCGTTTCATACCGCTTCCTTTTGGGCGGCATGAAGAACAGTTTCCCGATATTAACCTGAATACCTCCGTCTTCTTCACGCTTGTACACGGCGACTGGCAGAAGAGGAGCGGGAGCAGCCCGCGCGAGATTCGCCACACCATACTTAAAATGCCCGAGCTGGCGATGTTTGCGTCTGGTGCCCTCTGGAAACACGCAGACGATCTCGCCTTTCTGGAGGCGCTTAAGACTCGGTTTTACGGCGTCCTCAGAATGAGCAGACTCTCTGTCGATTGGTATCACGCCGAATATTTTCCAGAGGAGTTTGCCCAAAATACCTTCTTTGCCTTCCCTTATCTCTACCTTCGCCCAAGGCCACATTTGGCAGTGCTTAAGCGCTGGCTTTAGGGCAAGCGCTATCGCGACGATATCGGCGCTGGTTTGGTGATTCGCGACCACTATGAAGGGACCGTACTCTGGAACGTTCTCAACGCCATTAACCTTCAGGTTGTATTTCTTGGTTTTCGCAAGTATAGCGAAAGGAACTCTGAATATCACATAGCGCCACCACATGGAGAGCCTCCGCTTCTCTAAGCTCTTTCGGAAATTAATTTACCGATCAGCAAAACGATTTTAGAATAGATTTCTTCGAAGTTCCATTCAAGACTTCTCCGCGTTTCTTTCCACACTCTTCACTTGGACAATTATTTCTAGCCGCTTAATGATTCAGTCATATTGACATTCTTAAACGCGTGTAAATAAACTTATCCGCGAATCGGTGCCTCGGCTTTTTGGAGTTTGGGGTTACGCAATGAATCTTAAAGGCAGGCTAAAATTTATCAGAGAAATCACACCGCTCAGCCTTATCCTTCTGTTCTTCTGGTTCGTCTTTACGGAAAAGACAAACTGGCACCACATTGTTTTTGGTGTCGTGGTCGCGCTGATATTCGCCGCGGTTTCCTACTATTTGACTGGCGGAAGGCTCGACCCGAAACTTAATGTGAGCGTGGCGTTAAGATTTCCGGTTTTTGCCGTGCTCATTTTCTGGGAAATAATAAAAGCCAACGTGGATGTGTTGATGAGAGTCTTTTCGCCATCTCTTCCCATAAGCCCGAGAATCACCGCTTTTGATTCGGTTCTTGAGTCTGATATCGCGAAAACAGTTCTTGCAAACTCCATAACATTGACGCCCGGCACCGTGACGCTCGAAATAGCTGGTTCTCGATTCTACGTGCATTGTCTTGCGGCGGAGCACGAGGAGGGGCTTTTGGAGGGCAGGCTCGAGAGAATGGTAGCCTGGCTTTTCCGCGAGGGTCCCGTGGAGATGAGGAAACTCAGATGAGCACGTTTTATCTTTGGGTAGCGGTAATACTGATGGCAAACGCGTTTCTCTGTCTTTACAGGGCTGCGGTGGGTCCAACAATTCAAGACCGTATAATCGGGATAAACATCGTGAACACAAAGACACTTGTTGTTCTCCTTTTGGTTTTTTTCTATTTCGGGCAAAGGCACACCTATTTGGATATAGTCCTCGTTTATGCGCTGCTGAACTTCGTTATCACGGTTGCCTTGTCAAGGTACATAGAGACAGGGAGGGGAGAAATTGGCAAGCACGGTGAATGACATTCTAACCTACATTTTCTGCGCTACCGGTGTCATATTTTTCCTCGGAGGGACAATCGGGATATTAAGATGTCCTGACCTTTACGCAAGGCTGCATCCCTCGACGAAAGGCGACACCTTGGGGGCTTGCATGGTGGCCTTTGGTTTATGTCTTCAGTCGGGGCTCAGTCTCGACACTATAAAACTCCTTGCCGTTGTTTTCTTCCTGTTGCTTTCGAGCGCGACTTGCGGTCACGCAATTGGAAGGAGCGCTTTCACCTGCGGGGTTGTTCCCTGGCACAAAGAGGGCGTGGAGCCTTTTCCAAAGGAGGTTGACTGATGAGCTGGGTTCTTGACCTTCTGCTATTGATATTTTTGGTCTCCACGGCTGCGGCGGTGATCATGCTAAAAGACCTTCTGGCTGCATCAATAGTTTTCAGCGCATACAGCCTGATGATGGCTATTTTGTGGACTGAGCTTAGGGCGCCTGACCTTGCTCTCACTGAAGCGGCTGTTGGAGCGGGCGTGACGACAGTTCTCTTCATTGTGACGGTATATAAAACGATAAGGAAAGAGGACCGGTCTTAAGCCATGAAGTGGAAAAAGTTCGCGGTTGTTGCCTCGCTCAGCGTATTAGGTTTGCTTCTTGCGTATGCCATTGGCGAGATGCCGTCTTTTGGCTCCAAAAATACCCCCGATAAGCTTCACGTCATTCCGCGATACCTTCAGAAAAGCGAGGAAGAGGCGGGAGCTAAGAACATCATAACTGGCGTGATACTCAACTACAGGGGTTACGATACAGAGGGAGAAGTGACGGTCATATTCAGCGCGCTCTGTGCGGTTGTTGCACTTCTTGGAAGGGAAAAAAGAAGGCTTAGCCGCTCGGGTGTTGACGCTGCCGGGAAGCCCACGAGCGTCATAGTTAACACCGTCGTCAGGTTTCTTGTTCCGATAATCTTATTCTTCGCCGTGTATGTGATGTTGCACGGCGAGGACTCGCCTGGCGGAGGTTTTCAGGGAGGCGCAGTCGTCGGAGCGAGCATCATAATATTCACGCTTGCTTTCGGGCTTCCAAAGTCGACGGAAAAAATTCCACTGGGTTTTCGTATTCCTCTTGAGAGCATCGCGGTTTTTGCTTTTCTCTCGATGGGTTTTCTGGGAATGCTATTCGGTGTGAATTTTCTCACGTTCATTCTTCCGGGACTTTCTCACGAACTGGCTCATACCGTGCGATTTTTGATGCTTTCTTTTATCGAGGTAGGAATAGGAGTCGCGGGCGGCATAATTTTCACTTCTATCGTTTTTTCCATGATAAGGGAGGATGAGTATGAACTTCAGCCGGATCTTTCACAATCTTAATTACGTTGTTTCGGCTGTTCTTTTCCTTATGGGTCTTTATACTGTTGCAGTCAAACCTAACCTTATCAAGAAATTGATGGGCTTAAACATAATGGAAACCGCAGTTTTCCTTTTCATCGTTTCCACGGGCATGGTCAAGGGTGGTTACGCTCCAATTGTCGAGAAAGGAGTGAAGGCTTCAGAAATGGTAAATCCGATTCCCCAGGCTTTGATACTTACAGGTATCGTAGTTGCGGTCAGCACTACCGCGGTGGCGCTGGCATTATGCATCAAGATCCATGAGAGATTCGGGACGCTCGACGCGTCGAAAATACCCGGAAAGGAAGAGATTTGAGCGTCTCGAGTTTCCCCATCCTGCTGACGGCTATACCACTCAGTTTCGCGGCTTTATGTCCTATTTGGGGCATGTGGAAAAAAGAGGCGTGCTTTCCGTGGTCGGTTGCAGGCGTTTCAGCGACAGCCTTTATTTCCTGGGCTCTCGTTTCTAAATTTTCAGCAGTAGGGACAATAGGTTATAAGGTGGGTGGATGGGCTCCTCCATGGGGAATCCATATCAGGATTGACTTCATAGGCATGCTCCTGGCAGTCGTCATATCGAGTGCTGGTCTGCTGATTCTAATTTATTCGTGGAGATACATAGTTCATGAGGTAGAGGAAGCAAAAATCCCCTACTACTACACTTTGTACCTTTTGATATTCGCCGCCATGCTCGGTTTTTCGATTACCGGGGACCTGTTTAACCTGTTCGTTTTCATGGAGATTTTTTCCATAACTTCATATGCGCTTGTTGCGGTCAGCGGGGAAGGAAAAGCGCTACGGGCTGCCTTCAAATACCTGCTTATGGGCGCGGTCTCAAGCATAACCGTTCTTTTCTCCATTGCATTCTTGTACAGCGTGATTGGAAGCTTGAACATGCTCGATATCTCAAAGCGCCTTCCGAATACCCCTTACGTTGTCGTGGTCAATACCGCTCTGGCTCTTTTCACCGCTGCTTTCGCCGTAAAAGCGGCGGTTTTTCCAGTGCACATGTGGCTTCCGGATGCGCACTCGATTGCGCCTTCTCCCATCAGCGCCATTCTTTCCGCGCTTGTGATAAAGATGGGTGTGCTCGGTATCTTTCGAGTGGTGTTCACGATCTACGGACACGGCTTTCCCTCAACATCTAACCTGTGGTCGAGCCTCTGCGGTTTTGTATCATGGGCTGCGGCTTTTTCGATCGTAATAGGTTCCTCCATGGCGATAATCCAGAGGGAACTGAAAGTCATGATAGCCTATTCTTCGGTGGCTCATATTGGTTACATACTTCTTGGAATTTGCATGCTCGCGCCCAGGGGTATGACGGGGGGCATTTTCAATATAGTCGCCCATGCCATGGGCAAGGCATGTTTCTTCCTTGTCGCTGGCTCGTTGATTTACAAACACAACATGAAAAGAATAAGGGAACTCAGGGGTATAGGAAGAACTATGCCTGTGACCGCGGGCGCCTTTGCCATAGCCTCGCTATCGATAGTCGGTCTTCCTCCCTCGGCGGGATTCATGGCGAAGTGGTATCTTCTTTGGGGATGTTTCCAAAAAGGAAGATACGTCTTTGTGGCTATGGTTCTGCTCGGAAGTCTGCTGTCAGCGATTTACTGTTTCAGGGTTGTATATTACATGTTTTTCACGGGACCGAGACTGCATACTCAAAAAGTTGACGAGGTACCCCCGAGCATGTACGTGCCTGCGGCGCTTTTGTCCCTCGGGACGCTGGTGTTGGGCATTTATTCCACTCCGCTGATATCTGCGATAAACAAGTTTGTCGGTTCTTTGCCGGTTAAGTGATTGCGTAAGCAACAGAGGGCTTTTTGCGAGAGCTCTATACTTGGTGGTCGTCGCTTGGGCTTGGCGGCGCCGGAGGCTGATGGATTGTTGTCGAATTTCGTTACGAGGAGTGTTTAGGAGGGCTTTTGGGTAGAGAGGTCAAATCAGTATTGCCGATCCTGATAGTCTTTACACCGTGTCTATCGCTTGCGGGCGCTCTTCTCTGGAGAAATAAGCGGCCTAGGTTTGCCAGGTTCGTGTATGTGGGAAGCAGTGTTCTCACTTTCATACTCATACTTCTCCTGTACCCGAGGGCGATGAATGGAACCGTCTCCACCCAAACCATCTTGGAGATCGCCCCGAGGATAACTCTCGGTTTCAGGATTGACACCCTCGGTTTTTATTTCGGTCTTCTTCTGTCTGTCCTTTGGGTTATTGCCAGTTTCTATTCGCTCGGTTATATAACGAGCAGAGAGACCCGATATTACTCCTTCCTCTCCCTTAACCTTTCTTTTTGCCTCGGGGTGGCGTTTTCGGCGAACATGTTCACTTTGTTCATTTTTTACGAGTTAATGAGCCTTTTTACCTATCCGCTGATAATACACGACGAAACGGACATAGCCCGCAGAGCCGGGTTGAAATATCTGGTCTATTCGATTACCGCGGGTGCGGTAATCCTTGCCGCTCTCATAATGCAGTATTTTTACAGCGGCACGCTCGCGTTTACGGGTCGCGGAACGATCGGCGCGGCCGGTGTGAGCGCGGGTGTGCTCAAGGTAATATTTTCCATTTATCTTCTCGGTTTTGGCGTGAAAGCTTGTATAATGCCTCTCCATGGATGGGTTCCAGACGCTCACCCCGCCGCGCCAGCTCCCGCGAGCGCGCTTCTGTCGGGTGTGATACTTAAAGTAGGCGTCTTCGGAATCATGAGGGTCGTATATGACGTTTTCGGAGTGGACCTGCTTAAGAGACTGGGAGTCTCTCTCCCGATGCTGTATGTGGCAAGCATATCGATAATTGTGGCCTCAATTTTCGCCATCACCCAGACAGATTTGAAGAGGAGGCTCGCTTATTCGAGCGTGGGGCAGGTTTCATACATAATCTTCGGCTTGTTTCTCCTCTCAAAAAGCGGAGCTTACGGGGCTATGCTGCACGTTGCTCACCACGCTTTTATGAAAGGGACGCTGTTCCTTTGCTCTGGGATAATAATGCACGAACTGGGCACAAAGGATGTAAGAGAGATGGACGGCGCCGGTGCGAAGATACCCCTGACAATGATTGCGTTTTCGATAGCGGCACTCGGCATGATGGGGACACCCGTTACTTGCGGATTTATTTCAAAATGGCTCCTGGGTGTTGGGTCGGTTGAGGCTCACAGGGTGTATTTTATAGCCGTACTGCTTATAAGTTCACTCCTTAACGCCGTTTATTTCCTGCCAATCGTTTATTCGGCGTTTTTCAAGAAAGTGACAGTGAGGGAACTATTCAGCCATGAGGCACCGTTGAGCATGCTTCTGCCGACGCTCATCTGTGCAGTTTTGGTCCTGATATTGGGCGTGTTTGTAACGGTGCCGGGTCTTCCGTATTCTTTAATTAAAGTCGTGATGAAGGTGATACCTCTGTGATTTTTTATGCGGTTGAGCATGGAACACATATAGCAAAGATTACGTTTTCGCCCCTGCCAGGCATTGCCATACTCATTCCCATAGCAGGAGCACTTGCTGTTTTTATCGTCGGTGATAGGAGCGAAAAGTTTCGAAACCTTCTCGCCATTGCCTTTTCGGCAGCATCTTTTCTCTGCTGCGTTTTAATCTTTCCTCGTGTGTTTTCACACGGAAGGATTCTTCAGACTACCCTCCCCCTTTTCTTCGGAGAGTTTGTTGTGTCCGCGGATCGCCTCGGTTTGATTTTTGCGCTTGTGGCTTCAGGTGCCTGGCTTTTTTCCACCATCTACGCTTACAGTTACATACAGCACGAGGAAAGGAGAACAAGATACCATACATTTTCCCTTCTCACGGAAGCAGCAACCCTTGGTGTTTTCCTCGCCTCAAATTTCTTTGTGCTATTTGTCTTTTTTGAGCTTATGGGAATGCTCGCCTACGTGCTTGTGGTGCACAGTCAGACTTACGAGGCAAGAAAAGCGGGCGTCAAATACATATTCATGACCATATACGGTGGATTAAGTTTACTCGCGGGTATTGTTCTTTACTATTCTTACGCGAACGGAGTCTCTTTCGCTCCGGGCGAGAAGAGCGCTTACCTGCTCACGTCGGCGTGTTTCATAGCAGTTTCATTCATGATGGTTGGCTATGGTATCAAGGCGGGCATGATACCGCTGCACGTATGGCTTCCGCTCGCGCATCCCGCCGCTCCATCCCCGGCGAGCGCTCTGCTTTCTGGGGTGATGATAAAAGCCGGGGCATTCGGGTTGATAAGATTGATTGGCACATTCCACGTGGGCGCAGCAGCGCACGGTTCTGCGGGAGTCCTGGCTTCTTCTGGGGGCGGTGAACATGCCCCGGCGGTTCATGCTTCAGCGAACATGGCGAACCTTCACGTGCTTGGTTGGGCTTTGATTGTTCTTGCTGTGGTGACTATGGTCGGGGGCATGATACTTGCTCTCGTGCAGACCAACATCAAGCGCCTGTTGGCTTACTCGAGCATAAGTCAGATGGGATATATTCTCATGGGTCTGGGGGCTGCTGCCTTCCTAGGTCATGAAGGGGCGATGGGGCTTGCGGGAGGAATTTATCACATACTCAATCACACGATGTTCAAAGCACTCCTTTTCCTGGGGGTGGGCGCGGTATATTACAGCACTCACACTCTCCAACTGACAGAACTCGGTGGCTTGTGGAAAAAGATGCCAGTTACGGCATTCCTTTGCTGCGTGGCGGGTCTCGGGATAATGGGGATACCTCTTTTCAACGGTTTTGCGAGCAAGACTCTCCTTCACCACGCAATTGTGGAGGCGGCGCATGTTGGCGGTCCGCTCATTAAAGCTGTCGAGGTTATATTCATAATTACGGCGGGCGGTACAATTTGCTACATCGCCAAACTCATACTACTCACCTTCTTCGGTCATTACAGGGGCATAGCGCATGATTCTGGCTCATCTAAAAGAGAGGTTTCGGCAGATTCGATTCATGCCGGAGCCGGAAGCGAGTCTCTGTCTTCCGAATTGGTTGCCGTGGAGCACGTTGGCGCGGATGTTCACAATTCCGCCGGTTCAGCGGGAGAGCACGCCAGAGAAGTGCCTTTCCCCATGCAAATAGGTATGGCTGCCTTTGCGTGCGGCATTCTGGTATTCGGATTGTTCCCGCATCTTGTGCTTTCGAAAATAATCGCGCCCGTTCTTGGGTCTTTTGCGAACCTTGATCCACATATGGTCCACCACATTGCCGAAGAGCATATTTTTACGCTTTCTAATATAAAAGGCATTCTGCCCTCACTCGGCGTCGGGATTACCTTCTTTGTAGTCGCGATGAAATGGGACCTTTTCAGGCTTAAGCTTCCCGAAACTTTCGGAATTGACTATTACTATTCAAAAGCCGAGATTGGTTTTTTGAGGCTTTGCCTTGCTGGATCCAAGCGCCACGCCGAGCTCCGCGCAAAATACTGGCCTCTGGCTAAGAGTTTAGGTCAGTACATATACGAATGGGGGGTCAGTGTTCGTTCGCGTTACCGGGAGCGCAGGAGGGCGGTTATTGACCGCATCGTGACAATACCTCTTGATATACAAGGTTTTGCCGCTTACATACTCGCCCGCCAGTTCACCGGAGATATCGCCTATGGAACAGTCATAATCGCCGTGGTGATAGCGCTTCTTGCCATAGGGGTATTTCTGAAATAGATGTTATGGGGAAATTTGCGTTCTTATTCGCTGTTTCCTTTAAAGATTCTTACAATATTTCTGATTATAGATGAGACCATCTTGCGAAATCGCGAAAAAATATTGGGCTTCTTTTTCTTCATGAGAACCTTACATTCATCGCACAGCTTCTTTCCCTCCGGTATTTGCTTCCCGCATCTTTCGCAGGTTGAGAATCTCTCTTTGGGGAATTTTCGCTGCGGGGTTTTAAAGGGTCTTTGAATCGAGCCACATCTTTCGCATATTCTCATATACGGCTCGAGCGGATGCCCGCAAACGATACAAGTTCTTTCGGGAGCGCTCTTTTCGTTATCCCTCATGACAATTTCCTTTTTGCCCAAAGAATGACTGTTGGCGAGTTACGGTTTTTCATTGCCCGCAAGATTCAACTCAACATCAATCAAGACGGGAATAGTTTACACCATGAGGTCAATCGTTCGTAGCAGATAAAAGAGGTCTTAAAATCGAAGGTTTTTTGTCTATTGTGTTTGCTTACCGAATATCGTTTCGGGCACGGAGGAAAATTGCCGTCTCAGGAAGATTTGTTCCTGAGATTTTTCAGTTTGGATAATAAGTCCCCGCCGGAAGCTCAGGGCGCCAGGGCGCGAAGGGGGATGTTTTCTCACGTGCGAAATGATCAGTATTGCTCCGATCAGGAGCGCAATAATGATTATGCTGATGATTATTCTTATTATCCAGGATTTGGCGAAATACTCGTGTCTCGACGTAAGAACACCGATTCCATTAGCCTGCGTGGTGGTATCTTTCCGCTGTATTCGCCCGGGGCCTTTCATGAGCGTATCCGGTTTTTCTTCAATATATGCTGGTTCCTCTTCCAGGATATCGGACTCTTTGTCGAGGGGCGAATTGCAGGCAGGACAAAACCAACTGTTGTCTGGAACAAAGGTATCGCACGATGGGCATGTTCTTTCTTGCTTGTCCATGGGCATCGCTTCTCAAATGTTGTTTAGGAATGATAATGCAGATTATCTGATATGTCCATGATTTATGAGGATTTTTTTATGTTGCTTGTATGGCGAGGCTTAGGGCATGAACCGCTTTCGGCTCTGCGCGTTAAAACTTACAGGTCTACTGACCTTCTGATTGGTTTTCGAGGAACTTTGTCGGACTCTTCTATGGGATGTTTCACAGGAATAGGAGATATTGAAATTTCTTGCCCCTTTATTGACTTATAATTAACGGGGCTGAAATCGCGTCCATCGTTTTAAGGCGGTTTTGATTTTGACATAATGATGGCTCTCCCAAAGATCGATTGCCCACCGGGACTCGGAGTTGCAGGCGTAAAGGAGTTAGATAGGGGTGGACAATGTTTGACTTGATACTTGAGAACGCTGACGTCATCGACGGTTCGGGCGGGAAACCTTATATGGCGGATGTGGGGATAAAGGGCAACGCGATAAAGAAGATCGGGGACCTCAAAGATTTTGAGTGTGAGAAAAGAATTGATGTCAGCGGATATGTTGTATGCCCCGGGTTCATTGATGTCCACTCCCATGCGGACCTTACCTATTTCAGACCGGACCATCCTGACATCCTTTCTCCGCTTTTAAGACAGGGAATAACGACATTTATCGGAGGAAACTGCGGAATGTCTTTGTCGCCTTTAACCCCCGAAAACAAAGATGGTCTTCAAGTTTACCTCGAGGTTTTCACCCAGATGGATTTCGAGAAAGACATAAAGTGGGACACGATGGCGAGCTTCATGGAGAAGGTGGAAGAAGAAGGCACCCTGCTCAATTTTGGTCTTCTTGCTCCGCACGGCATGTTGAGGATTTCAGCAAGAGGATTGAAGATGGGTCTTGCCAACGACCAGGAAATAAAAGCGATGAAAAAGCTTCTTGAGGAATGTCTTGAAGCAGGTGCGTTTGGCATGTCAACCGGTCTTCAATACTTCCCCGGCAATCAGTCAGATACTGGCGAGCTGATATCTCTCGGAAGAACGCTTGCGCGTTATGACGGAATCTTCACATCCCACCTGAGGTCATACACCGCTTCAACTCTTCCTCAGGCTATCGGCGAGGTTGCCGCTGTAGCGAGAGAAAATGGTATAAGGGGTCAGGTTTCCCATCTATTCAGTCTGCCATGGTTCGGTCCGTTTCATCGGTTGGCGCTTCGTGTGCTGAAAGGGCTGGCCAAATATGACCATTGGAGTGAAAAATACATTCCCAACGCGCTTGTTTACAGCGAGATGAGAAGACTCCTTTCAGAGATAAAGAAGCACAGGGAAATGGGTGTATCCATTGGAATGGACCTTATGCCAACCACGGCAGGTTTCACGCACCTTCTGGCTTTCTTTCCTTCCTGGGTTGTAACGGAAGGCAGGAATAAAGCACTTGAAAGGATTTCCGATAAGTCCCTGAGAAAGGAAATGCTCAAGGACATAGAAAAAGGGGAACCGCTTTGGCCTCACAGAGGAAGAAATGACTGGTCACTGAACATAATCAAACAAATGGGATGGGATGCTGTGACGATAATGGCCGTTCACAGCGAGAAGAACAAACACCTGGAAGGGAGGAGGTTTACCGAAATCGCAGAGGAGTGCGGAAAACATCCATTTGATGTTATGTGCGACTTGCTCATAGAAGAAGAGGGTAAGGTGCTCGTCTTTGAGTCTCTTTCTGAACCTGATGACCTGTTTACCGAGAAGTACACTTTCCCCGCTATTATGGATCGAGATACCGCTATCGTAACTGACACTATTCTGCTCGGAATCGGAAAACCTTCTTACCTCTTCTACGGCTGTTATCCTAAGTTCATCCACCAGTACGTTTTTGAGAAAAAGATAATCGATTTACCCTCCGCGATAGCAAGGTGCACGCATCTACCGGCAAGGCTTTTCGATCTAAGGTATCGAGGGCTTGTTCGCGAGGGCTACTTTGCGGACCTCCTTGTTCTTAACCCAGCGAAATTCAAGACGGAAGCGGTCTTCAGGAATCCTGAGGTTTACCCGCAGGGGTTGAAGATGGTGATGATAAACGGTCAAATCGTGGTCGAGGACGGTAAGCTTACAAAGAATAGACTTCCCGGGATGGTCTTAAGGAGAATGGATTCAAGAAGACCGACGGGTTAGCTTTTCTCTGAACATAAAATACATTCAACTTCAGGTTGATGGCGCCCAGTCGTCTTTTTCTCCCTGCAAACGAGGGCAGAAAATCCTACCCACGAGGCGAGTAACAATTTTCTGGATATTTTCAAAAGCGGTAATTCACTTGCTTTGATGTCCTAAAAGCATCCTTAATCACTCAAGGATTCTTCTTCCTCGCTTTTCTTAGGAAGTATCACGGGAGAACTCTTCTTTTTCTCATTGAGGTAGATTATCAGAGTCGCTGTTATCGCAAGGGCGATCGTCAGACCGGATATGCTAAAAATGGCGAATGACACAGCGGCGCTGAAGTGCCCTACTACAGCCCATATAGTCGCGGCAATGGCGGCTGCGGACATTGATCCTGCTGCGATAGCCGCTCTTGTCTTCGTCCTTGATTTCTTCTTTTCCTGCGCTTTCGCGGCCTGTTCGCACTCCGAGCAAATGAGTTTTCCCATCAACTTGTCT
>CAKZLU010000007.1 GCA_937127245.1 uncultured Actinomycetes bacterium
AATGCAGGTCCAGGGGTCTGTTAAGCACAGGGTCAAAGGCAAAGTTCACCATCTTTGGGACGCTCTTCATGTTTGAAATCTTGGAAAGTGCTTGCACAACCACGATGTCGAATTTGCCGGTGAGGATGAGCATTGTGCCTACGGCAAACGAGTGCAACGCGTCACCTGTGATTGTCTGTACGGGTTTGAGTACTGCCCCGAGCTGATCGTTACAGTATTCGTCGGAAATACTGTAGCCTTCGCAGAAGTCTTCCGACGTGCAAACGAATGTATCAACATCTTCTGGTCCTATTCCCGCTTGCTCGTATGCCTTGACGGCGGCCTCGTAGGTCATCTCTCTGTAAGAGACGCCCGTGGAGGTTGAACTGAAATTTTTCTGACCGAGACCAGCTATAGCGACTCTACCAATCATGGATACCTCCTGATATTAACTCTTCGGCTATATTTTTTTCATCACCTCCGCGCGTTTAGATTCGTTTAAGTTCGGGCGATATGTTCGATTCCGGAGCCCGGTTTTCAAGCGAGGAATTAGTATATCAAAACAGAATGCTTTTTAGGGGTCCCAGCTAGATGTTTATCTGTATAACAAAGTGAACGCATGATGTGGAAATTTTCCTTTGATTCGAGCTGAGTTCTTTTCCGATGTCCGGGTTATATTCCATAAGCTTATCTACAACTTTCTTCTTGAGTGATTCGAGGTCTTTATCTGACTCAAGGAACTTAGTCTGTAGGTCAGCTGGTGATGTTGCGGATAAGCAGTTTTCAATCTGGTGTATTCGTTCTCTTAGATAAACATTCACTCGCTCCCTTGCCTCTCCAAGTTTTTTGTCAGTTTCCATGCCTGCTTTGGATATTGAGTCAATAAGCGATAGTATTTTATCCGTGCGCTCCACAAGCGAATCGAATGAGGTCTCAAAATCTATTGTTCCAGATGAGACTGCCGACACGATTTGCGCAATCTCCCGATGAATTTTTTCTTCCTCTCTCAGCGCGTTAATAAGCGCGCTTTCCACCGCGTAGTTATCTATTTGGCTATCGACAGATTCCCCTTTTCTGCCCGCGCATGAGGAGAGATGCAGGCAAAGCGAAAAAATGGAGAGTGTCATCAGAATAGGAAGGCACTTTGAATTCGCGGAGGACTTCCATCTAATGCAAAACATCTAACCAGGCTCCCGCTCTTGTTACTCTCAAATTTCTGTTACGTAGTATCCCTGCCGATTGAATGAAAACTTGTATCTGTTTACCGACTACAGGATTATAATCTTTTGGAATGGCGTAGTGCAGCTCAAAAGACGGCCATCGCTGGAGCAAATCTGATGATTTGTTTGATTTCTCAGGGCGCATGAGGAAAGGGGACTAAGTTGAGCTTGGTTTTTGATGTTTCAAAAGCGTATCGCCACCTTGAGTCTCTCGCATCGAAGGGCAGATTGCCCGGAACGCCGGGTGAGGCTGAAGCTCGTTTATATATACTAAAGGTATGCAGGCAGATGGGATTTGAGACGTTTGAGGAGAAGTTTTGCTATTCAAGGAGACCTCTGACGCTTTTTCTGCCATTGATATGCCTCGGACTTGGACTTATATCCCTTTTGGGCTCTTTGTTGTTAAGGTTCGAGTCCCACTGGATGATGGTTCCCGGTTTCATGCTTATTTTTTTCATATACATGGGGTTCAAATGGGCAGGTGCTTTTGAGTATTTCGCAAAAAAAGGCGGAGGCGAGAAATCGTCAAACATAATAGGCGTTATCAAGTCCAGACACTCTAAGGGCTCTGTCATGCTTTGTGCCCATTACGATTCGAAGAGCCAGCTCATGCCTGTTGCAGTAAGGGCCGCTCTTTTCATAATTGGGTTTGTCACAGCGGCGATCCTGGCTATAACTGTTGTGATTGTTGGATTTATTACTCTGAGAGGCGAAACTGTAACGGTTGGGACCCCTTATTTTATTATTACCCTCATTCCCGCACTGTGTCTTCTTGCGCTCGTTTTAAATTTCACGTCAAACAAATCACCGGGCGCCCTCGACAACGCTACGGGTGAAGCGGTGATTTTAGAAGCCGGAAGAGTTTTGGCACTTGAGCCTCTTGAAAACCTTGACGTTATTGTCGCCTCATTCGGATGCGAGGAAATGGGTCTTGTTGGCTCCATAAAATACTTGCTTGCTCACGAAAAGGAACTGAAACAGAAGCCCTTCTACATGCTCAATTTCGATATGCCATTTTCACCTGAAGGAAAACTTTATCTGAACACAGGGTTTGAGGTTCCTCCACGTTACACAAGTTCTAAGATAAATAAGATAGCGCGTTCGGTTGCTGAAAATTTGGGGGTAAGTTTTCGTAATATCTTCATGCCTGTGGGTGCGGCCGCTGATCATATGCCCTGGGTTAAGCATTCATTTGAGGCAACCGGTTTTGTGTCCCCGACGACTTATGTTCACAGCAGGAAAGACTCCATCGACAGGATAAACAAGGATGCTCTTGATAAGATCGGGCAGATCACCCTCGGTATTCTGCGTGAGCTTGACAGGATTTCGGCGTTAAGCCCATAGGGAGCGAACGACATATCCGACCGTTGGTAACGAAGGGACAGATGGTTAATTCTCATAGATTTTCAGAAAAGTAGCGATCTATTGAGATTGCCGCTTTTCTCCCGTCCGCACATGCCTGTGCCATGCCGTAAGAGCCGACAACGTCTCCGCCGGCAAACACGCCTTTCATGGAAGTGGACATTGTCGTATTATCAACGAGAATTGTCCCGTCTGTTCTTACCGTTAAATGGCTTGCTAAGTAACCGCGCAATGTGGGTTCTATATCTCGCGGTGTTGCGATTATGAGAGTTCCCACATCAAGCTCCTTTATTTCCCCTTTACCGGTTTCCTGGGTTGTCTCTGATTTGGGTTCGCACGGAGAGTCGGTGCTTGCGGTCAGGGAGATTCTCTCGAGTCTTTCCTGTCCGTGCGCCGACAGGATAGCCGTCCGGGGAATTACCTGTATTTGTGCCTCGTCGATTTTGCCGATGCCGCATGATTCCAGTAACTCATTTAAGTCTTGCCAGGTCACGAGATAAACGCTTTTTGCCCCTAATTCTTTGGCAAGTATTGCGGTATCGAGCGCAAGTCTTCCACACCCATACACCGCGACTCTTGGCGTGAGTTCTCTTTTCACCTTTCTTCGGGCTGCGGCAAGGAATGATATACCATCAACAACACCGGGTATATCCGAACGAGATATTTGAGGGTCGCAGTTGTGCCGCGCTCCGGTTCCAATAAACATTGCCCTGTAGCCTTCTCGCCAAAGCGATTCAAAGGTTACGTCCTCTCCGAACCTGACGTTACCCCTGAAGGTTATTCCCTCCAGGAAAGCCCCTTCTAAGTCATTTTCTAAAATTCTTCTATCAAGCCGGAATGAGGGGAGAATTTGAGAGGGTATGCCGCCGGCCTCTATCATGGCTTCAATTATGTCAACCCTGTAACCGAGGAGTGAGAGAAAGTAGGCGCAGGATATTCCGGCCGGACCTGAGCCGATGACAGCGATCTTTTGGTCCTTAAGGGTATCGGAGGCTGCAGGCCATGACATTTCCTCTCTTTGAGATGAGCACAGGTAAGCCTCTATTTCCGCAATTCTTACTGGTGGTCCGCAGGCCCCGAGAACGCATAGCCTTTCGCACAGTCGTTTAGACTGGCAAACAATCCCGCAGACAGCCCCGAGAGGATTTCTCTCCCGAATGGTTAGCGCCGCGCCGACGAGGTTGCCCGCTGACGTTCTTCTCAAGAATGTGGGAATGTCAATCTGCGCGGGACAGGCTTCGACGCAGGGAGCCTTCTCGCACTTGAGACAGCGACGGGATTCGAAAACAGCCGACATCGCGTCAATGACTTTAGTGAGTTCGAATTCATGCCGAACCGGTATGGTCTCTATGACTTTGCTTTCCATAGGTATCGCGAAAACGGGGGTGTTTCTTTCCAAGTCCTTCAATGCGACGAGCGCGGCATTTATTCCCGCTGCACATGCGTTTGCCGCCCCCGTTCCGAAGACGGTCTGGCTTCCGGTGAGAAGGAGACCGGGTATATGAGTTCTGGCGCCGGACAGCGGGACTGGTGCTTCAGTTTCGCGCTGTCTTGGTACTTTGAAAGTCCATTCCCTCCTACCCGTGTAACGTTCAAATGTAGTTGGCGTGGCTACCTCTTGAATGACTGCGTCCTCAAAGATTAGAGGAAAGACGGATTTTAGCTTCTCGGCAATTTGTCTAGCTTTTTCTTCCTTCTTTTCACGGTATTCTCTTTCTTTGACATCGAGGCTATCAGGTGATGGCCAGTCCGCGCTTTCTGTCAGGGTATGAAGTGATATGGAGTGGAAGCCTTCCGGGGCGAGTGATTCATCGAGTAGAGATGGAACGCTAAGGGATATGAATTCAAACGGCTTTCTGATTGGATCGGGGATGACCACAGTATCGGAGTCGAAGTCATCGGGAATTGACGCCGAAGGTACGCCTGCGTATATGGCAAAAAGGCCTTTACGACTTTCTCTTTCCGATTCAGGCTCCCCGATGTCCCCACCGCTTTCAGCCCAGTCCATTTCCAGCAATGCGTCCGGAGGTACGTTAGATATAATCACCGGGGCAGAGATGGCTCTTCCGTCGGAAAGCCTCACACCACAAGCTCTGCCGCCTTCAAGGATTAGTCGTTCGACCTTTGTGCGGAAGACTATTTCACCGCCGTTTTCGTTTATTGATTTCTCAAGCCTGTCGGCGATTCTTTGTGAACCCCCAAGGGGATAATGGATGCCTCCCACGTGATGGTCTATCAACGCCACAGAAGCGGCGGAAGCGGTTATCTCTTCTATCCTCATTCCGGTTCTTAAATATATATCCGCGTTCAGAAACGACTTGAATTCCTCGGAGATTGGGTACTTCGATAGATATGAATTTAAGTTTCGCTTGGATGCCCTTTCGGAAGCCAAGAAACCTGTTGGGTGCGAGAGAAAAGCTTTTAATCTCTCCATGAGAGTCTCATCCCGGCGAGGTCTTGGAGGTCCGGAGCGGTAAAGTACGTGATGATACAGTTTTTCCATTTCCTTGAAGAAAGCGATGATGCTGCCCGCCTGTTCGGGAAAAAGCGCGGCAAGTTCCGAAGTGTATGCATTCAGGTCGGTGTGGACGGTTATCGTGCGATCCCCGAAATGTATGGTGTGAAGAGTAGATTTTGGGGTTATTTCCAGTTGTTCGCCCAAGAAATCGAAGAGTCTGCGAATAGCGCTGAAACCCAACTCCCCGAGACCGTTAAACTTGGTTGGGGCAATATCGAAAGTGAATTCGCCTCGCTTAGAGCACGTGCAAAGTCCGCCGGGTTTGTGTGATTGTTCAACGAGGAGAACGCAAACGCCTTCATGCGCAAGAATCGAAGCGCTTGCAAGTCCACCGATACCCGCGCCGACGACAATGGCGTCATATGAATCTTTAATAATGTTTTCTTTTTCTTTTGAATCAGACATTAGCGCTACTATGATATCTCCATTCAGGTTTTGATTAACAATAGGCAGATAGTCTTAATAGATAAATGATATTCTTCCGCGCGCGGCTATACAATTGGACGAGCGCGGAATCACCTCTTTGTTTGAGGATTCAATTTCGCTCAAGAAGTTGAGACTCTTTTTGGTTATAATGTTTTCCCCAGGTTTCGCGGTCAGGTGGTTCGGGGGTAGAGAGGTTGAAGCACAAGGTAATCTCATTTGCCAACCAAAAGGGAGGAGTCGGAAAAACCACAACTTGTATCAATCTTGCCGGTGCGCTTTCGCACACCGGAAAATCGATTCTCCTGATTGATATGGACTATCAAAGCAACCTCACCCTCGGTGTTGGGATAGAACCGGAAACTGTTGAAAGGGGAATGGGGGAGCTGCTGCTTTTTGGCGATGTTTCATTTCGCGACATCATTCTGAAATCCTCAATTTCTGACGCCGATATAGCCCCGGGAACGATGAGTCTTTCAAAGGTTGACATAAACATTGCCTCGAGGAGGGAAAGACATAGCATTCTTCACGATAAACTGATCGAGGTAAAGGATAAATATGATTATGTATTCATCGACTGTCCTCCCGCGTTTAACCTCCTTACGATAAACGCTCTCTCCGCTTCCGATGGCGTTTTGATTCCGGTGCAGTGCTATCCTTATTCCCTTTCGGGATTGAACACTCTGCTCGAAATAATCGAGGATATCAGATATGCGTACAATTTCGACCTAGAGATCGTTGGAATAATACCGACCGCTTACGACACGAACACCAGAATCTCTGGCGAGGTTCTGAATGAGCTGCACAGGCGTTACGGCGGTAAGGTTTACGAGACGGTGATAAAAAAGAGCGTTAAGGTGGCGGAAGCCCCGATCCATCAGAAGCCGATTGTTGATTACGCGCCCTGGCATCCTGTTGCCAGAGCATATACGGAACTTGCCCGAGAATTTTTAAAACGCGAGGGAGAAAGAGTTTACAAGGTTTAGTTCGATTCTTTAAAATAGAGGAGCACTAGGGCTCCGTCCTCAAGTTCGGCAAGAAAGAGTTTACAAGTTTTAGTTCGATTCTTTAAAAGGGGAAACCATGCCGAAACGACGGATGATAACTGCAAGTTTCATGTCCATTTGTCTCGTGTTGAGCGCAGCCTTCGTGTATGTCTTTTCCGAACCGCTCTCCGTGAAATATTCGCAGGCTGGCGAAAGTATTCGCGTCAGCAAGCCCAGATGGGTTGTGCCTTCAGCGTCCCTTCCCGCGAATCTTGAGCTGCGAGCGGCAAATAACAACGTTTCGATTGCCATGCATGGTGGGAGGCTTTTCTTAGCCTGGAGAAACTCACCGTTCCACTTTGCTTCTGCGGACACAAGGATTTACGTTGTCTCATCGACTGACATGGGAAAGAGTTGGGATTACGAGCATGTGATATACACGGAAAGCGACCTCCGCGAACCCTATCTTGTCTCTTTTAGAGGACGCTTGATTCTTACTTGCTTTGAAGCAGGCACCAATCCACTTGCCTTTGAGCCAAAAAGGATGCTCAGGACAATAAGAACGGGCTTCCAGGATTGGACTCCGGTTGAGAGCTGGGGAGAGGAGGGAGAGGTTCCCTGGGCTTACCAGAGCTTCGAAGACAGGCTCTATTTAACCACCTACCGCGGAAACCATTACGCGCTCGAACCGGGAAATGTCGAGGTACGTTTTTACGTTTCCGATGATGGTTTAAATTTTCGTCCTGTGGGAGATGAAACACCCGTGGTTTACAAAGGCGGTGTCTCCGAGGTCGGTTTTGCCTTTGATCCTGAGGGAAACCTTTGGGGCGTTACCAGAAACGAGGACGGGGATGCGACGGGATTCGGTTCGCATGTCGTCTTTGCGCCGGCTGACAACCTGTCTGCTTGGGAGTTTCCGCAAAAGTCATGTCCTTACAAGTACGATTCGCCGAGGATGTTTTCGCACGGTGATAAGGTATATTTGATCGCAAGAAGGGATCCCTGTGCTCCTTATGACCTGGGGAATTACTGCCTACCGTTTGCACTTCAAAAGATCATAAACCTTGTATCTTATTCGCTCAGACCTAAAAGAACAGCGCTTTACAGGATAGACAAGCAGCAAAGGAAGGTTGTCTGGATATGCGACCTTCCCGGCGCGAGCGACACCGCGTTTGCGTCGATAATAAAAATAAGACCATCGAGCTTTCTGGTTGCCAACTACACATCCCCTCTCTGCTACAAAAACGTCCCTTGGATCTTCGGGCAGATAAGCCCAGCCGGCACGAAGATATATTTCTTGGAGCTCACCTTCGCGGAGTGAAGCGAAAAGCATTTGGGATGGTGAGCTCAGGGTAAAAGATATTGCGTTTTAACATAAGCTGAAAGCAAATGAGAATAGGTCTTGCCGCGATGACAATCTTATCTTCTGGTCGCCACTTTCGATGGAGAGGAGTTCGTTTGTACCCTGATTGTGGGCTGGTTTTCCGCAAACCCCATGTTTCATATCATCCCCTCACTTGGTGAGCGCGTTCGTGGTTGTGAAGGTCGGCAAAGAAAAACTCTTTTATGGCTTTTCTTTTCTCTAACCTTTTTCTTTGCATGATATCTTGCCCAACACCAGGCAAAATCTTTTATTGCTGGGTGAGAAGATGGGTGGCGTATAGCTTACGGTTGGAATCCCTCCAATAATAACAAGGGAAGGTGGGTGGTTTCTTTACCGTTTGCGAGGGATATCGCAGCGGACCCGGAAAGTAATACAAAGTATTTCCCAAGTACCTTTCATCCAGAAAGGTTGCGTGCCGCCCAAGCAGTGCTTTTTCTGAGGTAACAAACGCGACGAGCATGGGCAGCTGCGTATCTTTGTAACCTGCTCCAATGTAGGTTTTCTCGTCCAAGCCTTTATTGCTATTTAGTCGCACTCATAGGAGGAGATGATTCGGATGTGTGAATTGGGGATGCTATCTAAGCGAAAATTACCAAACAAAGAGCGACAGTTAGGAAAATAATGGGGGATGAGAATTGAAACCCTTTTTGCCGGAGGACTGATATGAGGTGAAGAAATTTCTTAAGACTCCAAGGTTTTCGACCTTTTTGCGAGCTTCTCAATTTCGATGCTTTATCCGTAGTGAACAAATAAGTTTTCACCGCTCTTTAAAGACCATGATTCGAGCCATTTGCAAAATCCGCTGCATAATCATCAATCGAAAGAAGCCTGGGTCTAAGCCCAGATGCCTTCATCAGAGGATACGTTCGGCTTTCCATCACACACGTAATTTTTAAGTTTCCCTTTGCGAGGCAATATATCTTTTGGCATGCATAAAAGAGAAGGCAAGAATATACCGGGTGAAGATCGAGTTACTTTTGTTGGGCAAAGTGACGTCCGTTTCCAAAAAAGGGCTTGCATAATTTAGCGAAATTTGCGTGCACCACAAAGCGAGCGGCAATGGCTGGGTTGTCATCTCAATGAATCAAGGTGACATCACATGACAGCGTTATTTACATACGAAATCACTTTATCCTTCGTTTCCTAAATATAACGCAGGCGCCCATCACGTTGATTGGCGCATAGTTTTTCAAAAGCTTTTAATCACTTTAACCCGCGCTGGTTTTAGCATCCAGTTCTCGAATCATCCGGAGGGCGAAATCCCGCGCTCTCTCCGTTACGGATATATCGACGTTTTCCGGGATATCCAGCGAGCAGTGATAATTGGGGACTATGTTGTTTTCGTTGACCGAGATTATCGTGATGGCTTTGAAACCTCGGACAAGCGGGACCATTCCGTCCGTGCCCATTCTAACCTCGTATGTTCCGATCTCTGGAAAATCCCCGTTTTCCTTCAATTTTTCGGCAATGGATATCAGTTCTTGCGAGTATGGCCTGACTCTTACGAAACCCTCGCTCGTCGCGTAGCAAACGTTGCCTCCCCCGATTGACTCGAGGTTAATAAAATAAGTATTCTCAGGGTCGAGATCTTTCCCGTGCCTCTTCATGTACTCCACCATGCCCATCATGATGGCTTCCTCGCATCCCGTGGCAAGGAAGGTGAAATCGGAATTCTTAAGTTGGTTTCGTGCCACATCTTCCGCGATGGACAAAGAGGCCGCTATGCCTGTTAAATTGTCAATCGCTCCCGGAACGTAATGACCTGTTCCTATATCGAGGAAAGCTCCCGCAGCGATCAGAAGTATCAGGGAGGCGATCCCCTGTATGACCCCGGTTGATATCCACATCGCTTTTCCTGCGGAAGCAACAGCGCGGGCAACCGAAACGCATATAAGGAGAAACATAGCGATGATCATAGGCATCATCACATTTGGAGTTTTGTTGAATTTCTCTTTAAAAAACTTAGCGATTTTCTCATCGAGTTCAGGATTGAATACGGTCTTGCTGACCTTGGCGGCATCATAGTGTGCGAGGACGATAATGTGTTTTCTTGGATTTTCACCCCTTTTGTGACCCACGACATTCTGAGATGGAAAACGCGGAATTAGGTTTCTTATGATGTGGAATTTGGTGGTTAGGTCTCCCCAGAAGGATAAGAGGACTAAACAAAGCAGCGCTGCGGCCAATACGGGAACCCAGGCAGGTCTTGTGATCAACGAAACGGCGCCGAGGGCGATTGCGAGTGCCATGTGCAGGAAATATACCCAGTAATAATGGGGGCTTGTCTTGAAAGGCTCAATCTTGGCTTCAAGCCCAATTTCCTCCATTCTCTTTTTCAGGTATTCGGCAGCTTTGCGCTCCCCTTCCTTTGTGGGTCCCCTTTTTTCAAAAGCGCAAAGGGTTTCTATCTCTTGGAGCATATCAACGCATTTGCTATCAGTACTCACTTCACCACCTCTTGTCTCTGACTATGCAACCAGATGAGTGTATACCGGAAAGCATAACAAGTGGAACACCACCGCCCGGATTCGTGCTCGAACCGGCAAGATAGAGGTTTTCAATTACCGGGGAGCGCCATGAGGGTCTGAAAGGACCAAGATTTGGAAGGCTCATTTCAAGTCCGTATATTGAACCCTGAGGCAGCAGCAGTTCCCTCTCAAAATCTTCCGGACTTCTAAGATGTGATTTTTCCACGGTTGTCGGGATCCAGGCAGAGAAATTCCTGCCGAGATATGAGATGACCTCCGCGATAAAGGAACCACGCAATTTGTCCCAGTTTCCGTATTTGAGCCTGTAGGGTCCCGCCGAAAGGAAAGCCATGCTGAATTTTCCGGGCGGGGACATGTCGGGATAGGTCATGCTGGGGCAGATAAGCCCGTGCGGGAGGTCAAACACTGGTGGCATCAAGCCTTGCGCGTAATACTCATCCCAGTAGGCGTTCAGCTGTTTTGGGGGAGGAACCATAACCGTGAAATGGCACCTGACCTCGCTCGGCTTTTCGGAAAGCGCAAGATACATCATGGGAGCCGGTATAGACAGAGTGTAGTTTTCAATGGAGCGTGCGAAAGAATAGGGGAGGTTTTCCCTTCCGACTAGATCGAGGTAGGTCTGCATCGCGCTCGCGTTTGAGAGTATAACGTGAGCCCCAACCTGCTCACCATTTTCCAATTCAACACCTACGGCTCTACCGCCGTAGGTAATTATCCTTGTTACCTTGGACCCCGTTTTTATTTCCGCGCCGGATTCTTTTGCTATTCTTGCCAGAGCTTCCGGGATCGCTCCCATTCCTCCTTTGGGATACCAATATCCCTCGTGGGAAAGATAACTCATGACCGCAAACAGCCCGTTGATGCGGTCGGCGGGAATTCCAGCGAAGAGGTTTTCGAATGAGACAACCGTTAGGGCTTTTTCGCTTTTGAAATACCTTCTGTTTACCCGGTCCTGATTTGTTATGACCGCTCCAATTATCGCAGGAATAGCGCGCATCAGCTTAAGGCTCGTGAACTGCTTTATGTAATGCGCGCCCGTCCCGAATTTTTCCAGCGGCGGGAAAGGTGCGTCGGTAAGGCATTTTGTCGCCTCCCATATAAGCTTCATGGTACGGCAAAAATCAAGCCATCCTTTGCGGTCTTCCGGGGCTATCTTTTCAATCACAGGTGCTGCTTCCACCGGGTCCATTGGGAGGATGATGCTTTCGCCGTCCGAGAACCGCATGTCATATACGGGATCCAGGAGGCGAAACTCGAGATATTTTTCCATGGGAAGACCGAGCATTTCAAAGAAACGTTCGTAAACCTCGCGGAAAAGCACGAATATCGCTCCGTAATCAAAAACATGACCGTCAAGCTCAAATGATGAACAGCAGCCCCCGATTCTCTGGCTTTGTTCAAACACGACGACTTTCTTTCCTCTCGAGGAGAGCAAAGCCGCGCATGTCAGCCCGCCTATGCCGGAACCTATCACAGCTACATCATACATTTGGTCCCATCCCTTCGCCGCAACGCATCTTTTCCTACCGCTTGAGAATCAGATGAGTAACTACTCTTCATACTTGCTGAGTTTGAAGGCTGAATTAGACAAGTTCCGAATCGCGCGCGGTCACTTCATATATGCGACATTCCAGCCGGGGATATTTGAGGCAAATCTCTTAACAGCGATATCTTCCACTTTGGGCAAGACATTCAGGGCGAGTCGGACGTGTGATTTCCTTATCGAGTGCGGGAGGCTATCCCAGGCTCTTTTCGCCATATATGTTGGATAAAAAGTCCTTACGGCTCTCTTGAAGTGTTCCCAGGCAGTGCCTCTGTCCTCAACCGCGATGCTTGCTATTTTTCCCGAAATAAGCGCGCCGAGCATTCCAAAGAAGAGGAACGGGTCTATTACACCCGCAAGCGTTCCCGCAAGTATCTTATTGCCCCAGAAAAGGTGAGGGTTTCTGATGCTTCCCACTGGGCAGGCTCCGCCGAGAAGGTCGCGCCATTCGGTGAACTCAACCCCCTCACCTTGAGCGAGCATAGCGACAAATTTCTCTTTTCCCTCCCTTTTCAGGGGCAAATCTCTCTGGAAAAGCAGCGCGAACGATACACCGTTGACCGAGCAGTTGAATGCATAGTCTTTCGTGAAAGTGTCCATCCAAAGAGTGGCCACTGTCTTATCGTGGGGAACCGTGCCCTTCGCGAAATAACCGAAGAGCGGTGAATGCGGGATGTTAAGTGCCTGGTAGGTCTCTATCTGGAGGCCGGTCGCTATGATTGTGTCGGGTGGCAGCAAAGCGAACTCCTTCTGGCTTAGTATTGGGTGGTCAAAGATGACCTCGACACCTTCCTGTTTGGCAATGGAATAAAGGTAACTGTCTATGGAGGTTTCCCGTGAGCCCCTTTCAACCATGTACAGTCCGATTCTGCTTTTGAGTGGCATGGTGAACCGCTTGCCGTAAGCCCAAGCCGCCCCTTCGTCTATCCGCTTAACTGCCGGGCTTATGTCAATGCCTATGTAGTTTTTTATCGCATCAAGGTCAAAGGGGCTGCCGGCGGGATCTGGTCTGAACTCGGGCATTCCCCCGATCCGTTTTTCCCTCTCATAAACGGTGACCTCATAGCCTTTTCTTGCTAAATTAATCGCGGCCACCAGACCGGAAAGGCCCGCACCAACTATTTTGATTTCGGGCATCTTGTCCTCCTAATTTTTGCTTTCCCTATGAAACCAACTCACCGTAACCAGGTATTGCTTTATTGAACAGCGTCAGCGCATTTTTAAAATAATTTATATGTCTGCTTATGAATTTAACCTGCGCCGGCATTGTCGCTTTTCTCAAAGAGACGGGAATACTGTCAACCACGCGTTTCAGGATAAGATTCCGCGGGAAATATCTGGTGTAGCGCTTGAACAGTTCGTACGCTTTGGCTTTGTCCTTGTGCGCAATTGCCGCTATTTTGCCCGAAACAAGAGAGCCGTGAACACCGAAAAGCGCGAACGGGTCCATCATTCCGGAAATCGTGCCGGCAAGTATCTTATCAGCGGCAAAAAGCCTGGGATTTTTCAAGGAAGCTGTGGGAACAAGACCTTCGTGATAGACCCAGCTCGAACACTCCATTCCTTCCTGACCTTTTAGCTGTTTTTCCTTGAAAGTCTCCCATTCTGATTCCCTAACGGGCTCCCTTGCGAAGAACAGGCAGAAAAGGTATCCGTTCGCCGCTCCATAATACGCGTAATCGAGTATGTAGTCGTGGAACCAGACGGCGCACTGGTTGCCTTTTCCAGTTTTTCCTCGCCCCAGATAACCGAAAACTTTTTGATAAGGGATGTGAAGCGCTTCGAATGCTTCGTGCAAAAGTCCGGTTGCGATGATCGAGTCGGGGGGGAGGTTTGCGAAATCACTTTGCGTAACAAGGTGCTTGCCGAACTCAAATTTGACGCCTGCCTCAAGGCACTTTTGATAAAGGAAGTAATCAAGAGATGTCTTGTGCGAACCGCGCTCAACGCATTTGAGATTCATATGAGCGAGGTCTATTTGAATCTTGTGAGCATAAACGTAGGTGTTCCAGTTCTCGCAAACGTTCACCTGGGGAGGACCAAGCTCCACCCCGATAAAACGACCAAGGGCAATCTCGTCCATGGGCGTCACGTCCACTGCTGGATGAGCCACGGGGACGCCGCCTACTTGATCATACCTCTCCAGGACGGTCACATCCTTACCATCGCACGCAAGGTTGTAAGCTGCGGTCAAACCCGCCAGCCCGGCACCCACAACTATGACTTCTTTAGAATTTCCCATTTGATTCTTACCCCCCGTTTATTACCGCTGCCTTTTTTAATCGAAATAATAGCTAATTGTGTCTTAGCTTCACTTTCAACGAATCTGCTTATGATTTTCCCCGTTTGTCAGTATAGACTATGTCACAAGTCTCGATTGCATACGGATGGATTCCCGTAGCGCTTTGCGTACGCGATTTTTTGTGTTTTCTGACATCAGAAGCCCGACCAAAAATCCGAGAGAAGCAGATGCTAAGAGAAGGACCGCTTTTATTACAGTGGAAAAACTTACTTCCATAAGACAAAACCCAGCTTCATCAATTTCGTTTTTGCAAAAAGAACATCAAAACCATAGCTTCTTCATTTTGCCAGTTTCGTATTCCCAGCGTCTGTTGGAAATGTTATTCGGATCAAGGGTCATCTTGAACTTGACGAAGGCATCAAGGAACTGCACCATGTTGGGTCGTATAGCGGGCGTGGCAAGGTCCAGCATTGGGATGCCCTTTTCGATGGCGGCTGGTCCAGCCGCGAAGGCCATTCCTTGCCCCATCGCCGTGCCGGTTGCTCTTCCGTATCCAATCAGAATCCTTATCAGGTCGTCTTTGTCAGCCTGATTGGTGTACAGATCGTATTCCATGTAAGCTGCCCTTCCCATATGGTAGGGCTGAAGATAGGTTGAGGCATCATCCGGCGCGAGCGGGTCGTTCGTGGTGCCGATTTGGTCCGTGCATACATCTCGCATCATCTTTTCTATTCCAACCATGTTTCCGAGTTTGTCGATAAGCGCGCCTATCATGAAGGAACCGCGAACGCGCTGGACCCTGACGGTCACGTTGAAATACTTCACCCATTTATCCAGATTCACAAACTCGTTTTCTTCTGTGAGATCCAGGAGAGCTTCTTTCGGCAGAAAATCGAACATCGGGAATTTCTCCTCGAGTATTCTCTGGGTAATTTCCGCCTTCAGGTCAGCTTCCTCTTGGGTTGCCCCTCCAAAAATGGTGAGGAGGTTATGGCGCGGCATCAGCTCAGCGACTTTGCTTGCTTCTTTGTTGTTTTCCCCTATGAATATGCCGTAGAAGGAGTTCATTAGGTGGGCAAGCTCGAGGGTCAGGTTATCCTGTGCGATCATGTGTAGCGCTTCCGCCATAACCTCGAGTTTGTCTTCTTCGTAAGCGGGAAAGATCTGCTGATGGTATTTTGGCTCAGGGTAGAGCCGCACCGTCATTTTGGTTACTATTCCGAGCGTTCCGAAGCTGTACCTAAAAAAGGCGGAAATATCCGGTCCGGGACCGGGAACGTGCCCCTTGACGGCACCATATGAAGCTGGACCTGTGGTGAGGATTTCGCCAGTGGGAAGCACGGCTTCGACGTCTATGATGCTGTCCATCCCGAATCCGTATCTGGATGCCATTGTGTTTATATTGCAGAAAAGGTGGTTACTGATTACGCCGGCGGTTGCTGATGTAGAGGGGTTCAAGACTCTGCATCCCACCTGCTGGGCTGCCGCCTGAAGCATTAGAAAGTTTACACCTGGCTCGACAACCGCGAACATGTTCTCGCCGTCTATTTCGAGGATTTTGTCCATCCTCCGGAGGTCACAAAGTATTCCGCCGTAGGGAGGGATTGTCAGGCCTACGGTGGATATGCCCGTTCCGTACGGCATCACGTCGATCAAGTATTCGTTGGCTATTTTGTATATAGCTTGAACATCCTCGGTGCTGGCTGGCAGGCAGACTATATGCGGGTAGGTTGCCGGGACAAAGCTCTGGTCTCTTGCATATCCGCAACGTATGGATGGAGCGTCGCTCACCCATTCCTCACCGAGAGCATCTTTCAGTTCCGCAAGCGCTTTTTCAAGGTTCTCATTTTTGTTGTGAGTCGGGTCCTTTTCCATAATATGGGGGCGGTGAACGACCCTTCTTTCCCTTACCTCTTTCCTTATTTTGCTCTTCATTTAATACAACCCCCTAAAGCGAATTCTCCAGCACCATTGCAAGGTTATAAACGGCGATATCCTTTTTCATCGCTTCGATAGCGTCTGCAAACATTCTTCCGCATATGGGGCAGGCAGTGATTATGGCTTGAGCGCCTATGTATTCCGCCTCGAAGATCCTCTCCTTTGTGACCCACCTTGCATACTCGGGCTCAATGAAGAACACGCTCCCTCCTCCGCCGCAGCAAAGCGAGTTTTTCTTTGACCTCGGGAATTCAAGCAATTCAAGACCCGGAATCGACTTAAGAACGTTTCTTGGTTCATCGAAAACGCCGTGACGCCTTCCGAGTCTGCACGGGTCGTGGTAAACAGCTTTGATGTTAACGCTCTTGCTTGGTTTCAATTTTCCTTTGGATATTAGTGAGCTTGCTATTTCTGATAAGTGATAAACCTTCATGTCGTACGCTTTCGTATATTCTTCTTTGAGAACGGCGTACGCGTGGGGATCTGGCGTAATCAGTTTGCTTACTCCTGCAGCCGCGAATTTCTCGATGTTCTTTTCGGCAAACTCCTCAAATCTATCCCGGTCTCCTATAAGCAAAAGGGCACTGCCGCTTGATGTTTCCTCTTTCCCGAGGATTCCAAAATCAACGCCCGCAAGTTTGAGAATTCTTGCAACTGATTGAAGCTTGGGTACGAGATTTGGGAAACTCGGGTAGTCATCGCCCGTGAAAAGAAGATACTCGACTTTTTCCTCGAGGGCATTCTTTAAGCCCATTCCTTCTGACCATTGCGCTCTTTTTTCGGGGGGCACTCCGTAAGGATTTCCGGTCTTTTCAAGGTTTTCATAGACTTCGGAAAACCAATCAAGGGGAGCCCATCCGTCTTCCACCGCTTGTTCCCTTAGCAGTTCTATGACCCAAAGCGGATGAAGCTGTTTTATTGGATAGCAGCGGTCTTCACAGGAACCGCAAAGCATACAGGTGTAAAGGACGTGTTTCATTTTCTCGTCCGGTTCGATTTCCGCAAGTTCCAGACATCTTGCTATCTCCATCTTGCCAGAAGCGTAATAAGCCTCGTACCTGAAACGGGACCCTGAGGGGCAGTTTCTCCAAAACCGAGGGTCGTCGCATTGCTGAGCCATTACAGCCTGACAAAGTTTGCATTTCCCGCAGAGGGAGAAATCTTCCCTTAATTCCGCGAGAACATCTCTTCTTGCGGTGATTTTCTTTTTCATTTTCAGACTCCTTCTGTAAGCTGATTCGGGTTCATGATGCCTTTTGGATCCACAATGCTTTTGAATGTTTTTATCATCCGCATATAGGTGGGGTTAACTCTTGAGAAAACCATTTGGGCAACCTCACCTTCTGGTTTGTCAACAAAGAAACCATCTTTAAGCAGTGACTGATAGGAACCATAGACGGCATTCTCGGTGGAAACCCGCTCCTTTTCGTTTTCCGGGTTAAAATAAATGTCAGCCTCGCAGTATGCCGCCCCACCGAAATACGCGGGCACTATAATTTTACCAATTTCAGCGGATTTGAGCCCGTTTGATTGTGCCTTTTCGTCGATGGTTGAGAAAACAGCCGGGAGGTTCTTGAAATATTGAAACCCCGTAACCCTTGCGCAACGACCTTTGTAAAAATCCCTGTCGTATAAGTACCAGGGAGACCCAAGAGCCTTATCGATCATCTCCAGAACCTGACCCTTGATCTGCTTGCCTCCGAGTTGTGCGGCTTCCTCCCCGGTGTATCTGTCCCACAGTTCCACGAGTTCTTTGTGGTGCTCAAAGGAGATAACCGCAGTCCACGGTTTCATTTTCTTCTTGACCGGCGCGACGGATTCTCTCTGTCCGCCGGCAAGCAAGACAGAAAGAAAACGCTCGTTGGCGAGGAAAGCCTCAAAGCACCACTCGGAGCGGCTCACTTTATACACGAGACTTGCCGCGTTTTGTAAATCCTCAAAGGAGTAGGCGACCACCCTTCTTTCTTCGCGAACCGGGTATGTATAAACGACACCGTAAAAAGGAATGCCGAATATGTCCTGAGAGGCGCCGAAAAACGGCGACATCTGGGGACCCTGGTCTTCCCTGAAATCGGCGTGACTCTCGTCGGTGATTTGCTGTGAGCCGGAAACCCATATTTCTCCCGTGGCAAGGGCTGCGTGAAAAAGAGAATACTGCAGATGCCTGTTGCAGGTTGAGCCAACCAGCATTTCCCGGTCAACATATGAGCGCAGCACCGACTCGGTGGTTCCCGAAACCGGGCATAGAATTTTCATTCCCTCATTTGCGAGTGCGGCCTGCAATTTTTCGAATGTCACCCCTGCGTATATGTAGGCGGAAAGGTTCTCTTTATCAATCTTTTTAATCTCTGACATTTTTCTCAGGTCAATCAAGACGCCCTGCTTGCCCGAGATTCCACAATCGTCGAGGTATCGCTTTTTAACAGAGAACACGGGGATTTCGTTTTCATTACAGAAACTTAATGTATCTGAAAGCTGATCCACGCTTTCGGGCGTAACGAGCATAAGTTCGGTTGACGGTACCTTTTCCCTGAAGTAGTTGGAAAGCGCGCGTGCCCCAGTAAGAATATTATTATCGCCGCAAATTTTTACGATTTCTTTGACCGCCTTGCCGTTCATCTTCCCTCCCGGTATAAAAGCACGTTTCGGATTTTATATTTTCTTGTCCGATTTTGGCAACACAGCGAACCAGCAACGCATACGCAAATCAAGACAAAATACGGAAAAGGCGAGTTCCAAAAAGGAGATTGCCCTGTACAAGAATATGGGATGATGACGCAGCGTTGGGAACGCTATGAGTATTCGTTTTAGCGTTGTTGGTCTCTTTTTGACTCATGGAGTCTCAGATTGTGAGCTATCCTGTTCTTCTATTGTTGATTCGAGGCCTTTTTTCTTCAGTATCTCCGGGTAAATCTTGAAAGCTGGCTTGATTACCGGAAGAAGTTTAAGCATTCTGGGGACTGAACCCTCCGATTCGATCTCCTCGGTGGTGAGCGCTTTGATCAGGTTCAATTTACCGAGCCAGAATCTGTGCGCCACATCTGTATCCATTTTTAAAGTCGCGTCCGCGGTTAGTTCTTGCTTTCCGGTCATGAGTTTGATCTCATCCCCGGTGCAGTCGATCCAGACTTCACCCTCCGGGTTTCTGTAAATGAAGTTCACAATCAGTTTGGACTGGAGCGCCTTTTCTTTTATTACCGGGTCCTCGGATAGGCGGTCGAAAAGTTCTGAGATGCATTCGTAGAAGGGTTCGATACTCTCGAAGTACGGCATGACTAACATCTCCTTTCTTTGCTCTTTATCGCCCAAAAACAAAAGGTTAGAATATGACGAAAGCGAGCGGACGAGAAACACTTCTGGAAAATAATTATTTAATTCCGGAGTGGAAACTGTCAATAGACGGTATAGTTCTTTGAACTTTCTATTAGTTTCAAAGGGGAGAGCTACATGTTCGAGAATGTGGTTGTAGGCGCCGGACTTGCCGGACTCGTTTGCGCGATAAATCTCGCAAGAGAGGGAAGAGACGTTTTAGTGATTGAAAGAGAGCAAAGGATCGGTGGCTCTCCTTTGTATCATCCCTCGCCAGAGGGCACTCCGATTGACCTTGAGGGCATCAAAGCGTACACGGGTATCGATATATCCCCCGCGGTTAAAAAATTCACTTCAGGCAGGGCTGTTGTTTACGGGGAAGTCGTCCCTGCTGATATGGACGCGATTTCCTCATACATGATCGAGAGAGGACCCAGGAGCACTTCGCTTGACAGTTACCTGTACTCGCTTGCGCTTAAGTCCGGAGTTAAATTCGAGTTCGGCAGAGGATGCTTTTCACCGGACGATTTCATGCAGCTTCCGCCTGACTCCGTTGTCGCGACCGGTCTGCATTTCGAGGGATTTGATTCTTTCCTTGTTCCCTATCTGACATCGTTCCACTATCTTGCAAGGAAAAAGATTGAGGATACCGATTCCACCCATGTGACCATATACCACGACGATTTCACCACCGATTATGCCTATACCTCATCAATTAACGGTGTGCTGCTTGCTCACCTTTTCCAAAGATACCCGATAAAGAAGGACGCTCTTAAGCATTTCCAGGAGAGGGTTTATATAACCGAAGGTTTCGAGTTTGATAGCTGGGAACATTTCACTTTCCCCGTTCCCGCCGCTTCAATCAGTAATCCGAGAATTTTCGGCGGAAGGACGATACTTGCGGGCACGCTTTCTGGATGTATGGAGCCGTATATGTTTTTCGGAATTCACGGGGCGCTGGTCTCCGGGAAAATCGCCGCCATCGCTGTGTCAGACAGAGGAAAAGCCCACGAGGAGTTTCTCAAAGCGACTTCTTCTTTCAGGTCAGCCTACCTTTTGAAAAAGGCGCTCTCTTTTGTGCCGAAAGGCGTTTACGGCGCGGCGCTGAAAGCCGCTTTGCGCAGGTTACCGGAGGATGAAAGAATAGGAAGGTTCGTAAAACACGGCATGCTCGGATGGAAAAATTGTCAATCGGTCGTCGCGAAAAAGTATTAGATCCCGCGGTTGCTGGTTGTTGAAGAGCCTTGAGCCGTTAATGTTTATCAGGTTCTGTATGTACCCGATTGGCGGAAACAGCCCGTTTGTAAAATATTTGCGCGCCTGCATCCAACATACTTCATGAGGCGCGGGTTGAGCGATCGGGCGATTTTCATGCGCTTCTCCGTCTTTTTGGGCAGTCGGGAGGTTAATATGGAAAAAAATTGCGTAGTGATAGGAGCGGGTCCTGGAGGTAGCGCGTGCGCGGCGCTCTTGCAGAACAAAGGGTTTAAAGTCACTCTCCTTGAGCAAAACAAATTCATTGGAGGAAAGTGTTCTACCTTTGAGGAGGGAGGGTTCAAGTTTGATTCGGGTATCCACATGTTCGCGACCGGACCAAAAGGTCCTCATGGTCAGGTTGCAAGGGAACTGGGTATTCCCCAGGAGTGGCTTATAAGGGATCCGTCTGAGACAATCTGGCTCAACGAAAAGGGCTTTTTCTATCTTTACCAGAGGATGAGGAGCAACAAGGCTTTAAAGGAAATGGTCAGCGCTGCCATAAGCGGTAAGCAGCGAATTGATATAATAAACACGCTCCGCCGGTCGATCAAGAATTTCGGAGTGCAGGGTTTCATCAGGGAGTTAAGCGGGGTGGCTAAAGCTCACCCTGCCTTCATACAAAAATACGACGAGATGACCACCAGGGATTTCCTTTATCTTTTTACTGACGACCCCACGATACACAGATCTCTTAATTGCCTAAGCATGCTTCTTCTTGTAGTTCCATATACGAAATCTTCCGCGGGGGAATTCATGTACGTCGTCTCGGACATTTTCAGGTGCGGAACGCTCGGGGTTCCCAAAGGTGGGGCAGCTTCAATCCCACTTTCTTTTGTCAAGGCTTTCCTTAGAGACGGCGGCAAACTCTGTTTGGGAGTCGGCGCGAAAGAAATAATTGTTGAAGAAGGGCGCGTCAAAGGTGTGCTTGGCACAGACGGCAAAACATATACTGCGGAACTTGTGGTGTCAAACGCGGGATTGAAAAAGACAGTCGAGATGGCGGGCGAGAAAAATTTCCCAAAGGAATACGTGGACTATGTCAACTCGCTTGAACTTTCATATTCCTGGATCGCGACAAAGTTCGCTTTAAACAAACGAGTCATAGATCTTCGCGCCCCTTCTTTCTTCCCCATACCGAGGCTTGAGCCGGAAAGAATCTTTTCATATTGCGACGAGCCCGACGGGCTTCCCGAGGACCCCTTCCTTTTCGTGCCTATCCCCACTGAGTGGGATAAGACAGTCGCTCCTCCCGGGTATCAGCTGGTTCTCTGCGGGGTTGCCACTTCCCGGGAAGTTGACCAGGAGGAAAGAAGCCAAAAGATGCTCGAAATTGCCGAAGAGAAACTGTTTTCCTTTTTTCCGGAGATGAAGAAACACATTGTGTACAAAAAGAGAATAACAAACAAGGACACAAACAGAATCACTCGCAAAGGTACTGCCGAGTGCATCGGTCTTGCGCAAATACCTGGTCAGGTTGGGGTAAATAAGCCGCACCCTAAGACGCCTGTTGAGAATCTTTGGGTTGTGGGCTGCGACGCGGGGGCAAGAGGCGTTGGTACAGAACAGGCAACGGCTTCGGCCATGCTCGTAAGCAATCTCGTTTGGTAAGTTTTTCGCAAACCTGGCATTTACCGAAAAAATATGAAGCCAACGGCTTAGGCTTTAAATTCCAGGGGGTCGAATTGAAGGGATGCTTCTCAATAGCGAGCGGAACCTGGTCTCAATGGTTATCGGACCTTGATAATCTTCCGAAGTCGAAAATTGACTCATTTATTTTAAAAAATATCGTCTTTACCCTTCTGGAGAATCTTTCACCTTCTCGCGGAGACACTGTCGTCGATTTCGGAGCTGGAGAAGGGCTTGTAAGTTTAGAACTCGCAAAAGCAGTTGGCTCAAGTGGCAAAGTTATTGCGATTGACGAAAGTGCAGAATGTCTCGAGGTTATAAAGAAACGCTCATTAGAGAAAGGGTTTTTAAACATTGAGACTCTCCGGTCAAGGATAGAGGATTGTCCTCTTCCCCCTTCAAGTACCGACGGGGTGACCTGCAGGTCCGTTCTTTGCTATCTCAATGATATGCGGCTCGGAGTCTCAAAGATGCTTGAAGTCTTGCGTCCGCAAGGGTCTTTTTCGGTTTTCGAGCCTCTCATGGGAGAAGGTTCATGGAGGGGCGGCACTGCGCCCCCACCCGAGGATTTTCGCTTGCTTGAGGCGAGTTTAAGAGCGACTGGAGCGCCGAGGTCTTTGGTCAGGGAGGCTGTTCGCGAGGCTTTTGCCTCCGAGAATGCGGAGTTTAAATCTCTGGTGGTTCACTACAAGTTTTCCTTTGAAAAATTAGCGCGAGATGAAATCATAAGAGACTATCTTTTCGATCTTCCCGGCGAACTGTCCGCTCATAACCTGCTCGTTAAAACAGGTTATGACGAAAAAAAATTGGAAAGGGTAATGTCTAATTTCTCATCATGGGCGGCAAAGGCGAATGTGAGGTATGTTCTTCCGTGTATATTTATCCACGGAACAAAGAAGGGATAAACCCGGTTCGCCTTTTGGGTTTTTCTGTGGACAGTCTGACTGTTTATTCCCAAATCATTAGTTGGCTTTTTCGAGAAAATGTATCATTTGGCTGAGCGTACGATTCACCGGGGTCTCGACACCGCATTCTTTCCCTATCCGGGCGACCGCGCCGTTGAGAGCGTCAATTTCCGTTCTCCGACCCGCTTCAATATCCTCCTGCATGCTTGAGCGGTGTTTCGCCGTGGGAGGAATGAGCTCCTCGTATAAACGTTTTTTGTAACTGCTTGAATCAGGTGAGATCAGCTCAACTTTCTTTGCTCTTGCCACGAGATAGAACTCTTCGATGATTGTGTCTATTATTTCACGGGTGTGTGGGCTTGAGCCTAAGTGACCGTAGTCAGTTTTCAATATGGTAGCCAGCGCATTCAGGCAGCAATTATAAAGAACCTTATCCCAGATGAAACTCAGGATATTTCTCTCGAAGCGGCACGGGATGCCTGCAACGGAAAAAGCTTCCACTACTTCCTCCACGCCCTTGCAATCTTGAGAAACTGGTCCGAGTAGCACATCGTCTGCGCACACGGTTACTTCCACTTTACCCGGGGAAAGTGTCCTTGCTCCAAATATCACTCTTCCCCCAACACTCTTGCCCGCTGCCGCCTTTTCTATCGCCTCAATGTTTCCCAGGCCGTTTTGAAGGGAAATGATACCTTTCAGGGAAGGAATAACCGGCATGAGGTCTTCAAGAGCGGCTTTTGTATCGTAGGATTTAACACATAGTAAAGTCCATTCAGGGCTAAAGCCGGATTCAATCATTCCATGTATCGATGTGGCGCCTCTGGGTTTTTCTACTCGATGTTCGCCCCATATTCCGCATATGTTTAAACCGTCTGACAATAAACTTTCGGCGTGCTCTCCCTTTCCGAGAAAAAACACGTCCTGACCGCTCAGTGCGAGAAAACCTCCCACAACCGAGCCAATGGACCCAGCTCCCATTACGAGAAACCTCAAATTTCATCACCTCTGCTCTGAGTTTGTGGTGATTGATATTATCTACCTAACGCGCACCAATTTTCTCATTTTTGGATAATATTATTTAGCATCGGGAATTTCCGCATACTCTTTAGCACGGAGCGAATCATGACCTTTGAGGACCAGCCCTTGAAGACAGTCGGAAAAAGTGGTGGACTTCCGTCCGATGAGAGAATTCTCACTGTCAGCGAGGTAAACAGAATCGCCAGGCAGCATCTGGAGTCCTTGCACGTGAAAGTCATGGGGGAGGTTTCTCGGCTTAATACCGGGTATCCCTATTTTGTCTATTTAGATCTCCGTGACCCCGAGGCGCTTCTTCCGGCAATCATTCCGAAATATGATTTCCTCAATCTGGATTTCTCTCTCGAGGAAGGAATGCTTGTGGTGGTTGAGGGCACGTTGACGCTGTTTGAGAAGCAGGGAAAGTATCAAATAAGAGCGGAACGGATAAGACCTTTCGGTGAAGGAGAAATCCAGAGAAGAATCGAGGCTTTAAAGAGGAAACTCGCAGTTGAAGGATTGTTTGACGACTCGCTGAAAAAACCTCTGCCTGTATTTGCCGAGAGGATAGGTGTGGTTACCTCCCCGCGAGGCGCGGCTGTCAGGGACGTCACCGTCACTCTGGGTAAGCGCTTCCCCCCGGCGCGCGTCTTTATCCGAGGGGTTTTGGTTCAGGGTCCGCAAGCTGTTGAGGAGATAGTGGGAGCTCTTGAGTTTTTCGATAGAGTCTTTCCCGTGGATGTTGTGATACTCGCAAGAGGCGGCGGTTCGCTCCAGGATCTCGAGCCTTTCAATTCTGAACAGGTCGCGCGGGCGATTTCCAAAATGAGCGTGCCGGTCATTACGGGTATCGGGCACGAGCCGGATATCACAATTGCTGATCTTGTGGCGGACCATCGCGCGAGCACTCCGACAGGGGCGGCGCAGGCTGCGGTTCCGGATAAAGCGGAGGTGTTATCGAGTTTAGAAAAGACTTACAGCGTAGCAGTGAAGAGGGTTTTTTCGATTATTAACGCTTGGTCATTCAGGCTTGGCATGCTCGTTTCAAGACCGGTATTCACTCGTCCGAATTTAATGCTTGAAAAATTCATCCAGATTTGGGAAAGGGATGCGCAAATCCTTTACGAGAGCCCTTCCAGAGGCATTCAAACGAGCGCAGAGAGGATTCGCGCTGTGCTTGCAAGCTCGGTATTCAAAAGACCCCGGATTATTTTTTCCGGGTATGAAAGAAAACTAGAATCTGCGGTACCGAGCCTTTTATCCTCTGCAAAAAGGGACGTGTCAAAAAATGAGGAGGCTTTTCTCAGGTTGCGGGCTAAGCTTGAGGCGTTGAACCCCACCGCTATTCTGAAAAGGGGTTACTCGATTACCTTCTCCAAGAAAGACAACAGGATTATAAGATCGCCGGTAGAGGTTGAAAGGGGCGACGAAATCAGGGTTGTCCTCTCGGAGGGAGCGATTGGAGCACAGGTGACCGAAAAGGAGTGATTTACTTGGACGAGGAGCTTTCATTTAAAGAGGCGATTGATGAGTTGGAGAGGATTACTGAATCTCTCGAAAGCGGAGAACTTGAGCTTGAGGAATCCCTCAGGCTCTTTGAAAGAGGCGTTGAGCTCGTGAAATACTGCCAGGAAAAACTCAACTCGGCAAAATCAAAAGTCGAAGCGCTTGTTGATAGCCTTGAGGGAGGATTCAAAAGCGTAAGTCTCGAGGAAGCAAAAGAAGGGACCGCGAAGGAAGATGAGCTACTCCAGGAGGAGGAAGACCAAGAGCCGTAAGTACTGCTTCTCGTTGGCTGTACCGAGGCATATTGCAAGAAGGACATTATCCTAGTAGCGATGATGTCTTAAAAATTTTTAACATTTGCCGGTTGCGTCCTGGTATAAAAACCCTCATGAAACGAAAAACGAGCTGTTAGCAATCAACGTGCTGTTTTTCTGCTTTTGGTGGGTTTGAGTTAAAACATGGAAATGATAAGGATAAAAGATGTGAGGAAAATCGCAAAAAAAAGCCCGATGTTCACCCAGCCGAGTATAATACCCGCTCTTGCGAGCTGTTCACCTTTGAGCCTGCCTTCACTTTCTCTTATGTTAGAAAGGCTTATGTAGCCGAATATCAAGCCCAGAATCGCGCCCACAAGGTAGAAAAAAAAGAAGCTCGATATAGAAAGGATAAGGGAGGCGATAGCCATTGGATCATCCCTCTGTGCTACCCAGGGCGCGGAGTGATATTGATGTCCGGCTTTAGAACTATCTAAAGGATACAGGGGAAAGGGTTTCTTGTGCCCGAAACCGGCGTAGCCCTCACCCGGTCGCGGCGGAGGGGGGAACCCATGAGAGCCGGATGTGCCGGAATCTTCAGGAAATTGGGGTTTCTCAATCCTGGGTCCGCCCTGCTCATCCTGGGGGCCAGTTGTGGATGTTGTTAAAGGAGCTCCACACATCGAACAGAATCTTGAATCCGGCATATTTCCCTGACCACACCTATCGCAAAAGATCAATTTGTCACCCCCGTAAAATTTATTTTTGGATTGCTCCCATAATGATAAAGGAAAAGGTTTTTGCCTTCTCAAGCGGAAAGTGCCTGAAAGATGAAATCTTCCCAGGGAACCTGATTTTCAAAATTACTGTTTCCGTCCAAGACCAAAACATAAAGCCAGTAGAGTTGATAAATACCGCAGGTGACAATAGTCAGAAGAAGGAACGTCGCAAATTCTCTCTCCGGAATTGACTTTGACGCCTGGGATGAACCAGTGGCAAGCCCAAGCTTGTCAAGCGCAGCAGACATCAACGTGAAAAATCTCGCTTCCGCCGAATCATGCCGTGCAAAATCATCCATAAGAAAGTAATATCCGATGACCATGCCGATGATGCCGGTAAGAATGGCGATGACAAGCCAGAGGGTAGCGCCTCTTTCCTTGCTCATTTCATAGAAATCTCTTTGGATAAGCTCCAGTTGCTGTATCTCCTCAGAGATCAGTTCCGTTTTGCCCATCGCGGAGGCCCTCTCTTTCAGAAGGGCAATGGCGGCTGCCGCCATGTTTGCAATCCTGGCGAAATGCTGGTCTCTCCTTTCGAACAATTTGTAGAAAAGGTAAAAATCGTAAATGCCACATGTAACAACAGTTAATAGTATGGCTGTGAGCGGATCGGTCATCCAGTCTGAGTTCGCTCTTTGGGCGATGTAGTAGTAAAGATTCTGGCGTAAAGACGATACCTGTTCCCCGTTTGTCAATTTGTTCGCCCCCTTTCTGATTCGAGGATAATTCTATTTTATTTACAAAAAAACAGGAAAAGATTTTCGGATTTTTTCAGTTAGTACGCTTGCTCATTTACCAGTACCCTCTGGAAAAGACAAGTTTATATGCCCAGGCAAATACGGCGATCCAAAGAGAGAGAGCGAAAATTTTCTTTCGGGCAGGCGCTGAAAGAGTGATTGTCAGTCTGTAGCCCGAGGCAACCGAAAAAATGAAATAGAAGAAAAGGATTATAAGCGTAAAAAAGAGCGGTGGTCCAAGCAGGTGCGTCTTGAAGGCGTGTCTGAAATCCCCCTGCGCTGTGAAAATAAAACTTCTGGTAAGCCCACAGGCAAGGCACGGAAGACGCGTAAATTTTCTGAAAAGACAGGGGATATCAATCCATATTTTCTTGCTCTTCAAGCACGGTCCGAAAAAAGACAGCAGAAGAACAAAAAGGGATAGTGCCGCCAGTGAGCCCTCTTTTCGCGCTCTTTCAGCAAAAGGAACTCTTTGAATATTTAAGGAGGATTCTACAGGTGGTTGTGAAGGCAGGGGAATATTTTTGTCAGTGGGTATCCTTTCAGTCGGGTTTGAATAGATCGCGCTCATGTCAATTTATCCACATTCATTCTTTCGAGAATGCAATTTATATTATTTTCCTCCCGCAATCAAACTTTGCTGATAGCCGAAATTATCCTTTTCCAGCTAATTTCGTTGATTCTTAAGCACGTAAGTTTTGGCGCGGATCACGCTAAGGGCTTCTCGCTGATAAAATTGAGAACATGGATGTGGATTCATTTTTCCAGAGATACAAGTTTAAGCCTGACGATTTTCAGCACGAGGCTGTTCTTTGGCTTTCAAAAGGTTTTTCCGTTTTGGTGTCAGCTCCAACCGGATCAGGCAAGACGGTTGTTGCGGAATACGCACTGTTCTCCGCGCTCGAAAAGAACGAAAAGATATTCTACACAACACCGCTAAAGGCTCTCTCCAATCAGAAATTCAGGGAATTCCGCTCCTATTTACCGTTGGAGAAAGTTGGTCTCCTCACCGGGGACAACAGCATTAACCCGGAAGCGAGCGTTGTTGTCATGACCGCTGAAGTACTGAGGAATATGCTTTATGAGGGCTCCGATCTCCTGTGCGGTTTGAGGTTTGTTGTGCTAGACGAGATCCACTACATGGATGATCCCTTTAGGGGACAGACATGGGAGGAAATAATCATTCAGCTTCCTTGTGAGGTTAAAATCGTTAGCTTGAGCGCCACTATATCAAATGCGCGTCAGCTTGGTGAGTGGATGGACAGTCTCAGAGGCGACGTGAAGGTCATATACCACGAAAAAAGACCCGTTGAGCTCAAGAACTTCTATTTTGTTGGTGATTCGCTCATTCCCCTTTTCGCAAAAGATATTCATCGCAGAATCGAAGCTGAACTTGAGAAACTGAAGCGCATGAGGGATGCCAGCAGGACCAGGGGTTACAAGATTTTAAAGGAGTTGAGGCCGAGAAGAACAAAAGTAATAAGAAAACTTGCCAGTTCCGATATGCTACCCGCCATATATTTTCTTTTCTCGAGATCCGCCTGTGATGACGCGGTTGACTATTGCATTGAGGACGGACTGTTTTTGAACTCCAAAACCGAAGCCAAACTTGTGGATTCCTACCTCGAAGAAAAGGTCGCGCCTCTGGAAAAAGCGGATCTTGAATGTCTTGATTACCGGAAACTCAAACTTGCGCTGAGGGCTGGTTTTGCTTCTCATCATGCGGGTGAAGTACCACTTTTCAAGGAAGCGATAGAAGAGCTGTTCTCTTTGGGACTCCTCAAGGTAGTCTTTGCGACTGAGACTTTGTCTCTCGGAATAAACATGCCCGCTCGAAGTGTGGTTATTGAATCGCTTACCAAATGGACCGGGGAAAAGCACCGCCCGCTCACTCCGGGTGAATATCGCCAGCTTACCGGACGCGCTGGCAGAAGGTCGATAGATGAAGTTGGCTATGCTGTAGTTTTGTACCAAGCATTTTTCAGCGTTGATCAGATTCGCGCGCTTGCTTCTCGACCCCCTGACCCGGTCGTGTCGAGTTTTCAAGTTACTTACAACATGGCGACAAACCTTTTGGCAAGGCACTCATTTGAGCAGGCGGAGAAGGTCATAAATAGGTCTTTTGGTCAGTACATGGCAGACAAGAAAGTGGTGACGTTGGAGGCGGAGATCGACCACCTTCAAAAGGAGATCGCCTTGATCTCCCAGAACGCGGCATGTGACCTCGGGGCGGATGCCCGGCATTATAGAAAGATGGAAAGAGAGGTATCAAGAATATCGCGCGTTCTTGCTTCTGTTAGAAAAGAGAGGAGAAGAAGCCAGACGGCTGAAGCGCTGTCAATTCTTAAACCCGGGGATGTTTTTCTCATGGGCAAGAAGGGAGCAGCCAGCGTCGTCGCAGTTGTCAAGAAGCCTTCGCTCAAGCGCGGTGAGCCCGGCGTCCTCGTGGTGGATTCAAGGGGAAGATATCGTCGAGTAAGTACTCGTTCCCTGGCGCATCCTCCCAGGGTAATCGGCGCCGTGGATGTGGAAAGGATAGTCTCTCCCCTGAAGAAAGTGAGAGCATCCGTTGGTGAAACAATGGAGCGCCTTATAGGGTCTTTCCCCGAAGTAAATGCGGTAACGCCGAGCGAGGAAGAGAGTGTTTTAAGAAAAACGCTCAATGCTCTCCAGGATGAGTTTGAAAGTTATCCATGCCATAGATGCGAGCATAGAACTCGCTGTTTGGAGGCGGCAAGGCGCGCGGAAAAACTCGAAAAGAAAGTAGAAACAGCAAAAAAACTAATAGAATCCGAAAACGAGCCTCTTTCAAAGAAACTACGGGATGTAATGACTATTCTTGAGGGTTTTGGGTATCTAAGTGGGGAAACGCTTACGCCCAAAGGAATTCTGCTCAAGCAAATATATAACGAATGCGATCTTTTGGTTGTCGAATCCCTTGAGCGAGGGTATTTGGACGAACTCGACCCATCCGAGATAGTGGCGTTTACATCCTGGTTTATCTACGAGTCCAAAGAAGATGATACCGCCAGGAGGAAAACCGAAGCCGACCATGAGGGAATTTTGAAAGGTCCTCTATTCGAGATCTTGTGCGAACTTGAGATTATTTACTCCGAAATTAAGGGAGAAGAAGAGAAATTCGGGCTCGACCTTCTCGGGGCGCTCGACACCGGATTTGCAGACATGGCTTTCTTTTGGGCACAAGGGCATGAACTTGAGGAGATACTGTCAAATTTTCCTGACAGATCGGTTGGAGACATGGTAAGGACCATGAAGCAGATCCTAGATTTGTTAAGGCAGATTGAAGCGGTGACAGAAAGCGCTGAGCTAAAGGAGAAGCTCCATGAGGCGATGGAGCGCATTGACAGGGGAATAGTTGGTTATTCATCCATTGAGTCGATTATCGAGAAAGAGCTAATCTGATATATTTGTTCGGGTCATTCAAGTCCAGGACAACGCATTTGCTGTGGTTTTTTCATAGTTTACCTAAGGTGGGGCAAAAGCTTTTGAGGGATTTTGCGAAACGGAGGGTGGAAACTTGCCCAACTACTGCGCAAGGGTTGAATACCGCGGCACAAATTTTCACGGTTTCCAAAAGCAACCGGGAATTCCAACCATCCAGGGCGCGCTTGAAGATGCGCTACTTACGCTAGCTGGGGAATACGTCCATGTGTTAGGCGCGGGCAGGACGGATGCCGGCGTTCACGCGGCGGGTCAAATGGTGTCATTTTCGCTGTCAGGTAACTTTGAAATCCCAATGTTTCTAAGAAGCCTCAACGCCCTGCTTCCGAACGGCATCGCTGTGTCTCATATCAAAAGAGTTCGTGAAAAATTCGACCCGAGGCGTGACGCGCTCTGGAGAGAATACAGATATTTCATCCTCAACAGAGAGACTCCCTCTCCTTTACTCGAGGAGTACGCATTTTTCTATTCTCACAATCTCGATAAAAAACTTCTGGGAGAAGCCTGTGAACTTACGCTTGGCGAACATGATTTCTCCGCGTTCAGGGTTGGTTCAGAGGAAAAGAATACCGTGAGAAACATAATGAAATGCGAAGTGGGCGAATTCGACTGCTTTCAAGGGCTCATTCACATAACAGTAAGGTCCAATTCGTTCCTGTATAAAATGGTCAGGGTCTTGTGCAGGGCTTTGCTCAATGTCGCCTCCGGGAAATGGGACATTCATGATTACAGGAAAAAGCTGGAGGGAGGGGCTGGTCCCTGCGCGGAGCCTCTTCCGCCTCACGGGCTTTTTCTATGGGATGTTGCATATCCCGAAGATGTTTTCGCGGTTTGAGATTGTTACTCGGTGATGCGGTGAATTCGGAAATTGGATCGGGGACAATAAACGCTTTCCGGGAAAACTGAAATTATTAGATTTTATTTTTGGTACTTCACTATCTTATAAGCAGATTGTAAAATAAGTGAAACTTTAAAAATTATTTGAAACGCTCTTTTTGGATGAGATTTGCGGTTTATTCACCAGCAGATGATATGGCGGGGGGAAGCGGTGCTACAGATGAGAGGCTTAATTAAGGTTAGAGCGGTGGGCTCTAACTTTCTCTGTCTTGATCGTTTTTGTGCTGAAAACCCTGATATAAGTTTAAACGTTCCTTTCGGGTTTTTTATCCGTTCTCCATGCGTTTAGCACATCAACCCTTCTTTTCGGCGCTCTTTGGGTTATTCGGGATTTCAAGGAGGTAAAGGGATGGCAGACATTTACAGCGAGAAGCCATGGCTAAAAAATTACGACAAGCACGTACCGTCGAATCTCAAATACGAGAATAAGACTTACGCCGAGAAATTCGCCGAAATCTTGGCGAAATACCCCAATAAGACCGCGCTTATTTACATGGGGAAAAAGATTAGTTTCAAAGAGCTCGATGCGCTTTCAAATCAACTCGCAGCATATCTTATCAAGATTGGCTTAAAACCGGGTGATGTCGTTGGTTTCCATATGCCTAACATTCCTGCTCACTACATAAGCCTTGTGGCGGTTCAGAAAGCCGGTTGCGTCTCAACAGGCGTGAGCCCTCTTCTTACCGCTCATGAGATGGAGCATCAGCTCAATGACTGCCAGGCAAAGGTCATTATTACCACAGACATCTTGTTCGAAAAGATTGCCGAGGTGGCTGACAAGGCTCCTTTCTCCACTGTACTGGTGACGACAATTGCCGATTTTCTTCCCGGTCTGAAAAGGGTGCTCGGCAAAGCGCTCAAGAAAATCCCGACTGGAGAGGTGAGCCCGCTTACTGGGAAAAATGTCGTAAGTTTTATGGACGCGCTTGAGGGAATGCCGACATCAAAGGTTCACGTTCCGCGGACTATGGAGGATACCATTTTCATTATGTACACGGGAGGTACTACCGGGCCTTCCAAAGGCGCTGTAATCACACAGAAAAGTTTCATGGTAAATCGCCAGCAGGTGCTTTCATGGCTTGATCTTCCACCCGAGACTGTTGCTATCAGTGCGTTTCCTATGTTCCATATCGCGGGTCTTGCTTTCGGCGGTTTTTCATTGACCAACGGCGCTACGCAAATTGTTGTGCCCAATCCGAGAGATGCCCATTTCATTATCAACGCTGTGAAAAGTTACAAGCCCAACATAATAGTGAACGTTCCGACGGTCTTCTTTGAGCTCATGAAGACCCCGGAGTTCGCGAAACTTGACCTGAGCAATCTGTGGTGGTGTCTCAGCGCGGCCGCACCCTTCCCGCCCGAAAATATAAAAGAACTCGAAAGCATAATCGGGGAAGGAAACTTTATCGAACTCTATGGAATGACGGAAACGTCGCCTGTCACCGCTTGCAATCCGCGCTACGGTAAGAAGAAACCAGCTTCAATCGGCATGCCGGTTTCGGATACTGAGTTCAAGCTTGTCGATCCAATAACGAAAGAACTTGCGAAAATCGGGGAACCGGGTGAGATAGCGGTTAGAGGTCCGCAACTGATGAAGGAGTATTTAGGCAAGCCCGATGAGACAGCCTACGCAATCAGGGACGGATGGATGTTCACTGGTGACGTGGCATACATGGATGAAGATGGATATTTCTACATCGTTGACAGGGTCAAAGATATGGTAAACGTCTCCGGATTCAAAGTTTTCACGCGTGAGCTGGATGATATTCTCGTCAAACACCCAGATGTTGACATGGCGGCAACGGTGGGAATCCCTGACCCGGACCGTCCCGGATCGGAACGCGTCGCGGCTTCAATCGTGTTAAAGCCTGGGGTTGAAAAAAGCGATGCCAAGAAAGAGGAAATTTTGCAGTACTTGCGCGATAAGGTTGCTCCGTACAAGGTCCCGAAAGTGATTCACTTCATGGATCAGCTGCCCACAAGTGGTGTTGGTAAGATTCTGAAACGCGAACTCAAAGTATTGCTGGAAGAAGAATTTAAAGGCAAGTCCTAAAACGGAATCGGGCTTAGCTCCTTTAGTGGATTTTCGCAAGGCGCCGGGCATGATTGTGCGGCGGATAAGGGATATAGGTAACCTTGCCTGTTAGTTAAATACACTCAGGCGGGTGGTATCGAATATCAATAACACGTCAGCATACGGCGCTGGATTGTTGACAGAGACAGCGGGTTAATCTATTATGCTGCATGCAATTATTGGCGCCCTAATGAGGGGCGTCATTTTTTCAGACTATAAAGGAATGTAAGGGTTATGAGCAGTCTTAAAATGATGAGGACAACACGGTTCCCAAAACCGTCCGATATCGAGAGAAAATGGTATCTCTTGGACGCAAAGGGAAAAGTGCTCGGTAGGCTTGCAAGCGAGATTGCCCAGATACTTAGGGGCAAGCGAAAGAGCTTGTACGCGCCAAATATTGACACTGGTGACCACGTGGTGGTTATCAACGCGGACAAAGTTGTGCTTACCGGAAATAAGGAGCAGAAAAAGGCGTATTACAGGCATTCCGGGTATCCGGGGGGCTTAAAGGAGATTCCTTATTTGAAAATGAAGGAGTCTCGGCCTGAAGAGATGATAATTCACGCGGTCAAGGGTATGCTCCCGCATAACCGCCTGGGCAGGGCGATGATTAAGAAACTGCACGTCTATTCGGGCAGTGAGCATCCTCACGCTGCGCAGAAGCCTGAGCCGATCGACCTTGAAGGATGATTTTCACTGACCAGGTTGATTTGGGACGTGGCTTCTGATAGATGGAATTTGTTCGGTTAGCATGGCGATACTCAATTGGAATGGAAGGTGTTGAAATTGCCCGCTGATTTCTACTGGGGCACCGGAAAGCGTAAAGAGGCAATAGCGAGAGTTCGGCTTTACCCAGGTAACGGGGAAATAAAAGTGAACAACAGAGACCTCGATGATTACTTTACCGTAAGGCGTCTTAAGATAGAGGCGATTTCCCCGTTAACCCATATGAATCTAAAAGGGAAATACGATGTTATTGCCAAGATAGAGGGCGGTGGGATTTCCGGACAGGCCGCGGCTCTTAAATTGGGGATCGCGCGTGCGCTAGTGCAGGCAGACCCAACCCTCAGGGCAGACCTCAAGAAGGCGGGGTTTTTAACCCGGGATGCGAGGATCAAAGAGCGTAAAAAATACGGGTTAAAAAAAGCGCGAAAAAGACCCCAATTTTCCAAGCGGTAATCCTCGCAAAATGATTCAAATAATGTTCCTCTCATGGTCTCTACAGGGAATTAGCGGGTATTTTTGTTTTTCAAGTAAAATGAACTCGCTTGTCTTCCGTGTTATTCCCGCTCCATCGCCTTTGTAAAAAGGTGATGAGAGCCAATTAGAAAGTGCGGTTTGTTATTCGTTATTGGTACCGACCGATCGAGGTCGGCGTGATTTTTGAACGCGAGGGCATTCATGAGCGACGAAAATTTATTCTCCGGTTCGAAGAGCGAGAAGAAGTACTTTGGGACGGATGGGATACGAGGTGAGGCTAACCGGGATTTGACTCCTGAAATAGCGCTTGTGACCGGTCGTTCCATCATAAGGGCGCTCGGCGTTAATAATCCTGTCGTGGTTGTGGGTCGCGACACGAGGATTTCGGGCAGGATGCTCGAGGAAGCACTCGTTGCTGGTCTTCTTTCTGAGGGAGCATGCGTTTACGTTTGCGGAATCCTTCCGACGCCAGCGATCGCTTTCATAGCGGAGGATATCCGCGCCTCAGCGGGGGTGGTTATTTCAGCTTCGCATAATCCGTACCGGGATAACGGGATAAAGATATTTGGTCCAGGCGGGTATAAGCTTTCTGATGATGTGGAGGCTGAGGTAGAAGAGCACTTTGAAAAGCTTGTCGATAGTTTGGTTTCGGAGCGGGATGGGGACCCCGAAAACATCGGAACTCTCACGGTAATGGATGATGCCGAGGAGAGGTATCTCGAGATACTTGCCTCAAACGCAAAGTGCGACCTCTCCGGCCTAAGAGTCGCTCTCGATTGCGCTAACGGTGCCGCTTACAGGACTTGCCCTGAGATTTTTGCGCGATTGGGAGCCCAAGTCGAGGCAATCGGAATAGAACCGGACGGCAAGAACATAAACAGCGGATGTGGCTCCACCTCACCCGGCAGGCTTGTTGAGCTTGTTCTGTCATGGAAGGCGGATGTTGGCTTCGCTTTAGACGGTGATGGAGATAGATGCATCTGCGTTGATGAAAAGGGAGAGGTCAGGGATGGAGATTTTATCATTGGCATTGCCGCGAAATATCTTCGAGAAAAAGACCTGCTGCATCCCCCGGTTGTGGTAACCACCGTGATGAGCAATAAGGGTCTGGATGTAGCCCTTGACTCCATGGGAATTCGAAACGTGCGCACGAAAGTCGGTGACCGCTACGTGATGGAAGAGATGCTTTCAACAGGCGCGCTTTTGGGTGGGGAACAGTCAGGCCACGTGATATTCAGGGAACACGCCTCCACCGGAGACGGCACCCTGACCGCTCTCATGATTGCTGGGATAATGAAGGAAACTGGCGAGACCTTTTCGAATTTATCAAAGGTCCTGAAAAAGTTTCCTCAAGTTCAGGTTAATGTCCGTTCCAGAAGCGGAAGAAGGCTTTCTCCCGACATGTCTGTGTGGGAATTGGTCCGGCAGTGTGAAGATGAGCTGGGTGAAAATGGAAGAATAGTGCTCAGGTCGTCGGGTACGGAGCCTGTTGAGAGGGTAATGGTGGAAGCCAGGAGTCGCAGGATCGCCGAATCCGTGGCGAAGAGGATAGCCGAGGCTCTTGAACGTGAGCTGGGGTGAGTAAGTTTTTAAGCTCTTCTATTTCATTGCCCAGAAGCGCTGTGTTTGGTTTTGCTCCAAAAGCGATTACGCAGATTTTTGAGCAGTCTGTTTGAGATGAAGTGGCCTTCAAGAGGAGAGAGATGTGCGGAATATTCGGCTATATCGGGAATAAGGAAGCCAAGGAAATCCTTTTCGAGGGTTTAAGAAGGCTTGAGTACAGAGGTTATGACTCCGCGGGGATATGTGTTATCGGGGAAGACGGAAGTTTCACAAGGCTTAGGGTAAGAGGAAACCTTGACGTCCTCGAGAATCATATCGCTGGCGCGCAGATGCCTGGAAAAATCGGTATAGCCCACACGAGGTGGGCGACGCACGGCGCTCCGAGTGAGCAAAATGCTCATCCTCACACCGATTGTCATGAAAACCTGTTTGTCGTCCACAACGGCATCATTGAGAACTTCTCTCAGTTAAAGGAAGAACTGCTTGAAAGGGGTCATGAGTTTTCGAGCGAGACGGACACGGAGGTTGTCGCTCACCTAATTGAAGAGAAGTATGAAGGCGATTTGAGTATCGCCGTTCGGGAAGCCATAAAGGAGATCGAGGGTTCGTTTGCGATCGCCGTCGTCCAAAGAAAAGAGCCCAGCACTCTTGTTGCCGCAAGAAGGGAAAGCCCGCTGGTTGTCGGGATAGGCAAAGACGAGTGGTTTGTAGCTTCGGCTGTTCCCGCTTTTCTGTCGCGAACCAAAGAGGTCATTTTTCTCGAGGATGATGAGGTGGTGTGTATTGGTGGGGATTCTTTAAAGATTACCAATCTGGAAGGATTCGAGGTTGAAAGGCAAGCTCAGGAAATAACATGGGATCTCGACGCTGCCGAAAAGAGTGGATATGAGGATTTCATGCTCAAGGAAATATACGAGCAACCGAGAGCTTTCACTGACACCCTTGCTGACAAGTTCAACAGGGAGGGAGATATATCGTTAGAAGGGTTTCTGTTGGATAAGGACTACGCGAAATCATTGAGAAGAATCGTTATAGTCGCGTGCGGCACATCCTATCATGCAGGTCTTATAGCGCGGTATTTATTTGAGCAGTGGGCTAAAGTCCCCGTCGAAGTTGAGATCGCCTCGGAGTTCCGTTATAGAGGGGCGGTATTGTGCGAGCGGGATTTAGTCATAGCAATAAGCCAATCTGGGGAAACTGCCGACACCCTGGCGAGCGTCAGGGAGACAAAAGCCACCGGTGTCCCCGTCATCGCGGTAGTAAACGTGGTTGGAAGTCAAATGACACGCGAAGCTGATGGTGTCATCTACACACACGCCGGTCCAGAGATCGGGGTGGCCGCAACAAAAACGTTCACGTCTCAGATGGCCGCTCTCGCGGTGCTTGCCCTGCACTTCGGGAAGCTAAGGGATGCTTTGAGTGAAGGTAAGTACGGAGTGATTACAGAGGCGCTGCGCGGTATTCCGGACCTGATGGAAGAGGTGCTCTCTAGTGACGAGCAGGTGAAGGAATGCGCTCATCGCTTCAGCGATTGTGATGATTTTCTTTTTCTTGGCAGAGGTATAAGTTTTCCGGTGGCTCTCGAGGGGGCTCTAAAACTTAAGGAGATATCTTATATACACGCCGAAGGGTACCCTGCTGGTGAAATGAAACATGGTCCAATCGCTCTTTTAGACAAGAATGTTCCTGTTGTTGCGGTTGCAATTAGAGATTCTCTTTATGAGAAAATGATCAGCAACATTGAAGAGGTTAAAGCGCGGGGGGCGCCAGTTGTAGCGGTTGCTTCGGCGGGCGATCCAGATATCGAAAAGATTTGCGACCGCGTTCTTCGGGTGCCTGAGAGCATGGAACTTTTATCCCCACCGCTTGCCATCATTCCGCTCCAATTGCTTGCTTATCACATTGCGAAGATAAGAGGCTGTAACGTGGACCAACCTCGCAATCTGGCAAAAACCGTCACCGTTGAGTGATAATAAGTTCATGAAATACTGTCCTCGATGCGGTATTGAACAGAGATGCGGTTGCGATGAATGTCATCGTTGTGGCGCTAAACTCGAAGAGTGGAGTGGGCATCAGGTTGGCACAATCCGGGGTGAGAAAACCACAACGAGGAGAGAGGCAAGTTTTGATATAAGCCGCAAAGAGTCTGTGGGCGATAAAGCTCAAGCGTGGTACTCTAAGGACTCAAAACATGCGCTGGCAGGTGATATTCTCCTTTTGATCGTATTCCTTGCGGGCGTTTGTTTGGTCTTGTTTTCTTTGCTCGAGGCGGCAAACAGGGCTGATAGCTTGATTAGGGATAATTACGGGCTTGCCCTTTTGGGCTCGGGGAAAAATATAGGTTACTTTATTGGTTCAATTATTTATGGAACCTCCCTGCGATTCGTAATAGGTTTTGTATTTTTACTTTATGCGCTTTTCACAAGACCACCCTTGCCCTTCAATAGTTTTTCCCCATGGGAGAAGTGCGTTTTTTCCGTATGCGCCGCCATGTCGCTTCTTTTTTTGGCAGGCCTGGTGTCTCTGATACTTATGATTGCTCCTGGCAGGCAAAGCCTCATAGTGAAAAATTTCCTTCCGCCTCTTATTATTTCCGTGCCCGCGATAATTGCGTTTTGTCTGTTCATGATAATTACCGCACTTTTGTCGGGACAGCGATTGCTCAGCATGCGCCCGGCAAATGAGCGCAACCTGGAAGAAGAAGCAGAAGAAAAAGGCGAGCATCTTGGCTAATTCAATAGATAGAGAGAATCTGCTTGTTTTGCCAGAAAAATTCGCAGTTTTCTCCGTGTGCGACGCCTGGAACTTGCGAAATGGGTTTTATTTCTTACACGATGGATTTGAAGGGGATGGGTAAGAATAATTAGAAACGGTTTTACGTTTATTGCTCTTTTTGATTTTTGTTGCGATCAGCTTAAACGGACTTAAGTTTTTACCGGCGGGAGATTAAAAGATGAATGTTGGGCGCAGAGTACCATCTGTGAGGGTCCTGACACCAGAGGAGATGGCGGAAATTGACAGAGCTGCGGTGGAAATCGCTGGCATACCGAGTCTTGAGTTGATGGAAAATGCCGGGCGTGCTGTTGCGCAGGCAGCAGGGCGCATGCTTTCAGAGAGCAGCGGTCGCTCAGTGGCAATCTGGTGTGGCACTGGAAACAACGGCGGCGATGGTTTTGTCGCAGCGCATTACCTTGTTCAGGATTACTCCGTGGATGTTTGTGTTTTCCTTGTTGGCGGTTTTGAAAAACTAAAAGGGGACGCAAAGGTCAATTTCGAAAAACTCGAGGCTTCCGGGGTGGAAGTGTCAGAAATCAAGTCGGATGAGCAAGTCTCCGATTTTATCAAGCGCTCTCCCCGCTTCGACCTTATCATTGATGCTATCTTCGGAACGGGCTTTAGGGGGACGGCGGCTGGCGTTCACGCTCTTGCCATAAGAGCGATTAATGAATATGGAGCCCCGGTACTTTCGGTCGATATTCCCAGCGGGGTATCTGGGGATACCGGTGCCGTTACAGGTCCGGCCGTGGTCGCGGAAAGAACGGTCACGTTCCAGAATCCAAAAGTTGGGCTTGTTCAGTATCCTGGAGCGGCTTATGCGGGCGAGCTCGAGATAGCGGACATAGGAATACCGGCATACCTTCTCGACGAGATTTTAGATTCCGAAATTTACCTACTCGATGAGGATTTTGCGATTGACATTCTGCCCCTCAGAGCGCCCGATGCGCACAAGAATAGTTGTGGCAGTGTTCTAATTATCGGTGGCTCAACCGGGTTGACCGGAGCGGTCGCCCTTTGTGCGCAGGCGTGCTTGAGAGCGGGTGCGGGTGTTGTGACGGTTGGGATTCCCGAAAATTTGAATCTAATCATGGAAATCAAACTCACGGAGGTTATGAGCGCTCCGCTCCCTGATACTGGGAGGGGGTCCCTTTCAATTGAGGCGGTGGATCGCGCTCTGGAGGTCAGCGATAATTTTGACGTGGTGGCTGTGGGTCCCGGGCTGGGAAGGGACCTCGAGACGGTGCAGTTTGTCAGGGAGTTTCTCGGGAAATTGAACAAGCCGCTTGTTCTTGATGCCGACGGATTGAACGCTCTTGTTGGCGCGACCAACATTCTTTCTGAAAAGGAAAACGATACGGTCATAACGCCTCATCCTGGAGAAATTGCCAGGCTCATGAATGTTTCGGTGAAAGAAATTCAGTCGGACAGGGTTTCGACCGTTTTGAAGGCTGTCGAAGACTGGAAGTGTGTGGTCGTGTTAAAAGGAGCGGGCACTTTGATCGCCGAGCCGGAAAAGAGAGTGTACGTGAACTCTTCCGGGAACCCCGGAATGGCGACCGCTGGCATGGGTGACGTGCTAACCGGATGTATCGCGGCGTTTCTCGCCCAGGGTCTTCCCCCGTTCGAAGCGGCTTCTGCCGGTGTTTTCATACATGGGTACGCGGCGGATCTGTCAGCTGCGCTCAATGCCGCTCAGGGAATGATAGCAAGGGATGTCATCGGGGCCATCCCGCTCGCGATGCGAAGGGACGACTGGGCAAGGAGAGGTTTGAGGAGGAATTTACCTCAAGGTGTCTGAAAAAACCTTTTTAACAAAAAGGGTTTGGGCAATATTAGAGGTTGCAGCGGGTTTTACGGTGAAGAAATAAATCAAAGGGATTTAGCGACTTACTGCGGGAATATGCCCGAATCGATTTAAGCGTTTTCGTTGTGTGGAAGAATCGGTCGAAAACGAAAAGGTAACCTGTTGAGTTTTTTCTCTATAAGCGTACAAACCCTTATTTTGAGAATATGAACGATACCTCAAGACCCATAAGGGCATTAATAGACCTTTCGAACCTGAGATCAAATATTTCTTTCCTCAAAAGCCTTATCCCTGAGGGTTGCAGGTTTATGGCTGTCGTGAAAGCGAATGCTTACGGGCACGGGGATATTCAGGTATCCAAAGCCTCACTTGAGGCCGGGGCGGATTGCCTCGGCGTTGCGATTATGGCTGAAGCTCGTCGTCTCAGGGAAGCAGGGTTTGATTGCCCAATACACCTTCTCTTCGAACCTAGCCTCGAAAGTGCACCGGAGGCGGTGGCTTTGGATTTGACCTGTTCCGTCTATACCAGCGATTTTGCGCGCTTTCTTTCAGAGGCGGCATCCGAGTCAGAAAAGAAGGTCAAAGTCCACGTCAAAATTGATACGGGAATGCACAGGGTTGGCATCGACCCGGAAGACCTTGAAAGCTTTTTCAAGCGGGTATCAGGACTTCAAGGATTGGAGATTGAGGGTATATACACCCACTTTGCTTGCGCGGATGACCCGACGAGCGGGTTTACTGAGAAACAGATGGAGATTTTCGAGCAGGCCGCAGCGAGAGCGGAAGAAATTCTTGGTAGAACGCTTATCAAGCATGCCGCGAACAGCGCGGGAATCCTTGCGCACAGAAGAAGTCATTACGACATGGTTAGAGCGGGAATAGCGATTTACGGGCTTTCACCATCAAGCCTTATTGACACGAAGGGCAGTCTCAAACCCGTTCTATCGGTTGAGGGTGAAGTGGTTTTCTCGAAGCTCATTCGAAAGGGGGAGGGGGTAAGCTACGGACTTAAGTATATTGCCCCTTCGGATACAAATGTGGCTGTAATACCTGTTGGATACGGCGATGGGTTCTCAAGAATCCTTTCCGACAAAGCACATGTTCTTCTCGGGGGGAAGAGAAGGAGAGTTATAGGCAATATCTGCATGGACCTTAGCATGGTGGAGACTGGCTCTGACCGAATTCAAGAGGGGACTAAGTTTATTTTGGTTGGCAGGCAGGGCGAAGATGAGATAACCGTCGATGAACTTGCGTCCCTGCTCGGGACGATTAACTATGAAGTTTTATGCATGCTTGATGGAAGAATTCAGCGCGTTTATCAAGAGTCTGCCGAGGGGGGAGAAAGATGATAATCTGTTCGCGCTGCGGGGCCATGCATGACGGGCGCAAGTGGACCTACAGGGAAGAAAACGAAAAGGATAAGACACAAAACCGATGGGTCAAGGGCAGGGTTTCAGTAAGCCTTTGCCCTGGTTGTTTGAGGACGAAAAGAGGAGAGGTTGAGGGAGTTGTCACCCTTAGGGGTTCATTTTTAAAAGCACACGCGATGGAGATAGGTAACCTGATCAGGCGTACCGCAGCTCGCGTCTCGCGCAGGAATGTGGGGGCGCGAATTATAAGGGAAATCCAAGACGATGATGGGATTGTGATCCAAACAACGGATCAGCATTTAGCGGAGAAGATAGGCAAGGAGGTTGAAAAAGCATTCAAAGGCAGCCTGAGGATTATGTGGCAGGAGCAAGACAGGTTTGTTCGTGTTATCTGGGAGCGGAACTGACCCCGTGGGTTCGATGATTCTAAGACGCTTGATATTGGCCCGCCCCCATTCAGCGGAAATTTTTTACTGATAAAAGAGTTTGAGCGTGTCGGATTGTCAAGAGAATTTCGCTATGGTCATCAATAATGACCCCCTGCTACTGGAAGTCAGGGAGGTGTTGAGTAAATGCGGGAGGGGAAAGAACTACCTCATAGGTCTGTATCCTCTGTTAGCATTTCTCGGAAAGGAAAGCTCCGGTATCTTTATAGCGTCTGATAATACCGCTGAGACTTGCGAGAATCTCTCTTATGCGCTGAAGGCAAGAACTGTCGCGGGTTTAGGGAGATTCCAGAGTGGAGGAGACGTTGCGTTCCTTTACCCTTCGCTGCATCCCGGTCGCACACTCATAGTGCAAGATATGCGCGGGCAATCAATCAGGGAGGTTGTCTCTAGGAAGGAGTACTCATGTACTTCTCTGGCCATTGATGTTCGGGACACTGATCCCGGTAATATGCTGGATTTTTTCGGAGGGGTTCTTGATATCGAAAAAAGGAGACTCAGAAGAATCCTTCCCGGGTCAGTCCGAAAAGCAATTCGTTCAGTTTTAACGGCTATTTTCCTGGCAGGCGAGTTCGGTTTTGTCGAGGACGATGAGACCGCCATGGAATTGGAGGAAGCCGCCAGAGAGATGCACAAGATTTCGGGAGGGCAAGCCGGAAGGTTCGTTTTACGCCTTCTACGCGGAGGCAATCTCCCTCAGAAGGCACTCTCAATGGAAAAGTATGGCTTTCTTTCACGCATGATTCCTGAGATTGAGGCAATTGTGGGCGTTCCCCAGAACTTCTATCATCACCTCGGGGTCTGGGAACATACGATTGAGGTTCTATCATTTCTTGAGGCAATACTTGGTAGCACTTCTGAATACTTCAGGTCGGGCGCCGATAAAGTATCCGAGCATTTCGAGGAAGTGCCGGGAGGTTTCCCGCGAAGGTCCCTTCTCGCTTTTGCTGCTCTTATCCATGATGTGGGCAAAGCTGTCTGCATGAAAATTGAACCTTCCGGTCGGATTAGGTTCCAGGGTCACCACATTGTGGGCGGGCAGATGGCAGACGCAATAGCGCGCCGTCTTGAGTTAGACCGAAAATCAAGAAAGTACTTGAATTCCATTGTGAAAAACCACATGGGGTTGGGTTTTCTTCTCAAAGAGGGCGAGACAACCTCAAGCAGGCTCCGTTTCGTGGAAAATACTGGAAGCACCTGCCTTGACATTGCCGTCTTATCATTGGCAGACCGCCTCGCCACTAGGGGGGTGGCCTCGACACAGGAATCGCTTGAGCGGTTTACCAGGCTTGTCAAAAGAATTGTCAACGATTACTTCTGGTACCATAGCCTAAAAGTCGCAATTTCCTACCAGGAAGCGCGAAATGTAAGCGGCATACAACAGAGGGCTGCCCTTACGGAAATGCTTTTTAACCTGAAGGTGGCGATGCGAGAGGGATTTGTGAAATCAAGGGAAGAAGCGCTCGAATACATCGCTCCAAAAAGTAAGAAAGGGTTCGCTTGAAGACGGGTAATTTGTATTTTCAATCAGAATAACCCTATTCCGCCGTATTGCGCGTTCGATGTAGGTGAATTTCTTCGATAGCTCTTTATGCTTAACTCATCATGAAAGGGTTTGTGCTGAAAAATATTAATGGAAATTCCCTGAATAAATTAGGTGTTGTAAGTGTTCAATGCTTTTGCGGTACTGGTGAACTTGAACAGGGGTGATTGTGGTGATTGGAAAGATAAAGGTCGGCCACTGGCATGATAAAAACGCTCTCACCGGATGCACTGTCTTCCTGCTACCGGATAACTGCGCTGTCTCCTGCGAGGTAAGAGGGGGGGCGCCCGGAACAAGGGAGACTGAACTTCTTAGACCGATGTTCACTGTTCAGAAAGCGGACGCGGTCTTATTCACGGGAGGCAGCGCTTTCGGTCTTGCTGCCGCTCAGGGTGTTGCAAAGTATCTCGAGGAGATGTCGGTTGGATTTCCGACCCCCGCTGGACCTGTGCCGATTGTGAGCGCCGCCGTAATTTACGATCTTGATCTGGGTGATTCGAAGGTCAGACCTGGACCGGAAGAGGGATATGAGGCATGTTTTAAAGCTAACATCGACGAATTTAGAGATGGTTGTGTGGGGGTGGGGGCTGGTGCCACAGTTGGTAATGTTCTTGGACGTGTTAACTCCACGAAGAGCGGATTGGGTTTCTATCGGTTCCGCGCCGGGGGTTTCATGCTTGAGGTGGCTGCGGTAGTGAACAGCCTTGGGGAGATTGTTGGGGAAGGGGGGGAGATTTTAGCGGGCGCCAGGGGTTCTCGCGGTAAGTTTGTATCTGCAGAGGATATTTTAATCTCGGCGCTCGGATCCCCGTCGATTCAAGGTCAAAACACCACGCTTGTACTGATAGCAACAAACGCGAGGCTCACGGGCGAGGAACGCTCAAGAGTTGCCCTTCAAGGGCATAACGGCATCGCCCGCGCGGTCAGGCCTTCGCACACGAGATATGACGGGGATACTGTCTATGTTGTGGCGACTCAAGAGCTTAATGTTTCGATTGACGCCGTCGAAGCACTGGCCGCGAAAGGATGCGCCGAAGCTATCAGAACCGCCGTTTTGAGGGCCGAGTCTGCCGGGGGAATTCCAGCTTGCTGTGATATACTCGAATAAGACAAAAAGAGCTTGTCTTCGCGGAAAGTAGTCATGGATGTTTATGAGGCTATAAATAAACGGTCGAGTGTCAGGGATTTTACAAGGGAAAATATCCCGGATGATGTTATAGAACGAATTCTCGATGCCGCGTGTCGTGCTCCCACCGCTGGCAATCTGCAGCCGTGGCGGTTCTTTGTGATCAGGGATTTAGATTTAAAAAAAGCGTTGTCAGCGGCTGCTTACGGTCAGGATTTTGTGGCTAAGGCGCCTGTTGTAATTGTTGTTTGCGCTGACCTCGACTCAAGCGCTCAAGGATATGGGTCGCGGGGCGAAAATCTATACGCGATTCAGGACACAGCTGCTGCGGTTGAGAATATGCTGCTTGCGATTGTGGCCGAGGGTTACGGTGCGTGCTGGGTCGGCGCTTTTAATGAGAGGGCCCTCAGCGATGTGCTGCGTCTTCCGCGGCGCATCAGGCCTCTCGCGCTTGTTCCGGTCGGTAAGCCGGCGTATAGTCCGCGTCGTACCGGGAGGATTCCGTTTAAAAAACTCACGGTCTTTATGTAGATGCAAGCCGACTGATCATGATTTTTAGCGGAGGTGTGTTTTTGGAGTATGCCCATATTTGAGTATCGTTGCAACGATTGCGGAGCAAAATTCGAAAAACTTGTTCGCGGAAAAGAGCGGGTTAAGTGTCCCAAATGCGGTTCTCTTAAACTTAAGAAGTTATTCAGCACTTTTGGGGTCAAGTCAGGGAGTAAATTTACTTCAAGCATTGCGAGTTCATGTGAGGGATGCACTTCTTCCTCTTGCTCCACCTGCAAGCTTTAGGGCGACTCATCGGGATGGGGCTTTCAGGATCACGCTTACTGGTTCAAAGTAAGATGATTACATGAATTTTTGGTCTAAATGTTGTCTGTCTTAAGATTTTTGAGTTAGCGAGAGGAGTGGGGGTATTGTCCGCAATGAGCCTTGACGAACTCAGAGAGCAAATTGGCCAGTGCGAACAATGTTGGCTGTGCAAAAGCAGGACGAGGCTTGTTTTCGGAAGCGGTAACGAAAACGCTTCCCTCATGTTTGTTGGGGAAGCGCCAGGCAGAGCGGAAGATGCCCAGGGACTTCCTTTTGTGGGTCCCGCCGGTAAACTGCTCGATACACTGCTGGGGGGCATTGGGTTGAGGAGGGCTGATGTGTACATCACAAATGTTGTCAAATGCAGACCTCCCGGGAATCGCGACCCCAACCCTGAGGAGATTGATGCTTGCAACCTATTTTTAAAATCTCAAATCTCAATAATCAAGCCAAAAATAGTGTGCGCTCTCGGGAGAATCGCTGCCAGCGTGCTTTTGGGAAGGAATGTTCAGATGACCAAAATGCACGGTCAGAAGTTTCCCGTCCCTGGTTTCTTCGTGGTTCCCGTTTATCACCCCGCCGCTGCTTTGAGGAATCCTGCTACAGTGAGTGTCATCGAAGAAGATTTAAGCCTTTTAAGAAGATATCTGGATGACGATGAAGAGCCGCCGCCGGGTGAGTTTACTCCAGAGCCTGAGCAAATGGGATTGTTCTGATTTGAAAGAATTTACGGTTGTTAGCAAATCACCGGAAAATACCCTGAAACTCGGTATAAATATAGGGTCGGTCTCCAAGCCGGGCGATGTCATTTGTCTTGAGGGAAAACTTGGCACGGGCAAGACCGTATTCGTTAATGGCATAGCGCGCGGTCTTGGGTTTAACGGTCCTGTCCGCAGCCCCACTTTTATAATTATTAATCTCATACCTGAAATAAGACTCTGCCATGTGGACGCTTACAGGCTTGATGACTCGGAAGCGCTTATTTCTTTGGGCATTGAGGAATTTCTCGACGGGGATTGGATATGTGTGGTCGAATGGGCGGAAAAAGTGAGTGAGGCACTGCCCGAAGAGAGGCTTTGGGTGAGAATTGGTTTCACCGAGGTTGACTCCCAACGGAAGATTGCGTTCTTTCCCTCAGAGCTATGGCTTGAAAGAATCGAAAAGATTCGCAAGCAGGTGGGAAATGAATATTGAAGAGCTAAAAAGAGGAAATGTGATACTGGCTTTTGATACTGCGACCTTAAGAGGGTCTGTGGCGGTGGGATGGGACGTACCTGTGGCCTTTGAGGATTTTGTCACGGAAAAAGGGCACGCTGGGTGGTTGCTTCCGCATATCGATGGGGTGATTCGTATTGCCGGGTTGGGGAAAGAATCCATTGTCGCTGTCGCCGTGGGGACTGGTCCTGGAAATTTCACCGGCATCAAAGTCGCAGTGTCATCCGCAAAAGGTATCTCATATGCGCTCAGAGTGCCTCTTGTGGGTATATCCTCGCTTGATGTGCTTGCTAACTCATCCGGGGTGGAATCGGATATCACTGTGGCCCTGCTGGACGCAAAACGCGGAATGATGTACTGCGCTTTTTATGGGGGGTACCCAGAACGCAGGAGAATGAGCGAATACATGATGCTTGCGCCTGATGAAATTTACCGAAGGATTGACCGAACCACCTCGGGAAGTGTTCACTTCGTAGGAGAGGTTGAGCCGCTTGTCAAATCCGCTCCGCCCGAGTTTAATTTCCACACAACGTGGGAACAGAAATTCCCGGACGCAAGAGTGCTTGTAAAGATCGCGCGGGACGTGCTTGAGAAAGGAATGGGCGGTAATCCTTTCAATATTCTTCCCGTTTACTTGAAAAAACCGGTGTGAGTGTAGGTGTCGGTGGGAAAAGTGTTGGAACCCGGGGATTTGGTCATAGAGGATATGGAAAAAGAAGATATTGACGCTGTTGTTTCACTAGAACGGCTCATATTTCCCACTCCCTGGTCAAAAGACATATTTTTACACGAGCTCATGTCGCGCCCAAAAGCGGTGCTTCTCGTTGCCAGGACTGGAGGCAGGTTGTGCGGTTACCTCGTCGCCCGCGTTTTCATAGATACGGTTCACATCACAAATATAGCTGTGGAGCCACAGATGCGCCGTCGGGGGGTTGGGACTGCGTTGATGAGAGAATGCATTTTCCGTTGCCTCAGCCGGGGGATTAGATTTCTAAGGCTTGAAGTCAGGGAGAATAATTTTCCTGCCCGCAGGTTCTATGAAAAGCTCGGCTTCAGAGAACTCGGATTAAAGCTCGGTTATTATTCTGATACCGGCGAGCACGCCGTGATAATGGCTAGTGAAATTTCGCCGCCTGACGATTTGCATGATTCTTCTTAAACTGGGTAAGGATTTTTTTATGTTTAAGGTGTGATCGCATGCTTGTTTTAGGGATTGAAACTTCTTGCGACGAATGTTCCGCTTCCCTTGTGAAAGACGGTAACGAGGTCGTCACAAATGTTGTGGCTTCTCAGGTTGATCTTCACCGCGAGTACGGGGGAGTCGTTCCGGAAATCGCCGCACGGGCGCACGTGGAGACCATTATTCCGGTTGTGGATCAGGCACTTGAGGGCGGGAAATATTCCCCGGACCTTATTGCTGTCACTGCAGGTCCCGGTCTTGTGGGCTCACTTGTGGTAGGCGTCTCGGTTGCCAAATCCCTTGCGTGGGGATGGGAAATCCCACTGATCGGCATAAATCACCTGGAAGCGCACCTGATAGCGCCTGTGCTTGAGAAGAAATCTCTTGAATTTCCCTTTGTGGGGCTTGTTGTTTCTGGTGGGCATACACTGCTTGCCGATGTAATGGATTATGACCGCATGAGCATTGTGGGGGAAACCCTTGATGATGCGGTCGGCGAAGCGTACGACAAAATATCAAAGTATTTAGGTCTCGGATATCCCGGCGGTCCTGTCATTGACCGGATTTCAAAAGAGGCTGACCCCAGCGCCGTGCCTTTTCCGAGACCGATGATCAACTCGGATGACTGCAACTTCTCGATGAGCGGGCTTAAGACAGCTGTAGTACGGTATGTTGAGAAGCAAGAACTGCAAGGAAACTTTCCGAAGGAGAACCATCGTGAGGTTGCTGATATCGCGGCATCATTTCAGGCTGCCGCTTGCGAAGTTGTTGTGGAGAAGACACTGAAAGCGGTTCGTTTGCTGAACAGGAAGAGAATTCTGGCTGGAGGGGGGGTTATTTGCAACAGTGAGCTACGCCGAATGCTTAAAGAAAGGTGCGAGCGCGCTGGCGTTGAAGTTTTTCTCCCCTCGCCAATCTTTTGCACGGACAATGCTGCGATGATAGCATCTCTTGGGTATTACCTCTTCAAGAAGGGATACCGCTGCGCAAACGAGATTGACGTATATCCCAGCTTAAAGGTTGGAGAGACGATTCCGGGATGCACAAAGACAAATCCAAATACCAGACATCTTGAGGAGGAATGATGATGAAATACTTGCTTGCCATTGATCAAGGTACCACTGGTACTACCGCGATGGTTTTTGACGAGAAAGGGGATCCCAGGTCCAAGTTCAATCAAGAGTTCCCCCAGCATTTCCCGAGAAGCGGTTGGGTCGAGCATGATCCGGATGAGATATGGCAGAGCGTACGGATTGCCGTGGAGAAAGCTCTCAGGGAAGCCGGCATTTCAGCCGGCGACCTTGCGGCGATAGGCATAACAAACCAGCGCGAGACGAGTGTATTTTGGTACAGGGGAACAACGCGCCCTTACGGTAACGCGATAGTCTGGCAATGCCGTCGCTCAACGGAAATTTGTGAGCGGCTCAAGGTAAACGGTCATGAGGAGCTATTCAAAAGTAGGACCGGTCTGGTGATTGACCCATATTTCAGCGGGACCAAAATAGCGTGGATGATGGAGAACGACCCCGAGTTTGCCAGGCTTGCGCAGGCAGGGGAGGTTATCTTCGGAACCGTTGATTCGTGGCTGATCGCCAAACTGACCGGGGGGAGAATACACGTTACTGACTACTCGAACGCCTCCCGCACGCTTATCTTTAACATCCATGATTTGAACTGGGACCCAGACCTGCTTGGAATACTTGGCATACCCTCATCCATCCTTCCGGAGGTCGCAGATTCTAGCGCCGTTGTAGGATATACCGATCGAGAAGAATTTTTCGGCGCATCAGTCCCAATAAGCGGTATCGTCGGTGACCAGCAGTCCGCGCTTTTCGGGCAAGCGTGCTACAAGCCGGGCATGACCAAGAACACATATGGGACCGGAAGTTTCGTTTTAATGAATACCGGTGAAAAGGCAGTGCAATCAAATTACGGCATGCTGACCACTATAGCCTGGCGTTACAACCAAAGCGTGACGTATGCGCTCGAAGGTTCTATATTCATAACTGGTGCGGCAATCCAATGGTTGCGAGATGGCCTCAAGATAATAGAGAGCGCGAGCGAAGCTGGGGCAATAGCCGCCGAAGTGGAGGACACTGGTGGCGTGTATTTTGTCCCCGCGATGGTGGGACTCGGGGCGCCTTACTGGGACCCCTATGCGCGTGGC
>CAKZLU010000008.1 GCA_937127245.1 uncultured Actinomycetes bacterium
TAGTTCAGACCCACGATCTCCCTTCTTAATAGGAACCTTCCAATCCTGTTTGCCCCTTTCCTGTACAGGTCAAATGCCTTTATCCTCATTCCAGAGGACTTCACTCTAAGCGGTGGTCGGTCAAGCCCTACGTATCCACCCTTTGATGATGGAACGAGGCAAAGCAAGGGCTCATTCTTCGAGATGATATAGCGGGGAACAAAATCGCTTAGCCTTTTATTTTCAGCGACCCTGAGCGACATTTCCACAAGAGGCAAAAATAGCCAGCAATCCCAGATTTTCATTACATGTGCCGCTGGCGCAAAAAGGTGGGTTGTGTAGTTTGATGTTCTATCCCGCGCAAGCACGTATTCGCCCCAGGTTTGAAAGGAAATACCTTGTTTATCATCTTCGAACTCGCGGGCTGCTTGCTTTGCCAAGGTCTCGGCGCTTCTGTCGATCTGCTCTTCCTCGTCGATTCCGACGAGGATCTCAGATGCCCAAGCCGTTCTGTATCTGAGCATCCCAAACTTGAGCATCTCTTTGCCGGAGAGTTCTTCATCCTTCTTCGTCTTTATGGCGTAGGCTCTGTAAAGGTCCGGCCCGATACCCGTGAGAAGCACCTCGGATTGTGTGCTCTCTTCCGCAAAAACGTGCTTGAGATTTGTTGAGAGTACGTAGTTTACGAGACCGTTTGTTTCCAGAGCCCCTTCTTCTATATCTTGTGGAAACGACTCGATGAATATGCCCTCAAGAGGGTAGTGCCTATGCCTTACTTTGGATAAAGCGCATATCTCTGAAGCGAGTCTCACGTCCGCATTTGTCTTGTCTCCATAGGTGAAGCATGCGGTGCGGTTGCGGAAGGGAAGGCATGCTGAAAGGATTGCTCTGCTGTCGAGCCCCCCGGTAAGTGAGAGCGATGCCCGGTTTGATATTTCGAAAAGTTCCTTGAAGTGATAATTGAAGGCTCCCATGACCTGCGCTTCGTTTACTTCACCTGGCTCGTTCCCGGCAAGCGGATGCCAGTAGCGAGTTATTTCAGGTTCCTTTGCGCGCTCAAGTCTTATTGTGACCCCGCAGCGTAAGCGCTTAATCTCGGAAAACAAGGTTTTATCCCCAAAGATGAAGCCAAAATTGACAAGCTCAAAAAATGAGTCTGATCTGACCGTAAGGGATGGAAGGTGAGAAGCTATTTGGGTGATGTTGTCTGAAAGGATGAACACGTCTGAGCTTTGAGAGGAAAAAATTTTATATCCGCCGAACCTGTCTAAGAAAATATGGCAGACGTAAGCGCCCTTCTCAAAAATCAGGATCAAAAAATAGCCGTGGACATCATGGATGAAATCAATCCCCTTTTTTGAAAAAGCTTTTATGACATATTCGCAGTCAACCCAACCTTCAGCGCCCCTATGCGGATGCCCAATAATAAAAACGGTGGCATCGGGGGTGTCTGATATCTTCGCGTCAAGGCGCCCGGTCACATCCTCCGATATGACAATTTCAAACTCCCCACCTTTTCGCTGGGCAATTTCAAGAAGAGATTTCATTTCGGTTGATAAGACGCCAAGTTTACCATGCCATTACCACGCGATGAAGAAAATCTTATATGAACTTCGATTTTTTTGCGAGACGGTTTGGATTTCTTTGGTCATTAAAGGAAAACGCGCCCCGAATCACTGGGGCGCGCAAACATTGCAATGCTCAGTTGCCTTCCAATCCCTACAGTATAGGGTTACTTTCAGATGTCTTTGAGTATCAAACCGCTTGCCGCTATTCCGGAGCCAACTGTCGGTGCAACTCCGCCACCGAAGTGCGTAGAAGCCCCTGTAAGATATAGATTTTTGATGGCGCGCGATCTCATCCGTGGGCGGAAGAAAGCGGTCGCAACAATATCATTTTGCAGCCCGTATACGGCGCCTCTCGGGTGAAGCAGTGCTCTTTCAAAGTCTTTGGGGGTGCTCACTTTAGCCACGGTGATGTGGTCTTTGAGCTTAAGCCCGAACATTTTTTCCATAGAGTCAAGCTGCATCTCCAGATACTGTTCCTTTATAGTGTCCCAGTCGCCTTCAGATAGCTCGTAGGGCGCGAACGTCACCAGGTTAAGGCAGTGATGTCCTTCCGGGGCAAGGGAGGGGTCAGCGTGAGTCGGCCATGAGATGAGCATGAAGCCTCTTTTGGGTATCTTTTTTGAAAGGTAGTCCTCGAACCACACCCTGTTCATTTCCTCAAGTGTGGTGTAGCAGAATGTGTGGTGCGCGTCCAGTTCCGGGGCTGTATCAAGCCCGAGCATTATCATTGGGGCGGGGATTGAAACGTCGTAACTCTCAATTGCTTTAACCGCCCATCTGGGCAGTTTCTCCCTCCCTATCTTCTCGAGGTAAAGCGTTTTCGCGTTGATGTTCGAGACGACAACCCTGCTCGTTATTTCAGTGCCGTCCGAAAGTTTTACTCCGATCGCTTTCCCGTTTTCGACCAGAACCTTATCCACTCTCGCATTGAATCTTATTTCCCCTCCGTATTCCTCGAACACTTTGGCGATGCCTTTCGGTATCTCTATCATTCCTCCCCTCGGGTAGAAGATGCCCTCATGTTCTGAGTAAGCGAGAAACGCTATGTATCCGGGGCACAGTGCAGGAGGAAGACCGATAAAGTATGACTGCAGGCTCATGGACGCCCTGACCTTATCGCTTGTGAAAAAGCTGCACAAGGTACTTTCGAAGTTCAAAATCATGTACTTCAGATATTTGATGAGTTTCGGGTTCTCGATGGAGAGCATGAGGCTGTCAGAAAAGGTCATCATGGGTTTTGTCATGACTTTTCCGAACGCGAAATTAATGGCCTCCGATCCGTGTTTGGCGAACCGGTCCCATGCTTCGGCATCTTCTGCGGAAAATTCGGTTATGACTTTCTTGGTAGCGTCTTTATCAACCGGATAGGAGAATCGCTTCCCGTCAGCGGTCATGAAACCGTAGATTGGATCAATGGGTATAAAATCGATGTAGTCGGATGTTTTCTTGCCTAGTTTTTCGAAAAGCTCGTCGATCACCCATGAAAGCTCAACAATGCTTGCGCCGATATCGAAGGTGTAGCCTCCTTCCTCGAAAGACGAGCAGCAGCCGCCAACCCTTCCGGTGTTCTCGCAGACTAAAGTTTTAAGCCCATTCTTTGCAAGGATTGACGCGGCAGAGATCCCCCCGAGTCCCGCGCCAATGACAACAGCGTCGTAATCAGGCATGTTTCTCTCCTTTACTCAGATGAAATACCGGTACGGAAGATACTGAACCTGCTTCAATAAATGCTTCACGTACCTTTTGGTGCTTTCGCTCGAGCGCATGTAGGCAACGAGCAGGGCAACGAGCAAAAGAACGCCTGCCGTCTTTCTTACTTTTGACATTCCTACCTCCTAAGTGTGATCCCTTACTATGTATCTGGACGTTACAATCCCGGAGGCGATTGTTGTGGGGACGCCTCCTCCCAGATGAGTTGAACTTCCCGTGAGGTAAAGGTTCTTTATTGCTTTGGATTTTGACCTCGGGCGGAACATTGCAAGGGTGGTCATATCGGAGAAAAGCCCGTAGATTGAACCTTGAGGCTGAAGGAGTCTGCGTTCAAAATCAAGCGGGGTTGAAACCTCAACGATATCGATGTGGTCTCTCACGCCCGGCATTATGTGTTTGTCCAGCAAGTCGATCGCCTCTTCCCTGTATGCGTCTTTCATTCTGTCCCAGTTGTCGCCGAGAGGAGCGTAAGGAGCAGGAGCGTTGCACAGGAAATTGAGGATATGATGACCTTCCGGCGCGAGGCTCGGGTCAGCCTCAGTTGGCCAGCATACAAGGCTCATGGCGGTCTTGGGTATTATTCCGAGCATGTAGTAATTATTCCAAACGTCATTCATCGCATCTATTGAGCCCGTGATGACTGTGTGGTGGGCATCGAGGTCTGGCTTTGTGTTCAGACCAACGTAAATCATGGGGCACGGCATTGAGGGTTTGTAGCTCGCGATTCCCTTGATTGCCCAACCGGGAAGATTTTCGGGACGGATGAACTTTAAGTAAGTCACCTGGGCGTTGACGTTTGAAACAACTATTTTGGAAGTTATTTCTGTTCCGTCCTCAAGTTGTACCCCGAACGCGGTGCGATTCTGCGTGAGGATTCTTTCAACCTTTGCGTTGGTTCTCAACTCGAGACCGTACTCTTCCCCAGCGCGCATGATTGCTTGAGGTATGGCTATCATTCCGCCCCTGGGATAATAAATGCCGAGGTGCTCAGAAAGAGCTATAAAACCGAAAATTCCAGAGCCGAGTTCAGGCGGGGCTCCCGCAAAGTACGACTGATACGCAACACTTGCCTGAATCGTTGGGTTTTTGTAATAAGACCTGACAACACCCTGATGCGTTCGGAAAAATGTCGGCAGATAGCGCAGCACTTCGGGACTCTTAATCCCCATCAGGAGGGCATCTTTAAAAGTGTTGAGTGATGAGAGCATTATCGCGTCCATGCTCTTGTTAATCATGTCGATACCAATAGATGAGAATCTTTTCCAACCTTCCAGGTCCTCGGGCGCGATTTGTTCGATCACCTTTGTGGTCTCGTCTATGTCGGTGGGGTAGGAGAATCTCCTGCCATCCTCTGTTATGAACGAATAGATTGGGTCACAGGGGATGAGGTCAATGTAGTCCTCTCTTTTCCTGTCGAGCATCTCAAATAGTGTATCCAGTGGTCTTATGACTTCCACGAGAGATGCTCCAACGTCGAACTTGTATCCTTTCAGCTCAAAAGTCGAACAGCACCCCCCGATTATGTCCGATTGTTCAAGCACGAGCGTCTTAAGACCGTTTTTGGCAATAAGTGACGCGCATGAAAGTCCCCCGAGTCCCGCGCCGATGACGATTGCGTCGTAATCTGGCAACTTAACCACCCCGTTCTAATTACAAGAGGCAAACATTTACCTAAACTGGGCTGAGACCGGAATAATGCAGGTCTCAAACTTAGAAAATTGTAAGTGATATTGACCGAGCAGTCATATTATACTTTCGGTACGTCAAGATGTAAATACGAAGATTTTCTTTGTTTGTAGCGCAAACTCTTTGAAGAGAAACGGCTCGTGAGGCGAGATTTTGATTATATTTAGAAGCGTTGGTCGGGCAAGGAGCGGGTTTAAATAACCATGACCGCGAATCATTTCTGGCGTTGCCTCTTTCCCTCTTTACCTTTCGGCGCAAGCGTTTTTTCTCTTGCTTCGAGTCGCCCTTCCGGCATTTTTCCCCACTTGCTTTCTGGGGTGAGTCCGTGTTCCATGAAATCCATAAGGTTAACGAGGAATACAAGGGGATCGAAATTCTCTTCGTAAAGGCAGCGGTTCCCTACCGCTTCCGCGATGCCTATCAAAGCGTGCGCGACAGATTTTGAGTCTATATGGCGAAGCTTGCCTTCCCTGATACCTCTTTCAATTTCTTTACTGAGAAATTCGGCAACTTTTTCGTGAACCTGTTTGGCTTTGCTCTTTAACTTCTTGTTGCCGCCCAGTATTTCCGTGAAAAGACCTATGATCATCATTTGCAGATCGGCGTACTTCGTTATGAATGTGAGACCTTTCAGGCCGAGTCTTTCGAGGGGGTCGGTTGCCTTGGAAGCTGCTTGTTCGGCTTGGCTTAAAAGCCTCTCGAGCGTGGCGTCAATGGTTGCGATGAAAATTTCTTCCTTGCTTTTGAAATACTGGTAACAGGTTCCTTTGCTCACTCCCGCTGTGCTTGCGATGTCATCCATGGTCGTATTCTGAAAACCTTTCGAGGAGAACACGCGGAAAGCCGCTTCCAGGATTTTTTCTTTTCTGCGCTCCTCTGCGCTAAGCACAGCGATTTTTTGCTCCGGGGTAAGCTCAAACGATTTGCTTCTTTTAGCGTGTTTTAAGAATTCCCCCCACTGGCTAAGATTTTCAAAGGGATGTCTGGCGAGTATCGCTTTAATGTCTTTGACTGAAAGACCGCTGTCCCTCATGGACTTGATGACTTTAAGTCTTTCAGCAAATTCATTTCCATAATATGCGACATTCGGTCTTGATTTCACCGGCTTGGGAAGTAGCCCTTGGGACATGTAAAATTTGATGGTGCTCACTGATATCCCGGTGAAACGTGCGATTTCACTGATCTTATTCATCTTTAGAATCTGCTCACCTCGCTTTTCACCGTAAACGCTCAACATAGTCAAACATTCAGCCCTTTGGTGTGTCAACAAACCGATGGGAATCTATCAGATGATGTTTCAAAGTGAACCGTGCGCGTATTTTCCTCTATCCCGACCGTTCTTCCTCGAAAACAGGATTTCTAAAAACAGATAGCCTTTTTAAATCCCTCATATAATCCCCTCGCCACTATTTTCCCGCTCAGAGCCGAGAACACAACGCCACCGGGCCATATAGAATAGTGACCCGCTAAAAATAGGTTTCTTACAGGGGTCTTGAACATGCCGAATCTGGGATACATGAATATCCGGTATATGTCATACGACCAACCGGCGGTGGCGCCCTCAGGGTTAAGCGTAAACCTAGAAAGCGACCGCGGTGTGCCCAGTTCCCGGTAAACGGTTCTCTTAGAAAGGTCGGGGATTACGGCTTCTGTGTCTTTGATCATGTCCTCGAGCACTCTTTCTTTGAGGGCATAATAAGGCTCGGTTCTCGCACAGGGGTCTTGCGATGAGGTTTGCCAACCACACATCCAGTCGTAGGGAGTAAATGTCTGGATCACTATCGAGTTCATGCCCTCTGGCGCCAGACTTTTGTCGCGCATCGAAGTCCAGTTGATTTGAGACCAGCCTTTTCTGTGTATCTCCGGGTCGTAGATGTCATACGGCTCGGAGTATGTTCTCCAGTAGAGGACGTGATGTCGTCCCATGTGTTTTTGAAGTTCTTCATCAGATATATCAACACCGAGGAACGCGGAGGAGACCGCTTTGGTCACGGGCGCATACCTGATTGTTTCCTGCAGTTTGTAAGGGATGAGCGATCTGTCAAGCATCTCCGAATAAAGCCTTTTCACATTACCCGTGTTGACAACCTTATCCGCGAAATAGCGCTCGCCGGAAGAATTTTCCACGCCCCATACCGAGCTGCCCTTTGTAAGAATCTTGTCCACCGTGTCGCGGAGTATTAGCGTTCCACCTTTCTCCTGAAAACTTGCAGCCATCTTGTTAAGTATCTCCTGGAGTCCCCCTTTGGGGTGCCAGTAGTCATAAAGGAAGCAATACCAGAACGAGAAGAACATGAAGAGCAGCATGTTGGGATATCCGAATTCTCCGAAGATGAATGCAAGTCTCGGGTCAGAAAAAATCTCCCTACATTTCTGGGTCCCCGTCTTGGAAACTGCCTCCCTCGCTTTATCGGTCAGGGAGAAGCCCCTTTTGAACATGTTCGCGAGAGCCCTGTATTTTTCTTTTCCGGAGACTGCAAGCGGAAACGGCTGGGATTCCATAATGTCTTTAAACATCATGCAACCCGACTCGAGAAAATCGAACCACTTACGTATGTCAGATTTAGAGTTTGGAAAGAACCTTTCAAATTCGGCGCGAATCTGGTCGAAAGAATCGAGGGGAACATCCATGTCTTCAGTGACCATCCGCCACTTAGCCTGAAACCATTCCTGCGGGTCGTAAAGACCGAGCTCCTCGAGGATGGGGAACAGGATTCCAACGGATTCTGTGGACTGGTCGCCGCAGTCAAAGAAAAAACCTTTTCGTCTGATCCCGGACATGTTTCCGCCAACCTGGCTGTTATGTTCGATAATGAGGACTTTCTTTCCGTCTCTTACCAGATAATTCCCGCAAGTGAGACCCCCGATGCCGCCCCCGATTATGATTACGTCGTATTTTCTGTTTCTCTCCTTCATTTTCCCCTCCGCTTGTGGAATTGTAAGCATTATATCTGATACTGACCGTAGCGTCATTTTTGGAATCTGAAATTGCCCGGGGTTGAACGGTAAGATTTACAAGCAAAAATCCTACGTTTTCGTGCGGTTATGGATAAATATGGATAAATATTGATTTTTCAAAACCGCGCAATTTCATGCGGGCAAGTTCCTCTCTCGTTCAAAGGGTTAACTTGCCCATTCGTAAAAACTAAAAGGCAGAATCTTTTTGAAAATCAACCGATTCTTTCGATTCCATTGTTCTCCTTAAAGTTTTCATCCTCAGAGACCTCTTCTTGTCTTGTAGTGCTAACGAATATAAAATCACTTGCGGATTTGCCTTGAGCAAGTGGATGTTTTGAAAAACAGACGATGATCTAAATATGAAGATTTCCGTAAGCAATATGTGGTTCGGGACCCTACTGCTTATCGGCGGTCTCGGATTGTTTCTATACGGTATATATCTCTTGAGCGAGGGTCTTCAACTTGCTGCCGGCGAGGGCCTGAGAAAAATGCTCGAGGGCTTCACAAAATCTCGGATCAGGGGTGTGCTTGCGGGAACGACGGTTACTGCCCTCATACAGAGTTCGAGTGCCACCACGGTTATGCTCGTCGGTTTTGTCAACGCTGGGTTGATGACGTTCACAATGTCCGTTCCCGTTATCTTCGGGGCTAACATAGGAACGACGGTCACCGCTCAGATCGTGGCTTTCAATGTCAAGACTCTGGCTTTCCCCCTGATCGGCCTGGGCATCTTGCTTTTCCTCGTCGGGGAAAGGAGAAAGGTAAAATATTCGGGTCAGGTGGTTCTGGGCTTCGGGGTTCTGTTTCTCGGAATGGAGATAATGAAGAGCGCCATGAGCCCACTCGCGGATGCGGGAACCTTCGAGTCCTGGATTAAAAGTTTCAGCAACCATTGGTTCCTGGGACTTTTAATAGGCATAATCGTCACAAGCCTTGTACAGAGTTCAAGCGCTACCACGGGTATGGTTGTCGCGATGGCGGCAAGCGGCGCGCTTTCCGTTAAAGGCCTTGACCCATTGAGGGTCGCGATTCCCATTATTCTCGGTTGCAACATCGGCACGTGCATAACGGCTTTCATAGCAAGCATTGGAACAAGCCTGCCCGCGCAGAGAGTAGCCGTCGCGCACTATCTTTTCAACATATCGGGCACGCTGATATTTCTTCCGTTCTTGAGATGGTTCCCCGATCTGGTCAGATGGATTTCCGGGGTTTTCGGCAGCGGACCGGGCAACGTGGCAAGGCAGGTGGCCTGGGCTCACACCCTTTTCAACACGGTGATGACGCTGGTTTGGCTGCCGTTTACTGGGTTGTTCGTAAAACTTGTCAGGCTTGTCAGAAGAGGGACCGAGAGCATGCCGAGCAGAGATCCGCTCTTCCTCGACCCGAGGATATTCCATAACCCCACGCTCGCGCTCGAAATGGCCACAAAAGAGATAACACGCATGGCCAAAATTACCCTGAACATGCTCGAATCCTCCGTGGGTTGTTTGAAGAAAATGGAAAGGGGCGCCAAAAAAGGCATTCTGGAACAGGAAGGCATCGTTGATAGTCTTGCACAATCGGTGACCAAGTATCTTGCAAGACTTTCGGAGGAGCCGCTTGTTGACGAACATTCAAATAGACTCGTGGGCCTAATGCATTCCGTAAATGACATAGAAAGAATTGGCGATCACGCTGAAAACATAATGTATCTGGCGGTTACGAAACATGAGAACAGCCTCGAGTTCTCGGAAACGGCGAAGATTGAACTGGACAGTCTTGTCGGGAAAGTTTTTGAGATGTACGACGGCATCATCGAGTCCTTTGAAGGGCAGGACCCTGAGAAGGCGATACATTATCAGAGTTTAGAGCATGAAGTCGATATACGGGCGAGCGAATACAGAAGGAACCACATCAGTAGGCTTAAGTCAGGCGAATGTGACCCGGCGGCAGGCGTTGTCTTTTTGGATACGCTTACCAATCTTGAAAGGGTGGGAGACCTTGCCAACAACGTTGGTCACGTGGTTACGGGAGCAATCGAGAGACTCTGAGGCTGGATGCGTTTCGGCATTCCCGCCTGTGACTATCCAACATCGACCCTGCTTTTGATTCTGTAAAGGCATTTCCGCATCCAGTCCGGGTCATCAATCGAGATTTCTATGGCGTTTCTTTTGCATGCAAGAGCGCATCTACCACAGCCTTTGCATTCGGAGCCGAACTCCGCGCGTCCGTTCTTTATCGTTATCTGCTTGAACACGCAAGCGTCCACGCACAGCCCGCAGCCGTTACATGAATCGTTCTCGCGGACGGTGAGCCCCTCAAGCCTTACGATCAGGTCCCTTGCCTCGCGGGAAGCGTAGATGATGGATCCGCTTATGCAGCAGCAAGGGCAGCAATGGCAAATGGTCATGAGCTTCTCGTGATTCTTCACACCAAGCATCAGAGCGTCCCCTTTGAAACTCCCGATCACGGAGACAAGCCCGCGTTCGGTGGCTTCCCTCAGGTGATTGAGCGCCTCATCCGCGGTTACATGTTTTCCAACATCAGGGTGAATGTCTCTTGCTGCCTCCCCCAAAAAAGTGCATCCAAAATAGGGGTCGTAGTTTTTGCAATTGTTCTCGCTGCGGCACGGGCATCTGTTAAGTATCACATGATACGAAGCCTCTTTTATGAACTGCTCGATTATGCTTATGGGGGCAACGGAACTTTCGGGAAGAGAAATGTTCTCGTTTACCGGGATGTAGGTAAGAGTGATTGATTCCGGCTCTATGATTCTTTTGCCGATCCAGTTCAGGACGGGAACATTGGTCATTTTGAATGCGGCATCCTTGAACTTGTAGAGCTTTGTGAATAAGTCAAAAATTCTCTTTCCTCTTCCCATTTTTTCACGACCCGTGTCTGCAAAATGTCGAACTTATCTTTTGCGGGTATTATCTCCCAAAAGGGACCTTAAAGGAAGCGAGTTTGTCTTGCGCGTAGCGGTGGCTTGAGCTTCTCGCGCTGGGCTAAGCATTGAATTTTTCACGCATTATGATGTCGGCGGCAAGGATTCCGGATGCCGTAACTGTCGGAGTGCCCCCTCCCAGGTGCGTTGATGAACCAACAAGATAAAGGTTTTTCACTGCGCCAGAACGAATCCTTGGTCGAAAAACCATTGAACTCATGTTATCGAATTGAAGCCCAAAAATCGCGCCCTCCGGTTGCAGGAGCATGCGTTCAAAATCTTTAGGAGTGTTAAGTTTCGCGGTCACTATTTTTTCCCTTAGTTTCAGGCGGAATTCTTTTTCCACTATATCTATCCTTGACTCAACGTACTCTTCCCTTATGTGGTCCCAGTCCTTCCCGCCGGAAAGTCTGTACGGCGCGACAGTGACAATATTGAGGCAGTGGTGATTTTCAGGCGCAAGGGATTTGTCTTCAATTGTGGGACATGACAAAAGCATGAAGCCCCGGTCGGGTATCTTACCTTTCATGCAGTAGTCGAACCACGCCCTGTTCATATCATCAACGGTGGAATGACATACGGTATGGTGAGCGTCAAGCTCAATTTCACCCTTTAAACCGAGCATGAGGTTAGGATTGGCAAACGAATACTCGTAGCTCTCAATCGCTTTGACAGCCCACCTGGGCAGCTTGTCGCGTCCTATAAGCTCAAGATAACAGGTCTTGGCGTTGATGTTTGAAATAACCACGTTCGCGGTAATCTCTTCCCCTGAGGCCGTTTTGACCCCTGTTGCTCTCTTCCCGTCGGTAATAATTTTTTCGACCTTTTCGCCGTATCTTATCTCACCGTTCTCCTCGATAAACGCTTTTTCGATGCCTTTCGGTATTGATACCATGCCGCCCCTGGGATAGTGGAGACCTTCATGGTCTGTGTAGCAGAGAAAAACGGCATAACCAGGGCAAAGGGCGGGCGGAAGTCCGAGGTAATAGGCGTGCATACCCATCGATGACCTGACCGCTTCCGACTTGAAAAAGCTCTTCAGCGCGCTTTCGAAGTTGATGAAAACATACTTCAACTTGAAAGAGAGCATCGGGTTTTTCATCCCGAAAAGAATCATGTCAAAAACGGTCATCATGGGAGAAAACATACTGCTTTTGAAGAAGATGTCCGCCATGACTGAACCGGTATCTGCGAATCTGTCCCAACCGCGCGCGTCTTCTTCAGACAGCATCTTTATGGTTTTGCGCGTTTTGTTTAGATCCGCTTGGTAAGAGAAGCGCTTTCCGTCGGAGGTTATGAAGCTGTATATCGGGTCTATCTCAATGAAATCTATATAATCGGAAGTTCTTCTGCGGAGTTTTTCGAACAATACGTCCCACACCCATTTGAACTCGACAACGCTCGGACCTATGTCAAATTTGAACCCATCCTGTTCCATCGACGAACAGCAACCGCCGCAGCCGTTAGCCTGCTCGCATATGAGAGTCTTGATGCCGTTCTTTGCGAGTATCGCCCCGCAGGCAAGGCCGCCAAGACCGGCTCCGATTATGATTGCGTCGTAGTCGCTCATGTCGGATTCCCCCTGAAATGCGGAATGCTATCAAGCGGCACAATGACTTACATTTCGGGTAAGTTGCCCGAACGCCTTAAATAGCACAGTCATTTGGTTGCCGTTAACGTTTACGCGAAGTACCTGCCAGGAAGATACTGAACCTGTTTTAAGAGATGTTTGATGAACCTCTTTTTGGATTCGGAGGCTGACATGTATTTCACAAATAGAAAAGCGACCCCGAGCAGGATGAGAACCGGAAATATTTTTTTAAGCATTTGTGATAAACCCCCTTAACCCCTCGGTAAAATATCTCATTATTTTTCGTACTTATCGACGAGAGTCGCGGCTATGACACCGGATGCTATAACCGAAGGCACCCCACCGCCGGGATGAGTGGACGCTCCTGTCAGATAAAGGTGTTTAATGCTTCTGGATTTGGCGCACGGTCTGAACATAGCCTGGTGGGGGAGATCCATCTGCAAGCCATATATCGCTCCTCTCGGTGAAAGTAGCTGCCTTTCGAAGTCCAGGGGAGTCGCGCATTCGGCAATGACCACATGGTCTTTAAGTTCCGGTATCGAGAAAGAGGAGTGGAAGTTGATCAGGTTTTCAACGTACCGCTCCTTTACCTCGTCCCAATTCTTTTCCTTTAGTTGATACGGTCCGATGCTCATCACGTTCAAAACGTGGTAGCCTTCCGGGGCAAGCGATGGATCCGATTCAGTTGGCCAGCATATCAGCCCGAACGGCTCTTCGGGAAGAAGTCCCGGTTTGAGCACATTCCACCAGGCGTAATTCATCAAATCCAGCGGTCCGATGGTGAGGCTGTGATGGGCCTCGAGCGGCGGCCTGTAGTCTATGCCGAGGTAAACCATCGGACAGGACATGGAAGGTTCGTAACTCCTGACGCCGAATCTCGCCAGGGCAGGCAGGTGCTCGAACCCGATGAGTTCGCTGTAGAGCTTTATAGCGTTAACGTTGGAAACCACGACATCGCATGTGATCTCCGTTCCGTCATCAAGCTCCACGCCGCATGCTTCCCTGTTACGAACGATCACGCGGGTGACGCGCGCGTTGAACTTTACTTCCATACCTTTCTTTTCGCCGATTCTTCTGAACGCCTCGGGTATGGAGATCATTCCGCCGCGCGGATAGTATATTCCCTCGTGTTCCGAGTAGGGGATTAGCGCGACGAATCCAGGCGCGAGTTCGGGGGGAAGTCCGCAGTAGAAGGACTGAAAGGCCATGGTTTGCTTGACCACTTCATCCTTGAAATACTTTTCAATCACATCCTGATAGCTGGTGAAAAAAAGAGGCATAAACTTCAATATTTTCGGGTTTTTTCTAACCATCCTGAGCATGTCGAGAAATCCGTTTGCCGGGTTGGTGAAGAAAGCCTCGATTGTCTGCTTCATCAAATCTGCGAAGTAATCGGCAAGTTCATACCATTTCTTGCCGTCCTCCTCTGATATGGCGGAGATCACCTTTGCCGTATCGTCAATGGACAGAGGGTAATTTATTTTCGAGCCATCCCTGAAAATGTAACTGTAAATGGGGTCGCAGGGGATGAGGTCAACTTCCCGCTGAAATTCAGTTCCGCACATTTTGAATGCGAGCTCTAACGGGTAAATAACCTCAACAATCGAAGCCCCGATATCGAAGTGAAACCCGTCCCTTTCAAATGTTGAACAGCAGCCCCCAACCCGTGGACTCTGCTCAAGCACCAGCACCCTTCTTCCTTGGCTTGAAAGGATGGCGCCCGCGCTTATCCCTCCGCAACCAGCTCCGATGACTATTACATCGTAGTCAGCCATGTGAACCTCCTCATCGTTAATATTTGGGGATCGAAAATCTCGGCATTGTGCTGTTCATGCCCGTCTTTTCGACCCGGCGCTAAAAAGCGACTTTCTTCATTCTCAGGGTGTCGTATTCCCAGCGCCTGTTGCACACGTTATTGGGGTCGTAAATCATTTTCATCGCCCTGAAGGTGTCAACGTACGTGCCGGCCTGGGGATATATGAAACCTATCAGGTCATGAAGGGGTCCCGCCCCTTCAATAAGCGGCCATATTCCGAAACACGCGCCGGATCCCATCTTGAATGACTGAACCATTGCAGCGATGGTTCCCGTGATTGTCCGAAGAGAGTCCTCGGGATTCGACTGGTCGATGAAAATATCGAATTCGATGAAGCCGAGTCTCCCCATGTCGTATGGCTGGAAGTAGGTCGCGATCAGGTCGGCTGAGAACACGTTGTCATCAGAACCTACTTGAGTTGTCATCGCCTGCATCATTTTCTTGTTGATCTCTACCAGATTGTCGAGGTGGTCAAGACCGAAGCCCACGAAGAAACTCCCCTTTACCCGTTGAACCCGCACGGATTCGCGGAAAAACTTGGTGAACTTATCAACCCCGAGAATTCTTCCCTCGCTTATGGACTCCACCGTTTCCCAATCCATAAAATCAAACTCGGGAGCGACTTTCCTTATGTCTTCCTCGGATACGGCGGCTTTTGCTTCCACTTCCTCTATGCTCATTCCCCCTGTTACCGGGACGACGTAATGGCGGGGAAGAAGCGGTATCAGTTTTGATGCCTCCAGGTTCGTCTCGCCCATGAATATGCCCATGTAAGTGTTTTGGAAGTAAGCGTTTTCGATCGCTATGTTCCTCTGGCTTATCGCTCTTAAGGCAGGCGCGATGTAGCTCCAGTCATCCCCGTCATATATGGGGACCACGAGCTTCAATTCATTTGGCTCAGGATAAAGCCTGATTGTGAGCTCGGTTACGATCCCCATTGTGCCCAGAGAACCTCTCAGAAAGGCGCGGACATCCGGTCCAGGTCCCGGAAGGTGCGCGTTGTCCGCCCCGTAGGCTTTCGGACCGCACACCATCAATTTTCCTTCGGGCAAGACAACCTTGTAGCCGATGATGTGGTCAAGACCCACGCCATATTTATTCGCAAGGGTTGAAATGTTTCCCATCATTATGTTGGATACCACTGACGCGTTTGCGCTTGTCGAAGGGTTTATGAGCCTGAGCCCGCGTTTCAATGTCTCCGTTTGCAACTGAGCGAAAGTGACGCCCGGACCTACCGTGCAGTACATGTTTTCCTCGTCAATCTCAAATATCTCATCCATCCTGCGCATGTCGCAGAGTATTCCTCCGTACGGGGGTATGGTCATGCCAAGCGTATTCAAGCCCGTGCCATACGGCGTCACGTCAATGCTATATTCGTTGGCTATCTTCATTATCTGTACGACATCATCCGTTGAACCGGGAAGGGCGACGATATGAGGATGATTCATAGGAACGACCGATTGGTCTCTGGCATAAGCGACAGTTATGTTTATGTCGTTTGAGACCCACTCCTCTCCAAGGGCACTTTTGAGCGCCTCGTAAGCCTTTTCGAGGTCCTCCGGGCGGTTGTGTGTTGGCTCGATTTCGTGCTTAACCGGAACCTTGATTATCTTTCTTTCTTTCAGGTCTTTCTGGAGATCTTTTCCCTGCATCAGAACCATCCCCCTTAAAGGCTCATGGCTATCAGTTCACAAAAATCGTATATAGGCATATCGCCGTTCTTTGAAAGATGAGAGTGGCAGTGCGGACACGCGGTGATGACCGCCTCGGCTCCAACGGCGCCTGCCTCCGTGAGTCTTTCCTTCGCGGTCCAGACTGCAAGGTCGTTGTCGGCGAGGGGAACGCCCCCGCCCGCCCCGCAGCACCAGGAGTTTTCAAGATTTCTTACAAACTCCGGAAGCTCAAGTCCCGGGATCGCGGAAAGCGCGGCTCTCGGCGGTTCGTATATTTCGCACCATCTTCCGAGCATGCAAGGGTCATGGTAAGCTGCTTTAAGCTTAACCTCTTTTGTTGGACTGAGGGCTTTTTTGCCCACAGCCGAGGCGATAACCTCAGTGATATGGCGAACGGGCATGTCCATGAGTTTCGAGTACTCGTCTTTGAAGACCTGGAGGCAATGGGGACAAGAAGTGATTATTGTTTTTGCTCCAGTGGATTCAAACAATTCAATGTTTTCCGCCGCTTTATCCTCGAATGAGTCTCTATCGCCAACCGCCAGAGAAAAACTCCTGCAGCAGGGCTCATTCGAACCGAGCACGCCAAAATCTATCCCGCAGGCATTCAGAACCTTGAACGCTGCGTCGAGTTTCTCTCTTCCCTCATCGGAGGCGGCAAGCGCGCACCCCACAAAGAAGAGATTTTCCGCCCTTTCCTCGAGAATGTTTTTAACCCCTTTTCCGGAAACGGCTTCACCTTTAAATCCCGGCTTGTATCCCCAGGGATTGTCGAAGCTTTCCGTGTCCTCGATCATTCTCTTATGCGCGGGAGGCGGCCCCCACCCTTCAAGCACAGCTTTTTCCCTCATCAGTTGAATAATTCTGGTGGGGTGAAGGCTTTTAAGGGGAAAACACATTTCCTGACACAGGCCGCAAAGATTGCATGAATAAATGATTTTCGCGGTAATCTCGCTGGGCTCGTATTCGAGGTTCGTTATTGCTCTTGCGATTTCCAGCATTCCCGCCGCGTAGTAGGACTCGAAGCGGTATTTAGTGCCGCAGGGACAATTGTATGAAAATCTCGCGCTTGTGACCTTCTGCACGTTTATCGACTGGCACATTTTGCATTTACCGCACGCCCAGTAGTCATCTCGGTAATCCGTTAATTTTTCTCGTACTCTGGTGATTCTCTCTGCCAAAGCCTACACCCCCTCAAGAAGCTGTCCGCGGTTCAAAAGCCCCTTTGGGTCGAGAACCCTTTTCAAATTCTTAATCATCCTTATGTTTTCCGGATCGATTCTTTCATAGATCACTTCAGCGACTTTCCCTCTCGGTCTTCCCACATGAGCGCCCATATCGAGCGCTTTCATGTAGGCGTCGAACCAGACCTTTTCAAGATTCGGGTCATCCGGCTCGCAGTAAATATTTGTTTCGCAGTAGAACGCGGCGCCGTAATATGAGGGAATAGCCACATGCCCTTTTTCGTATCCGTCAAGGGTCCTGTCAACCTCGGCGAAAAGGGATTTCGTCTTGCCTGCGAAAGTGAAGTAATCTATCGTTTCCGTATGTCCCCTGTAATGGTCCCGGTCCCTTAAATACCACGGATATTCAAATCTCTCGAGCATGATTTCGGAAAGCTCATCCCATGTCTGACCACCGCCGTGTTTGGCGCAGATCTGCGCCGTTTGCTTGTCCCAGACATCAACAAGTTTCTCGTGGTTGTCGAAGCCAAAAACCACATTCCAAGGAGCGAGTTTGGAGGCGAGCTGGTCAGCCTCATCACTGGATTTCGCAAGAAGGACGGAAAGATATTTGGAATCAGCCACCACGCACTCGAAGACCTGGTCGTGACGGGAAGACTCGTATGCCGCCCTGATCGCGCCTTCAAACTCGTTGAATCCATAGGCGGTAACTTTTCTCTTTTCCCATCTCTTGTAGATGAAGACTTTTCCGGCGTAGGGCATGCCGAATATGTCCTCGCTTGCGTGGAAGAAATATGAGTACATCGGGCCGAAATCCTCCCGGAACTCGCTGTGACCATCCGGTGTAAGCTGGTCATTCCCGCTCATCCAGATCCTTCCATCGGCGAGAATGGCGTGGAAGATGCTGATCTGATACGGTCTGGTGGCGCCGTTTGCTAAAATGACGTCCCTGTCGACGTAGGACCTCACGATGGATGGGGACGTCGCGGAAGCGGGCATGAGAATCCTTAAACCCATCGGATCGAGCGCTTTTTTCATCTCCTCAAAAGTGACGCCGTACTCGATGAAGGCAAGAAGGTTCGGCTCGTCTATTCTCCTTACCTTATTCATGTTAGTAAGGTCGATTAGTACGCCGCCGCTGGTTGCCACCTCCTCGCCCAGAAACCCTCTTTTATGCGTGAAAATCGGGATATCTTTCTCATAGGCGTAGTTTGCCGCAAGCCCCAGTTGCTCATGAGTAGGAGGTCTCAAGACTGTAATGTCAGCGTTTCTTGGAAGAGTTTTGAAAAAGCGTTTGACAAAATCTCTGTCCTGGGTCACGTTCTGCTCGCCCAGAAGAACTTTAAACTCTTCGACATGCCTTGGTTCCATAACCTTCCTCCCCGCTGTTAACACCTTGATTGCGCCTGCAATATCCAATCAGCCCGGCAATCTATTCCCTTAAACATTACGTTTCCTGCCAGGCTGAGCGATTTTGCCGCCCACGCCGCGCCCTCGATCGAGCAATAGGCTGGGATTCCGATTGTTTCCAAAGACGATGCCCACTTTTGGATTTCCTCCGGATTGCCGCCGAGCACGCACGCGATTAGCGGCTTGTGTGGGTATGAAGACCTCAAATGGCCGAAGACGTTTTCCGCGTCGAATCTGGACTCTGAAACGTAAGTGGTGATGGCTATGAGTATGTGGATGTTGTCCTGAGACGCGAATGCCTCAAGGTAAACCTTGAACGCCTCGCCTATTCCACCTTTTTCAACGGCAGCCCATATGTCAGCCGGGTTCGAGACCGTGAAGTACGGCGGAATAAGGCGCTTAATTCGTTGTTCGGTATCGTGCGTCAATCCGGGCAGAAAAAGCCCAGATTCGGAAAGCCTGTCAGCGGAAAGCACGCATCCCGCGCCGGTGACTGAGACGACCCCCACCCCGGATCCTCTTGCCGCGGGACAAAGCGAAAGCGCTTTAAGGCTTGATATGAGCTCATCTATTGAGTTTGCCTGAATGACTCCCGCCTGTTTGAGAGCGCCGGAAAGCACATTGAATGATCCGGCAAGAGAACCCGTGTGTCCGAGGGCAGATGCCGCTCCCTTTTCTGATCTGCCCCCTTTGAGCAAGACGATTGGCTTTTTCTTCGCCAATCTTTTAGCGATTTCAAGAAATTTACGTCCGTCTTTCAAGCCTTCGGTGTAGATGCCAATGACGCTTGTGGTCTCGTCGTCTTCGAGATATTCAAGCATGGCGATCTCGTCTATATCCGCTTTGTTCCCGAGGCTTGCCACTTTCGAGATCTTAGGACTATTAAGGGAGGCAAACATTCTTTCGTAACCAGCTGAAAAAAGTCCCGTTTGCGCGATTATCGAAACGTTTCCCGCAGGTAATGTGTCCAGCGTGAGTAGCGAGCTTGCGAAATGCCCGTGAGTGTTGATCGTCCCAACGCTGTTCGGTCCGAGCAGCCTGATGCCGAAGCGCCTTGCGGTCTTCGTGAGTTCGGCTTCAAGCCTTGAGCCTTCCTGTCCGCAGTCAGAGAATCCGGCGGCGGACACCACGAGGTTCTTGATTTTTGCCTCACCGCACTCTCTGGCGAATTCGAGAACGCTCTCCCTCGGGATGACCGCGATGGCGAGGTCTGGGTGCTCTTCTATTTGCAGAGGGGACGGATAGGCTTTATAGCCCATTACTTCCCCGCCTTCCGGGTGAATGGGAAATATTTTCCCTGGGTATCCGAAATTCTGGATGTTGCGTATAACAACGTTGCCGAGTTTCCAGCCCGATTTGGAGGCACCGGCCACGCAGGCGCTCTTCGGATTGAAAAATGGCTCAAGTTTTTTTCTCTTTGGCGCGCCTTCCATTGGTTGACCCGGTTTTTAAAATCGGCTCTGATAACCGCTCAAACATTTGCGGTGATCCCTATTCGGAACAGGCTACCTGCGTCATGAGTACAGAGGATCAACCGCCTAAACGAAATATCTGAAAGGCATTTTCGGGATTTCCGAAAGGAGCATCTTCGGGTAGCGCCAGTCTGACGGGTCCCTGTGGGTCAAAATCCAGTAGGTCGCCAGACCCACGAGCGCGACCGTGAAAAGTCGCCTTCTCACCTGTTCTCCTTTCTCAAAGCGTTGAAATCTGATGTCTCTTTGATTTCGCCAATTTACTATTTTTTGTGGTCTGTCCTTCTGGGCGCCTTTACCGCTTAAGATTATGCTTTCCCGTATGTTTATAGATATTTTGCGCATCTCAGCTTACCGGGAATACTTTTCTATAAGACTTGCTGTTATGATGCCCCCGGCAATAACCGTACACACACCGCCCCCTGGATTGGTTGAGGCTCCGGCAAGGTAGAGGTTTTCTACGCACTTTGATTTATTCGCCGGCCTGAAAATGGACATATGGGACAGGTCTGTCTGTATCCCGTAAACCGCGCCTCCCGGATGCAGTAGCATTCTCTCAAGGTCTTTCGGGGTGGCCATGTCCCTGTACACCACGTGCTTTGAAAGATCCGGGATTATGTATTTTTCAATTGTGCGTATCGCGTCGTCAATCCACTTCTCTTTGTGCCGGTCCCAGTCGTTTCCGGCGAGATTATATGGCGCAAGCCCCATGTGAGTGAGAACGTGTTTACCCTGGGGGGCAAGGCTCGGGTCAATTTTGCTTGCCCATGAGACAAGTCCCATGACCTCCGGGGCGCCATCCTTTTCGTAGAGTTTCCCTTTAAGATAATAGTCGCTCCAGTAGTCGTTCATCACCCTGGGATCAGTGAGGGTTAGAGTGTGGTGCGCTCTGAGTGGCGGCTCGTAATCTACTCCCAGATACACCATCGGACAGGGCATGGAGAGCTTCATTGATTTGATACCGCGCCATACATGCCACGGAATGTGCTCTCTTCCTATCATGTCTATGTATAGCTTTTTGGCGTTTATGGCGCCCACAACGTTACCGGCGGTGATTTGCTCCCCATCCCAGGTCTCAACACCTTTCGCCTTGCGGTTTTCCACTATCACCCTCACCGCTCGCGTGTTTAAGCGCACCTCGCCACCCATTTCCTCAAACGCTTTCCTGATTCCGTTCGGGATGCCTATCATCCCCCCGTTTTTCGGGTAGAAAATTCCCTCATGCTCGACGAGTCCTACGATTGCGTAAAGTCCCGCGCAAAGGTCAGGCGGCAGGCCTGCGTAGAAGGATTGAAAAGCCATCGAGGCAAGCACATCCGGGTTCTTGAAATATTTCCTCACTATTTTCTGATGGGTGGTAAGAAACATTGGCAGAGCCTGGATGGCTCCTGGGTATTTGCGGACAAGCCTTAAAACGTCTGCGAACCCTTGCATTGAGGCGAAGAAGAAGTGGTTCATCAGCGCTTTTATCCGGGGTGCGTACTTTTTCGAGAATTTCAGGAAAGCCTTCGCGTCTTCGGGGGAAATTTTCGCAAGAACTTCCGCGGTGCCCTCGATCGATGTCGGAACGGCGAATCTTATCCCTCGGGTGTTATCGCAGTAGTCGTACAAGGGATCGACCTGATAGAGGGGAATGTAGTCCTCAATTTTGAGCTCGAGGCGCTTGAAGAGTTCATTGAAAGCGTTCGGAGCTTCCACAACGCTTGCGCCTACGTCAAAATGAAAACCTTCCGCCTCAAAAGTAGAGCAGCACCCGCCGATTCGACCGGACTGCTCAAGCACAAGAGTTTTCATCCCGGCTTTCTGACAAAGCGCTGCTGTAGTTAAACCGCCTACGCCTGCCCCAATGACGATGACATCGTAATCCGCCATTGCTCACACGCCCCTAAGAATAGTCGGTTATTTTGACTGGTGAGTATTATACTACTACCCACTTATTTTACAATCAAGAAATTTATTTGATTTTGAGAGTCAAGGCGGTTTGAGCGGTGTTTGCCGGGTATGAGAATACCGGTAAGAAACATTTTTTATTTATAATCTTTCTGTTTGTGGGTTTCCGTTTTGAGCTTGGTTTTGCGGGGGGTAGTCTTGAGCAGAGTAATTTTATTGAGGCACGGAAGGACCTCATGGCATGCTGAAGGAAGATACGCTGGGAAAACCGACATACCCCTGGATGAGGTGGGGCGGGAGCAGTCCCGTAAGGTAGCCCAAAGGCTTGGTGGAGAGTCCGTCGAACTCCTTTACTCAAGCCCGCTTTCAAGATGCTTCGAGCTTGCGGAGCTCATTGGCCGTGAAAAGGGCCTGAAGCCCGTTGTTGACGAGCGCCTCGGGGAGGTGGACCTGGGGCTCTGGGACGGGTTGGACTACAGGGCGATCGTCGAGAGGGACGCGGAGATACTGATGAGATGGACCACCGATCCTACCTCCGTGACCGTTCCCGGTGGAGAGTCGCTTACCGACGTCCAGAAACGCTCGTTGGAATGGTTAAAGGATGCGGCTGCGCATTCTGGCGATAAAACGATTGTTGCCTCCACTCACGGTGGACTTATCAGGACGATAATCGCGGCGGTCCTTGGTCTTCCTCTTTCCAATGTTTTCAGGCTGACCATAGACCTCGCCTCAATTTCCATAATCAATTATCTGGGTGAGTTTTCCAACATTGAAGTAATAAACGACACATCGCACCTTAAGTGTTGAGCTCTTAAAAGATAGATTTCTATCCGAGATAAATTTTCAAAAGTGAGCGTCAAGTGCTTTGAAAATCGGCGCTTTTGGCAAACTATGGTGGTAAAATTTCAAAAGGGATAGTCAGCCGGGTGGTCGCGGGAAGCGGATAGCTTCCTGAGGAAAGTCCGGACTCCGCAGGGCAGGGTGCTGGATAACGTCCAGGCGGGGTGACTCGACGGAAAGCGCCACAGAAAAGAAAAGACCACCTGGATCGCGGATGGGAGACTCCGCCCCAGGGGGTTAAGCTGAAACGGTGGTGTAAGAGACCACCAGCGGTCCGGTGACGGGCCGGCTTGGCAAGCCCCACCCGGAGCGATGCCAAATAGGGGAGGAGCGGTTGCCCGCCGCGTTTGACTCCCGGGTTGGCAGCTTGAGGCTCGGGGTAACCCGGGTCCCAGATAGATGGCCACCGCCGCGCTCGTCAGTGCGGTACAGAATCCGGCTTACAGGCTGACTATCCTCTTCTTATCTCCTCTTTTCATATTGTCGTTCGGGAGGTTATCCTTCGAATAAGCTCTTGCTTGAAGTCAACTGATGGGTCTAACACAAGCTCTATGTTGTTTGCGGGGCAGCGCATCGCGCACCTGCCGCAGCATTTGCAAAAATCCGCAAAAACCGGACTGTTATCTCCAAGCTTGACCGCCGCCAGAAAACAATTCCTTTCGCAGTTGCCACATCTTACGCATCTACCCAGATCTTTCATTTGAGCGCCAGGGAGTCTGATTATCCTGTCTCTGTAAGTGGTCGGTCCTCCCCTCATTTTTGATCTGAAAGCGCAGCAGCAGTCGCAGCAGAAGCAGATGGCGAGCATTCTTCTGTAATCAATCAGAAAAAGTGAAGCGTCGAAGGAACCGTGCACTATGTTTGGTATGAGTCCGGCGCCGAGCGCGCGCCTGACATGCTCCATGGCTTGGGAGGCTGAAACCTCGCGCCCGAGACTCAGGTCAATATCGCGCGCCGCGCTCCCGAGAAACAGGCATCCAAGCTCGCGTGGGTATGAGGTACATTTATGTGCTGTTCTGCACGGACATCTGAAAGACACGAACCTATATTCGGTTATCGAGACCAGCTCCTCGATGACCGATAAAGGGAGCGCGGTTCCCTGGGGAACCTCGATGTTCTCCGATACCGGGATGTAAGTGGAGTCGAGGTTCTTCTCATTCCATAGCAGTGGGCCGATCAGCCTGTCGATGAACGGTAGTCGCGCCGCTCTCTTCGGGATGTCGCCCAGTTTCCATAGTTTCAGATTTATTTCAAACCAAATTTTCTTAAACATTTTCCCGGTCAGTCCCTGGCCAGACTTAACTTAAATGAACTCAAATCATACTATCTGGTCTGCGCGCGGGACGCTTTCTTCGTGCCCATTTCCATCATTTTCAGGCTCCATGCCGAAAGGCTCAAACAATCATTTATAGGTTGGTGCGCCTTCATCCCGTTGCGATACAAACTCTCATGTTTTAAGCTTCACCCTTTTTCCCGCCGAGGTACTCCCTCCTGACCCATTCTTTAATTGTTTCCATTGCCTCTTCGTAGGGAACAACCGTTTCGTAGGAGAGTTCCTTTAAAGCTCTTGTCACATCCACGTCGTTGTCAAACCCCGTTACGCCGACAGCCATCCTTGTAAGCGGTGGTCTTGCAGGATAGAAGGGTAGATAAGCGCGCTCAAACAGTATCGCCGCTTTCCAGAGAAGCGATGTGGGGATGGACGGTCCGGGTCTCTTCCCGATGAGCGAACCAAGCTCGGTTAAGTATTCCTTCCATATTACTTTGTAGTCATCCCGAATATTGTAAGCTCTGTTGATGGCTAAAGTGCTTTCGGCAGCCTTTATTATCCCTTCAACTAAATTGTCGACGTAAACGAAACTACCGCTGTATTTACCACCATCACAAAGCAGAACGGGACCCCTTTGAAAATGGTCCAGTACGTCCCGCACCCATACGCTTCCAGGTCCGATGACATTTGCGGGTCTGATGATTGTATAGGTTGTGTCCGTGCCAAAAGTGTAAGCGGCAACAAAATCTTCAGCTTCTATCTTGGTGTCGCAATATGGAATACCTGTCCTGATTCTCTCCGCATCCTCGCAAATTCCTTTGAGGTGCCTTCCCATTCCGTAAGCGGCTATCGAACTTAGATAGATGAATCTTTCTACCCTTCCCACGCATTCCTTTAGCATATTGCGGGTGCCGTACGCTGCGACCGTCCTGAAAAGCTCCATGCTTCCCCAGTCTGCGACTCTCGCCACGAGGTGGAAAACGATGTCCGTGCCTTCGGCGATGCCACTTAAATTTTCCGGGATTGTCACATCCCCTCGGACAAGTTCAATATCCTCAAAAGGGATGGATGAAATTTCTTCCCCGGGAAGGACGAGCGCGCGAACTTCATATCCTTTCTCAAGGAGACGCCTGGCCAGATTTGAGCCGATGAAACCAGTGGCGCCAGTGAGGAGAGCTTTCATTTTTCCTCCTTTGTCTATCCTAAAAAGGTTGGTGCGGTTAAGTGGTTCGCGCATTTATCCGGTAAATCATGCAGGTTCATTTTACCCGGTTTTCCATGTTAAACATATCCAAATGTAGATGCGCTAAAAGCCGTTCGGTCCAGCAAGACCTCTCGCAGTCACTTTTACACAAGTGAGTTTGCCATCGGCAGACAAGTATTCCTTAGCTTTCGCACGCACGGACATGTTAAAAAGGGGAACACATGAAGAGACCGGAATCTGAATCTGAGAGCGAGAAAATGACTGAAAACAGGGTTGCAGCAAGTGGTTAGCCAAAAAACGTGCGGATATAATTTAAAGCGCCTCAAGAGCAAAAAGTTATACAAGCAATTTCTTGCCCAAAACGCGAGAGGGGAAATGACGATGAATGTTCCAATAGGATTCGTGCCGGCAAGCAGAACCATTTTCGACCAGGAGCTCGCCATTAAAGTAAGGGGTACCGTAATAGAGGCGATGAGAAAGGCTAACATCGAGCCCGTAGCCCCGGGACCTGACTTAACCCCAAACGGGCTTGTACAAACCCCTGAGGATGCCGCCAAAACCGCGCGGTTGTTCAAGGGACAAAACGTCAAGGGTGTGGTCATCGGCGCGCTTAACTTCGGGAATGAAATTCCCGCGGCGATGGCTGCCTGTGCAGCAGATAGAGATTTGCCGGTAATGATTTTTGGAGTGGGTGAGGAGGGTTTACTCTCGAGGGACAAGAGCAGAAGGGATTCCTTCTGCGGCCTAATATCCATCGCAACCGCGTTAAGACACAGGAGGGTAAGATTCGCTTTTCCAAAGAGAGCGGTATGTTTTCCCGGCGATGAGGGTTTTCTCAAAGCGCTCGAGGAGTTTGCGCGGATATGCCTTGCGGTAAGCTCCTTGCGCGGCGCTGTTTACGGGCAGATAGGTCCGAGGCCCGCGGATTTCGAGACCTGCGCTTTTGACGAGATCTCGCTTCTGAGAAATTTCGGGATACGCGTTGTTCCCTTGCCTCTCACGACTCTCTTTTCACGCGCCGCTTACGTTCCTGAAGCAAGGATAAGGGAGGTTTACTCTGAGATGGAAAGAACCCTCGACAGGTCGAGGGTAAGTGATTATGACCTTTCGCGCATGGCGAGGATTGAGGTGGCTCTCAGCGAATTAATCGAGGAAAACGCGCTTTCGGGTCTTGCGATTCAGTGCTGGACCTCGTTCCAGGACGATTACGGGATAAGCCCCTGCCTGGTGATGGCAAGGCTTGCCGACCGCGGCATTCCGTGCGCCTGCGAGGTCGATATTCACGGCACGATGAGCATGCACCTGCTTGCGAGTTTATCTGGAATACCTTCCGCTCTTGCTGATTGGAACAACCGACATGTGATGCTCGAAAACTGCTTCTCCGCCTGGCACTGCGGGGTATTTCCGCCCTCACTTTCTTCTGTTGAGAAAAAAATAGGGCTCCACGATATTCTGGCTGAGTCCACGGGAACGGAGGAGGGAAAGTACGGCACGATCGAATTGAGGCTCGATAACGGACCAGTGACTATGGCAAGGATTACAGAGTTCAAGCCTGATGATTTCAGGATTCTCGTTGCCGAGGGAGAAGTGATTGAAGCCGCAGGCGAGCCTCCTGGAAGCCACGGTTGGGTTGAGGTATCAGATCTCGACATGCTCTATTCTGAGATCCTGAGGGGCTTTCCCCATCACACCGCCATTGCGATGGGTCACCTCGGAAGCAGCGTTCTTTTAGCTTCCTATTTTCTCGGTATGGAAACGGTAACACCCCTTTCCCTTCGCGAAGGCGCTCTCGAGTCAGGCGCAAGCTACTGAGCGTACGGTTACAGGCTTATGCACACGGGAAAATTCCCATACATAGCACTCTTAAGCCAGGCGTATGCTGCTTATTGTACCGTTACGTCAGAATCGCTACTTCCGCGTGCGCGGCGATGCCGCCAGGCATGCGCGAGCAAGGATAATAGATGAGTAATAAACAGGAAAAGGGTAAATTCATCCGGTAAACATCCGGTAAATCGCGCGCCTGCAAGACATAGGATTCTCGAATCGGCTCTAAGCGAAAAGGAGAGGAGCTTAACCCTGCGTCAAATTCTTCCCGAACAACGGAAGTGAAAATTTTTCCCGCTCGAAAGCTTTTTAAAGGCGATGAACTTGCGATTTACAATAAATTGTTAGCACATGACCTTGAAAGATCGTTGCTATTCTTTACATGAAGGAAATGAACTTGCGACTTGCAAAAATTGTTGGATCATGATGAGTCACGCGGAAGGTATAATTTCCATACTTCCGGAGTCTCTCGGTCCAAATAACATCGGCTCTTTTAGGTTCTGTCTGGAAGCGAAGGATTTGCGAAGCGAAAACCTTCGTTGAAATGTTGCGGCGGATATATTTTTCTGGGCCCTAAGGCTTTACCGTTTTATGTTTGTTAAAATACTACAAAATCAAATTATTGACCGGAAACTTAATGCGGCGTTTCCTCGATGAGGTTTGTTTTCTTCTGAGTGGCAACTCTTTAACGTGAATGGAGGGGATTTGTATGACTAATCAGGGGAGATGTTTTCATTATCATGACATACCCAACGAACCGTTCGGGGATGAAGCGCCCGGGGTTAAAATCAGAGTCTTAATCGATGAAGGCGAAGATGGCTCTCCATACTATGTTTTGAGGATGATAGAGATAGAGCCCGGCGGGCATACCCCTTACCATTCCCACCCCTTCGAGCACGAGAACTTTGTTCTTACGGGTAGAGGCTATTTAACTATCGCCGACAAGAAATGGCTTATCGGACCTGGATACGTGGCGTACGTGCCGTCGGGCGTTCCCCATATGTATGAGTGCGTAGGTGATGAAGTTTTTTCCTTTCTTTGCGGAATTCCCGCATCCAGATTGAGGGGTTCGAACCCTTGAGTCGTGGTTCGGGAATTATCGCGAATCATCCCGGCTGATATTTTTATTATCCTACCGAGTATGTTTCTTGCCCGAGTACGTGCTGCGAACGTGATATCATCTACCGCTTTCTTTCCTTGAGGATTTCTTCAATCCATTCGCTGATAAAATTTCCGTACTCTTCTCCCGCTACCATTGATACATCGTTGTGTCCGGCTCCTTCCACTGGGAAGAATCTGCTTTTTCCGCCCGTGGCATTGAAAAGCTCCTCTCCTTCGCTAAACGGGATGAGAGCATCGAGTTTCCCGTGAATTACAAGAATCGGACAATTTATCTCATTCAATTTCGCAAGCGAGTTGAATGAATGAGGCGCAGGGGCGTATTCGGGCGCGAAGGGAAAAAGATTACGCGCCACGGATGTAAGCGAGGTAAACGTTGATTCAAGTATGAGGCCGAGAATACCCTTACCCCTTGCGACCTCGCAGGCCACAGCCCCGCCGAGCGATTTCCCGAAAACGATAATGTCTTCCGGAGGCATTCCCTTGCTCACGAGCCACTGGAAAGCGGTGCACCCGTCCTCATAAAGCCCTTTTTCCGTGGGGATACCCTCGCTTTTGCCGTAACCTCTGTAATCTATGAGCAGCATTCTGCACCGGGCTTTCTCGAGGTCTTTTCTAACAAGCGACCATGAATAGACTTCCTGGGCATTGCCGTGAAAAAAGAGTATGACCGGTCTGTTCATTGGCTGTGCCCACCACAGACCGTGAATGTTGATGTGATCGGAGGTTCTCATCCACACTTCCTCTGAGTCTCTTGCCCAGAACGGCGGGGGCATACCGAGCGGAATCCTTTCAGGATAATATAGAAACCTCTCCAGAATCTCTTCTTCCATTTCAGTTCCCGTTCTTATATGAACTGGTATTTCCAGGGTTCCACCGAGGCGTTCTCTTTATTGGAAACATTACTCTGAGTTAATTATATAATCGTAGCTGATAGAGTTATTACGTGAGATGCCTCATGGTTGGGGGATTTTATGAGGGCAAACCGTATAAATTTAGGCAAGAGCAGCTGGAGGCTGCGGCTTGTTAAGGATGAAGAATCTGATGAGTTCCTTGCAAGAGAGGCCGTTTGGTCGAAGGAAGCTTTGGGGATCTTGTGCGAAAAATACATTCCGCGGATTTACGGATTTGCGTTGAGACGCACAGGTGATATCTCCGATGCCGAGGATATAACGTCTTCTGTTTTCGAGAAGGTTGTGGCAAATATACATGGATACGATGCCTCAAAAGCTTCTTTCGCCACCTGGATTTACAGAATCGCCCTGAACACTGTCAACGACTATTTCAGGGCGCGGAAAAGAAAGATGGAAATTTCATGCGATCAGCATGAAGGCTCATTCGGTCTTGCTTTGGCGGGTGTGGATGAGGTTGTGAGCTCGAGGGTGGATATCCTCGGTTTAATCGGGAGTCTTCCGTCCAAATACAGGGAAGCGCTCGAGTTAAGGTACTTTGCGGGTCTCAGGGTTGGAGAAATCGCTCAAGTTTTGGGAATCAGCGAGACCGCGGCTTCCAAGCGGATCTTGAGAGGACTTGAACGAATTCGCGCAAGTTTTTCCGAAGAGATAGGAGAGGGAACCGCAAGTGAGGTTAATAAGGCGCCGCAGGAATAGGTTTTCAAAATCCGGCGTAGGAAAATTCGTAAAACCCCAAAGGGACCTCGAGAATATAGACTCCGGACACCCGGTCGCCGAATTTTTGCGCTCGCTGTACCCTTCCGTGGTAGTCATGCGTCCGCGCGCCCGCGAGAAGATCCTGGATAAGGTCTTCCGTCTTTATGAGGAAAAGGAGAGAAGAAGCTCGTTTGAGCCTTGTGAGGGAGAAGGGGAAGAAAACGAGCTTTTTGACTTGAGGATAGCGCGCAGGAGGAAATTTATTCTTGCTTCTCTATCCGTTTTCCTGATAATGGTTCTTGGCCTGACCGTGATGCTTTCGTATCCCCGCCGCGGAAAACCCCCCAGACGGATACTTGCGGGAACCGTTTGCATACAGCTAGGCAATTTCCAGGTTCGAGAGCCGGGGGGAAAATGGAGAAATCTAACCCAGGGTGAGACCGTCAGGGCGGGCACAAGCTTGAGGACTGGAGAGAACTCTTTTGGAGGACTCACGTTTCCTGACGGAAGCATACTCCGTCTGTGCGACCAATCTGAGGCTAAAATCATATCCCTGGAAGACAAAGCTGTCAGAGTCAGGCATGTTAAGGGAAGTACGTATCACAGAGTTGGGCCTGTCTCTTCTTACGCTGTTGAGTCGAGGGACGTGACCGCTGAGGGTTGTGACACCGCTTTCACGTTTGAAAATCCAAACCCGGACAATCTCGAGATTCTTTCCGTGTTCAAATCCGTGAACGTCAAGGTGGGTGAGCATCCGCCAATCCCTGTCTATGAGGGAGAGGTAATGGTCATCTCGCTTTCTGGAGGAAGGAAAGCTGCAAAGATCGCGGTTTCAAGGGAGAAACTCGAAGACCCAAGGCTTTGTGAGAGCGTTCGGAGGGATGCTGAGAGCGGGTATCCAACGGGAATATACGAAAAGCTGGATGTGCCGGTTGCGGCAAATAATGCTCCAGGAGAGGAAACGGCGCAGGTTATCTCAACGGAAAACGGGATTCAGTTGAAAGGCGTAACTGTTGGGGAGGCAAACTCCTTAGAGTGGATTGTAAGCCTAGGCTTCAAATACGATTTCGTTGCGCTTCTGAGGAATGAAACAGCCACCCCCAACTACCCTGACGATGAGATCGCGAGGTATTACGACTCTTCGATAACAAGCGCGATAGATAACGGTGTTACAGCGGGAAAAACTTATCAGTACCGGATTGCCGCTGTGCTCGGCGATGCTCCTGTTCTCACGAGCAATACGGTGGTTATCGCTATGCCTAAATCCCAGGAGGCGCCGAAAGAAGCGAAACTCGAACTCGTAGCAAGTGTTGAAGATGGGGGGGTTCTGCTCGAGTGGAGCCTGAACGGCGTCAGCAATTTCTGGGGATACGTGTTGGAAAGAACCGTCAAGACCCCCGCGAAAGGGCGGGAGAGTGGGGCTGGTGCTGTGCAGACCTTCACTATAAAAAGCAGCGATATCCTCGACTCCTATCTGGATAGCGAAATTCAACCCGGCTGTGTTTATGTTTACCGCGTGGGGTTGATGCTGGAGGGCTCTGTCATTTTATACTCGAGGACGGTGGGGGTTAGCGTCAGTTCAACTAACCAGTCCGGTGGATAGGGTTGGGCAATAAAACTGGGTAAACGTACAATTTAAAGCATGTAACCTTTCGCGAAATTTCGACGGCGCATCTGCGTTTGGGGTTTGGTAGTCATCAAAACGAAACATCAACGCGTGAAACACACTCACGGATAATTCTCGCAACTGCGTTTGGGGTTGGTTTTTGGTAAGATCAAGACATGTATTCAGCGAGGCTGGTTTTACGCCAGCCTCTCGGGCGTTAGAGGGTTGTTTTTTAGTAAGAACCAGACACCGTGCTTGAGAAACACTTAAGGTTATTGCTCACCTCGAGTCCCGCTTGATTGAATATTAGATAACGCCGAACATCTTGCTTGAGACACACCTACGGATACCGTCCCAACTGTCTTTCGGGTTGCGCTTAGGTCTTTCGCGTGTCCCGTGATTTGGGACGTTTTTTCTTCAAAGGTTGACTGATTCCAACAGTGGCGAATGGGATAAAGGCTGGATGCCCCTCTCCTGATTGCTTGCTCTGTATTGGCGGCGGGCATCCGCGCAGCGTGCTATCAGGCTAACGGTTAATCGCGGGTCTCTCTTTCCCCGTATCTGGGTCCGCACTTTCTCGACCCAGCTTTTTCAGGTCCGGTGATTTCTTCGGATAAAGGCAATAAGTCGTTTTTAGCGGCGGAATTTCGTTTTCCTGATTCTGGCTTGAGAGTTCGATGGTCGCGTATATTTACGATTCCTTCACCTGTATTTTTATGTTACTGCCTCGGCAGGGTGAAGAAATGCGACTGTTCTGCCGCGATCTCAACATCGCTTTCTATCTGACAGGCTGTGGCTCTCCACTCAACTTCGAGTATTCCGTCTACATGGAGGGTGAGCCTCGTCATTGGTGGTATCGCCGCCGGGAATCTAACCACCTCCCCGCTTTCTCCGAAGAAACTCAACTGGAGGTGAGATTCGCTTCCGTTCGGGTTGAAAAGAAGAAGATATTCATCGAATGTGCCGCTGGTGCACCCCTCCGCGAAATACCAAAAGCGCGAACACTTTGTCAGTCCCTCTGATGAATGTCCGTCCCTTTTCGAGTCCAGCAGGAAGTACATAGCCCTTTCGACGACAATTGGTCGGTCAGATTCGATAATTGAGGGCGTTTCTGTATTTGCCAGTTCCGGGATTGAGTCAACCGAAAGCGTAGCTCTGGAATGAGGGGGTATGGACAATCGATGACCGAACGGCCCTGTAGGTGGACAAAAGATAATGCTCACGGAAGCGGGGACTGCGTTCGGGTTTACGAGAAGTATGTACTCATCTAACAGCCCTGCGGTGCAACCTTCTGCAAGATAAATCTTTTTTGACGGTTTTGCCATGCCCGATGAGCAATGTCCTCCGTTTAGACCGTTCGGATTTGAGCTCATGCTGAAATAGGTTGATCTTTGCGCAACAATCGGTTGGCTCGATTTCAGTTGGATTCCCAGGGAATGACCCAGAGCGCCCTGAAGAGCGTTAACGAGGATGGTGTTTCTGGAAAGCGGGGGGAAGATGTATTTTGCTTTGGGGAGCGCTCCCTCCTCCGCGTATAGATTGATTTCCACCCGCGTTTCACTACGGTTTGGATTGAAGATTAAAAGATATGTGTCAAATCCGGGACCGGTGTAGCACTCTGCGAAATACCGCGTTTTGGTTGGTGAGACTATGCCGCTTGCAACGTGACCGCCGCGCCTGCCGGCGTACTCGTAATACATTGCTTGTTGGACGACGATACCCACATCCGATTCGATTTGAATCGCGTGAGAGGAAGCGGGAAGGCTCACCACATCGTTCACCTTGATGGTTGTCCTGCACCGCGGTTTCAAAAAGTAAACCTCGGTTATTGGTTTGTGGTTTTCGGGGAAATATGTCGTTTTTGCCTGCGCCTGCCTTTCGCTCGGGTTGAAAAACAGAAGATATTCGATAAAACCAGTCCCGGTGTAGCCCTCCGCGAAGTGCCATTTTCTGGAAGGGGCGGCAAGCCCCGAGGATGCGCTTATTCCACAGAGAGGCGTTTTTCCAAAGGAAGCGTATGTCACAAGGAGCGGCGTGCCGTTGGGAGCCCAATTGTAAGGCCAGTATGCCTCGAGAGGATGCAGCCTTATGCACCCACGGGAGCGTGGCCTTGTGCCCAGGCTCTCCTCGTAATCCCTGTACCCGTCCCTGTATCTGGGCCAGGAGTGTATCCCGTAATTGGGGCGCCAGTCCATCCAGTATTCGCAAACGTACGTCGCTCCGTAGACATATCTCCTGTGGGAATAGATTCTGTAGTTTCCAGTGGGCGTTCCGCCTGCCCCCGTGCTGCATCTGAGGATATTGACTATCGACCCGTTTTCGAAGCAGTACAGCCGCTGCTCCGACAGGGAGCAAACGAGGCGTTTCTCTATCGAGCTAACGCTTCTTCCCGATCTTACGCGCACTCTTACCGCCCGGCTTGGCGGTCCCTCTCTCCATGAACCATCAAGCGCGCAAACTCGATAGTAATAGACGTTGCCGGCGCGAGCGGTATCATCCAGGAAAAATGGAAACTCGCTCATGGTCTCAGATGATATGCCACCTGCAACCTCATAGCCTCGAGTTTTACAAAGCGAGCGGTAAACCCTGTAGCCGATTGCTCCCGCTACCGGGCTCCACGAAAGCGCCACCCTGCCATTTCGCCCGCACTTTTCCTCAACCACGGTCAAATTCTGTGGTCTTTCAACATTCCCCAGTACGGTGTCTCGTGTTTTTTCCAAAAAAGCGTTGATCATGCCGGGCACGGGATTGTGGTTTGCCGCGTTCGTGTGTGGACGCTGAGATAAAAATAAGTATAAGTGAAAAGACTCCAACGATTTGAAAGATTACCGGTCTATTTTTTTGCCGCGGTGAAATATTAGAAACCCTTGTCAAAATCAATGCCTTTCGCTTGCTCTCATTTTAACCGATGAAAGCCGCTTCCACTCACCATTATCGAATGCAAGCCATGCAACCTTAACCTATCCCCCCAAAATTCCAAAATGGTGCCTGGCACCAAATTTGCATTTTTGGGGGTGGTGGGTGGGCTGCGGTTGTGGGTTATTGATAAAACGTATTTGAAAATAAATGATGTGCGCGTAGTATTAATCAAAGGAATACCCCTTGTTTGACTTATCGAGTGGCGCTTGACTTTGCGCGACATTGGTTAGAGGTGAAAAGCTCAGAGTTTATGGCAGGTTTGCTATGATGCACGATAACTCAGAAAATAAAACTTTCGCATGTGATCTCCAAGACACGAAAAAGCTGGATGCAGACTTGCAGAAAGAGATTGATGCCACTCAGCGCATGGACGTTCGCGTCTCCGGGATGGGATGCGCCGCTTGCGTGAGCAAGATCGAAAACGCGCTGTTTTCCATGGAGGGGGTTTCTTCAGCCCGGGCAAACCTCGCAAACGAAACGGTATCGGTAAGGTATTTCCCTGAAAGAATCGCTCCTCAGCGCATATTGGAGGTTCTTGAATCAATAGGATATAAACCCATCGTTTCGAACGTGACCTTTTCAATAGAGGGCATAACCTGCCCCTCCTGCGTGGCCAAAATCGAAAGCGCCGTCAAAGGTGTTCCAGGTGTCATCGATGCAAACATAAACCCCGCTTCCGGGACTGCAAGCATAACATACGATCCCACCTACTCCGGTTTTCCCCAGTTCAAAAAAGCGATTGAGAGCGCAGGGGATTACACGGTCGTTCGAACGCCCGATGAAACCGAAATTCCAGCCGCAAGACTCGAGGCTCAGGAAGAGTATATTGCCTCCCTCACTAAATCGCTCATTATAAGCGCGACACTCACTTTCTTTATCACGTTGATAAGTATGGGCGAGAAACTACCCCTAATCCGCCTCCTGCCTCATCACCTGAAGAACTACCTTCTCCTTACGCTAACCGTTCCCGTGATGTTCTGGGCGGGTTTGCGCTTTCTCCGCGGAGCTGCCTCTGCCCTGAGACATAAGACATTTGATATGAACGTGCTAATCGCCATGGGGACTCTTTCCGCCTTCCTCTACAGCGTCTTTGCAACCTTCGCGCCGGAGAGTGCGTTAGGATCCCTTGCTGCTGGAGAGGGTCGCCTGCACGTCTATTACGATTCCGCCGCGATGATAATCACGCTCATGCTTCTCGGCAGAATGTTGGAGGCGAGGGCGAAGAGAAGGTCCTCTGACGCAATCGAGAAACTGCTCGGGCTTAGAGCGAAGATTGCCCACGTGATAAGGGACGGCAGGGAATTGGACGTGCCAATGGAAGAGGTGCTTGAGGGCGACATAGTCGTCGTCAGGCCAGGCGATACGATTCCCGCTGACGGCGTAATTATTGATGGGCAGTCCGCGGTAAACGAGTCAATGATAACCGGCGAGGACATGCCGGTTGACAAGAAACCCGGAGACGATGTCATAGGAGCCACCACCAACCTCACCGGCGCTTTCAAGTTCAAAGCGACAAAAGTAGGCAAGGATACTGTCCTTTATCAGATTGTCCGCCTTGTAGAAAAAGCTCAAGCAAGCAAAGCGCCAATACAGCGGGTCGCCGACAGGGTTGCCTCCTATTTCGTGCCGGCGGTTATTGCGATAGCGCTTGCCACCTTCGCGGTATGGCTTATTCTTGGTGAGGAGCCCTCGCTGACCAGGGCGCTCCTCAATTTTGTCGCGGTGCTCATCATAGCCTGTCCCTGCGCTCTCGGGCTTGCTACCCCGACTGCGATAATGGTTGCCACGGGAAGAGGTGCTGAGCTCGGTCTTCTTTTCAAGGGTGGGGACGTTCTCGAACGGGCAAGGGCAATAGACACTATCGTATTTGATAAAACTGGAACTCTCACAACAGGACGCCCTCAGGTAACCGACGTGATAAGCGCCGACGGAAAGGACCCGCTTTTAGTTTTGAGGATAGCGGCAAGCGCAGAGGCGTCATCGGAGCATCCCCTCGGCTTGGCTGTGAGACAGAAGGCTGTCGACTCCGGGCTTGAGCTTGAAGAGATTGGTAATTTCGAGGCGGTACCGGGTAAAGGAGTTTTAGCGACGATAAATGGTAGGCGCGTTCTCGTGGGCAAACCAGCGTTCATGCTCGAGGAAGGAATTACCCTGTCGGATCTTGAAGAGGAAATCCTCAAGTTGTCCGAACAGGGCAAGACAGTAATGGTCGTGGCCGTTGAAAAAGAGGCAAAAGGGCTAATTGCAATTGCCGACACCGTCAAGGAGAACGCCTCAGTGGCGATTGAAAGCCTGAAGGAAATGGGTTTAGATGTTTTCCTTCTTTCCGGTGACACCGAGCGAACATCCCGCGCGGTTTCGCACAAGCTCGGCATTGATAAATATTTCGCTGAGGTTCTTCCAGATCAAAAAGTTGATGCAATAGCCAGGCTCCAGTCAGAGAAAAGGAAGGTGGCGATGGTTGGCGACGGCATAAACGATGCCCCCGCGCTGGTCTCGGCTGATGTTGGGATAGCGGTTGGCGCTGGCACCGATATCGCCATCGAGGCGTCCGACATTACCCTTATAAGCGACGACCTTATGGGCGTGCCGCGAGCTTTGAAACTCTCAAGGAAAACATACGGAGTAATAAAGCAGAACCTCTTCTGGGCTTTTTTCTACAACTCGCTTGGAATTCCCATTGCCGCTGGCGTTTTGTACCCCTTCTTTGGGATACTTCTAAACCCGGTATATGCCGCGGTAGCGATGGCTTTCTCCTCGGTCTCGGTGGTGACTAACTCACTCAGACTGAAGCGTTTCACGCCTCACGAATAGGTAACCGACAGTAGGGTCGCTTTTCCCTGACCCAAAGGCAAAAATCTTGACATGAAAAAATTTCTGTCCCATGTATCTTGAGCCGCAGTTATTAAGCTTGGGTTTACCGACCGATTTTCTCATTCGCTGGATATATGGAAACAATGAACTATATCCATGTCATTAGGCTTGGGTGTGCCCACCGCCTGCTTCACCCTCCGTGCATGGTAACTTCACAAATTCGCCATCATGTTAGTTGCCTTGGTTGTGCCCACCGCCTATTTCACCAGGTGAATGGAGTATAAATGGAGTATATATATAGAGATAAGGGTGAGCCGCAGTTATTTGCCTTGGTTGTGCCCACCGCCTGCTTCACCTCGCCTTATTTAAAAAGTGGTAACGGATTTAAGAGCCAGTTTTCAAAAAACTATCAGGTCGGACTTCAGGGAAACAAACAAATCAAATCCCAGGACTGGATTTTAGCTCCAAGATAAGAACTCATGCCTCTCTGGCGCGCCTCCAATATCTTTCGTGATCTTCCGTGTTCCCCTTCCTTTTTCGCACCAACCCCCTGCCGATTCTCAAGCGACCGCAAACACTCCTTTCGTTCGATTTATGTCGAATTACTTGTAGAATTATTGTGGTTGATTTTGGATTGAGCAATTGGCAGTTGATCTGGTGTCAAGAGTGTTCATGTGCGGTGAGCCGTAATAGCCGTAAGATCGACCAAATGCGCGTTAGGCGGGATTGACCAAATGAAGAAGATACTTTTAATCGAAGATGAAGACGTGATGAGCGAGGCGATAGAGTATTCTCTTTCCCGTGAAGGCTTTGAAGTGGTAAGAGCTTCCGACGGGGTCGAGGGTCTTAAGATGTTCAGGTCGGACCCCCCGGATCTCGTTCTGCTTGACCTTATGCTTCCGGAGCTCGACGGACTTGAAGTCTGTCGCGAGATCAGGAGGGAATCTCAAGTCCCCATCCTTATTATCACCGCCAAAGACTCTGACGTCGATGAAGTGGTGGGATTAGAGATCGGCGCGGATGATTATGTGCGCAAGCCGTTTAACATGCGCGCGCTCATCGCAAGGGTAAAGGCGCTGTTAAGAAGGGGGGAAAGAAAGGTCGCCGAGGTTACCACCTCAATAGTTGCGGGCGAAATCGAGCTGAACCCCGAGAGAAAAGAGCTTCTGATAAGAGGAAAGCCCGTGGAATTGACCCCGATGGAATACAAGGTGATTGAGAATCTAATGCGCAACGCTGGAAAGACCATCTCAAGGGAGGTCCTATTAAACCATATATGGGGTGGCTCGTTTTACGGAGTGCCTAAAACCCTCGATGTTCACATTAGGCATTTAAGGGAGAAAATCGAGCGGGACCCTTCCAGGCCTGAGTACTTAAAAACTGTTAGAGGATTTGGTTACCGCTTCGAGCCACCTTCTTAGAGGTGAACGAATGGAGCTCGTCGCGCGGATCACCCCCGCACCTGAAGAACACGTTTGCGAAGAATCGCAAGCCGACCAAAGTGTCTTTCGTGTTTACAGCATCGAAAGGGGATGTCCCCCCCTCTTTCTGATACTTTTTACGGGTGTATCCCAGTCACCCCGCAATTTCCGAGGATTTGCTTCGATTTCCGTTCCTCTCGTTATCGCTATTGCGAGCCTGGTTGGATTTGCACTCGTTTTGATTGCTTTTATCTTTTATCGAAGAAGGCTCTCTTCGGACGCGGAGCTTTTGAAATCTGCTATTGACGGATTTTTGAAATATCAGGTTTTCGCTACTGATAAGCCCGTAAAATCGCCGCAAATGCAACTAGTTTTTCAGTCCACAAGGGATTTCATAGGAGAAATTGGAAAGAGAATGCTTGCCGCGGAAAGCGAACTCCAGACTCTTGGAAGAATACTTACTAACCTTCCCACAGGGGTTATTCACATTGATACCGCCGGAAAAATCACGAAAATGAATCTCGCCGCGGCCTCAATCCTTGCGGTCCGTGAAGAGAAAGCTCTTGGAAAGAGTTTAGGGCAGGTCGTCGCCGTCGTCGGTATTGATGAAATGGTTAGTAGAGCTCGCGGGGGAGAACAGCTGAAAAGCGAGTTCAACTTGTTCTTGCCAAGCGAGAGGCGGATATCATTAAGGCTGTATCCTCTCGGTGAGGTTTGCGGGGAAGGAAGCGAGGTCCTCTGTGTCATTGATGACGTAACAGCTTTGAAAAGGCTTGAGACAATCAGGCAGGAGTTTGTTGGTAACGTCTCACATGAGTTGAGAACACCGCTTGCCAACATGACTGCCCTGGTCGGAGCGCTTCAGTCAGGTGGCATCGAAGATGGTGAAGTGGCTGCAAGATTTCTCGAGAAATTGGAGAAAGAGATATCCTGGATGACGACCATGGTAGATGATCTTCTCACCCTTTCCAGGATCGAATCGGAGTTATCGCTTCCCCGCAGGGAAAAAATCGATTTGGTTTCCATGCTGGCTGACGCCGCCTCGGAAAAACAGCGACTCGCTTGTGAGTACGGCGTGAGCATTGAGATAGAGCCTTACGCCGGACCAAACGAGTTCTTTGCCGACCCTGACCTTGTAAAACGTTCGATATTGAATCTTGTTGACAACGCGATAAGGTATAACCAACCGGGCGGAAAAGTGTCACTGCGGGCTTGCGTTGATGAGGGGATGTTGAAAATATTTGTGAGCGATACGGGGATCGGTATTCCCGAGGAGGATCTCGACAGGGTTTTCGAGAGATTCTATCGAGTAGACGAGGCTCGGTCTAAGAACACGGGCGGAACAGGGCTTGGGCTTTCGATCGTCAAGCACGCGGCTCAGGTGCATAACGGAAGGGTGGAAGTTGAAAGTAGGGAAGGAAAGGGCTCGACTTTCACATTTGCTATTCCCTATGAACCGGCCGCGTGAAAACATCAAATCCTGCGTGTTTTTAATCAAAGTGCCCCTTCCACAAACAGGCGATATTTCAGTGTCATCGTAATTTTTCCAAACCTTCAAGCGCTACATTCAACGATGCCCGCGCCGAAAAACTGCTGATTTCCTCTTTACCAATTCTTAACCAAACAAACACCGGAAGTACAGGTTTCTACAACCACACATGAATGTGATTCATGGATACTTCTAGCCGGCTTGAAACTGAGGAGGTGATACAACAGCTTATTTGTTTAATTCCCTCTGAAGGCTTGTTTTTGATTGTTAACTCGTAACCTGAATGTTAATCCGTATGGAGGTGTTTCAATGCGAAGGAAAAGGATGTTAAGTTTCGTGGCTATCGCTATAACGGCAATTCTTCTGCTTCTACCAGGCTGCGGCAAAAAGGAAGAAAAGCCTGCCGAAGAAACCAAACCTGTTGAGCAGGAACTGTCTGGAGTCGTGAAATTGTCAGGTTCTACCACCGTTCTTCCCCTGGTGCAAGAGGCCGCTTCTCGATTCATGGATGAAAACCCCGAAGTTGATGTTGAGGTGCAGGGCGGTGGCTCAAGCGTTGGCATCACTCAGGTCAAAGAAGGCGTGGTCGATATCGGCATGAGTTCTCGCGATCTGAAATCTGAGGAAAATGACGGATCTCTTGTGGACCATAAGATCGCGCTTGATATTATCGCTATCGTTGTTCACCCTGAAGTGAACGTCAGTAGTTTGACCTCAGACCAGGTGAAGGCAATATTCACGGGGCAGATAAAGAAATGGAGCGAAGTCGGAGGTTCCGGCGGAGATATTGTCGTGGTGGTAAGGGATAAGGCTTCCGGAACGCGCGAGATGTTCGATGAGAAAGCCCTGGGATCGAGCAAGGATGCCCCCGTTGAGCCTGTTGCTTCCGCAATCGAGTGCAACTCAAACGGCATGGTCAGGGAGACAGTTGCATCTACGAAAAACTCCATTGGTTATCTGTCAATCGGGTATCTCGACGAGAGCGTGAAGACCGTAAAGTACAACGATGTCGAGCCAGTTTTGGAGGAAGCGAAAGCTGGTAAATACACCCTCTCAAGGTATCTGCGTCTTTTCACGAAGGGGACGCCGACAGGCGCGGCCAAGGCTTTTATCGAATATGTGATGGGTGACGAATTTCAGAGGGCGGTAGTCTCGAAAGACTACATACCCATATACGAGCTCTAAAAGCCCCCTATGCCAGATGCATCGCCGATCGGGGCGCCTTTTCGGTGAAAACCGATTAGGTGCCCCGGACCCCCATCTTTTTTTATATGATTTGAGGGAAATGGGAATAAGCAGGTCAGTGAGGTTATCAAGAATAGTTAAAACCCCGGACAATTTTGTTAAGTGCGCCCTGTTCATCTGCTCTTCGCTAACCGTGTTCTTTGTTTTTCTGGTAATCGTTTTTATCTTAAGCTCCAGTGTCCCAGCGTTAAAAGAACTCGGCTTTAAAAACGTTTTCTTTTCGACAAAGTGGTCTCCCAATGTGTCTGCGCCGCTTAAAGGCAACTACGGAATTCTCGCGTTTTTAAACGGTACGATACTTACAACGATCGGCGCCCTGATACTCGGGGCGCCGCTCGGGGTGGGCACGGCGGTTTTCATTGATGAATATGCTCCGGTGTGGCTTAAAGGCCTTGTGTTTCGAGGTGTCGAAATTATTGCGGGTATTCCGTCTGTGGTCATCGGGTGGTTCGGCCTGACACTTCTTGTCCCCATGATTGCTGAGATAACAAATACAAGCGGTTATGGGATGTTTGCCGCTTCGCTTGTGTTAGCGCTCATGGTGGTGCCAACGATTACCACATTGAGTTTTGAGGCTCTTCAGGCGGTGCCGGAAGATATCCACGATGCGTCTGTCGCGCTCGGCGCGACGAGATGGCAAACAGTGAGCAGGGTTCTCCTGCCGGCGAGCCTGCGCGGGATTGCAGCGGCGGTAATACTCGGCATGTGCAGGGCGATCGGTGAGACCATGGCTGTCCAGATGGTTATAGGAAACGCAAGACAGCTTACGTTCAACCCTCTTACGAGAACAAGCACGCTCACCACCAGAATAGTCACGGATATGGGTGAATCACACGGCGTTTTCCGGTCAGCCCTTTTCGCGCAGGGTCTTGTTCTTCTGATATTTTCTGCGGTTTTAATAATCATCGTTAGGGCTGCTTTGAAGGGAAGGGCTTTGAGTCAATGAATCCAAAGAGGGCAGACAGAATTGCAACCGTAGTATTCTGGTCACTTAGTATGACCACTTTGGCCGCTCTCCTGGTTATAATCGTGAGGATTCTGTCAAAAGGTCTTCTAAAGGCTTTGAACCCCTTTTTTGTTTTTGGAAAGCCCGAAGCCTTGAAAGCGGGGGGCGGGGTCCTTCCCATGGTGGTGTCGACACTGTACATAACCGTATTGACCGTTGTGATCGCTTTTCCAATCGCTCTTGCTACGGCGATTTATCTTGCCGAATACACCCGCAGAGAGAGCAGGCTGACGCGGGTAATCCGCCTGTGTATTGACACGCTTGCCAGTCTTCCTTCAATAGTCTTCGGGCTTTTCGGGATGAGCCTTTTCGTAATTTTCCTCGGTTGGGGCTATTCGCTTGTAGCCGGGGCGGCGACCCTTGCGGTGCTTTCATTGCCCGTTATCGCGAGGAGCGCGGAGGAGTCGATAAGAAGCGTGCCCGATACTTACCGGGAAGCGTCTTACAGTCTGGGAGCTTCCAAGTGGACCACAATTAGGCAAGTCGTTTTGCCGTCTGCTTTTCCCGGCGTAATCACTGGGACGATTCTTGCCATTGGGAGAATAATCGGAGAGTCGGCTGCGGTCATATACACGGCAGGTCTGTTCGTTAGAAAGATTCCGCTTAATCCTTTGAGAACGGGGGCTCCGCTTTCGGCTTACATCTGGTATGCTCAAGCTGAGGCCCGCATTCCCGATTTCAGGAGCGTGGTTGACGGCGGTGCCGCCCTTTTGCTCATAATTGTGCTGTTGGTTAATTTTGTTGCGCGAAAACTTGCGTCCTATTACAGGGAGAAGAAAATTGCGGGTTGATGGAGTGAGCGTCCAGTGCGGATTTGAACTCATGGAGAAGCTTGAATGCAGGCTCGGCGTGCACAACCTTTCAGTTTATTACGACGATTTCAAAGCACTTGAGAACATAAACCTTCTAATACCTTGCAAGCGTATCACCGCTTTCATCGGACCCTCAGGGTGTGGGAAAAGCACACTTCTTCGCTGCTTCAACAGGATGAATGATCTTGTGCCTGGTTCGTATGTGGAAGGTTCCATTTTTTTCGACGGGACAGATATCTTCTCTGATAACTACGACGTTACCGAGCTTCGCAGAAAAGTCGGCATGGTCTTTCAAAAACCCAATCCTTTTCCTAAGACCGTCTACGAGAATGTCGCCTACGGTCCAAAGATAGCCGGAATAAAGAAGAAAGCGGTCCTCGATGAGATAGTGGAAAGGAGTTTGAAGCGTGCTGCCCTGTGGGATGAAGTGAAGGACAAGCTTCACTCCAGCGCGCTCAGGTTATCTGGTGGGCAGCAGCAGAGGTTGTGCATCGCGCGCGCGCTCGCTGTCGAACCTGAGATCATACTTCTCGATGAGCCTTGCTCGGCGCTCGACCCGATTGCCACGCAGAGAATTGAGGACCTGCTTGTGGAGCTTGCGGAGAAATACACCATAATCATCGTGACCCACAACATGCAGCAAGCGGCGAGAATCAGCCATTTCACGGCTTTCATGATGATTGAAGAACATGGCGATCCTGGCAGGATAATCGAGTTTGGGGAGACATCCTACATATTCACAAATCCTGACAACGAGAAGACCGAGAGATACATAACCGGAAGGTTTGGTTAACACGCGCTTAAGCGTGGCGAAGGGCTTTGGTTCTGATTGCTGGCTGTGACTGAGGACATAAAAGGGAGTTTTAATGCCGCCATTGAGGAAGAGTTTTCAAGAGAGGTTCGAAGAGCTTGAGCGGGACCTCAACATAATGTGCAACAAGGGAGTCGAGACCGTTGAGAGAACGAGGAAAGCCGTTCTGAATCAGGATTTTGAACTCGCAAGGGAGATCATTGATGGCGATGACGATCTTGACGCTTTCATAATTCAGATTGAAGAAAAAGGGATTGAGGTTCTCGCTCTCCAAGCGCCAGTGGCTATAGACCTGAGGCGCATATTCGTGATGCTCAGGATCGCTATGCATATTGAAAGGGTGGGAGACCTTTGCGTAAACATATGCAAGGTGCTTTTAAGCCTAAAAGGTTATTCGATCTCTCCCAATGTAAAGGACAATTTCTCTGAGATGTTTAAGCGCGCGATTGAGATGCTCAGGCAATCTCTTGAATCTTTCAAAAATAAGGACTCAAGTCATGTAAGTGATCTGACCCAGATGGATGACAAGGTTGACAGGATCCACAGGGCTTTTCTCGAGGGAGTAAACGGCGGGGACCGAGAAGAGGTCGAGGTGACGGTTAGGGTCTTGATGATAGCGAGGTTTGTTGAGCGGATTGCGGATCACGCCGTTGACATTGGCGAGGACGTCAAATACATGGTAATCGGCAGATTTGTCGAATAACCCAAAAATGCAAAAATGGTGCCAGGCACCATTTTTGCATTTTTATTTGATTTTTTTGGTATTCTTGTTGATATGCGCAAACAAATGTCTATAATTTTATATAAATGCTAATCTTTGTTCGCCACAATAGTGGTGATGGTAAATAAGTTAGACTCACAAAACTCTCTTATCAAGGCCCCTGGAGATGTTCAAAATGAAATCCCTTATGTCAAAAACCTTCAAAAGGAAATTAGTCCTTTTCCTTGCTTTTGCTTCTTCTCTGTTTCTTGTGCTTCATGGACCTCTAGCAGCCTCTAAGATAGCGGAAGGACCGAAAGAGAGCCCTCAATCCCAATCTGTGTTGTCGCTTTTGGAGAAGTTCGGCATTGCAAGCAGTCACCTTCCTCTTTGCCCCCCCTCTGTAGTGGAGGCTGAGTTAAATGCGGTGGCGGAGGCTCAAATCCAGTGGGTGCGGTGCGTTTTCGCGTGGTCTGATATGCAGCCGAACCCAGGCCAGTGGATTTTCACCGGAACGGATCGAGTGGTTGAAATGTGCCGTGCAAGGAAAATACGAATACTCGGCATTCTTCTTGCATCGCCACCCTGGGCAAATGGCGGGCGACCGTGGAACTATCCTCCCTCCGATATGCAGGCTTGGTACAACTACGTGTTCACAGTTTGCTCCCGCTACAGGGGAAAGGTATCGGCATGGGAGATTTGGAATGAGCAAAACATCCACGCTTTTTGGATGCCAGACCCTGATCCTGTCCAGTACGTAAATCTTCTTTCCGTAGCCTCATCTGCCATAAGGGCTGCCGATCCATCAGCTAAGGTCGTCATGGGCGGTGTCGCAGGTCTTGATCCTGCATTCCTGAACCAGTGTCTCGCTGCTGGGGCGCATCGGTACATCGACGCATTAGCATATCATCCTTATCCTGAGACGCTTCAACAGAACAACTTCAAGCCTCAGGAGGAGCATTGCCGCAACATTGTTGCTTTCGTACGCTGGCTGATCTCCGTTTACACGAGCCGTCCTATTGAAGTCTGGATTACAGAGTTTGGGTGGACGACCTGCCCTGCGTCTCCCCCGGGAGTAGGGGAACATACTCAGGCTGCATACATCCTCCGATCGTTTTTGAACTATTCCAAGACTGATATAAACATGGTCTTTTTGCACAGTCTTAGGGATGACCTGCTCACAGAGTATGAGTATTACGGCATCCTAAGAAACGATTTCAGCAAGAAACCTTCGTTCGGCTATTACAAGAACTTCAACGTCCTATATGGCGAGTCGCAGCTTGCTCTCCCCGGGCTCGTGCAGGTTTCATGCTCATTCCCTGGAGACTTGGAAGAACACCATGTGCTTCTTCCTGACGGCTCACTTGTCGTTTCTCTGTGGAACAGCGAGGACAATCAGGATTCTGCAAACGTTGAGATTGCGGATCAGAGATACAGAGAGCCCCTTACTGTTGACATGGGAACGGGGGTTCAATCTCCCACCCCCAACGTATCGCGGGGACCGGATGGAAGGCTTCGAATAAGCGCGCTTACCATCGGAAGGAACCCTGTGGTATTGAGGTTTGCAAGGCTCACCGCTCCCTATATATTGAGCGTAACCCCAGAGGTGTGTGATCCGGGCGGACTGCTTACTATAAATGGGTTCAATTTTGGCGCTCAGCAGGGGACGGGGGCGGTCTATTTCGGGACAACAAAGGCAACCGAATATACATCGTGGTCCAATAATACGGTCGTCGTGCGTGTTCCAATTGGTCTTGTGCCAGGCAGTCATCTTGTCAAAGTGGTCACACCTGAGGGTGAGTCCAATGTTGTTGCTGTCAAAGTTTTCGGAATTCTGTCCATAAAGCCCGACTACGGTGTTTCTGGCACAGTGGTTGACCCGTTCGAGATCACCGGTGCGGGTTTCAGGAGCGGCGCCGCCGTGAGAATCCAGCGGGATGCGAGCATAATTCACGGAAGAGATGTAGTCTTTGTTTCCGATGAGAAGATAAGGTGCAAACTGGACCTCGGTGGTGCGCCGCTCGGAAAGTATGACGTAATCGTTTCCAACCCTGACGGGAAAGAAGCGAAAGCAGCCCAGGCCTTCAGGGTCACGAACGCCTGCGGCGGCGGTGCTGCCATCTCGCTTGCCTTATTCGGCATGACCTTCTGGCTTGTTTCGATGGTTGGTGCTGGGCTGAATCGCAAGAAGACGCACGGTTGAGCGTTATTTCTGTTTCGACCGCGTGCAAAAAAGGTGCCTGGCACCATTTTTGCATGCTGGTTTATTCGTTTTTGGCATCCCGCAAATGATCCATAATTCGCCCGCGCGGTTTCGTCATGCTGCAGTTTAATATTTATCATCCGGCAACCCAAGTGGACTCACGGAAACTCGATTCGTATTTCGCCTGATTGAAGAGCGCGGTAAACCGAAAGGAGATTAAGCTCGTTTGTCCCCTCATAGATTTGGGTTAGCTTCGCATCGCGGAAGCACTTCTCAAGTTCGGCTCTCAAGGGAGTTTCCGCGGTGCCTAAAAGCTCAAGGCAGTGCCCAGTCACATACATTGCCGTGTCGGAGCCAACCACTTTTGCCATTGAGGACAAAGCGAAAGTGCGGGTGAGTTCATCGGAGTCCATTATTCCTCTAACAATTGAATCAACCAGATTTCTACCCACGTTCGATCTGAGAAACTTGAGGTACGGTTTGGAAACCCTCAATTCACGCGGAAGCGCAAGAACCATTCTTGTAAGCGGGTGATTCAAAAGCTTTGCCGAGCATCCGAACTCGAGCGACAGCGCTGCTTCAAGGTACATCGAGCGGGCAGTCTGAATTCTCATCTTCATGTCCGCAATCGCTATCTGCACAAGTTCGCTTGAGGTTGGACGCTTCCCGTCATGTTTGGTATCCGCCCACTCGATGAAACGCTCGAGCGCTCCTCTGGCTATCCCGGTCGCGATCGCGCCGACAGGACCTCTGGAGGCGCCTAGCACAATTAGGGTATGCGGCTGCATGCCCCTGCCTTCTGCGCCGAGCACATCCTCATCGGGAACGAAGTAGTCCTCGAAGGCGATTTCAGCGGCGTGACACGCCCGCTGTCCCATCTTTCTTTCCACTCTTCTGACCTTAAATCCCGGCTTTTGCGAGTCAACCACGAAACACGTCCAGGTTTCAAGCGGTCTATTTCTGTCTGTGGGCATGAAAACGGTAATGTATCGCGCTATGGAGCCGTTTGAGATGAAGCACTTTGTTCCGTTCAACAGGTACCCTCCCGGTACGCGCTTTGCTTCTGATGTCACCCGCGACACAGACAGAAAGGAGGGTTCTTCCGCGTCTGTTCCCGCCTGCGGTTCGGTAATTGCGAATGCGGCGATCACTGGCTCCTCGCGCTTCTCTGCCTCAGCCATTTCATAAACGTATCTATCAAGGTGTTCAAAAGAACAGGAGAGAAGGATTGGCGCAATCCCCAGCATGTGCGCGCCGAATATGTTTGCCAGTCCCGCGCATCCGGCGCACATTTCCTCCATTATGAGCGAGCCCATCACCACAAGGCCGCCTCGCCCGCCGAGCTGTTTAGGCGTGATGATGGAGAGAAGTCTGTGCCGCGCACCCTCGCGGATAAGCTCCCAGTCGGTGTATTCAGGGTTCTCTTTTGCGAGCCTGTCAACCTCGAGCGCTCTCGGCTTTATGTAGCGTTCCGTGAAGCGGGAAGCATCATCCAATGCGGATGCGATATCCTCGACGTAGGCAGGATCCTTTTTGGCGATTGCTTTTAGGGCTGGATATTCCTCAATTAGCGCGAGAGCCTTTTTCCCGAGAGTAGGCTTTGGCAGAGCCGCAAGAACCGACGAGGCGCTCATATTACCCCTCCTTAAGTTTATTCATCCGCGGTCATCTCGTTTTTCTGTCCCAATCGTAATGCGATCTGATGGATGAGAAACGCTCACTGATCGCAGCTTCCACATAAGTCATAACACACGCATTAAACACACGCATTATCGTGAAAAATTTGCCTTTATGATGTCTTTGTTAATTTGATATGCGGTCAGCCTACCAATGATCACCTTTGCGCTGCTTCCCACTAAACCTGTTCGATATATACGACAGACTGTATCTTTGTGGTGAGTGTACCAATGTTCTCCTTTGCACGGTTTTCAACACGCCCCGAGTATTTTTCATTGCTCAGACCTTTGGAAGGACGACAAGCCGGGTAGTTAAAATTTGCGCTTCAAGAGATTCGTAGAACGGCAAAAACACACGCGCTACATTTATTCTTCCCGCATACTTCACACGCACTTGGTTTTAAAAATTGCACAACAACTCAAAGGCGCCTCAAGACAAAGACCTTCAAATACTTGGACGGTTTACGTCATATACGCCGTTTGGATAAGGAAATCACGACACTCAAACTCCAACAGACGCATTTTCTCCATTGATAGCACAGTGCGTACTTTATTCGAGCCCGCGGCTACCTTTCAGTCCGCAACTAAATGCCTTTGAATATCATTTACCGGTCACGGTCCTCATCGCGCGATCTATCAAAGGGATTGAGAGGTGTTCTGGGCCGTACAAAATTCCCTGGATTCTCGGCATATACAGGCAAGAGACAGCGCGAGTGCCGAGCACAGCTTGATTAAGTTCTTTTCCATAAGGGTGAGCATTGTTGAAGGACCATGAAGCCTCAGGTCCGGGGAGCCATTTTATAGCGCCATCCACGACATTTATCTTGAACTCAGCCATCTGTGGCTGGCGATTGTGGTAAAGATGCGCAATAAACTTCATTTCGCCGAGCGTTCGCGTAGGAATCCTCGGTACTTTAATGGTGAGGATTTCTGTGTCATCTTGAGAGAGCCTGCATGAAACACTCTCTTCTGTGTCGCTAAACTCGATATCTGCGATGAACTTGGGAAAATTGTAGAAATCAACACCTGCTCGAAGTGCGATCTCGGTGGTTACTGGAAGCCTGTAAACATACACGCAGTAGAAGCGGGTGAGATACTGTTTGGTTAGGTTGTAGGCTGGAAGCGGCAAGAAATAAGGATTATTTAGCACTATTCCAACGGAAAACTCATTGTACGGACCGATGTCGGTTTCTGAGTACTCGAAAGCACTGAGCGTGATGATGCCAACTCCTGGTGCCGCTTGAGCAGGAATGAATCTTGGGTCGGGGAGAAGGCGCTTGAGCGCGAAGTATGAGGCAGGGACCATCAGGCTAAAGCTCCTTACCCCTCTGTAAAAGATCGGAAGTTTCCCGACACCCCCGTTGAATTTCATTTCGACCTGCTCGATTCCAGAGAAGAAATCCTCAGACATGCCCATCACCCCGCAGAAGACCGCGAAAGCCACGTTTTTTGAGAAATTATTATAACACAGCTTTTTCGCGCGTCCTGGATGAAACATTCAACGCGGGTTTTCTAGAGGAAACCCGATTGTTTAGTAGAGAGTCTGTTTCCACAAGGCAGAAATGCGAATCAGAAATGGCGGCCGAGTAAATGAATTGGGTGATATTACATAAATCAGCGTGTTCTTATAAACATGGTTCATATAACTTATGTAAAGATTGAACGTGAATGTGTCGATAAAAAAAAACAAATGTAAACATAGCGATATCTTTAATATTCTGCATGAGAGGAGGTTATAAAAATGAAGAGAAGCACACGTTTGTTTGTTTGTCTTATCCTCTTTACCGTTGTCCTCATGTCAACTGCACACCAAAAAGCCCATGCAAGTTTCAACTGGCAGAACATAAGAGGGCCTGATACAAGTTATGCACTCTTATATGAGTCTTCCAACAATATCCTCTACGCGGCTAACGCTTGGGGAGGCGTATGGAGATACGAGAAAGAAGAATGGAGCGAAATTGAGGGTGAAATAAGTTCATACTATGTATATAGCATTGCACTCGACTCATCGTCAAATGTCCTTTATGCGGGAACTTATAGAGGTGGCGTATGGAAATACGAGAATGGGGAATGGACCTCCACTGGAGGTGATATAAGCGAAGAGACTGTAAACGCACTCATTTATATCCCCACACTTGGTGTCCTATACGCTGGCGTGGAGAATAGTGGGGTCTGGAAGTACGAGAACGGGGAGTGGACCTCGACTGGAGGTGATATAGACACCTACACGGTTTACCGGTTTGCCTACGACATCAGCAACGGGATTTTGTATGCGCCCACCGAGAATCACGGTGTCTGGAAGTACGAGAATGGGGAATGGACTTCCACCGAAGGTGGGATCAGCTCTACAACCGTTTTCGCGCTTGCCTATGACCAGTCTTCGCAGATTCTCTACGCAGGGACCGAAGGTTACGGGGTGTGGAAATACGAGAATGGGGAGTGGACCTCGACCGGAGGTGATATAAGCACATATTACATCTATGACATCTTGTATGATTCCCTGTCAAAAGTTCTGTATGCCACCACGTGGGGATACGGGGTATGGATATATGAAAATGGAGAGTGGACTTCGACTGGAGGCGACGCAGATCCAGACAATCCCGGTGCCCTTGCGTATGACTTCTCAGGCGACATCCTTTTTGCTGGGACTCATAAAAACGGTGTCTGGCGGACAGAGGTACCCAAGATAAAATCAGTATTCCCTGCATCCGCTCCTCGTGGCCAGAACCTTGATGTTGAAATCGTGGCGGCAAATACAAGCTTCACAGAAGAATTGAGCGCAGCGGTCTTTTCCGGGGAGGGGATAACAGTTAACTGGACGGAGGTGGACGATGAGACTCATGCAAGGGCAAACATAACTATTGATCCCGATGCGCCCGTCGGCCCAAGAAATGTAAATGTGATAACCGGAGGAGAGGTTCCGGTATCCCTCCCTGATGGATTTACTGTTACTTATCCAGCACCCTTAATCACCTCAATCACCCCCGACAAAGGAGTGACTGGAACAACAGTTGATATCACAGATCTTGCAGGCAGTAACTTCCTTGAGGGAGCAAGCGTAAAGCTTTGCAAAGGAGAAAATGAGATAAACGCCACAGATGTAGTGGTTGAATCCTCAGAAAAGATAACCTGCTCATTTGATCTAACAGGTGCCCAAGTGGGCAAATGGGATGTGGTGGTGACAAACCCTGATGAGCAAAGCGACACCCTTGAAGAAGGCTTCTGGGTCACCTATTCCGTATCGCCCACCATCACCTCAATCACACCCGACAAGGGAGTAACTGG
>CAKZLU010000009.1 GCA_937127245.1 uncultured Actinomycetes bacterium
CCGACAAAGGACAGGCGCTCACGCGTTGCGGCGGTGGAGATAATGATTGCCACCCCAGCGATAAGGAACATGATTAGAGACGCGAGGGTGCATCAGATATATTCCGCAATGCAGGCGGGCGGACAGTTAAGGATGCAAACCATGGACGCTTCGCTTGCCGCGCTCTACAGGGCGGGGGAGATTTCCTACGAGACCGGGCTTGCGCGTGCTCACAACAAGGAAGACTTCAGGAGGCTTGTGGGAAGATAAGAGAACAAGCCGGGCTGTTTTTAAACCTGTTTCGGTAAGCCCTTGAGCGTGATTTTTATAAATCCGCGATTTTGCTCTTATGCGTTGACTTATTCTGTCCGATAAGATATATAAAAATAAATTAATGTATGTTTTGTTATTATTTTACCTTCGCCGGAGGATGAGGTGGCAGGTACATACACATACGTCGTAAGAGACTCCACAGGACGGGAAATTACTGGCTCGCTCGAGGCTGACTCCGCAGATGTTTTAGCTGCTAAGCTTCGCCAGATGGGATATTACGTAATATCCGTTGAAGAGGCGAAGGTAGGGCTTGGCAAGAAAGAGATACACCTTTTCGGCGTAAAGGTAAAAAAGCAGGACGTCGCGATTTTCACGCGGCAGTTCGCCACCATGATAAACGCCGGTCTTCCCCTCATAAAGTGCCTTAGCGTTCTCGCCCAGCAGACCGAATCATCAACTCTTGCCAACATTATTGTTGACTGCCAGCGCGAGGTTGAGGCTGGTCGTTCTCTTTCGGAGGCGCTTGCCAAGCACCCCGAAGCTTTCAGCAATCTGTATGTGAGCATGGTGCGCGCGGGTGAACTGGGCGGTATGCTGGATGACGTGCTTTTGAGAATAGCAAGCCAGCTTGAGCGCGAGATGGAAATCAGGAAAAAGATAAAATCAGCCATGACCTACCCCGTTGCGGTACTCGGGCTGTCTCTCGTTCTTCTTGCCGCGATGATAATCTTTGTGGTTCCCAAATTTGCCGCGATGTTCACGGAGCTCGGAGGTGAGCTCCCCTCGTTTACAAAAATGCTTGTGGGGGTGAGCCGCTTTGTCGGCGGATGGGGCGGGCTTTTGATAATCGCGATAGTGATCGCTCTGGTTATAGGCTTCAGGCGCTTCAGGGCGACTCCCGGTGGGCGCCTGATTGTTGACAGGATCAAACTCAAACTCCCAATAGTCGGTTCCCTTTTCCATAAATACGCGCTCTCGAGGTTTTCGCGCACCCTTGGTACGCTGCTTTCTTCCGGCGTTCCTATACTGGGTGCTCTCGAGATAACCGGGGAGACTACGGGCAACATGGTTTTGACGAAAGCGCTTGAGAATGTTCGCGCCGGCGTCAAGGAAGGCGAGACAATTGCGAGACCACTTTCCGCATCACCGCTCTTCCCGCCGATGGTAACTCAGATGATAGCGATTGGGGAGGAGACCGGAGCGCTCGATGTAATGCTCAACAAGGTAAGCGAATTTTACGACTCGGAGGTCAACGCGGCTGTCGAGAGCCTCACTTCCCTGCTTGAGCCGCTCATGATAGTCTTCCTCGGCGGAACCGTCGGCACGATCGTAATCGCGCTTTATTTGCCCGTGTTCCGCGTGATAACGCTCATAAAGTGATGCTTGCGTTTTTGGAGAAATTGCTCTTATAATTAAGGCGCGGTTGTTATAATATATAAAAATATAGATATTTAAATTTTTTTGAAAGGAGGTGAGAAGCATGCACAGGAAAGAGGGCTTCACGCTCATCGAGCTTATGATCGTTATCCTCATCATCGCAATCCTTGTCGCCATCGCCATTCCCGTTTACCTCGCTGTTAGGGAGAACGCTATGAGGAGGACCTGCCAGGCAAACTTGAGGACGATTGACGGCGCAATCAACACCTACCTGGGCGAATATGAGGCGTATCCACCAACCGGATTGCTGAACTCTGCCCATGATCTCGCACCATTCCTCAGGGACATTCCGCTGTGCCCAAGGAACCGGACTGAATACATCCTTGTTGGCACAACTCCTCCGCCGAGAGCATCATGCCAAGCTGCTGCTAACCACACCTACAGCGCTGGCGGCGGTTGATACCGATTTCTTAAAACGATCATGCTGACAAAGACCGGTCTTAAAAGACCGGTCTTTGCTTATATAGGCGTTTTATGGTATTTTGCGCCCAGGGTTATTTACCTGAACAATTAGACTAATTTTCTCCCGGGAATCATCGAAGCTCGAGCGCGATTTTTGCATCTCACAGAATATTCCATCGCGTAATCGAGGTGGTGAAGATGAAACTAATTTCAGATAAGCAAAAAAAAGAGTTTCTTTTGGAAATATGCGTTTTCATTGTTTTGGCACTTGTAAGCGTTTTTTTAACATGGCCTCTAATCGCCAGGCTCGGTTCTTCCGTTTACGGCGAGGCGGGAGACAATCTGGGCGCTATCTGGCTTTTGTGGTGGTTCAAGAATGCCGCTAATTTCAGCAAAAGCGCCGCTTCTTGCCCTATGATTGGTTTTCCGTATGGCGCAACAATATCGTTGGTTCCCATGGAGCCAGTGCAGAATCTCTCATACCGCGTTTCCTTGCTTTTTTTTAACGAGGTTGTTGTTTTCAATCTTGACATACTTCTTTCATTTTTCCTCTCCGGCCTAACCATGTACTTTCTCGTGAAGCACCTTACCGGTGAAAGAAAAGCCGCGTTTTTCGGTGGTCTTGCCTATCTCATCGCTCCTTATCACGCTTATCACACAATGACGATCGGAGGAGGAATCGCCTGCGTTCAATGGCTACCTCTTTACATTCTCATGCTTGTTAAATTTGGCCGTAATCCCTCAATAAAGCGAGCCGCGCTCCTTGCCATCTGCGCTCTTCTTGTTTTCGGCACCTCCGTCCACTACGGGCTTTTCGCCTTGATTTTCACGGTCTTCTTTCTGGCAGGTGAGTTTGTGTTCAAGATTTTCACCGCCAGGGTAAAATGGAAACCCGCTCCGGAAAGTTCCCCTTTTTCAATCCCGGTGAACAGAAAGACTCTTCTTCTTTCCCTCGTTGTGATAATGATTGTGGTCGCGCTCAATGCACCGTTTTACCTTGGGGGTCTGCCCGATGACCTGCCTCGGGCGCGGTGGGTCACAACCACGGTTCCAACTCAATTGCGCATTGAGGAATATATTGGGAATAACTCGGCGAGTCTATCAGATTACTTTTATCCCAACAGGGGAAGCCTGCTTACAAGGCTTATAAAAGGTCCTTTTAAAGACTATGGCAATTATAATTACGGAAGCTCTCTATATCTTGGATGGACACTTATTGCTCTTTCCCTTTTCGGGCTGATTTTTATTTTTGCTCCCCTGAATAAGAAATCTTTTGCTCAATTATCGGAGACAGACGGGAAATTACGCGAGCGCGGGGAGGGGAAGTTTCTTCCCGTAGAAGTTTCGAGCCGCGCAGATTTTAAGGCGCAAACATTTGGTTTTGTTATCGCCGCCTTTTTCGCGCTCTTGTTTTCGCTAAAACCTTACGCGAATGTTGGCGGCGTGAAAATTCCCTTGCCCTCGTGGTTATTTCTCACTTTCCTGCCGTGGTTTAGGTGGTACCTTCGCGCCGGTATGCTCGTGCAACTCTGCGTCGTCATCCTTGCTTCCGTTGGTTTTTCGTTTCTGCTCAAAAATTTAAAGTCAGCTTTAAGAAATATTGTTTTTCTGTTGCTCACTGTTTTGATGGCGTTGGAGCTCATGATTGTGCCGCCTTTTAGGAATTACAGCTTCGCGAGCGTCCCTGAGGTTATAAAGAGGTTAAAGGAGCTGCCCGATAGATCGGGGGTCGCTTTTTATCCTTTAAGGGAACAGGGAGCCTTCATAACAAACAAGGTCATGTTTTTCCAGCGCTATTTCGAAAAACCAATGCTGAACGGTGCGATGGATGGCACTGACGCAGAGGCGATTCGAAGAGCGGTGTTCAACCCCTTTGACGAGCAGACACCCGCCTATTTAAAAAGGCTTGGCATCGAATATGTCGTTTTCTTGGATGATGAGTTCATTGAACTGAAGAAAAGCAAAGAAACGCTTAAGAAGGTCCCTCAGGGTTTTAAACTGGTCGGGGAGTTCAAAGGAAGCGATTCGATTTCAAAATCGAGATTATTCAGGGTGACCGCGCGACCCGCGAAAATCATTCCTGTTTGCACAGGGTACATAACCGTGCCAGTTCTATTTTCGGGAGGTGACGCGTACAGAGTTATTGCGCAGAGCGGAAAAATCGAGCTTGTCAACTTCACCTCGGAAACCTTGAAAGTTGACCTTATTGTTCCGCTGTCAAACCCATTTCCGGAGGGGACTGTCGTGTTGAAGAGCGGGGGTAAACAAATTTGGCGGGGAAAGGTTAGGAAAGGCGCCGGCATAGACGCTTTTGTGTCTGGTCTAAAAGTTCCAGAAAGTGGTTTGGCGATTGAGATACTGGTTGAAGGTGAGCTCCAGCCGCTTAGCTTTAACGACCTTAGGTGGTTTGGGGCAAGCGCGGCTTCGATGCTCATTGGCGATGTCAAGGTTCAAGTTAAAGGATGATTCTTAAATCATTTGATTTATCCCCGAACTGCCCGAAATATTAGGATTCTTAAAATTTTTTGCGTCATGGGAACGAAAAATAATTATGGTAAGCGATTCAGGGCTGAGTTATTGATATTCACTGCATTTGCAGCAATTACTGTCTTCGTGATCTGGCCTCTTTTGATCAGGGCGGGGAGCTCCGTTTACGGTGTTCCAAATGATAACATCGGGGCGATATGGTGGCTGTGGTGGCTAAAAAATTACCGCAGTTTCAGCGCGAGCGTACAGACTTGTCCTTTGATCGGTTACCCGTTTGGCGCCTACTTCTCTCCTGTTCCAATGGAACCGATTCAATACTCCTTTTACCGTTTTTCTCTTCTTTTTCTTAACGAGGCTTTTGTGTTTAATCTCGATATTTTGCTCTCATTTCTCCTTTCAGGGATCACCATGTATTATCTCGTTAAGCACATTACTCGGGATAGGAAATCTGCTTTTTTCGGGGGGCTTGCCTATCTAATTGCGCCATACCACGCTTATCAAACCATGTTTGTAGGAGGCGGAATAGCCCCCGTGCAATGGATGCCTTTATATATTCTGACGCTTTTGAAATATTGCGATAAGCCTAACGCGAAGCGGGCTTTGATTCTCGGTATTTCCGCTGTTCTTGTCGCTGGAACATCCGTGCACTATGCGTTATTTACGGGTTTATTTACTGTCTTTTTTCTTGTCGGAAGATACTCGTATAAATATTTCAAGCGCAGAAAATATCCGGATTCAAAGTGCAAAGCAAGCGCCTCATTTCTAATGTCAAGTAAAAGGAGTTTACTGCTTTCGCTTCTTGTGGTTTTGATCGTGGTTTTATTTTCAGCGCCATTTTATACATTGGGGCTGCTTAAAAGCGACAAGAAAGGACAATGGGATATTACCACGACGCCTTCCCAGCTCAGGGTTGAAGAACATTATGTGAAAAACTCGGCTCACCCCAAAGACTATATTCTTCCGACGAGGAGAAACCTTCTCTGGAGACTCCTTTCAGGCGCAACAAGCGATGTCGAGACGCTCGATATCCAGAAATCTCTTTATCTTGGTTTGACACTTATCATTCTTTCCGGTCTTTCTGTCGCCTTCGCGTTTAGAAAAGAAAAGCAAGAGCGCGCTACCTTTGAAGATTCAGGGCTTTTAACCGGAGATTACCGAACGGAAGCTGATTTTAATGGAAAGCTGCTCTTCAAGGCTAACCTGTTCGGTTTTTTCGTAGCCGGTATAGCCTCCCTTTTGTTCTCGTTAAAGCCGTATTTTTATATTGGCGGCGCGAAGATCTTGATGCCTTCTTACGCTTTTATGATTTTCGTTCCATGGTTTCGCTGGTATCTACGTATCGGGTCAGTTGTTCAATTATGCGCGGTCGTTCTTGCTTCGGTGGGATTGTACCTGCTTTTAACCTCCATTAAAGCGAAGTGGAAAAACTTTACTCTTTTTGGGCTTTAACTTTTGATGGTTTTAGAGCTATTGATAGTACCGCCTTTTAAGAACTACAGTTTCGCTCAGGTTCCTGAGATACTTGAGGCGATAAAAAGTTTACCCGGGAAGTCCGGCGTGGTTTTTTATCCTTTGAGACAGCAAGGGGATATTCTTAACAGCCAATTGATGTTGTACCAAACTTTAGAAAACCAATGTTGAACGGCGCAATAGATAAATCAAACGCTGAGGCGCTGAGGCGATCTGTATTCAATCCTTTCGGTTCGCAAACCCCCGGCATCCTAAAACGCTTCGGAATAGAATACGCTGTTATATTTAATGACCCGGAAATGATTGCTCTTCAAAAAGTACATAAGGTATTACCTGAAGGGTTCAAACTAATTAAAAAATATAGCAGTCCAAATGTGGTTGACGCCTACCTATTCAGGGTGGATGCAAAGCCGGCAAAATTTGTTCCGGTCTTAACGGGCAACATCACCGTCCCGGTCATTACCACGAAAGGAGTTTATTCAATAATCGCTGAGCGCGGAAGTGTAGAAATTCTCAGCTATTCAAAAAAGACAATTCAAGTGGATGTTTCAATGCTTTTGAAAAACCCTTTCAGGAGAAAGATTGTGAAAGTGCTTAAAAACGGCAAAGTGCTATGGATAAGAGAATATAGGACAAGACCAGAAGGCTCATATATTTTTAAATGACCTGTCCGTTCCGAAAAACGGGTGTTCCCTTGAGATTATCTGCGAAGGTCCCGTTTTAAAGCTTGGCAGTGAAGAAGCGTTGAGATTCGGAGCAAGATATGCCTCTGTTCTGCTTGGCGATATACAATTAGTATCCGAAAGCTAAGGTTGCTGATGGTTCATAGGCCAGATTTATTGATACTGACGAAAGGCTGAATCGCGAAACAACGCTCAAGGATATAGTAGATTTCAATGCTGGACCGAATCGATTCGTTTTGTGTTTCTTTTTCATTCTGATTAGTTAGCGTATATTTCTTTTTACCCGGAGAGTATGGATATTGATAAGTACAGCATCGGTTTCATATAAAGGGATTGCTTTGAGGTAAGAAAAGAGGGAGTTTATATCATCAACCCTTTGAAAATGTGGAGAGTTTGTTTTTGTCCGCGCTTCGCTCCTTGAAGGATTAAATAAGGGCAAGGGTCGGAAAGCGTTTTCTTAAACAAGTTTGGTGGTCATTTCTAATGCTAATAACTCAGGGCGTAAAAGAAAAAGAGGATGATAAGAAAAAACCGGTGAAGGTTCTTGTGACTACCCCTTCATTCGATAGCGGCGCATGGTTCTTTACGAGCGCTTTTGTCAATAGATTCCGCGCGAATCTCGAGAACTCCCAAGTTCTTGCTGTGGGCATGGGAAAGGTTCCGCGGAAGCCGGGATTCAAGGCTATCACCATTCCGTATCCAAGTTTCAACAGGTGGGGTCATTTCACGGCAATAAATCCGTTCTTCGCGCTCTTATGGCACTTCCCACAGTTTATTATCGGCGCTATAGTTTCGCTTTTCTACAAACCCGATATTGTGATTTCCAACGGTTTTGTCTCGATTTTGCCCGTTGTATGGGAAAAGCTTCGAGGGAGCAAGCTTGTCGTTTTGCATCAGTTTCACGGGAGTATTTCTTCGTCGAGTAATTTTATAAGAAGAGTCGTTCGCTTGTTGTGCGGAGCGCTTGATTTAATTATCACGAATTCTTACGACACCATGAATGAAGTTATTCCCCTTTGCGATTTCGAAAAAGTCGTAAAAGCTGAATTATTCGCTGATGAAATTTTCTTCAAAGGTGATATCGCGAAACCCAAAAGCGACGCGTTCACAATCCTTTACGTGGGACGGCTTGACGACGGTAAACTGTGCGGTCTTTTACTTGAACTTGTGACCAGACGCTTAAATGACCCCGCTTTGAGGTTCGAGTTTGTGGGTGAGGGTCAATTCGAGGGTGAGATAAGAAAGCTGGAAAATATGGGGTCGAACGTCAAATATCACGGCTATGTCGCTTCCAGTGCCGCTCTCCGCAAGCTCTATGAAACTGCGGACGTGGTGTGGTCATATACTGACGAGAACTACATGTCTATGCCCGCGGTGGAAGCTCTTGCGTGCGGAAGACCTATTATCGTACCCGGGATTTCCGCCGCGACTCGCAATCCGATAAACAAAGATATTGTCCCGGAGCATGTCGGGTTAATCATAGACCCATATGAGATTGAAACGGCTGAAAGTTTGATCCTCGACCTTCAAGCCAGAGGCATATCTGATGATTTCAGAAGAAGTTGCCGAAAATACGCCGAGGCAAAGTATAGCTCGAAAAATCTTGACGAAGCGGTAGGCGCCTTGTTGTCTCTGTTAACCTGAAAAATTTTCCATTTGTCAGGTTAGTTAGAGCAAAGTCTGTACAGGTGGGCACACATATGAGGAATGCGCTGACCCACGACTAACAGTTGCTCCAGGACTTGCTCAGGCCATATTTCCATCTGTTCATTAGACAAAGGTTTCAAAAATATTCCTTCTCTTTTGACTATCTCCCATCCGCTTGATTTGAGGGTGCGATCCAGGGTGTTTGGCGTGTAAACTCTCTTATGCCCTATTTCAACATCTCGCTGCCCAAGTTGGGTGGTGCGTTTTATAATGCCCATTTTCACTCCAATTTCCCGGTGAATTGAGTGCGCATTTGGGACGATGACATGCAATTGACCTTTTGGAACGAGCCAGGTATGCACTTTTTTAGAAGTTTCACAGGGTGTGTTACGTGCTCGAGAACGCTTGCCATGATTATAGTGTCGTATTTAAGTTCAGGTTCGAAATCCTCGAACAAAGAGTGGAAAAACCGTGCTTTTCCCTTCACAATTTGTCGAACGTAATCTATGTAAATACTTGAACCCTCTACGACATCAAGGTAGATGGGGAGCTTTGAAAGCTTCTCTGTCATAACTCCGTTTGCACAGCCCATTTCAAGAACCCTTTTTCCTCTTAGATGTTCAAGAATTTTTGAAAGGTCAAACTCAATGAGTTTTCGCTCGAAACCAATATCGCTCCTATAAAATTTTGCCGTTGCCTCTAAGGGCTCAAACTTGTCAATCATTGTAAAAACTCAAGTTAACGGACCAGTCTAATTCTATTATTGATTTTCAAGTTTGGAAACATCAGGGTATTTTCGTTTTCCTGAGCGTAAGTGACTTGCGATATTTCTAAGGCATTATATCTGGGCAATCTGATTATAGAGGCAAAAATGGAGTGATGCGCGTATCTTGCCCATGTGATGGATAATGTTAACTGCTACTCCAGTTGAAA
>CAKZLU010000010.1 GCA_937127245.1 uncultured Actinomycetes bacterium
CTGTGGCTTTCTTGCTCCCGAACAAGACGTAAGAGGAGCCCTTGGAGGAGCCGAACGAGTTGCCCTTGATGTTCACGGAACTCCCTATTGGTCCCGCCGAAGGTGATATAGATCTTATGTTCGGGATAACAGAGAAAGTAACGGCGTTCGAACTGCCGGCAAAAGTGGTTACATAGACGGATACCTTCCCTGAAATACCTGCTGGGACGTTGCACCTTATCTGGGTGTTGCTCCAAGATACGTAATCGCTTACTTTCCTCCCGCCGAACGAAACGTAGGAGGTGTCCCTCGATGGACCGAATGAATCTCCGGTCAAGATGACGGTCGTCCCGACCCAACCCACTTTGGGCCAAATGGATTCCACAAGGGGCAGGACCTTCAAGACAACTTTATTTGACGCGCCGCCGGAGGTCGTCACTCCTACCGAGCAAGCACCGTAAGCGCCGGAAGGGACTTTGCATATTATCTTAGTGTCCGACCAGAGGGAATAGTCCGTTGCCTGTGCGCCCCCGAACGAGACGAAAGAGGTGTCCCGCGTGGCGCCGAAGGCAGTTCCTATCAGCGTGACATCACTGCCGACGATAGCGGTTTTCGGGGAAATGCTCGTCAGGTTCGGGACTATCCAAAGCGTAAGGGCGTTGGAAATGCCGCCGTCGGTTGTCACCGTGACCGCCACCTGGCCTGATACCCCGAGCGGAACGCGGCATTTTATCGCGGTATCCGACCAAGAGGTGTAACTGGAAGGCGGGACTGCTCCAAAGGAAACATAGGAACTTCCACGTGCTGACCCGAAAGCCTTCCCGCTGATCGTGATCTCATCACCGACCCGGGGGCTTCCCGGAGCGATGCTCCCGATTTCAGGCGTTACCCGGAAATCGAAAGCGTTTGACTCGCCGGCAGAAGTCGTAACAGACGCCGGCGCCAGCCCTGCCGCGCCGGAGGGAACCTTACACACTATTTGAGTGTCCGACCAACTTGTGTAATCGGTCGCTTTCACCGTACCGAAAGAAACGAAGGAACCACCCTGAGACGATCCGAAACCGAAGCCTCCTATCGTAACGGAAGAGGCGACCTTGCCGGAACCGGGCACCACGCTGTTGATCGTCGGCGGGGTTCCAAGCGAAAACCTGGCAAGTTTGTATCTTGGGGATCCATCCACCTGGTTGAATATTCCTCCAGCGTACAAATATCCTCCATCCGCTTTTAGCGCAAATACCTCAGCATCCATAGAGGGATTCCAAGGTGTTGGATTGCCGCTTGATTTTCCCACCGATGCTATCCTGTTCCTCTGTTGACCCCCGAAGTCCGTGAATGAACCGCCAGAGTAAACCGTGTTTGCAACTGGTTCGATGGCGTAAACGTTGCCGTTTGCGCCCGGGTTCCATCCAAGAGGAGACCCGGTCTCACTGTCAACCGCGGCGATTCTGTTGCGGGTGAGCCCCTGGACTTTCTTGAACATGCCCCCGAGGTAAACCCTTGAACCATCGGCTTTTATCGTATAGACCCAATCATCCGGTCCGGGGTCCCAACCGGTCACCTGTCCGGTGTTTGCATCTATTGCGGCGGCGTATGTCCTCGTCACTCCGCCGACGTAAATGAAATACCCGCCGATATAAAGCGCGCCTCCCTCGAGGTCGAGGGTAAAAACCAAGTCATTCGCTCCGGGGTTCCACGCCAGTGGAGCGCCCGTGGACTTATCGACAGCCGCAATGCAGCCCCTGCTCTCGCCTCCCATTTGCGTAAATATCCCACCAGCGTAAACGGCGGAGGCTCCAACCGCTATCGAATAGACGGTTCCGCTCGCGTTGGGGTTCCACGCATCCACCTCCCCTGTAACCCTGTCAACAGAGGCAATCCTCCCCCTGGATTCTCCATTTACCTCAGTGAAATCACCGCAGATAAATGCCTTGGAGCCGTCGATCTCGATATCCCAAACGGGGGAGTTCGCCTCGGGATTCCACGCTGTCGCCTTCCCGGTTGCGGCATCGATTGCGGCAATATTCTTCCTCGGCTCACCCCCGATACTCTTGAAATTTCCCCCCGCGTACACTGAGAAGGGCCCAACCGAAACGGTCATAACGCTTCCATCGGCGTCAGGGCTCCAGGGTGTGGGTCCTCCAATAGTTTTGTCAATTGCGGCAATACGGAACCTCTTCTGACCCCCAATATTCTTAAAAATACCGCCCGCGTATATCACACTTCCCCCATCGGCAAGCGATATTACCCCGTTGTCGGCGTTGGGATTCCACCCCGTCGCCTGGCCGGTCGTAAGTGAAAGCTCTGCGAGTCTATTCCTCGAAGCACCGCCTATCTGGGTGAAAAAGCCGCCAACGTATGCGTATCCGGAAGAAAGCATGATAGAAGCTACCACATTATCGGCGTTGGGATTCCATGGAAGAGCTGACCCGGAAGTTCCGTCTATTGCGGCGATTCTATTCCTATCCGCTCCCCCAACACGTGTGAACTCCCCTCCCGCATAGATGTTCATCCCATCCCAAGCGATTGTCCAAACAGGACCATTTGCATCCGGGTTCCACTCCCTAACAGATCCGGAAAGCGAATCAGCCGCAGCGAGGTAGTTCCTTTGCACTCCGCCAAATTGAGAAAACATACCAGCAACATAAACCGTCCAGTCAGCGAGGACAATTCTCAACACGATGCCGTTCGCCCCGGGATTCCAGCTCGTGGGAGACCCCGTCGAGGGACTCACGGCAGCGATGTAATCGCGCTCTATCCCGTTTATCTCCGTGAAATTTCCGCCAACATATAAGACTCCGGATCCGAGGGTAAGACACATGACAGGACCGTTTACGATTGGAACGAATGTCGGGTCCACCCCACCTAAATTGTCAATACGCGCGAGATTGGATCGCGGGAATCCTCCGACAGAGGTGAACTGACCCCCGATATACCATCCCCCTGTCCCATCGGGCACGGCGGAATAAACGTAACCCTCAACTTTCGGGAAAAGTCCAACCGGCTCGCCGCTCACCGGATCAAGCGGGGCGCCAGCTCCAGTTATTGGACCTACATAATCAAAAGAACCGGCAATGTAGAGGGTATCATTAGCGTAGTCAATCGCCCGTACTTCACCATTCGGTACCCAGAGGTTTTCATCCAAGTCCAGCCCACTTTCACCTTTTGCCGGAACAATACGAAAATTGTGAGAGGCTAACACAAAGAAAAACGCGAAAAGAAGTGCTGCTAAAGCGCGTACTTTTCGATTAACGCTTCTATCCCTGAGCCACACGTTCCCGAGCGCCATCATCTCAACCCCCTCCACGTTTACTCCATAAACGCGGCGTGTAAAGACGCCGCTTTAAGCTGGCGAAATCGAATCGCTTCTCTCCCAAACAATCAATTACTATCAATTCTCCCTTAATCTATTTCTATCTTTATCTCGTGAACACTCTAAAAACAAGTTCCCTTTTATAGTTAAAACGTTAGAGTTGCCAAGATCAGAAAGATAATCTCTGAAAACACCCACAACGCTTAAGAAGTATCGCCCCTTCGAGTGAGTTTGCCAGCAGCTTACCGAAAAAGCGAATATCCAGATTAGGCGCAGCGATGACAACCCAACCCATGGCAAATTCGGCAACAACGAGACCAGGGAGATACCCATTTAACTAAGCTTACGGTCACGCGATAACGACTCGTGATACCACAAGATGCGTAACCTAAGAATCCCCGTCAAACGGCTTCAACACGAACGGTCTTGGGGGCTTCCAAAACCTGGATATCCTTTCTAGATACGCTTTATAACTTACCCTAACGTCTCGTATCGTATCGCCAGCGAACTTATCGAGGAAAGCATCCGCGATGACCAACGAGACCATAGCCTCACCGATTACCGCCGCGGCAGGAACGACGCACACGTCAGCCCTCTCTTTAAAAGCGACCGCGCTTTCGAGAGATTCCATGTCAACAGTGGAAAGGGGGCGCGTAAGCGTCGGCACCGGTTTGACGTAAGCCTTTAAAAAGATTTTCTCACCGTTTGTCATCCCGCCTTCTATACCTCCGGCCATGTTGGTTAACCTGTGAATAAGCCTGATTGATTCATACCGGATTTCATCTTGAGCTTTTGAACCAGGAAGGCGACTCTGCTCGATAGCCTCACCTACTTCCACTGCCTTAACTGAAGGAATGGAGCACAAAGCACCCGCAAGGCGGGCATCAAGCCTTTTCTCAAAATTAAACGACGAGCCTAACCCGGGAGGGGCGCCCAGCACCGCGACCGCGAATGTTCCCCCGAGAGTGTCACCCTTACCCTGGGCAAAATCGATTTCTTCAATCATTTTTCCGGACGCATCGGCATCCGGGCATCTCACCGGGTCTTTATCGATAGCTTCAACAATTTCGGGGCTGTAATCGTTCGGCTTTTGAGCGGTAACCTTGCCGATGGAGAGCACGTGGCTGCAAATACGAATGCCAAACTCGCCGAGAAACCCTTTCGCTAAAGCGCCCGCGGCAACGCGCGCAGCCGTCTCCCGCGCGCTCGATCGCTCCAGCACGTCTCTCGCGCTTGAGGCTCCGTATTTGAGCATGCCAGCAAAATCGGCGTGCCCGGGACGGGGACGCGCCTCGCGCTTCTCCTCTTCAGAATCGGCAGGCTCTACCGACATGATTTGGGACCAGTTCTCATAGTCACGGTTCTCGATAAGAAGCGCTATGGGTGAACCGAGCGTTTTTCCGTGGCGAACTCCGGAGATGATTTGAACCCTGTCACGCTCGATTTCCATTCTCTTTCCTCTTCCGTATCCGACCTGCCTGCGCGCAAGCTCGTTGTCTATTTTTTCTGGTAAGACCTCAAGCCCAGCGGGGAAACCATCCACGATCACCACGAGCGCTTTGCCGTGTGACTCCCCGGCGGTAAGGATTGTTATTTTCCCAAACATCTACCATCACCAGTTCCAAAGAGAAATCCTTCGTTTTTCATTATCGCAGATTTTAAAAAGAACCGTTCCAAGCAATACTACGCCATTGGCAACCTTTCTTAAAGATACCATGGCTTTGAGCCGTTCTTAATCCGCGACCAAATCCGAAAAGCCAAACCTTGAACACGCCAAAAACTCCAAATAAAAAACCGCGCCCTTTCGAGCCCGGTAAATCTTTTGACGAATGATTTCTTTTTCGCGCCTTAAAGGAGAGAATCTCTTACAAGGGAATGTCCGGGCTCCCTACCAGTTGACGGTCTGCCCAGTATAGAGAGTGATTCGCTCGTCCCCGTAGAGAATGGTCGCGCTCCCGTCGGAGCCAAGTGAGAGCACCTTGAAATTGTCGGCGAATCTATCCCCTACGCCAACCCTGTCATAGAGCTGGTCTGCAACCCTTATTCTCGCGTACAGTCTCCCATCCTCCTCGTGAACCGACTCGAGCGTAATGGTGCGCGAAAGAACCTCGCCCGGCTGATTTGTCTGATTTGAGATCTCGGGAGGCACCGTAACATAGCCTGAGCCTGCCTGACCCGTCCCGGTGGGTTGGGTTGGCTCAACGGGGTCCATGTTGACAAGCGGTTTGAAAGGATTTCGCCTTCTGTAAATGCTCAAAGGAGGAACCATCACCTGCTCAAGCGCGGAAGTCGTCTGGGCGGTCGTACCGGTCATGGTCTGCTGACCCGATTGAACCTGGGTTTCGGTCTGAGCCTTCAGCGCGCTTTTTTCCTTTTTCCCGCCTCCCGAACCGACAGCGATCAATATACCAACGAGCAGGGCAACGCACACTATGCCCGCTATGATAATCACAGATTTTTTCCTGTTCTCGTCATTCTCTATTCTTTTCGGCTTCATCTTCTTCGGAAGATCACTCATTTTCCACCCGCGTTCCTCTCAAACAGTGGTGACCCTAAGACAAACTCCTATCTGGGAAGCCCCTCCTCGGGCGTGGTCTTCGGCGTCGGCGTTGGCGCGGGCGCAGCAGCCGCACCCGGAGCCTGCGCGAAAGTGAACGTCTTTCCGCTTATCTGCGCTTGAACAAGACCAAGGTTGTGCGGGAACGGCTCCTCGAGAACGCTGGTTGTCACGCTCATGGAGATGCTGTCAATGACGACCGCGCGCGGAAGCCTCTCAAGCCTGTATATGAAATCAACAACCATGTCATAAAGCCCGGCGGTCGCGATGGAAAGAGTGTATGTGGAATATCCCTCTCCCCCCGCGCTGATTTGTCCCGGAGCGAATGAGAGCCAAGGAACCCCGGCTCCGCTTCCGGGATCGGCAACCGCCTGGATGTTCCTTATGAGCCCGGGCAGCTCGGGTTCTGCGGGTATCATGGCCTGAAGTTCCGCGAGCCTCGCCTCGTACTCAGGGGCTCGGTTCTTTATTTCCATAAGCTGCCTGTAGGTACTCTTTTCGGTCTCAATTTTGTTCTGAGTCGCCTCTATTTCTTTCTGGGTCTTGTCTATTTTGCCCCTTAAGGGCGCTATCCCGAGAAAATAACCTAAAGCGAGTATCAACACGAGCAAAAACACACCGATTAAAACGGGTATCAACGGTCGTCTCACTTGACCTCACCTCCCCCCGTTGATGGGGTGGGCGTCGTGGGCGTGGTAGGTGTTGTCGCTGTAACGCCGCCTCCAATCGTTGCCGTTTGCATGTTAAGTAACGCTTGAGAAGCAAACGATATAACCCACTGACCGGTGATTTGACCCTCCGGCGTGACGCCACCTGTCTTCCCCTGTCTTGTGGGAGAGGCGCTTGAAAGCCAGATACTCTGGAACTGCGGTATCTGGATCATTCGCTCAAGCCACCCGGCAATCGGTCTGTAATCGGGATAATAAACGAACATTCCGGACCTCATCCTGTTCGGGCACTGAAGCGCAAAGCCCTGAAAATCCACCGTGCCGGAACCGCCGGATGCCGCGCAGCTTAAAGACATAAGCCATATGTCGGTCGGACACATTATCGCTATTTCGTTTAAGATTCTTGCCCAGTAAACCCTTCCCTGAAGGGCGCTCACTACGGTATTGGTCAAACGCTCTATTTCCTGCTGTCTTATCTTGTATTGCTGGAGCTGCGCGTTTTTCGCGCGCCAATCATTAAGCTCCGTCTTAGCGTCCTGAAGCGCTTTCTCCTTATCCTTGAGGCTTGCGTTTGTGTTCATGTAGAGAAACACGATCGCCACAATCGCTATCAGCGGAAGTATGATGGCGATCCACAGGTATGAGCGCTCGGCAGGAGCCCTCCTCGGTTTTACCTTTACTCTTTCCGGTGGAAGAAGGTTTATCTTGGGCAAGTCATTCCTCCGTATCCCTCAAAGCGAGCCCCACACACACAGCCACAGAAGGTTCGAGTTCCGCTATTTCCTCAGGGGTGTAGGGCAGCTTTCCCAGCTGCACGTTCTGAAGCGGATGTCCCATTTCCGCGGGGAGCCTCAAACCCCTGTTAATCTCCACCGCAAGATTCACTACTTTTGATCCGCTTCCGGAGAGAATCACCTTGTTCAAATCCCGCTCCTGGGTCTGGGAGATGTAATACTCAAGCGACCTTCTTATCTCCCCTATGAATGTTTGCATCTCTTTTTGAAGCAATTTCGTAGCCTCTTCGTCCTGGCTTCTTCCTCTTTTGATATCTTCGGCTTCGGCGGGCGACATGCTTAACTGTTCCATAAGGATTTTCGTGAAGTAGTCGCCGCCTCGCATTATCATCCTGACAAATCTCGGCGTCCCTTCCTTGACAAGGCAAAGATTCGTTATCCCGGCGCCAACATTCACGAGGCAGACGCTTCCCGTAGGTTCCTGCTCCTCCTCCAAGAACTGGTATTCCTTCTTGAGAAGCGAACGGACAATTGCGAACGCCTTTACCTCAACAGCCTCGGGAACGAGACCGGCAGCTTGCAAAACATCCACAAATATGTTCACCATTTCCTTGTGAGCTGCGGCAAGGAGAACCGTCTGCATTCGCTCTTCTTCTGGAGTTATGTACTCATCAACAACTTCGTAATCAATCACGGCTTCCTCGATGGGTATGGGAATGAATTCCTGAACCTGATACCTGACCGCGCTGTCAAGTTCCTCAGCCGGTAAATAGGGCAGGTCCATGGGGCGGACTATCACCTTCTGGTTGGCGATTCCAAGTATTACCCTTTTCCTTTTAATCCTGAACTGCTTCCAGAGTTCTTTCAGAGCCGCTGACACACCCTCGAGGTTTTCGACCTCACCATCCCGGATCAATCCTTCGGGAAGCGGTACCATCCCGATGTTAGTCAGAACAGGCTCTTTTTTTCCGAGATTGACTTCGGCAAACTTGATAGATGATGTGCTGATATCTAACCCGATCGCGGTTGCTTTAGCCAAACTTAACACTCCCGTTCCGATCGACTTCCCACCTTCTTGCGGTGAGCACCTATTTTAAATCAACCTTTCTTTTATTCAAAACCTCAGTTAATTCTTGTCTCTAAGTTATTGTTTCTAAACCCGCACTTTACCTGATAGGTCTGAGTTGAGAGGTAATTCTGGTCACATTTTATCATAAGGTATTCGCCATCCGGCACTTTCACTGGCGTTCTCCCTTGTTGATGTACTTCTCGACTTCGCTTTCTTTTATCCGGTAGTTTTTGCCAACCCTTATTGCGGTCAACTGATTGCTCTTGACAAGCCTGTAGACAGTCATGTTGGAGACTCGGAGAATCTTTGCGACTTCATTTACCGTGAGTAGTTTGTTCTTCAAATCATTCCCACCTGAGCTCTGAATCTCAACGTAAACCTTTTTAACTGGTTGAGACAACTCTTATCTACCTTAACTTGAGACTTAAATTATCAAATATTTTCACCGAAATTGTCAATATCCAATTTCGTCAACTTTCTCAACAAACTTTAACATTTTTTCGCGGGAGTTTCGGGATTTTCAGGGATTTCTTTTGCATGTTTTGAAAAGAGAAGTTTCAGAAAGGGATTAAGCTCGATGTTTAAACGAACGGTTTAGCCCTAAAGCTATCCCTAAAGCAGCCGTTATCCGAGAAGGTTCAAGTATATCTCTATGATTTTATAACCCCAGATCAAAGAAACAAACGAGCCTATCGCAAGGTAGGGAGCAAACGGGATTCGGTCCTTTCTTGATTTTTTCTTAAGCGCGATAAGCGCGATCGCAACTACGGCACCCATGAAATAACCCATGAAAAGCGCAAGAATGACTAAATACCAGTGAAAGTAACCGAGCGCGAGTCCGGTCATTGTCATCAATTTGACATCCCCCATACCGATGCCGGTTTTCAATTCCTCCGTTGAGCTTTCATCCAAATCGTCAGTGTGACTCCGAGTTTTGGATCCTTGTTCTTCGTCTTGTTCTTCGCTTTGAGCGCCCGTGCTTTTACCCTTTGCGGCGCTCTTTTTCATGAACAAGGCTCCGTAAATCAATCCAGCCGAGAGCAAGAATCCGCCAGCGCCAATGCCGCTCGCGAAAGAGATTAAAATTCTGCCCGGCTGGTCACGCCACAGCGCAAGACCCACAGTGAGAGGAATTAGCAGCGCAAAACCCGTATAGGTAACCTCGTTTGGGATGATGCCGTGTCTCAGATCTACCCCTGTCGAAATTATCAGCGCTGAGACGACAATCAAGCCTATGAAAATTTCAGGGGTAGTGATTTTTGGAGTGGATATCTTCAAATCCAAAGGAACGAGATTGACGCTCCAGTAATAAACAAGCGCAAATAACGCCGCGCTTCCCGCCTCGACAATGGGGTAACGCAAAGAAATGCGACTCCCGCAATGCCTGCATCCGCCCCTTAAAATGATGAAGCTCACAATCGGTATGTTGTCATACCACCTGATTATTTCGCGGCATGAAGGGCAGCGAGATCGCGCTCCCAAGTCTTCATCTCGCGGGAGGCGGTATATGCATACGTTGAAAAAACTCCCGAAAACGAGCCCTATTATGACTGCTGCAACATAGAATAGCCCGTCCATGGAAATAAACTTTATATCCAAACGCGAATTATTTCCACCCACAAACAAAAAAATGCAAAAATGGTGCCAGGCACCATTTTTGCATTTTTTTCGGGGTAGATAGATTTATCTAAGGTGCGAGTCGGACGACAGGTTTGACGGGGGGTCCGTTACTCCAGTTGCCCATATCGATTTTGAAATTGGGAGTTGCTGCGCGAATTTCATTTGTTGTGCTGAGTCTGGAAGAATACGTAACATTCAGTTGATATAATTCAAATGCTTATGAGTAAAGTAGAAGCTTTTGAGTAAAATCATCAGATTCAAAATCCGAAATCAGAACAGAGGGGGCACAGTGCTAATTTCCGCTTTTAGGAAACCTTTGAGAAAATACATGAGTAAAACATGGGAACATGCCGAAACCCAAAATAGAAAAACCATTGTTAATCTTCTTGGCGAGCGTATTGAAAATATACTGGACCTTGGATGCGGCGATGGGTCTTTAACAGCAGAAATAAAAAAAGCAACCGGAGCGAAAGAAGCTTTTGGTGTGGACATATTAGATGCAAACCTTCAAGCCACCTCAGATAAGGGGATCAGAGTAGTAAAGGCTGACTTAAACAGTTGTCTCCCATTTGAAGATTCATCATTTGAAGCGATAGTGGCAAACCAGGTGATCGAGCATTTATATGACGTCGACACATTTCTTAATGAGACTTACCGAATACTGCGAAAGAAAGGGGTGTTCGTAGTCTCAACAGAGAATCTTGCATCTTGGCACAATATTGGCGCTCTCCTCTTTGGATGGCTTCCTTTCTCCATGACTAATATAAGCCAAAGGATGGCCGGGGTCGGAAATCCGCTTGCCCTTCATAGGGGAGAAAACCCGGTGGATGTTCATTATGGACATCTAAGAATCTTTACTCTCGTCGGATTAACAGAACTCCTGGAATGTCAAGGGTTCACCGTCAAATCTCGCGTAGGCGCTGGATATTTCCCTTTTCCACCAACAGCCGGGGACATCCTCGCTAGACTTGACCCAAGGCATGCTTCCTTCATAACCATCAAATCCACCAAATAATGCAAAAATGGTGCCTGGCACCATTTTTGCATCGCACCATTTTTGCAATTTTTTCGGGATAGATAGATTTAACTAAGGGGCAAGTCGGACAACAGGTTTAACGGGGGTTCCGTCGCTCCAGTTGCCCATATCGAAATTGAGTTCCGTCCTGTTGCCCAGAACAGCATCCAGCGCCGCCCAGACAAACCTCCAGTCCGCCGTGTCAACTTTCCCAGCGCCGCCAAAAACGGTGTTCATTAGAGATTCAGGGATAAGCCAGTTACCGGTTAAAGCCATATTGTGGTTGCCGACAATCGCCGGCTCTCCATGGTCGTCAGTCCGCAAACAATAAACCGAGCGCGCGGGCGCGTTCGTCAGATGCGCATAAAGGTCGAGCGCCTGATATGGCGGGGCAAGCGTGTCCTGATCGCCGGTCAGGATCAGCGCGGGAACATCCACCCGCTTCGCAAGATTCTTCCAGTCTATCGGGTTAATTCTTATGAACTGGCGTATGAACTCCGGGATCCCCTGCGAAGGATCAGTTGACGGGTTTGCCATGAGAATCGCTTTGGGCTTTATCCCGCCAGAACCTATCCAGCATGAGGCGAGAAGCCCCCCGAGCGAATGCCCAAAAACGGTCACATCGGTAAGGTCCGCTTTACTTCCAACTAGCGATAATCCCCTTTTCGTGTTGTCGATTGCCCTTCTCATGAACACATTCTGATCCGTGTCAAACAGCGAGAGCAAAATACTTTCGACGTTGTACCACGGGTAAATAACTATGTATCCCTGACGAGTCAGATGAGTGATTAAGTCCATGTAGAAGTCGGGCCTGACAAGTTTGAAACCGTGCAGAAATACAACCACCGGAGCCTTGCTCCCGTTTTTAAGCACATCCGGAACGAAGCAGGAAACTCTTGTCGCGATATAGGGACAGCCAGCCTGAAGAAGCGTATGTTTGGAGGCAATATAGTTTTCACACGAGCCGTAGCCTGTAAGCGGACGCTCCGGAGGGCTAGGTTTGGTTCCGTTTGCTGCTAGCGCTGGGCACAAGAAACAAGATATGGAAATAATTGAAGTCATTGACAGGGCAACGATTAGAAGATTCTTTTTCACTCCTATTCCCCCCTCTGAAGCCAGGCAACAATCTTATTTTGTATAACGCAAATCATTGCAAACAGTATATCTGACTGGTCAGTATACTTTTAGTGATTGCCTATTCCAATGTTTTTTATCAATTTTTCGATATTCGATAGAGATTCATCATGCTGCATCCAGCAACAAGGCGGACCATGAATTCTCTGTCCGAAAGTCACATAAAGCTCAAAAGAAAAGAATCCTAGTCGAAGAGTTTAAGAATACGGGAAGGAGGCGTAACGTGTTATGCGGGAACAGCCCTTAAAAACCGACAGGTAAGCCGAACCTTGGAAGCCCAGACCCTCTATAACTTTTAAGGTTATTTCATAAGGTCTTAAATCGAAAAGGAGAAGAACCCCGGTCATCTTCGGCTTCACATACCGTGAAAGTTCCCGACCCAATCTTGCGTTTCTTGTTGACAAGTAATAATGAGGGCGCACTCTTTTTGCATATTCAAATAGTTTTTCAATTCCTGTGTTGTTGTCGAGCAAGAAAATGCGGTGTTTGTGAAAATCGGTCTCAACTCTGCCTTCGAGCGGCAGAAGCACCATACTGCCTGGTTTGTAACTTTCAAGGTAGAAAGCAAAAACGGGAGTTAGGTCATTTAGCCTCATCATCACCCTTGCCCCAGATATGTTTTGCTCATTGATATATTCCGCGACTCTTTTGGAGGCTGCGTTAACCTCGTGCATGACATCAGCCCGTTTCACAAACGGCTTGAAAGAAATCAGAATTGAGGGCACAAACGCAAGGGCGCACATTCCGAGCCCTAAACCGAAGACGATGGTGCGTCTCCGCTTTGATTTGACAACCTCAATAAGACCTGATACCCCCCACCCTGAAAGAAGAGCAAAAGCGGGAAAAGCTGAATAAACCATCCAAGGAGGTTTGCCAAAGGAAAATGAAAGAGGAATATAGACAGCCGCGATCCACGAAAGCAGAAAATAACTGAACTCCCCTTTAGAAAACGGCTCCATATCACTGGGCTTGTTTTCTTGATGAGCCCTCTGAAGTCTTACCTGCCGTAAAATAAAGACGAGCCCAAGAAGTGCGAGCGCGCTTATCCCCCACCCGAGATCTTGTGGAATCCGGGCAAAGTAGAAGTGCCAGGGTTTTCGCCAGACGATGGCAGACACGTGCCTTCCCAGAAAGAACTCGAGAAACATCCCCTTAGTGGTCGAGACAAACAGGTACCACCATGCGCAGACCGCAAAAGCAACCATATTCGCGATGATGAATCCCCTTATCTCCCTCCATCTGCGTAAGACCAATATGAAAAGTCCGACCGCAAGGATGACGAAAACGGCGATTTCTTTCGTAAGCATTGAAACGCCCAGAAAAAGCCCTGAAAGAAGGTACCTTTTCCTGAAGAAGAAAAACAAGAATAATAGCCCAAAGAAAAGGGTCATTGATTCCTGCTTTATCCAAGTATCAAAAACACGAGCCGCAGGCATAAGAGCGAAAACGAAGGAAGCCGCGAGCCCAGCGGATTCCCCGAACCATTCGCGCCCGCATATGAAGACCGCAAAAATGAGAGCAAGAGAGAAAAGAATGGAGAGGACCTCGAGCGCTGTGGCAAGACCGAACCTATCGGTTCTGGTAACCATAGCGTAAAGCAGACCAATACCTGTATACGCCGGTGGATGGCGTAACAGATTCGGGAAAAAAGTTGACTCCGGGTCTGTGTTGCCTGTCGCGCCATCCATAATGGAATTAACGTTCCAGGCTTCATCCCATGAAAGAGAATGTCCAACGTTAACAACGCGCAGAACAAAAGCGGCAATGAGTATCAATATGATCATTATCCCCGTGTTAAGCTTTTTTCTCTTTGACATTTAGCATCACGCCAAACCGAAGCAAAATTCAAAAAATCCGCTGACCCGAAAACACCAAACACAGTAATTAGCCCCGCTGATTTGTTTCAGCGCCTGTTATTCATAAAATCTGCGGAACCGAAAACCACAATCACTTCACAGTTTTCACGAAAAGGCTGAACCATTTCTGGATTCATTTGAAGCGCACATAAAGCATATACCATACATAAAGCATATATATCATGCCCGAATGCCGTGATTCCAGCCTTGGAAAACGTTAAGTAGCCCCAAAAGTGAAAGCGCTCGGGACCGTGAGCAAGAACCAGATTATTCCAGGCTTGAAAAACGTTAAGCAGGCCTAAAATGCCTGCGGGCATCCCCGTCCCCGCATCAAGCGGAGGTGACTCTCAGCAGGAAAATCGAATACGCGCTTCCCTCGCCCTTCTGGAATTTCCGAACGGTCCTCACAGGCCAACCGGGATTCGGAACGTTTCTTTCACCGAACATGTTGAACACGACATACGTCCGCCTTTTTTTCGAAGCTTCCATGAGTTTATCGGGAAGATTCCGCGCATCATACCTGAAAGTGATTATTTCAACGTTCTTGTTTTCATGAAAGTACATCAAGAGCGCATCTGTGGGTAGTCCGATCCCCGGCATATTGGAACCCACCGTTATTCTTCCCTTTTCACTCTCCTTTTCGAGAACGGATATTATCTCGTTCATGCCGGTTCCCGCAGGCCACCCTTCAAGATACTGAAATCTTATCCATTCGGGCAAAACCGCATTTGATGGGGAAGCAGCGATCACAAATACGTTCAAGAGCGGAAAACCGAGCAGCACGATCAAGAAAGCCGCGACGAAAGCTTGCAGGGTCTTTTTCGAAGCCTCCAGGTACTTCTCCTTAAGATATTCGAAACTCTCAAGAAGGCAATATCCCGTAGATATGAGGAGCGGCGGCACAAGCGCAAGAAAGAACCTGGGAAGTATGGTGGGGAACATCCAGTGTTTGGCTATCAACGATTCAACAATCCAGACAACCGTCACCCACAAGGAGAGAAATATCGCCGGTCGCCACCTTCTTTTCAACCCGAGAATCAGCCCGGCTATCGATAGAATGAAGATAGAAGGCGTGAGAAAAACCCACAACGTTTTTATGATAGCCGTAAAGTTAACGAAAAAAACGTCAAAGGGTTCTTGGAGTAATTCCGAAAATGTCTTTGTTGTCTGAGAAGTTTTGGCGGTAATCTGACCGAACAGAGGAGAGATCCGAAGAACGTTATAAAGACCAAAGCCCACAAGCAAAGACATGACGACGCCTGAAGCCCACTTCAAAGCAAACCCCGTGGGACGCTCATTCTTAGGGCGAACGACGAACGCGAAAGGAACTATTAGAGCAAGAAGCTGCGCCGTGCCTTTGGCAAGCAGCGCGAGCCCAAAACAAATGCCTGCAAGCAAAAAATAAACCGGAGAAAGGTTACGTGAAGCCTTCAGCTCGAAAAAAATTGTAAAAACGAATAGAGCCAATAGCAGTCCTTCCGTAATCGCGAGCCGGTCGTACCAAAGGGTAAAAGGACATACCACATAAAGAATTCCTGCAAAAAGACCCGTTTTTAAGTCTTTCAGCTCTCTTCCGATTAGAACGACCCCAGCCAAAGAGACCAAACCCGCCAGGACGGATGCGAGGCGTCCGGCCATGAGGGGATCGGTGAAAAATCTCAGGAAAGGAACCATCCACCATACATGAAGCGGGGGTTTGCCATCGGTAAGCGAAACAAACCAAGCGCCTTCATGCAAAGCCCTTTGAGCCCAGCGGATGTATATGCTTTCATCGTAAAAGACGGGAAGGCTGCACAGGAAAAGAATTCTTGTGAGAAAGAAGAGAACAAGAACCACCACAATCCATACAATATTGTGCCCACCTAAAGAGCTTCTTTTCTCTGCATCCAAAAAGGTCCACTCCTCGAGAATACGGAGGTCAACATGAAGCTCATTGCTCCCCTGAGCTGTAACGCACGGGTTTCCGCACGCTTCCCAAGACCAAAGCGCGGTCAGGTAAAAAGATTTTATCCAACCAAACGCGACATTGCATTGGTGCATTCAAAAGAAATCAAATTCGCGCGTAGAAAAAGTGACGAGTATTTTCGGTTACCTATCATATGAGCGCGAAGAAGGGCTTCAAAACAATTCATCGTTTGCGAGCGCAAGTAACGGACCTGGATATCGCCTGAGAGCTACTCGTAATTGGTCCATTCTTTCCACGCGTGAAAACGTGGTCATTTCACAGTTGTATCTCCGATGACCCCACCCAAACTTTCATTCCTTGCGCGCGTAACAAAACGTACGTCCGATGTTCTTGATTTGTTGGACCGCGATTCTCATTCTTTTCGGGTGCAAAAACGTTTTCCCATATACCACACACAATTTTCTCCGCCAAGCCGCCTAATATTTAGCTAAATACGAACTATAAACGTGTTTCTTGCCAGCACCTATCCATACCGGTTACTCGTAAAATATATGCCTATATGGAAAAACCATGAAACCAGAAAATACATCCTCACCGAATACATATTTCAACGGACGCAAAACAACACCCAAACTACCCGATATTACAGACAATAAAAAACATCTCCACCGAATACATATTCCAACATAGAAATTGATAAACTTACATCTAACGGAAACCCTTAAAGGAGGTAGGGTTTGAGAATTGACGTGCTTCCGGCAATTACCCCAATGTGCTTTCATGTCTATGCGCTTTGTGTGCGCGCGGGCAATACCCGACATCTCATGTGCGCGCCGTTTATTCCTCCCGTCTCCGCCTCTGCCCTCCTTTTGATATCAGGGAAAACTTTAACGAAGGCTATAAAGGAAAAAGTGCGTACAATACAGAGAAACGCAAACGTTCAAATTTATTCGGCAAGAGTTCACGGCTCGGCGCTTCATCCCACGGACTATCGTTTTCCGCTCAACGGAACGCATCGCTTCGGTAAACCAGGGCGTGTTAAAAATATTCAATTGTAAAGGTCGTAGTTCCGCCGCAAAGCGAAAAGGAAATTTTCAATGAATCAAAGGGGAGGTTCTAAAAGAACATTGAAGATAAGGAGTGTGGCGAGAGTACGCCTAACAGACCGCCCGGATTCTCTTATCATTGCTGCAATCTTTGTCATCTGCTTCATACTGCGAATCACGACTTCAGCAAGAACGGTAACTTCCTGCGACGCGGGCGATTTTCTTTCGGCGCTGGTGACAACCGGCAACTGCCACGGTCCCGGTTATCCCCTTTATCTGATGAGCTTAAAGGTCTTTGTTAGCCTCTTTCCGTTCGGCTCGATACCCTTCCGCGTAAGCATCTATTCGTCTTTCTTCGCCTCCGTGACATGCTGCCTTCTTTACGCGATTCTCTTAAGAATCTCAAAAAGCAGGCTCTCTGGCATCGCCGCCTCGCTTGCTTTTTCTTTCTCATACACGTTCTGGTCGCAGTCCGTCATACCTGAAACTTACAGCCTAAACGCTTTCTTTATAGCGCTTATGTTGCTGCTCGCGTTTAAATGGGAAGAACTTGTTACATCCAAAATGAGGAAGAGCGCTGACAACACGCTTTTACTTCTTGCTTTCATCGCTGGGCTTTCGCTTTCGAATCACATGACCGCGGCATTCGCAATCCTCGCCATAGCCGTTTTCATTCTGGATACGAACTGGCAAGCCGCCATAAACGTTAGGAATGCCCCTCGAATCATTCTTTTCTTCCTCCTCGGAATTCTTCCCTACGTTTACCTTCCCGCCGCCGCTTTCAGGGGTCCGGCGTACAACTTCGGTGATCCATCAACACCACTGCGTTGGTTTTACCATGTCACGATGCATTATCAGCGATCCGGCCTGTTCAAATACCCGTTGGTCTTTCTACCGTCAAGACTCCTCCGGTTCTTAAAATCCCTTCTCACCGAATACCCGCATTTCTGGTTACTGGGATGGGTGGGGTTAATATTGTCTTTCAAGACAATCAAAAGAAGGCACGCGGCTTTTCTTCTTCTCACCTTCTTCTTTCTGGCAATCCCGGTGATGCTTTACCGTCAACAAGAGGCAATCGTGAGGGCGCACTTTTACTATCCGGCGTATATGATCTTCGCGATATGGATTGGCATTGGCGCCGAAGCGGTGCGAAGCGCGTTAAAAGACGCAACGGGAGGGTTTCAATACGTCTTCCAAAAACTAACCGCGGCATTTCTCACATGCGTATTCTTCCTTGCGCCATTGAATTCAATCATCACGCATTACAGTAAGGTTGATAAGAGCAAAGACGATTATTCGGTAAGACTTGCCAGGGGCATCTTTGAGGAAACGGATAAAAATGCCGTGGTTATCATCGACAATGACAACGTATACTTCCCAGCCAGATATCTACAAATATCAGAAAGAATAAGACCTGACGTGAGGCTCATACTGCCAGCCGCGGTAAACGCCCCGGGTTTCGAGGGAAAAGACCTCCTTCTGCGTCAAACTCCCAATGACAAGAGGATTACAGGCTCCAAATTAGTAAGAATAGTCGAGAAGAATTTCAGGGACACGCCTGTATTCTACACATATCAGGGGTTTGTAGACCATTCATGGAACTACCAATGGAGGGGGTTCTCGATCAAGTTGAGCGCTAAGGGAGCGCCACCCCCTAAGAAAATAAGTGCCAGTGAAGCGTTCAGGAAATATCCTCTCCCCAAAAAAAACATTTCGAACCTTGATTCCGACGCGAGGGAAGCCATTTGTTTTCCGCTTATTATGCTCGCCACTCATTATGTTGGTCGCGGGCAATTCGAGAAAGCCGTAGAGGTTTACGAAAGAATCTCGGAGTTTTTTCTCAAAGACCACTATGTTTTCTCCCTCTACTCCTGTTTGACGTTCTCTGACGTTTTTGAGTTTTACGGGCTTGCGCTCAATAGCCTTAACCGCTACCACGAAGTCATTGAACGCATCCCGAAAGCGCGAGTTTTCAACCCGGATTTCAGAACCATGCAGATATCATTTGCGTACAGAATGCTCAATATGAGCTACGAGGCTTTGCAAGAACTAAATGATTTCATCTTGCTAAAAGAAAAAAACGCATACGCCTACAAAGAAAGAGGCTCAATATATTTCACTATTGGTAATATGAAAAAAGCAAGCAATGATCTTAAAAAAGCAATTGAACTCGACCCTGGAGACCACCAGACGAGGTTTTACTATGGCATCACATTACTTGAGCTCGGGCAAGAAAAACGGGGTATATATCAACTTAAAAAAGTTATCAAGGAAGCTCCGAAAAGCAAACAGGCGCAATTCGCCAGAGAAATCCTCGAAAGGTCTTCCCTTTAAATGATAAGAAAAGAACAATAACCCTGTGAGATTTCTAAAAATTATCGCCTAAGACATTTCGAGATGAAACCAGTCTTTCGGTAGAAGCGTTTGTATTGCCTTATCACCCGCTCTGATACCATGATGATCGTTTATGTGCGCGCGGGCGGATAATCCCCTCAATGTATCCGTAAGTATAAACAACAAGCGTAACAAGACAAGCAGGCAAGTGATATGACCACGCGAGGTCCTTTTTTCGAGAATATCCTTTAATCATTTGAAATATGAGAGGAAGTATAGTCACGCATGAAAGAATGAATTTTGTTATTCCTTTCTTTCTGCCTTCAGTCCATTCATAAGTCCTCAGCCCAATAGATTTAAAGTATTGAAAATCCCTGATCCTGCGGAGCTGCTTTCTCGTGAAGGAAATCAAGCCCTTACCGTAAAGATGAACGATTCCAATCTTTACTTTGGCGAACTTGCGCATGCCTGATCTTACGAGCTCTGCCACCATATCAACATCAAAAAGATAATCACGGGGTTGCAAGATTTTGAGAGCTTCCTTTCTTACCATAAAACCATTAGCCCCAATAGTTGGTATTTTGCCCTCTTCCAGTTCAATCTCCAAAAAATCGCCGCTATCTCTCGAACGTATGTCAAGACCGGTCCATTTGCCGGATAAGACACAATACCTGTCATAATTTCCCAAAAAATAGCAGAGGGGATCATTCATTCCCATAAGAGCGCAGTATCTGGTAAGAGTGCCGTCACTCCTTCTGTAGGTATATTCAATAGGTTCAGCGGCAACTATCAGAGGGTTTTCAAACGGTCGAACCATTCGCACCAACCAGTCTGACTCAGGAAGTATATTGTCGCTATCTATAAGCGCGATAATTTCGCCCCTGGCTTTCTTTATCCCTGCCGCCTTCCCTGCCTCACCAGTTTTTAAAGGATTGGAAATGACAACACAGCCAAAGTCTTCTGCGATTTTTATCGTGTCGTCAGCGGAGCCACCATCAGCGACTATAATCTCGATACTCCCCGGATAGGTCTGGGATGCGATGCTCGAAAGACATTGCGAAAGCGTAGTTGAAGAGTTCAATGTGGGAATAACTACCGAGATAGAAGGGAAAGATATCTCTCGCAATTTCACTAACTCCCTCTTCTTTCTTTCCGCACAAAACAACAATATGATACACACAAATGAATGACAAAAACTTATAAAACTTATATAAGTGATAACCTGGTTTACGCATGCAAGCATGCACTTGCGGTCTTGTCCCGCTCGGATAACTGCTTTAACCTGAATGGTGAATCTTTAAGTGAGATTGTGTGCCAAAAAGGCTCGGGTTTGAAAATGCTTGAATCCAAAAGGAAAGACTTATCGGTAATAATACCTACTCACAATGAGGCAAACGTGATATTCCAAATGGTCTCCGAGACCGCGCGCGTGCTCGAGGCTTCTTTCGCCGACTACGAAATAGTGGTTGTCAACGACGGGAGCACGGATTCGACCGCGGATGAAATAGAAAGGGCAGCCAGCAATTTCAAGAATGTGCTTGTGTTAAACATTCCCGAAAACATAGGAAAAGGCAACGCGCTCATGAGGGGCTTTTGGGAAAGCTCAGGGGATGTTGTCTGCTTTATTGACGCCGACTTGGACCTGCACCCATCCCATATAACAAGTTTTTTGTCTCTCATGAAAGAAAATAACGCAGACTGTGTGATAGGCAGCAAAAGGCATCCCCTCTCAAAACTTGATTATCCATTTCACCGAAAAATATTTAGCTCAATCTATTACATGTTTACCAGGGTCTTGTTCAATCTACCCGTTAAAGACACGCAGACCGGAATAAAACTCTTTAAAAGAGAGCTGCTTGAGAAAACTTTTCCGAGAATCCTCTGCAAGCAGTACGCCATGGACCTCGAATTGCTCGCCGTCGCCCACAGGTTGGGCTTTTCCATTCTGGAAGCGCCAATAAATCTCACCTTTCAGGGAAAATTCGGTCGCATAAAATGGTCGGACATCAGAAACATCATCATAGACACACTTGCGGTCTTTTACAGGACTTACTTCCTTAAATACTACGACAGTCCGATGCTCCCCCCGTCAAAACACGAGCCGAGCGCGTCAATCATCATTCCAACAAAATCCATTGACCGCTATGCGCTCGAGTGCTTGAGCAAGTGTTCGCATCTTGATTATTCAAACTTTGACATATGGCTCGTCCCGGACGAAAACACTCAGTTAAACACTAAAATCGAACATATACAAAATCTTCATATAGAGCCAAGCGGTAAAGTGGGTCCCTCCGCGAAAAGAAACATAGCCGTTAGAAAAAGCAACTCGGAAATCCTTGGTTTTATAGACTCAGACGCGTGGCCGGACGCCCTGTGGCTTAAGAATGCCGCGTCGTATTTCAAGGACCGGAAAGTCGCCGCGGTCTGCGGTCCGGCGCTAACGCCTCCTGAAGACAGTATACGGCAGAGGGCTGGTGGTCTCGTATATACATCTTCCCTGGTTTCCGCGAATACAACTTTCAGATACGCTCCTCGCGCCATGAGGGAGGTGGACGACTATCCGTCATGCAATCTGCTGGTCAGACGCTCCGAGCTTGATTCGCAGTGCGCTTTTCCGGAAGAGTTCTGGCCGGGAGAAGATACCGTTTTATGCCTTAAGCTCACAAAGGAAAAGGGAAAGAAGATTCTGTACGTTCCCAATGTCACCGTTTTTCATCACAGAAGACCACTTTTCATCCCCCACTTAAGACAAGTTTTTTCATACGCCAGGCACAGGGGTTTCTTTGTCAAGAAATTCCCTGAAACATCACGGAAGTTGAAATATTTCGTACCTTCCATTTTCGTCATCTGGCTTGTGATCGGGCTCGCTTTGAGTTTCGTGTTCAAGCCGTTGCTCTACGCATTTCTGGGTGTGCTCGGGTTTTACCTGCTCATGTGCGCTTTTTCGTCTGTGAAAAGTCTCGAACCGCTTGTTAACCTGTACATTTTCCCGGGAATCATTCTCACGAATATCACCTACGGTATCGGCTTTATTCTCGGTTTGCTTTCAAGGAGGATGAGCGACAGTTGAAAATAATGATATCTTATCCTCCGCTCGGGGAGGAAAGGCACGCGACGCTCGGTCAGAACAGACAGTTTCAGTGGTTTCACAATCCCTCCTTCATATACCCCATGGTGCCTGCTTGGGCGGCGACAATGCTCAGCGCGCGGGGGCATAAAGTCATTTGGAACGACGCAATCGCGATGCGATGGAAAGAAGAGCGTTTCTGGGAGCATGTAAATAATGAAAAACCAGACCTAATCGCGCTTGAAACAAAAACCCCGGTCGTTAAAAGACACTGGCAGATAATTCGAAGGCTTAAGGCTGAACTGCCGGAAATGGTTGTGGTTCTTTTCGGAGACCACGTAACCGCCCTACCGGAAGAATCTTTGTTAAACTCCCGGGTTGATTTCGTCCTCACCGGAGGGGATTATGACTTTCTTCTTACAAACCTTGTAGAACATCTCGATAAAAATGAGCCGCTTGAACCGGGAATATTCTACCGAGAAGACGGAGAAATCCTTTCGACCGGCGCCTTCAGGCTTGACCATGATCTGGACACGCTGCCAAACATAGACAGGGAATTGACCTGCTGGAAGCTGTACGGTGAGCACCTTTTCATAAAAAGTCCCCATACCTACACGATGGCCGGAAGGGATTGCTGGTACGGAAAATGCACATTCTGTTCTTGGACAACTCTCTATCCCCGTTACCGGGTAAGGAATCATGAAAGAGTCCTTGATGAAATCGGTGAGCTGATAGCGCGCTTGGGCGTTCGCGAGATCTTCGATGATACCGGAACCTTCCCGGCGGGAGGATGGCTCGAGCGCTTCTGCAGAGGAATGATTGAAAGAGGCTACAACGAGAAAATCGACATATCATGCAACGCGAGGGTCGGAGCCATATCCCAAGAGCAGTTCAAGCTCATGAAAAAGGCTGGTTTCCGCCTGCTTAAGTTCGGTCTCGAATCCGCAAATCAGAAAACACTTGACAGACTACGCAAAGCAACGACTGTCCAGGACATAATCGATAGCTGCAAGCTTGCCAAGAAGGCGGGATTGACCGTACATTTGACGACAATGGTGGGCTACCCCTGGGAAACTGTTGAAGACGCCCAAAGAACAGTTGACTTGAGCAGAGACCTCCTCGCGAAAGGTTACGCGGACATGCTTCAAGCGACAATCATCATACCTTATCCCGGAACACCTCTCTTCGAGGAAGCGAAAGAGAACGGGTGGTTAAGGACGCTCGACTGGGATGAATACGACATGAGGGGACCAGTTCTTTCAACAACCATTCCAGATGAAAAAATTAAAAAACTCACCCAAGGGCTATACACCGCGTTTCTATCGCCCCGATTTATTGGCAGAACGATTCTTTCAATAAAGACCTATGAAGACCTTCGCTTCGTGCTCAAAGCCGGAAAAGCGGTCTTAGGGCACCTGCGGGATTTCGCGTTAAGACGAAAGCAACATAACAATTAGGAAAATTGAAATTACCTCAACCAATCTAATGAATTTCACGATAGGCTATAACAATAAAGATTTTCTTTGCCAAGAGGGTGTAAGAAAGACCACTAAATCTCTGCGCCACCATTTCCCCGAGGTTTGCCTACTTACAAAATGTCTCGGGAATTTTCCTCGAATAAAAAATTCCTTCATGTACGCCGGAAACATAAGTCTTTATCGCGTAATGATTAAAGAAATGATTAAACAAAGAAGCATCCAAAAGCTCCATGATGTTAGATTCGGTATATTCGCTAATACGCCCCCCATGGAAAACCCTTTCACCAGGGAAAGTTAACAATCGCTCTTACTGGTCTTTTTTCCGTTTGGCTTGTTTACAAAATTCACACAGCCAGGATTAAGCGCGCCTAAAAGCTAATCCACACTTTTATAAATCGTCTTTGATACGTTGTGAGTCGTGGTTTACTGATGAGCATCGCCAAATTCCTCGTGAGTCCTTACAGGCAAAATCTCAATCCCTGTAAGCTCGCCACAAACTCTTACGAGTCCCCGCATGCCTTCTTTATTCGATGCGCCCGTCTCCAGCACTCGGGAGTGTTCGGTGACAAAAGTAACAACCGCATAATGCGGAGAAATCCAATCGTAATATTCGCGAGATTTCCAAAAGATTATGCCAATTGCAATTCTTAATCATCTCCACATACCAAAGCGTTTGAGCCGTTCGTGTGCGCTTTAGCACATTTGGTCGTGACGCGTGCGGCAAGAAAGGTCCAACTCCACGATGCCACTGGGACAGGAGTCATAATTGTTACTATGACGCGGCAATATTGGGGTTACTCCGGGTTTTCCCTGGAGTAAAACTCGGCGATGCAATCGCAGACCCAGTCTATTTCCTCTCTGGTTATCCCTGGAAACATTGGGAGTGAGAGAATCTGCCCACAAAGGCTTTCGGAAACAGGAAAATCGCCACCTTCATAACCAAGAAACGCATACGCGGGCTGCAAGTGTGGTGGCATCGGATAGTGTATTGCGGTCTCTATCTGCTTTTGAGACAAGTAATCCCTTAAAGCGTCTCTTTTTTTGCATCGAATAACATACAGGTGGTAGACGTGGGCAAAATCCTCTTCCCTCGCAGTTGGGATGACCACGTCTTCAATGTTTTTCAACCTTTCGGCGTAATATTTCGCCGCATTGATACGCATGCGATTTTGAGCGTCGAGGTTGCGAAGCTTAACCCTTAGGACAGCCGCCTGGATTTCATCGAGTCGCTTGTTATAACCTATTTCCAAGTGGTGATTTTTGGTCTCCTGACCGTAGTTCCTCAACCTCCTAATCTTAGAGGCAATTTCCTCATCATCAGTCACCACGATTCCACCGTCACCATAGCACCCAAGATTTTTGGACGGGTAAAAACTGAAACAAGCCGCCAGCCCAAAAGACCCGCTTCTTTTGCCTCTGTAAAAAGCGCCGTGCGCTTGAGACGCATCCTCAACAATAGGGATTCCTTTCTTTTCCGCGATTTCAACCACCCTGTCCATCTCCGCCATCTGCCCATAGAGATGAACGGGAACAATCGCTTTTGTCCTTTCGTTTATCGCGCTCTCAATCGCGTCGCAATCGATGTTGTAGTGGTAAGGCTCCACATCCACAGGTACTGGCTTTGCTGATGTCATCGAAATCGCGTTAAAAGTAGCAATGTAAGTGTTAGCGGCGGTAATAACCTCATCTGCGGCGCCAACTCCCAACGCCTTGAGCGCAAGAAATATCGCGTCGGTTCCTGAGGAAACCCCCACGCCGTATTTTTTCCCGCAAAAATAAGCGAACTCAGCCTCGAAAGATTCAACTTGTTCGCCAAGAATAAAACTTGAGCTTTCGATGACGTTATTTATCGCGCTGTAAATCTCCTCTTTCTGTTGCTGTGAATCTCTTTTCAAATCAACGAAAGGAACTCGCATTCCTCAAACCTTTCTTACCCTGGTCAAAATGATAATGACGGAACCTCTACCCTCTTACCATTCTGAGATAAAGATTTTTGGGCGGCATCAAGCACCGCGACAACCTCAAGACCGTGTTTCCCATCTGTTTTGGGATTATTTCTTTCAGAAACGCAGTCAACGAAGTGAGAACACATAGCCATGAGTGGCTCTATTGGCTCAACTTTAGGACTATAAATATCCCCGTCTCTCAAAAGAAGCTGAAACTTCCCGAAATCGCCTTCAGACCTTCCTTTAATTTCCGCGCCCTTCTCGAAAATCTTTACTCTTTCCAAAGGGTCAAGGTCGTCAAAGGAAATCCTCTGCCTGCTCCCTATGACGACTACCTTTCTAACCTTGTTTGAGTCAATCCACGAGACATGGACGTTTCCTATCTTGCCGTGGGGATAATAAAGGGTTAGGAAAACAACGTCTTCTCGCCCCTCTTTCAAAAAGCACGCGCCGTTGGCGCACACCGCCTCGGGCATTGTTCCGAGCAGATAAGAGAATATAGAAACATCATGGGGAGCAAGGTCCCAGAGCGCGTTCACATCCTCTCTTATTCGTCCGAGATTAGTTCGGGTGGAGTGCAGATAGTAGATTTCACCAGCCTCGCCAGAATCCAAAACCTCTTTCATCCTTATGATTCCGGGGTTAAAAAGAAACGTGTGTCCGACCATCAAGACCCTTTTATGAGATTTCGCCATGGACACTAGTTCGGCGCCACTTGCCGTATCAATCACCATTGGTTTTTCGACCAACACGTCTTTTCCGCTTTCGAGCGCTTCGCGAGCAAGAGGATAGTGGGATGTCGCCGGCGTAGCGATGACAACCGCGTCGACAGCGTCGCAATTTATTACCTCATTGACATTAGCCGCCACCTGAATGCCCGGAAAGAGATTTTTAATGTGTTCGAGCCTCTCTGTGTTAATGTCGGAGCATAACTCCACGCGGGTATGATGCATTTGGGAAAAAATTCGAACATAGTGCGGACCCCAGTAGCCAAGCCCTATGATACCCACGTTGATAATATCTCTGTTACCTTTCATAAAAAAATAAGTTCCGTATGACTGGTCTATTCTTATGATTTCAATTACAAAATCCTTTGCGATATTATAACCAAAGAAAACCCGGTTGGGCATCAGCTCCAAAACTGATTGTTAACTAATTACCAAACCCCTGTCTTGGAATGGATTTCCTTTTAATTTTTAGATATTTCCAAACCGTACCTTAAGTACAGATACTGAATAAGACCGGCACCTCAACTACTTAAGTGATCGGAACGAATTCTTTGACCCAGACCGGTTACGCCATAGACGCGTTTTCGCTTTCATTTACCAGATTAACCTGACATGAACATTGGTCCTGGATTTGATGTCAAGTTTCGGCGTTCCATCTGCGACCGGTTTACCGACGATAAAACAATATCTTGAGATAATGATAAAACCATAAGAACTACGGGATGGATAGATTTCATATAACATGGTTTTTGTTTAATCTCAAAATAAATATAATAAACATTTGATACGTTAGTTATGGCAGCCATGTTTCCGTTTTAAGGCAAATGTAGGGAAAGGCAGCCGCGATGAAAAGGATTCTCGTTACCGGAGCCGGGGGACCCGCCGCTTCAAACTTCATAGACTGTTTGAGGAAATCAGGGGAGGAGTTTTATATCGTGGGAACCGACATCAATCTTTACCACCTCGAACTTGTCTCCGGGGCGGACAAGAAGTATCTTATCCCCCCGGCAAAAGACCCCTCCTACCTTGAGAAACTAAATTTGATAATCGAACGCGAAAGAGTTGAGTTCGCTCACCCACAGCCCGACATTGAGGTGCTCACGCTCGCGAGAAACAGGGAAAAGCTCAAAGCCAAAACGCTTCTTCCCGCCACCAAAACGGTCGAGCTCTGCCAGAACAAAATCGCGCTCATAGAGTATCTAAGAGAGAAAGGCGTTCCGGTTCCCCTCTCGTTTCGGGTTAGTTCAAAGGAAGACCTTGCGCAAGCCCTCGATAAAATCTTCCGGATTTATCCCAAGGGATGGCTCCGTCCCATCACAGGCTTTGGTTCTAAAGCGACGCTACCCATAACAAGCCTGGAGCAAGGAGACCTCTGGATACGGTACTGGGAAGCCAAAGGCGAATATAGCTATGAAGATTTCATGGTTTGCGAGTTCCTTCCAGGAAGGGAATACGCCTTCCAAAGCATCTGGAAAGATGGCGAATTGATAACGTCCCAGGCAAGAGAAAGGCTCGAATACATATACGGTTATCTAACGCCATCGGGACAAAGCTCAAGCCCTTCGGTCGCGAAAACAGTGCACAACGATAAGGTCAATGAGGTTGCCACAAACGCGGTCAAGACCGCGGACGAGAAAGCGACCGGAATTTTCTGCGTGGACATAAAGGAGAATCGAGAAGGAATTCCATGCGTGACCGAAATAAACTCAGGCAGATTTTTCACGACATCAAATTTCTTCGCAACCGCTGGTTCCAACATGCCCTTATATTACGTGAAAATAGCTTTCGGAGAGGAAATCCCAGACCTACCCCGGTACAACGCGCTCCCTGAAGGGTGGTACTGGATAAGGTACACCGATATGGGACAGAAACTCATCAAGGGTGAAAATTGGTCTGTCATCAAGATTTGATATCCTTTCTTGACCGAATACTTTCCGGAAAGAAAGCGCTCATCTGTGATTTTGACGGGGTGCTCGTGCGCTTGAATACCGATTATTCCTCCCTGAGAGCGGAGCTTCACAATTTCTTCAGAAAAAAATACAGCTTTTTGAACCAGTTTCATCCCCTGCACGAGAAATTGTATATCATCGAGGAAAAATACGGGCGTAAAGCTTACGATGAGGCTCGGGGGATAATCCTTAAATTCGAGAAACGTGGGCTTGAGAACGCCTTGCCCAACCACGAACTCATCGAATACATTCGGAAATCACCAAGAAGAATCAGGAAGGCGATCTTCTCATCCAATCTAACAGAAACGATTGAGTCTTTCCTTGTTGAAAACAATTTGAAAGAGCTTTTCGAACTGGTCATATCGCGGGATAGCGTGAGAAGAACAAAACCGCAGCCCGAGGGTTTGAAAATGATTCTTGAACGCTTTGATATTTCCACGGGTGAGGCGGTTTTCATAGGAGACAGGGATGTTGACCTTGAAGCGGGTCGCTTGGCTGGTGTTCAAACATTTATTGTTTTCAACTGGAGTAGCAGTTAACATTATCCATCACATGGGCAAGATACGCGCATCACTCCATTTTTGCCTCTATAATTAGATTGCCCAGATATAATGCCTTAGAAATATCGCAAGTCACTTACGCTCAGGAAAACGAAAATACCCTGATGTTTAC
>CAKZLU010000011.1 GCA_937127245.1 uncultured Actinomycetes bacterium
AAGAGGTATATCGAGAAAGGACCGCTGGGCCTGGAGGACCTCTCCCGGGCCCCCAGGCGGAGGAGGACATCGCCTGTCCCCTGGCAGACCATAGACCTCATCGTGGCCATCCGAGGGGCACAGCCGGCCCGGAGCAAGCACAAGATCGCGGTGATCCTGGCCCGGGATCACGGCATAAAGCTCTCGGCCTCCACGGTGTGCAGGATCCTCAAGCGCAAGGGCCTCTACGACGAGCGGGGCTCGCGCAAGAGGAGCAAGGCCGCCAAGCGGCGTAAGCAGCGCCTGCGCGCCGAGTGGTGGATGAAACACGCCTTTCCGGGCTGCCTCATCCAGATAGACACCAAGCACCTGCGTTTCGGGGGCATCAAGTTCTATCAGTTCACGGCCATCGACTGCTTTTCCCGCGTCGCCTTCTGCCGGGTTTTCAGGTCCGCGGGCTCCCGCTGCGCGGAGGCTTTCCTCTCCGAGCTCAAGGCGTACATGCCCTTCTCGGTGCTGGTGCTGCAGACGGAAGGCGGCTCGGAGTTCCTGCGCCACTTCGACCGGGCCACCGAGGAGGAGCTCATCACCCACTATTTCAGCCACCCCTACTTCCTCAAGGAGAACGCACACGTGGAGCGCAAGATACAGACCACCAAGTACGAGTTGTGGGCCTTCAAGGAGGCTCATACGGTAGAGGATCTCAACCAGTTGGTGGACGAGTGGAACTACATCTACAATCACGTGAGGCCCCATCAGAGCCTAGGATATCTCACGCCGATGGAGTTCCTGGCCAAGTGGAGTGAAGGAAGCGGGGATAGGGTGTATGTGTCCGCGATGTAGTGAACCAGCACAGTAGGAGATAGACGTAAAAACGTTTCTCAGGCTGTCGTTATACTCTTCAAACTGTTAGAAATTTTTCGAGTAACAAACCCCAACTTAACGATATTGTTGGCATTCAATACCCTCGTAACCCGGGAAAAATAAAGGGGCTTGATTTAAAAGGGGCTTGGTTTACCAAGCCCCTTTGACTATGACCACACGCAACCAACATCAACCAGGCCAGAGAAATCATTTTTTTTCACGGCCTTATGCCCCGATACAGCGATACCCATGTCACTCTTGCTAAAGATCAACCGCTTAAAAGATTTTCCTCTTTCGCCAGTCGAGGTGACCTAGTTCTCCAGTCGGACCCTGCGCAAAGCCAAGCGCGTAAGAAAGATTTTCCTCAGGGCGTGGTAGCGCCCGAACTAATGGATATCACAGTCGCGCCTTCTTGTTCGCCCTCACCAGCGGATATCACTACCGTTTTAGCGGCAGTGCCTTCCTGAAACATGAACATCCCTGTTTTCTTGCCCGCCATGGTGGAAGAAAGGTCCATGAATTTCGGCTTTCCAGAAAGCTTCGACCTGTACCACTCTGAAACTTCATCAATGCTGTCAGAAGTAGTGAAAGCCGCGGTCATGAATTCACCTTCACCCTCTTCGGTTTTAGTCTTTACTGATCCACCACCGCCCTTCACAAGCTTCGCGCCGGGATATATCGGAACCCCGAGGTCTTCCTCGGATACGTCCTCCTGTCCGTAAGTTGCCTCGCCCTCCTCAGTCTTTACCTTTACTTTACCGCTCTCCTCCGAGTACTCAACTTTTCCTTCTTCCGTGCGTACGGTTACTTTCTTTCCACCGCAACCTGCGCTAACCAGTAGCATGATTGACAATAACAACACCAAAAAAACCGTTAGCTTTCTCATCAAATCCTCCTCTCCGATAAGAACCATACTCAAATGCTAACACATATAGGCATTTCCGTCTTCCGAAAGCATCACTCAAATACAAGGCGTTTTCTAAAAATTCTTCCTCCCCAAACACGGATTAACGCCGCACGCTCGACAGCTTTAGGGCGAAACCCCTGCCCAAAGCATATTCCTATAACCACGAGGGAGGAAAAATAGTTTTAGTCTGTTCAGCTAGAGGGAAACGGGATTCACACAATAACAAGCGGACAAGGCTATTCGCGGAGAAATACTATTAAACCGGTCATGTTGAGAAAAACCATAAATGGTGATGTTAACCATAATGGTGAATTCCTGGGCAGAAATACTCTTAAACGGTCAGCTTGAGCGAGACCGCTTTGTCATCGTTTGAAGAGGCACGTGAAATTTGGGAAACGCAGAAATAATCTTAACCGCTCAGGTTGAGCGAGACCGCTCTCCCCAGAGACATTCTCCCGAAACCCCTCAAGAAACCTCCGCTTCAGCGAGATGGTTGACGGTCCGGACATGCCCCAGAGACATTCTCACGAAAACCCCTCAAGAAATCTCTGCAGACGGAAATAAATCCAAAAAAATCCCTAACACTCAAGGCGATAATTTCTGTCGGGAATTGCCGCTGAAGACAAAGAGTGCCTGAAGCGGTGTATCGGGAGATTTAACTTAAAAAAAAGATGCGCGCTTGGTTCGTTGAAAATCAGCGCGCATCTCACTCTTATTATTTACTCACTCATATTATTTATAAAGATACTGGCTCATCAAGACCGACGCTTGGTTAGTTAAAAATTAGCGAGCATTCTCCCTTTTCCCACCGCAAAACTTTAATTTCAGGCGCCGTTTCCACCATAAATTTCATAAATTTCTCTTTACGCGTTTTCCCTTAAGGCCACTTCGCCTACTTTATTATCTCGAAATATTCAACAGCATGAATTGACGTCGGTCTCGGCTCCTTTGCCCACACAGCCCTCATTCTCATGCCGACTTCGAGATTCTTCTCATCGGTCTCGTTGCAGAAATGCATCATCCTTGTCGTGGCGCCATCAAGCGTCACCCAGATAGAAGTGTATGGAACCTTCATCAACTCGCCATTGTTGGGGTTAATGTAGGGAAACCTCACGATTGTGAAACCCTTTAGCTCCCCTTCAGGACCCACCTCAACCCACTCGTTTAACTCTTTGAAACAGCGCCCGCATATGTACCGCGGCGGAACATAAACATTTCCGCATTCTTCGCATCTAACCGCCATGAATCTTGCGTTATCCCGCATCTCAATCAAAAACTTGCTCCAGTAAGGACCCATATGCCAGTTGAAATCGTATTCGAGGTGGCCGGAGTGGTGGAGAAGTAGTTCAAATCCATCAGGGGTATGAGTACTTTTTCTCTTATCGGTATATATACCCATTATCTTTCCTCCCTTCTGTTTAGAATCTTCCTCTTACGGGAGATCCGCCCCCAGAATTATCACGTCAGACCAGCTACACCCGCCAAAACCTGTGACAAGAGCTTTTTTAACGTTCGGAACCTGCCTGTCCCTGGCTCTTCCCATAATCTGCCAAGCGGCTTCTCCAACCCTTATCAATCCTGTCGCACCAATTGGATTTGTCGCTATCACGCCCCCCGACGGATTAACTGGAAGTTCACCGTCCATATTGAAAACGCCCTTGCGTATGAGTTTTGGCGCCTCTCCTCTTTCGCAGAACCACAGTGAGTCCATCCACTTCACGCCTGTTGTGGAAGCGGGTAAATAAAGTTCAGCTACGTCAAACTCTTTAAGAGGATTTGTTATGCCCGCTTTTTTGTAGGCCTCAGCTGAAGCCCTCTCAAGACTGGGCATCCACTGCCATTCAAGGTCACCGAAATGAGTGTAGTCGTGCCTTACAACGGATGCGTGAACCCAAGCGGGTCTCGGGCACATCTTTTTCGCGTATTCCTCGCTCGCGAATATGACCGCGCACGCACCGTCAGATCTCGGGCACATATCGAGAAACTTTATCGGGTAGGAAAGCATCGGCGAGTTCATGACGTCTTCAACGGTTACTTTCATCCTGTTGTGCGCGTAGGGATTATTCAAAGCGTTGTTGCGATCCCTTACGGCGACAAGCGCAGCGTCCTCCTCAGTGGCGCCATAGGCCTTCATGTACATCGAGTACTCCGTCGCAAGAGGACCTATCGCTCCCGCAAACGGGTCCCTCTCCAGAACTGGATTGGCGCACGTCGCGACAGCCGCCTGAGTGTCCGACTCGGAGTTCTTCTCCCAACCAACGGCAAGCACCCTGTCAAACAGGCCCGAGGCTACGCTGTAGAAGGCGCACGCCGCGATTGTTGTACCGGTTGTCCCACCGGTAGTAACCTTGAAAACCGGTTTCATAAAAGCGCCGAGACCCTCGAGTGCCCACATGTCAACATAGTTGATGTTCTCAAAATGGTCCATGTTCCCGATGACAATCGCGTCAATCTCATCCCTCGTGATCTGCGCGTCGTCAAACGCACGCGTAACCGCCTCAGCAATCAACTCCATTCCGGAAGCATCAAGCCTGTGGGCAGCATGGTGTGTTTGCCCGACACCAACTATTCCGACTCTTCTTCCCATATCGCATACCCCCTATTTCCCAAGAATCCATACGCAGTGGCTCTGTCCGCACAAACCGTTTATCCCATGTGCGAGGGCTATCTCGGCTCCTTCCACCTGCCGATCGCCTGCTTCTCCTCTTAACTGAAGGGCGCACTCAGCCATTGCGGCAAGACCGGCGACCTGAACCGGGTGGGCGGAGAGCCTTCCGCCGGAGGGGTTGACCGGAATCTCACCGTCGAAATTAAAATTCCCGCGCTCGAGGTATTCGGCGCCCATACCGTCATCGCAGAAGCCGAGTCCCTCAAGCCACATCAATTCCATATAGGTGAAAGCATCGTAAACCTCAGCCACGTCTATGTCCCCAGGCTCAACGCTCGCCATCTGGTAGGCTTTCTTTGCCGCCTGCTTGAGCGCCCTCGTATCGGAAAGGTCTCTGTCACCAAGTCGAAAAGCGTCAGCGCAATGCCCAACTCCGAGCATCCAAACACGCTTCTTGTTAGTGCTGTATTTCTTTGCTTCCCTTTCTGATGCGAGAATTAGAGCGCATGCCCCATCTGTCACAGGCGAACAGTCAAGTTTCTTGAGAGGACTTGCGATCATCCGTGAGTTCATCACGTCTTCGACTGTGATGTCCATCGGAAGCATGGCAAGGGGGTTTCTTTTCGCGTTCCCGTGATTCTTGACCGAGACGAGCGCGATCTGCTCTTCTAATATCCCGTACCTCGTCATGTAACGGCGCGCCTGCATCGCCGCGGACGAGACCGAATCCAAGCCGAGTTTCCTCTCAACCAGAGGGTCGAAGGCGGTATTTGTTATTCCGCTCATGTTGCTTTCGGTTCCCTTATGGTGAGCGACAACAACCGTCACGCCAAAGTGACCGGAGAGTATGCGCATCATCCCGTAGAGGGCGCCGAAAGTGCCATCCCCCTCAACGGTGGTGATATCCTTACCAAAAGCGCCTGAGGCGTCGGATATCGCCATGCTGGATATTGTTCTTCCATCCCAGAAATCGCTCGAGACCGACACAACATTATCAACCTCTTTAACCGTAATTCCGGCATCCTCGAGCGCTTTTGATGTCACTTCATAAACGAGCTCGGCAAAAGCACCGCTCTTGTTTTGCTCATACTTTGTCTGACCTACGCCAATTATCGCTACTCTTTCCATTTACACCACCACCTGTGAATAGAGCTCAATTAACGGGTCTAAAATACTTGATATCAAAGATGTTTCCGGAGCGCTCTTCGTTTATGACAGCCTCAACCCGCATCCCCACCTTAACCTTTTCAGGGTCGATTTCATCAATCAGATGAACGAGCCCGGTGTCAGCGCCATCCATTTTTATGATCCCGTAAGCGAATGGGGGCTTTTTGGGCTGAATTGACGGTTCCTCATAGTAAACGACAGTGAAAGTTTCCACCGTTCCCGTCCCGGGTAATCTTACCCAATCGTTTACATCCTTGTAGCATTCGAGACATTTTGCTTTTGGAGGTATGTACACCTTCCCGCATGACGGACAACGATTCGCCCAAATCTGCCCCTCGTCACGAAGCAAGCCGTACCACTTACTCAGAGTTGAACCGACCGTCCAAGTGTAAGGGACGCAGATCTTCCCCGGGAAGACAACCTCTTCAACCTCTTCTTTCCAATCAGACAATTGCCTCACCCCTTTTCTTAAAACATCCAAGTGCTCATAAGCGTTTAAATTGGAGAGACACTTTCTAATCAAAACATATATTCCCAGATCTCCTTACGCAAGAAGCTGAAGATTCCGCTGAGCAGAGGATATGTCGCGGCGGTAACAAAAAAGTACTTTTTATGGGTTAAGGAGGAAAACTTGCGACAGTATTTTGCTATTGGCAACAATATCTTCATCTCTAACAAGAGACCACCGTCACGCCTAAAAATGCTCCAAAAAACGCAACGAATATCTTATAAAGTTTCGCTAATATATGAAATAGCCTCTTCCGCGTAAAGCGCTTGGTAGCAGCCGTTTCTCAAAGCATCAACAAGCTCATTCTCGCTTTTGATGTCTGCCTCAAAGAATGTAAGGCATCTGCCAATATGGCTCACGTGGTGCGCGTCGCTCCCGCCAACGCCGAAAAGATTATATTTTTTCCTCAACTCTTCCGCATAGTCATTGCAGTGTCTGGGAATCGCACCATTTTTCGTCTCGATAGCTACTATGGACTCAACGACCTCAGCGGGAAGTTCAAAACGGCTACCGTGCCTTGCGTCAGATATGCCCCTGAAAGGGTGCGCGGGAATTATTATTCCTCCGCGCTTCTCTACCTCTGTTCTAATTTCCTTGAAGGAAACAAGATAATATCTCACATGACCGTCCCAGCCGAAGATCAGCATGTCCCCTCTGTCTGTATAAACCTCCATTCCCCTGAATACTTTAAAGCCCCTCTTTGCGGCATACTCACGGCAGATCTCAGCTCCCCTTACAGTGGAATGTTCAGTCACGCAAACCGCATCCAGGCAAATTTCGCAAGACCTCTCAACTAACTCCTCAGGAGTAATAGAGGAGCATCTCGAAGAGACATTAGTATGTATGTGCATGTCTATCAGCATTATTAACAGGTCCTTCCAATCCTTCCTCGCCTTTTGAGAAAGTGCGTATAGCCTAAAAAGACCCCGGAATTCAATGCATACTTAATCCGGGCACACGCCGCACACATTCTACAACATCAAAACGGCCTGTTGGAGTATTAGCATGGTTTCTTTGGAAAACTAAAAGTCCTCAAGCCAAACTGCTGGTAGAAATAATTTTGCCTTTTGAAAATATCTCCACGCTTTTGCTCGAGCGTTTAAGCTGGCGATCTGGCTCCATGCTTTCCTTTAATCAACACCGGGTTGAATTACGCGGAGAAGGGAAAACCCTCATATAAAACCCGGATAAAAAATCTCGATAAGCGCATGGCTTTTTATAACTCTGCATAGAAGAAACGATCCAGGTTGTTTATCAATGCCTCATACAAAATCTCGATAAGTGAGCGGTTCTTTCAACGGATGCCTCATCGAATAGAATCAAAAGAGCCCTGGCTTCATGAAAAAATTTGGCGGCAATAATTTATTAGGCGAGGCTTTTTGTGAAAAGACGGAAAAAGCAAAATGAGAGCGAGCATAAAAAGCGCCGCGAATAGTTTCCGAACATTCCTCGAATCGCCATTTTCCGATTTCGGAGCGTGATATAAGGTATGAATCACGAAAAAATTTCAGGGTATGGACAACGCATAATTTATGATTTATATATGCATTTGATAAAACCTTAACTGTGTGGTGTTGCGGCAAACACTTTATAAATGCTTGAAAAAAGCATTTTGACAGACTTATAATTTATTCTGAGTTCGTTCTTTTTCGCGACGTGCAATCGGTTTTTGATCGGGTCGGGCGCAGTAGTGGAGGATGGGGATTTGCAAAAGAGGGGCTTTCTGAAGAATTACAAAGACCCGGTTAGCAATTTGTTCCCCAAGTACTTAAAGAGTTTAACTTGGTGCCATGAATATTTACCCCGCTGCATTAGGCGGGGTTTCGGTTCCTTTATAGAAGGAAAATACGTTATAAAAGTAGAACGAAAAAATGAGGTCCGTATTTGAGGGGGTGCTATCTTTGGACAAGATGAAACCTTATGTCAGGGGGCTCATACTCGCTCCGATTTTCGCGGTTGCGGTTTTCCTATGGATTCTTTTTTATGACAAGATCGGTGGGATGACGTACTGGTCCGCGCTGGTCGCGTTTGCGATCTATGTTGCCTCAGGATCAAATCCGAAGAAACTTCCCTGGATGCTCGTCGGGGGGCTGATCGGTACCTTACTTGGGCTATTGACTTTCTATATCTCCAAGCTTGTCTTCCCCACTTTCTCGATACTCTCATCAGCCATCGCGGGAGCGATATTCTTGTTCGTTGCCGCGCTCATCGGAGCACCCAAAGTATCTGAGCGTCTGCCCATGGCAGTTGTTGGGTGGGCGGCATTCATAGGCGGGATGCTTCAACACATGGACCTCATTGGAAGTTTTCCCGTGTGGGCAATCCCCAAAACGTTCGCAACTTTCGCCGGAGTATTGCTCTCCCTCTCAATCGGACTTTTGTTCGGGACCCTTGTTGCTACCCCGCTTCTCGGTCAGGAAAAACCAGCCCGCCCGAGAAGCGCCACAGAATAGAGCCGGTATCGGATCAAGGAGATGAGGGGATATGAGAAGGCTTAAGAAAACGTTTGCGGTCCTGATATCTTTCATCCTTCTTTTCGCTATACCAATTGCAACGCTTGGTGGCGATACCGCCGCGCAAACCGACGGCGATGTTTCCGTGGTTAACAACCAGTTCCTCGTTGCAATTCAGGACCATTCAGGCAAAGTAAAGTCCGCTCAGGTGATTGACTGGCTTGCACTCGACGGTGATGGCACAATCACCTTTGAAAGAGAACAGGCACTTCCCGATCCACCGAAAATCCAAGGAATGAGCGGCTTCACTGTCCCCGCCGTTGAAGACGGGAAGATGGTCTGGAAAAACTTGAACGTGAAAGGGCCTACAAATCTGATTTCTACCGGAAATTTGAGCAAGAGGAGCGTGGAAGAGGTTTTCGAGAAAATCCCAGTTGAAATCACTTACCGTTACTGGCTTGACGGCAAAGAATACAAAGACCCTAACGAAATAGCGGGAAAGAGCGGTCGTTTTAGGCTTGAGATGACGGCAAAGAACACATCAAAGAAGAAAACCAAAGTCACATACAAAGACTCCATAACCGGCGAGGTCAAGACCGAAGAGGTGGAGACTTATCTGCCGGTCATCATATCCCCCACCTCCTGGGATTTTGACAACAGTATCTTCTACAATATGAAAGTTGACCCCAACGGGGTTATAGTTTACGCACCCACCACCTATAAACTCGGGTGGTCGCTTACCGTATTCCCACCGGCAACAAAAGAAGAAGAGACGATATGGCTCGAGGCCGACGTAAAGAATTTCGCCCTTCCCCCGCTTACCCTTGCGGTGCTTTTCGTCATACCTGAAGGGCAGGAGAAGAGCCAGACCTCCACTGTCTCCCGGTTCCTCGACGGTCTTACCCAGCTCTATAACGGCGTAATCCAGCTGGGCGGAGGGCTTGGTCAGGCTGTTGCAGGCCTTGGTGCCGCCAATGTTCCCGACACACTGATATACGGAATAAACCTCATGGCGGGCGGCTTGAGCAAGATGGTAGCGCCCGATGGCTTTCCAAGAGCGCGCTCGGCGATAATAGGAGACATGATACCGGGCGTGATAAAAGCAGCCAGCGGAATTGGAAGCCCCGAAACGCCTGATACCCTTCTTTACGGAATTTCGCAAATATCGGGTGGCTTAAATAAGATCTCAGGGGGAATCGGTGACCCGGCAACAGGAGATACCCTTCTTTTTGCCGCAAACGCGATCGAGGGCGGGCTCAACCAGATGAAAGGAGGAATAGGCTCTCTTGACACCTCCGGGACACTCCTGAACGGCATCGGTCTGATCGCGGGAGGACTCAACCAGATGAAGGCAGGGATCGGCAGCGAGGAGACAAAGGATACACTGCTCTACGGCGCTGCCGCGGTGCTCGATGGATTGAATCTTATGAAGGAGGGTATAGGTTCGCCGACTACAGAGGACACTCTCCTCTACGCAATTACCGCAATGACAGATGGATTGCAGAAGATCTCCCGTGGGATTGGAAGCGAAACAACTGCTGACACCCTGCTTTACGGCGTAAAAAGCGTTGCAGATGCGGTTGGTTACGGACCCCCTGAACCAGGAATCAAGGGAGGGTTTGAACAATTGCATAATTTACTAAAATTGTTAAGGGAACCAGCTATAACGGACATAGAGAAGACAACCCAGGAGGGCGGACCCGTCTACGACAACATCAAGAGCGTTATGGACGCAATGAAGCCGGGCGGTGAGATGTACGACTACGTAAAAACGCATGTTGCCGGATACCCCAAGACCTGGCTCCTCAATAAAATGTATGATTATGATGATAACTATCATGACAAGCTGAACGCCGCATACGATGGGGTTGGGAGCATAAACACCACCACAAACGGGATCCTCCAGGGACTTGACGAAAGCATCAAGGATGTCAACAAGGCGATAGCGGGAATCGGAGACCCTAAAACTAAAGATACCCTACTCTGGGCGATCGACCAAATAATGCTCGGACTGCTTGACATAAAAAGGGGAATAGGTTCTTCAACCACAGGTGGCACTTTGCTGTACGCGTCAGCCGCCATCACCCGTGGACTCAACAAGATGAAGGCAGGAATCGGCAGCCCGACAACGGATGACACGCTCCTTTACGGCGTGAGCGCCATCAAGGGCGGACTAAACCAGATGAAGGCGGGGATCGGAAGCCCGACAACTGATGGCACGCTCCTTTACGGAACGAGCGCCATAACTGGCGGGTTGCTGCAGATGGCTGCGGGTATCGGCGACGTTGGAACAGACGGAACCCTTCTTTTCGGAATAAATGCTATGAGAGGAGGACTTGCTGAGATCAAGGCGGGGATCGGAAGCCCGACAACGGATGGAACCCTCCTTTACGGAACAACCGCGATAACTGACGGCTTGAACCAGCTCAAAGCCGGGATGTCAACCGGCAGCATGGCAAATCCCGGCTTGAAAGAGGGTCTCATGCAACTCGCCGACGGCCTTGGAACCGCCATAGCGGGTGTAGGCTCACCGTCAACAGATGGCACTCTGCTCTATGGCGCAACACAGATTGAGGGCGGCCTCGAGCAGCTAAAAGCAGGTCTAACAAGGGCTGTTGAAGAGGGCACAAACGTCATGCAGGAAGGGTTGAAGGAAAACATCGAGGAACTCGATCTGACACTCACGCAGGTTAAGGCAATCGCGGATCGGGGTGACGCTTTCAACTCGATAATGGGCAAAGTGGAGACACCCGGTGCGGACAGCACTTTGAGGGTTCTGCTTCAGACCGAACCTGTTCAGGAGCCGGTCTTCAAGCGCGGACCGATAGTCGGATTGATTCTCGCGGTTGTGATCGGACTTGCCGCTGTGGCTCTCGGATTCACCGTGTTCAAGAAGTATGCGTCATAAACAAACATAGCACAGAATCAAAAGAGGATTCCTCAAAAGGGTGGGGTCGCACGCGCCTCACCCTTTTGAACCCTTATGAGAGATAATCAGATGTGCTAAAGGCGTCCTCATAACGCTGTATTTTTGTTTAAAACACACGGGAGGTGAGGGACATGACCCGTGAGCGCCAGGAAAGGGTTGATAAGACTGTCAGGAAAATTGTTTCAAGACTTATCGCCGCGTTCCTGACTCTTTCCCTGTTGCTATCATTGAGTCCATGTTTATGCGTGATTGATGCTAAAGCCTCAAATGGCAAGCGGTTCACAATCCTTCACACCAATGACGAACATTCGGACCTTATCCCTTACGACCTTGCCTCAGAGTTTCCAAGACATCCAACCATCGGCGGCTTCTCAAGAATCGCAAGGCTGATAAAAGACATAAAGAAAGAAAAGAAGGCGCAGGGAGAGCCGGTTCTCACTTTATCCGCGGGTGACTACGACCAGGGAACGCTTTTTGCCTGGCTTGGAATCTCACACGCGTCCGAGTTGAGCCTCTTCTCATCGGTTGGATATGACGCAGTGGCAATCGGGAATCACGAATTCGATTTAGGTCCCCGCTATCTTGCCATGTATTTAACAAGAGCGGCGTCTCTCGGGGTTAAGATCCCTCTCCTTTCGGCTAACATCGAATTCTCAGAAGAAGACCCTGCAGATGACGACCTCGAGGCGCTCTTTTCGGAAACTGACTTTAAGGGCACGAAACTTGCTATTCAGCGATACACGATAAAGACTCTCTCAAACGGACTCAAAGTTGGGATATTTGGTCTTTTGGGCATGGAGGCGGAAGCTGTCGCGCCGGCGGCATCACCGGTTTCCTTCGGCAACATCAAAGGAAACCCGACGGACCCTGTCGGATTCATAAACAGAGTAGATGTGGCATCAAAGATGGTTAGAGAACTTAGAAGCAAGGGAGCCGACGTGATTGTGGCTCTCAGCCACTCGGGAACAAGGGAAGAGCGTCTGCTCGCGCAGTTTGTGAATGGAATAGACGTCATCGTGGGCGGACACAGTCATGACCTCGTTTATCCGCCAGAGGTAATAAACAATACCATAATCGTCCAGTCCGGTTCGTATACTAAGAATCTCGGAAAACTCGAACTTGAGTATTCCGGAGGAAAGTTAGCGGTAAGAGACGCAAAAGCGATAAGAATAGATAGCTCAATACCAACGGACCCCGCGACCGATACAAAAATCAACGGCTATCTGGCCGCCATAAACGCCGCTGTTGGAAGGGACGTGCTTGCCCCCTTTGCGGAGACATCATTTAAAAACGGTCCAGGTTTTGATCTATCGGACACGCCTGCGTGGTCGGAGACGAATCTCGGGGACCTCGTGGTTGACTCTTACAGGCACATAATAAACAGGATAAACCCGGTAGAACCCGTGCAGATGGCTTTCGAGGGAAGCGGAAACATAAGGTCGAGCATTGTCAAAGGTTCGACCGGAAAGTTCTCTTTCTACGACCTCTACAGGGCAATTCCACTTGGCGGGTCGCCTTTCTCCCCCCTCCCCGGATATCCGCTTGTCTCCTTCTATCTGTACGGCTCAGAGATAAAGGGAGTCCTCGAGCAGATACTCGAGCTCGGGCAGAATGACTTTTTCGTCCAGGTCTCAGGCATGACCTACAAGTACAACCCGATGGGAGAAGAAGGCAAAAGGGTGATGCGCATCAAGACAGGAGAAGAGTACATGGCCGGAAAAGCGCTTGATCCCAAACGCCTTTACAAGATCGCGACGAACTACTATACCGCTTCCTTCCTTAAACTCTTTAACGTTGCACCCAGAGGCAAAGACGGCAGAATCGTCAATCTTCCCACATGTCTTGTGGACTCTGACCCCGCAACACCTGGAATTCAGGAGCTCAAATGCTGGCAGGCTTTGGCCTCTTACGTGCAGTCTATGAAAGACACCGACGGAAACGGCCTGCCCAATGTGTTGGATATTTACCGAGCCCCCCAAGGCAGGATCACGCAGCTTGCCTGGTATCTTCCTGAAGGGTGCACCGCCGGTGGATTCGAGACATGGGTGCTTGTGCAGAATCCGAACAACAAAGACGCCACAGTAAAAATCACTTACATGACCGCCGAAGGGAAGAAGGAGAAACAGGAGTTCATTCTTCCCGCGAACTCGAGAACCAGCATAGATGTGGGAGGGGACGTTCCCTCCAACTGGCAGGTCTCCACGAAAGTTGAAGCCTCGCTGCCGGTTGTGGCGGAGCGCGCAATGTACTGGAATAACAGGGCATCCGGACACGACTCGATCGGGGCGCAATTCCCGAGCGCTACCTGGTATCTTCCTGAAGGGTGCACCGCCGGTGGATTCGAGACATGGGTGCTTGTGCAGAATCCGAACAACAAAGACGCCACAGTAAAAATCACTTACATGACCGCCGAAGGGAAGAAGGAGAAACAGGAGTTCATTCTTCCCGCGAACTCGAGAACCAGCATAGATGTGGGAGGGGACGTTCCCTCCAACTGGCAGGTCTCCACGAAAGTTGAAGCCTCGCTGCCGGTTGTGGCGGAGCGCGCAATGTACTGGAATAACAGGGCATCCGGACACGACTCGATCGGGGCGCCCACGCTTTTCTAAGGAGGTTAAGCTCTGAGGCGGGAACCGCAATTGGTTCCCGCCTCTTTTATGTTTTCCGTGAAATGCCGCCAAAGCGCTAAACCTTTGAGCTCCTCATTGATATATAATTTCCACTCAGGAGCGCTTTAATAAAATATGCACTTGCTGATCGGAGGTTTTTGAGGACTGCGTTTTTTCGGGAGAGATATGCTATTAAGAAGAAAAATGCTCAAACTCTTTTCCGTACTCCTCACTATTTGCGCAATTGCAATTCTCCTTGTCTTTATAAGCAAAGCAACGACAAGCACTCCCGAAAAAACAGCCTCCGCCTTCTACGCTGCGATCGAGAAGCAGGATGAGCAGGCTCTTATGAATACTTTGTCTCCCGACCCGCTCGATGCCCCCTGGCTCCATGTGACCCTGAGTCCCGACATCAACATGGAACTGGAGATGCATATCCGAAAGGATTCGACAGCGAGGATAAAAAAATCGCTTGAAAGGTTTGTTTCAAACATACCCGGCGTCTTGTCGGTCACTTACATTCCCGAGAGAAAGAACTTAGCGATCTGGACAAAAAATATTTCCTGGTCGGGAATAGTGAGAATTGTTGTGAACAGACCCGCGGACATACTGGTCCTTCTAAGAATGCTTGAAAACCGCCCGGAGGTAGACCGCATGAACGGTTCGCGAATTCCCCGCTTTTACGTTCCACTCAAAAGGAGCGCAAGACATTTCCTCGCATCAATTCCAAACAGGCTCCGATTTAGAAAAATAACATACGGAAAGGTAATTGAGGGGCACCTCGCCCTGGTCAACGTGGCAAGCGGTATAGCGGAAAAGACAGGCACAAGCGGAGAGACGTTGCCCGTAAGCCTTAAAGAGTTCGGGCAAATTGGAACGATTCCCTCAGCTTTTCTCCTGAGAAAGATGAAAGGCGCCTGGAAGATAATATCATTCCCCAACTTATAACCCTTTCAAAGGGTAAAGATTAAAAATGTATGATAGATGCTGGCTTAATAAGCACTTGAGTTCAACACCGTAATTTAAAAAAGAACCTAATGTTTCTTCAGGAATTTGCCGAATATCATAAAAAGTGGGTAGGTGTTGTTTTTCCGTCCGGATGAAAGCAGATGCATGAGAGCGCAAAAGACTGGTTCATAATTGGCTTTATTGCCACTGTGTTGTTCACGGCTGCGAGTTGGGCGCTCGCTGTAATTGTTCTGCGTTCTAACAAGAAACAGTACATAAATCGCGTATTCTCTCTTTATCTGGTATTCTTGGGGTCATGGTCGCTCTCGGGCCTAATTGACAAAGTTATATTCACACAAAGCGCTCACTTCGTCATTTGGACATACAGGTGGGCATATATCTCAAGCCTCATCGCGGTAGGATTTTTCTTTCTTTTTTGCCTTGCGGTTTATTACGGGGAAAAGCCACCGGCACTCTTGAGTATAACTGCCATGCTCCCAAACGCCGCGGGAAGCGTGCTTTCGCTTACGCCGTTTGTTATCCGCTCAGCAAGTATCGTCAATGGTGATGTTACCGTCAAACATGGAAGCCTTTACCCTGTGGTAATCGCCTTAATACTCGTCCCATTCTTAATTGCGTGTTCGTTATTTCTTAAGAAATGGATAAGCTCATCAGGTATAGACAGGGCAAGGGTAAGCATAATACTTCTAAGTTCATTAGTCTTCTTTTTCCTGGCTTTTACATTTGTGGTTATTTTACCTTCCATTACAGGAAACCAAAAATTTACTGGCATCGCTTTTTTGCTGGGGATAATCCCGATCGCCGGATTCTCTTACGCAATTATTCGCTTCCGCCTTCTTGATGTGAGAATAGTCATCAGAAAAATAGGCGTATACGTCATCGCTTCCATATTATTCGGCATGCCTCTGGTGTCGCTTCTTCTTCTTTTACATCAGCTCGGCATTCCTCCGGTATCAATGTACGCCATACTCACCCTGACCTTCTCGGCAATGTTTTTCTTTGCCCCCAAGATCTTGGCGTCCTTAAGGAAGTTCGCGGCAAGAGTCTTATTCTCTGGCACGTACGACGATATGGAACTCGCCGAGAACTCTTTCACTCGCCTTTCAAACTCATCCAGTCTGCAGGAAGGAGTTTCTGCAGTCCTCGAGGAAATAACTCCGGCGCTAACTATAAACAAGATTGAGCTTATCATTCCCTCTGGAGTGATAGATGACCGTATTTGGCAATTTACGTGTGCTCCGGATGATAACGGGAGCTGCTCCACGAATGTCAGCAATTTAGCAGAAATCGAGGGTTGGATCACCTGGATGACAGGAATTCGCATAACAGAGGAACTGCAGCGCTGGCCCAAAAACACCGATGACAGACTGACAGCAAAAGAGCTTGGGTCGAGAGGTTATACCCTTGGCATGGACATGCGCGTCAGGGATAAATTGGTTGGTTATTTGCTCGTGGGGGAGAAAGTCACTCACGCACCGATAACCCAAACAGATATAAGTTTGCTTGAAAAGATTTCCGAAAGGCTTGGCATATTCATAGATAACTACTCGCTTTCGGCGAAACTCGCAGCCCAACTCGAACACCAGCGTAACTTATACAGGGAACTGCACGATGCATACAAGTTTAAGTCCGAAATCATGCAAGTCGCCTCGCATGAGTTCAGAACCCCAATAACCGTCGCAAGCGGTTTCGCCCTCACGCTGAAAGACAACTGGGAAAGGCTTGATGAGTCAGAAAAGGTCTCATTTTTGGAAAACATAGTCGAAGCTTGCGGGAGAATAACCGACCTCACAAATCAATTCCTCAGCATCACAACACTTGAGCAAGGTGACCTTGTCACTCAATTAAGCCCTTTCAAAATGAGCAGACTGGTGAAGAAAGTTTGCGAGTCGCTTAAACCGGAAGAACAGGAAAGACTCATTATCGAAGCCGACCCGGAGATGTTCATTGTCTCCGATATCGAGCATCTAACGCTTATCTTAAAAAACCTTGTGGACAACGCGCTTCGCTTCAGTCCAGCGGACAAACCGGTCATAATAAAAGCGTGGAAAAATAGCATCTGCGACTTCATTCAAGTGCGCGATTTTGGAAAGGGAATTCCAAAAGACATGACCGAGAAGGTATTTGAGCCCTTTGTCAGACTTGAAAGGGTCCACCATCACTCAAAAGGGATAGGCCTAGGGCTATACATTGTTAGGTTGCTTTCCTCAAAACTCGGCATAGAGGTTGAGATTGACAGCGCTGAGGGCAAAGGGACCACTGTGACTCTATCTATCAGGTACGAGTAAATCCTTTTCGCTTCGCGAACGGTCAAGTTCCTGGTCAACCGAAACGTTGACGAACGCGTAGTAGCTCTGGCGTCCGATAAGTTTCTTTTCGAGTTGCCACCCGTTCTCTTTTGCGATCCTCACCACAACATCGGCAAGACCCAGTCTGCTATCGCTGAGGTCGAAGCCGATAGTGTAACCCTTGTCACGCATTTCCAAAACCAAAGACTCGCACAACAAACTCATGAAACCGAGGTTTCTCACCTTCGGTGAAATGAAGACGGTAGTTATATACCAAAACTTGCCGCTGGAGGTTTCCTCTGGAAAACACTTCCTCATGTAATTCGGATTTATGTAAGTAATTGCGGCTTTTTCAAGATTATTGGTGAGAAGAACCAAACCCATGGGTTCATCGTTTATCACGAGCACGGAGTTGTTATAATCGCTGTCGCTAAGCGCTTCGTAAAAAGTTTCTTTTGTGTAACATGACTGCTCCTGAATCGCGTCATCCAAATGCATGCACTCATCGTAAAGTTTCCAGAGTTTCTCCTTCCAATCATCCGGGACATATCCGATATCGTAGTAAACTTTGCACACCTCGCCCCCGAGTTCGAGCTCATACCTTCTTGCCTCACCGTACTCGGGATCGTCATACCTCCTGACCCCAGATTTTTCTTCTGATGTGGTCCCTAACGGGACTAACTCAGGCTCATGCTTGGAAATGAACTTTATCTCCGGTGGGCTAAAACCATGGAACTGTGAAGCGTACACGAACGAGTAAGCGCCCGTATTCATGACGTAGAGCTTATCCCCTACGTTAACCTCCGGCAACATCACATCATAGATGATTGTGTCGTCCGGATCACAGGTGGGACCGGAAATCTTGTATTTCTTAAGAGGCCTGTTCTCCTGGACTGTCCTTATCCTGTAAGGGAATCTGCCTTTAAGCTGCTGGGCTTCGAGTAATCCGTGAAACGCTCCTACGTCAAGGAAAAGCCACTCGTCGTTACCTTTTTTCGTTTTCCCAATCACGGTAGAAACGAGCATTGCGGACTCAGCCACCATAAAGCGACCGGGCTCGAGCATTAAATTGAGATAATGTCCGAAATGCCTATCAATGGCATCATAAACAACAGATGCGATTTCCTCGATTGTCGGAACGTCCCCCTGGTACGGAACCGGGAAACCACCGCCGATGTTCAAGCACTCAAGGTTTATGCCCCTGCTCTCGAGTCTTTTCCACGCCTTGGATGCCGTCTCCACCGCCTCCGCCCATGTCTCCTTTCTCTCGCACTGAGAACCCACATGGAAAGCGACGCCGTACGGTTTCATACCCCGCAAGCGAGCCCTCTCCATGAGTTCCACCGCCTCGTCCCATGGAATCCCGAATTTCAAACCGAGCTGGAAAAGGCTTCCCTCGTTATTTACGGCAATCCTCACCATAACCCTGCTCCCGGGCGCCAGCAGGGCGAGCTTCTCGAGTTCTTCATCCGAGTCGAAGACGAAAAGATCAATCCCGCTGGCATACGCTTCGCGTATATGGGAAGGCAGCTTCACAGGGGCTGAGAAGATAATGTTCTCCGGTTTCGCCCCAAGCCCAATAACCTTCTCCCCTTCCTGCTTGGAACCGATCTCGAACCCACTGCCCATTTCAATGAGCGTTGAGAGGATCTCTTCATGGTTGTTTGCCTTGATGGCGTATCGGATGAGCCCGCCAGGGAAAGTGTTCCTTAACCGCTCGAACTGATAGCGGACTTTGTCCAGGTCAAAAAGGAAAAAGGGATTCGAATACCTCGGAATTGCGCTCTTATTCATCGCCTACCAACCCTTCGAAGCGTAGACCTGCCAAACACATGAACACAAACCATAAAAAGTGTATAACATTCTACAAATATAATTCACAAAAGTCAACATTTCTTTATTTTTTAATAAAATAGGATAATTCGGCATTACTGCGCACAATAAATTAACTATGTCACAGAATTAGTTTTCTGTTATCAGGCATATAAATATTCACCGTTAGATAACAGGAAACACACGAGTGGCTAATCATAATGAATCAGGTCCTGAAAACTCCCAATAACGACAAATCAAAACATGAAACGCAAAGTATAAGGGCAACGCGAAAAGGTGATTGTCGATGCCTCTGGATGAATTATTCTTGCCCTGATATGCGCTTGGTGCAATCATATCTTAAAAAACTTTTTGACCTGTATAGCACCTTGAAGAGTTGGTCAATAATTTTCGTAACATAAAGGAGGTATTGAGTTGCGACGCCAGCTTGACCCCGAAGACCTCACTCATCTTCGTTTGCGAGCGCTCACAGCAATCGACGGCTTATGGTTCCTCGCCGTCGAGAGGGAATACGGGTTTGACGAAGCCCTGAAAATAGACCTTGACGTATGGAGTTCTTACGGGCTCATACAACTGAAGCGCGTCAGCAAGATTCTCGGGATTGAGCTGAACCCTAAATGCCCACCCGAATTAGATGAGGTTGGTGTTTTGCTTGAAGCCGTATGTTCTATCGACGGAACGGAATGCGAAAGCCAGCAGACCGATCCCAATTCACTCGTTTTTACCGTCCGGAAGTGCCCCTGGTGGGAAAATCTCAAGAAGGCGGGAAGAGATAATATCATCCCATGCGAAACTATCGATAACAGCATTTTCGCCCGGTGGCTCAAAAGCGTGGACCCCGCTCTTACTTTCGAGATAACTAAATCCATGCCCAAAGGCGCCGAGTGTTGCGAGTGGATAGTGAAGCGAGTAGCGAAAGACTAAAAATGAAACGCCGGCGCAACGCTTTTAGCGTGGATCACAGACCCGTGTCAAAGACTTGCCAGAGCTTACGCCAGACGTCTTTCAAGATGAACGAGGAAATCCTGGGCGTTGGTGATGATGGACTTGACCGCGAGGCTACCTCTGTCCCTCAGCTTGTTCACGGCAAACTCGGAAACATCCACCACATAAATGAAGACGGGTCTCACCTTTCCGCAATCCACCTTGTACGATGGCGTCATGTTTCCTGCGGCTATCGAGTGAAGCTGGGTGGCAACGCAAATGAGGGTTGTCGCTTTCCTCGCGTGCTCTCTCATCTTATCCTGGGCAATCGTTATGTCGGTTATGGTGTCAGGAATTGGACCGTCATCCCTGATTGAACCCGCGATCACGAATGGAACCCCGCAATCATTACAGGCTTTGACGATACCTCCCTTTAAGTTTTCCTCTTCAATCAGTTTTGCTATTGACCCGTATCTCCTTGCTTCATTTATCACATCAAGGTGATAATAATGACCGCCCCTCATCCTCTCCTGATGCAGTATGTCCTGCCCGAGCGCCGTTTTAAACATGGAAGCTTCAACATCATGAACGGCCAAAGCGTTGCCGGCCAGGAGCGCGTGCACGTAACCGTTCCTGATTAATTTCTCAAGTGCCTTTCTCGAATCGTGGTCAAACACTACCGCCGGTCCGGCGACCCAGACCACATAGCCTTTCTCCCGCTCATGCTCAAGAAGTCCGTAAAGCATTTCATAATCAAGCGTGTATGAACTCTCCCTTGTTCTTCCCTTTCTGAAAGCGAAGGCATCCTCTTCAGAACGCTCGGGCTCAAAACCATCCGCATGCAGGTATATTCCTTCAGAGCCGTCATCAGCCCTACCGACAGCCACAGAATCGCCTGTGCGGAGTTTGCGGAATTCCTTAACCTCAAGTTTTTCCCCGGATCGCGCGATCACGCAGTCCATCCTGCTTTCCTCGAGGAGAACCCAGCCTCCATCGACCTTCACGTATTCGGGAAAAATTGATGTCGCGTGAAAACCAGGCGGCGCTACGCCTTCGACTACAACGGGCTCAAAGCGGGCATCTGGGCTCGACAAAAAAGGTTCCTTCGAGAAATCAGGATATTTGTATTCCGGCATTTCAAACAAAGCAGACCTCCTCCTTGCGCGAAACTTTTTCAAGAAAATTATGAAGGTTTGAATGATATATGAAAACCCACGGTATCTTCAACCGCACAGAAAGGGGAGCCCTCCGAAGAGTTAATTCGTTTCATTCAAGTGTGCTTTCCCGCTATTTTTGACCATCTGGCAAGTGAGAAATGCCACCGCGCCATAACGAGCACTGACGATGAGGGGTTACACGTTATTATCAATCAGGAAAGGCTATTTTGACCGTAACTTTTTAGCGCGCTTGTTTGTGGCTGTCCCAACATTTCGCGACCCGGGTTTATTTCTTTGCAAAGTAGGCCCAAGAATCGCTGTGTTCTCTTTGACGAAATCTACGAGCCTTTCAAAAACCACGTTATTCCTGTGAGAGGGTCTGTCCGCGGCCGCGGTCAGCACATCCATATGATTGTAGCCGGCTAACTTTATCCGCTCCCTGCCCGGAATTATTCCGGGCTCGAGATAACCCATCGGTCCCTGCTCAGCGATGAACTCAAGTTTTGGTATTTCCGATATGTGCGAGCCGTGAAGGTAATTTAGCCCGTGTTTCTTCCCGAAACTGGTAAGCGCCGCTATCATGTCAACGTTTAATCTCATGGAAAAGTGCCACTCAACAAGATTAGGTGGACCCCTGTAAATGACCCTTGCCAGGTCCTGAATGTCGGAAACCTTATTCTCATACCAGGTGTAAAGTGTCTGTCCCTCGGTATCCTTGAACTCCGTGCTGCTCGAGTTGGCGGTTTCGTCAAAATTCAGCCAGGAGTAAAGCGGTCCTGTCCCCAGCCTGTCTATGGAAGGTCCCGCATCATTGGCGATAAAAAGAAAATCGGAATCAAAGAAACCGGGAGGAGTCTCAGAGTATCCTGATATCGCGCCAGAGCTTGATGGGAGCGGGAAATTCTTTGCCACGACGCTTCCGCCCGAAAGGAAGCCGGCGCTCGTCTGCATTATCGTTATCGGCATGAAATTGTCATCAAGGATAACACCCAGAAGAGCTTCGTTAGTGTACCTGAAATCGGAAATGCTCGGGACGTGATAGAGAAAATGCTCCCATGAGCGCGAGTGAAGCATTGATAGCAGAAAACGTGTCGTGTCAGAAATCGGCATGTCAATGTCAAGAGTGCTTTCGGCATTAGGGTTGAGGTTTGCCCTCATCGCAACAATTTCGAGCATAAGCATTGCCTCAGGAGTAAACCAGGGGATCTGCACGGTTCTCGGAAAATGACCGTTTTTTATGGCTTGAACAACATTGATATATATAGCCTCACCCAGGTCAGGTGGGGGCTCTTGCATTGATTTGGGCATGAATGACCTTGCAACCTCGAGGTCATAACCTCTTGTGGAAATAACAGAATCCAGGGCGATGGCGCCCGCGCAGTTCATGAACCCCGCGTCATCAACGGTGTCGGGATTGCCATCGAAATCCCATCCGATGAAGAAAGCGGTAAGGATTCCGCCCATCGAGTGCCCGCCTATAAAAAGTTTCTGTTTTCTCATCTCCCTTTGCGGGATCATGGTGGTGGCTATGGCGTAAATGTCCTTCATTAAAAGCTCAAGCCCGAACTCCGAAATATACGGGATATCAGCATCTGACTTGAAACCCTCAAATGTGCGGCCGTTAACCGGTAGATTGTGATAATAATAATCGATCGCAATCCCGGTATCCCCGAGCCTCTCGGCTTCATCAATCCCAGTGTGGTCCTCAATCCTGTTCGGGCGGCGTTCAGTCGCCCAAACCTCTATGTTTAAACCTTTGTAAGCCTTTGCCATGTAAACAACCTGTCTGCCCAGATAATCAAAAGCGTTTGAACCGCACATAAAACCAGGCATAAGAAGGATTACGGCATCGGCATCAGATGAGGGGAGATTAAAATCGCGGGGCCTGAATCTCAAAAACCTGATAAAATCCGCTTCAGGCGGGGGCTCTCCGTTTGTGCGAGGAACAGGAGAATAGATAGAGACCTCCTCAACACAGACCGCTTGCTCAACCTGCTCCGGCGTCCAAGCTCTGGGCGCGGGCTCCACCCCTGCTCCGGGCTGTGGTCCCCCCGGCTCGTAACAACCGGAAATTAAAAAAACAAACGCGAGGCATAATGCCAAAAAAATGGAGACTCGTCTTGGCAATTTTATTTTCCCGCGAATCATGAGCCCTCCCCTGGGATGTGAACTTGCATCACAAAGACGCAAGAAATTACCGCCTAAAAAGATTTTACTCCTTCAGTGAGCATGGATGCCATCGCGAACATAAAGGGGTTGAAAGTGAAATAAATAAGAGGCGTCCCCCTTGTTATTTCAAGTTTTCTTCTCGGGTTTCTTTGATTTGGCTTTGCTTGCCGAACCCGATTTCTTCTTTTTCATCACGCTCGTGATGGTCTCAACTCCCGGGTTCTTACCGCAGCTCGGGCAGATATCGAGCATTTCGGATATCTCGGTGTTGCAATGTTTGCACCTGGGCATCTTCCCCTCCGTTAAGACTACCGGCCAATTTATTCTTTCACATTTTCATCAATATATCACCCGCCACAAATATGGCATTGAGATATGACAACCACTTAGTTTTTCGCCTTAAAGCAAATCGAGATACAAGTTGGCTCAGCGTATATGGAAAAAATTAAAGGAGAGAGGAAAACGTTCCTCGAGGAGCCTGGCAACCGCGGATCTGTGACATCTGGATGGTTCGCGCTCATAACAAAGCAGCAAAACGTTCCCCTTTTGCGCCGCTTGAGCAATATCCAAAATCGCCGGGCTTTTATCACCGAGAATCTCGAGATATGCCTCATAGAAGCCCTCGCTTCCGCTCAAACCAAGAAGACGTTCCCTGTATTCGCGAGGAACTCCCAGCTGCGGTATGTGAAGATAGTCAATTCCAAATGAGGCAAGACTCCTTAGAAGCTCACCACCCGAAAAGCCCTTTTTCCTACTTCTTGCCAAGAAGCGTACGTCAACGATCGTCTTTATTTCAAACTCTTTTGCCAGCTTGGTAAGCTTTTCTGTTGACCTTCCCTCATAGCCAAAGGTGTACAAACGAGCGCGTTCTTTCAATCATGCCTCCTCAAAAAGCATCAATTTTACACGTTTTCAAAAGTTCAAAATGAGAATGAATATTCGCCCGGGCTCTTTTCAGGCGGGAGGATCACTTACCGCCTTCCGGCTCAACGCGGCAACCGCACCCTTTTTTAGAAAGAATCCTTCTCTGTTCTTCGGGGGTATCAACGTATTCCCGCTGCTTTTCCTCTCCGCTCGCAAGGCTCTCATCCAACGGACTTTGGTGCCTGAAACCCCTTCGCATCATTTCTTCTGAGACCTGCTCATGCCTCGCGTAGAGAGCCTTTAACCTTTTGCGCCATCTTAAAGTCTCTGGGTGGGCCGCATATCCCCTCTTTTTCCGGGTGATGACCGACCAAATGGCGTGGATTTCGGCGTGCTCACCCAATAGATGTTTATCGCATAGACATTCAGGGGGTATGTCCCACACTCTCATTTGAGTTTGAACACTTACTGAGGTCTTAGCGTGCCGGAGAAAACCTGCCAGGCAAGCGCGGATTTTGCTGTCAGGCTCAAGATTATGTAAACCCTTTCGCCGAATACGTAATCTTTCCAGGGTCCCACCTTTTTATACTGTAGAACCATGTTCACGGCGAATATGTTGAAGAAGATGAAAAGAGAAAGCAAAATGAAATACACGAACGTCGGAATTGACCCTGACGACTCGAGAGCAGCACCAAAGAAATACATCGCGATGGCGACCCATGGAATTATTCCCGCGAAGCATCCGCAGGCAAATGCTGTCCAATTCGTCTTTTCGGTTGTTTGATTGTGGACCTCCATCACCAGACCGAAAAGAATCATGGTTCCGTTCAGGGAGAAAATGAGAATTAGGGACGGTAGGTCATACATTCCTGAAAGCAAAGCTATTATCACTATCATTATCGAAGAGCTGAAAAAATATTCAGCCCAGCGAGCATAATTTATGCCCCTCTTTAAATTTTTCAGATACCACTGGTGCGCCCGCGGTGCCGTGAGTATCAGATGGGCGACGGCGCTTATGAAAAGAAAAGAAGCGACGAAAGGGCCGATTCTTATATTTGCAATTTCTTTAGTGGCCGTCTTCACAATCCCGAGTTTCTTGTCATATGAGAGAAAATTGGTCGTAACCGGAAGACTGAAGCGGTTGCTAAGGACAACCATGAGCACGCCCTGGATAAGGTGAAGAATGCCCATCGAGAAATTGAACACACGGAGATTTTTAAGACTTCTGCCTCTCTTGCGTGACTCTTCTTCCATTTCCATAACAACCCCCAATCCGATTAAACTGGCAAAACTAAATAGCACAATGGTTTCACATGGACCAATATTTATAAACACCAAAACTCAATAGCGGAACAAATCTAATGAAGAAGAGTTATCCTAAGTATAACGTTGTTTTTCCTTTTTGACATGGGGGAGGGCTTTTGATCAAAAGAAAATCCGGCTATTTCCGCTCAAAAAAACACTAAGGCTCTGTGTCAAAACGCAAAATGGGGTTAAGACCTTACCACGCCGTATGCCGGAAGAGCGATCAAAGGTTTCCAACCAAACGTTTGAATATGCCGAGCCGAATCTTCACGTTCATACTTGCGGCTATCCTTGTCTTTCTTGGTTTTTCACAGATTTTCTGCGGTTGCGCGACTCGAAAGGAGATAAAGGAAATGCAAAAATTTATCGGGAGCGGGTCGCCGAAAGAAAAATTCCTCATAACGTTCCTGAAAATTTCAGGGATACCTATTCCTTCCTGGAAAAAAAGCTCGATGAGGCGCTCACCTTCTTCAAAAGGTTAGCGCCATCCAACAAGCGCACGCTTTTCTCTATAGAACTACTCACCGCGAACAGTCACCGCGGAAGGGCGCTCTTTACAACTGACTCGATTTAAGCGATTGAGATTTCAATTGAAAGAATTAAAAATATCGGCGCTCAGGCGGTCGCGCTAACTGTCAGCTACCCTCTGCTGTGCGACCGTTTCCCGGAATGGCAAAAGTACCTCGAGTTTTACAAATCTATCACCCAAAGAGCGCATGCAAGAGGACTGAGCGTTATCGTCAAATCCATCTGCCTTTTCAGGCAGCCTGAATACACGGATGTAAAGGTTGATTATTCGCGGCTTTTCATCAATTCTACATTCAAGAGAAGCGCAAGATGGTCTCGAGGATAATCGATGAAATCCACCCCGATTACCTGACGATAGAAAATGAGCCAGGAACGCAAAGGTTCAACACCGGTTTGGACATTTCCGTGGAAAATCAAACCAAAATTGTCAGGGAAATCCTCGATGGACTGGATAGAAAAGGAGTAAGAATAGGCGCAGGCGCGGGCACCTTGGAGAAACCCTCCTACTTCAAATCTCTCGCGGAGAACACCACGATAGATTATATAGATATGCACGTTTACCCTGTCGCGGGAAAAATTTTAACGGAAAGGATCAAAGAGATTTCAATGATTGCGAGACAAAACAATAAGGGGCTCGCGATAGGTGAAGCGTGGCTTTACAAAGCCACGGACCGTGAGCTTTAAAGGGGGATCGCTGTCTCACCGGAGATATTCAAACGCGATATTTATTCTTTTGGATACCGCTTGACAAGAATTTTCTTGACGTTATGTTTTACGCTTCGAAAAGCCTTGGTCTTGAATTTTGCTCGTTTTTCTGGATGCAGTATTTCTTCGCATACGAAGAGTTCAACAAACGTTTTGATGTTCTCCCTTACAGAACAGCGATGAGGTTTTTAAACATTGATGCGTACAACAACATGCTCGAAGGAAAGCACGCGGAAACCGGCGAGCACTTTCGGGCTATTTCATCAAAATGAACCCAAGAACCAGGTGAGGACCGAAGGGATTTCATGAAAGCAGCTTCAATTTTTTATATCACAACAAAAATATCGGCTCCTGTACCAGTCCGGCTCAAGGACAAGATTTTGTCATCAATGGAAAATTGATTCTCAATCGGTACCGTGTAATTGATATACAAGATGATGCCCGGGTTTGCCACTCTTTGATATCAGGCATGTATAATTCTCACCCTACAACTATAATCTTTTAGTGAGCTATACAAAAAAGGCAGGGGAACAGAAATTGCAGCGGGCAGAAAAAATGAGGCAAGTTATCCTTAAGGAGCCAAAAAATCTCGAGGTATGCGAACGAAGTATCCCCGGCTTATCTGAGGAGGAGGCGCTCATCCGCGTCTCATACTGCGGCATCTGCGGAAGCGATATACATTCTTATCTTGGTAAACATCCATTCGTTAAATACCCGGTCACCCCCGGGCATGAGTTCACCGGTACGGTGGTTGACCGCGGGGCACGCGTTGACGAATCTATTCTGGGAAGAGCGGTGTGCGTGGAGCCTTCCATCACCTGCGGAAAATGCCCTGAATGCCTCTCGGGAAAATATAACATCTGCAGAAACTTAAAAGTTCTAGGCTTTCAAGCAGATGGCGCTATGCGCGAATACCTTCCGGTCCCGAAAGACAAGCTTCATGTTTTGCCGAACGGGGTTGATAAGCTATCGGGAGCGCTCGCTGAACCCGCCGCGGTAGCCGTCCACGCGATTGAAAGGGGCAGAGTGAATCCTGATTCCTGCGTTCTGGTAATAGGCGGAGGGGTAATCGGGCTTGCGCTCACCCAGATCCTCCGTTCGATGAATTGTTTCGTCGCCGTCGTCGAAGACAGCAGCGAAAAAGCAGAAAGGGCGCTCGTGTTCGGCGCAAATACGTCCTTTGTATTTGACGAAATAGGCGCCAAACGCTCAAATGAATACCTTGAGCGGGAACCTGATGTGATTTTCGAATGCGTAGGGAAAAATGAGACAATGGAATTCGCCATCAAGACCGCCCCTAACGGAAAAACGATCATCGTTGTGGGAGTATTCCCTGAGCCCGCCACCCTTTCAATCTCTTTAGTTCAGGACCATGAGCTTGATATTCTTGGCACGCTCATGTACACGGCAGATGATTTCAAAAGAGCACTCGAACTCATCTCTTCAGGCGCCATTGAGCCCAGGCGATTCATAACCCACATGTTCAGACTTGAGAGCGTCAAAGAAGCGTATGAGACGGCGATTGACCCGGGGGGGAATTCGCTGAAAGTATTACTGGAAATAGGTGATGGACATTGAAATCTAAAGTATTTTTCGCTTCAGCGCACGCTTCTTCCCCGGAAGAATCCTATCTTGAAAAAATCCCGAAAATACTGAAACGCTCCGGATTTCTCGCGTCAATCGGCGAGGGAAGCAGGGTAGCTGTTAAAATCCATCCCGGTGAACGGGGCAATCTCACCTACATACGACCCGCTGTCGCATCGAGAGTCGTCCGGGAATTGACTGCCCGCGGTTTTGCGCCTTTCGTCACCGAAACCACAACACTTTACTGCCGGCAGAGATTTACCGCTCGCGATCTTAAAAAAACCGCCGCGTTAAACGGTTTCACCTCAGATGCGCTCGGATGTCTGTTTCTTATCGCCGATGAAGAACCTGATTTGCCCGTCAGGATAGACGGGGATGTACTCGAGTCTGTGAAAGTTGCCTCCAGGATAGCGTCAGCTGATGCCCTCCTCGTCCTGACCCACGTCACCCTGCACCTGTGGACAGCCGGGCTTGCGGCATCAATCAAACAGCTGGGCATGGGATGCACGGGGCGCAGAACGAAATTCGAAATCCACAGGGCGACAACTATCATAACCGATGAAGAGCGATGCGACGGGTGCGGTTCCTGCGCGGAAATATGTAAGTCAAATGCCGTTGAACTTATCCACGGCAAAGCTTTCCGCACCGAGAAGTGCTCCCGGTGCGGTGTGTGCATCGGAGCCTGCCTGAATGAGGCATTGAGCGCAACCCACGACTACCGCACCTTCATGAAAGGGCTTGCCGAGGCGGCGTCCGGAGTAATGCGTAAGTTCGCCCCCGGTCGCGCGCTTTTCCTCAACTTTCTCACGGACATAACATGGCACTGCGACTGCGAGGATTTCTCAGATGTCCCGGTTTTTCCGGATATCGGGCTTGTCGCCTCCAGTGACCCGGTTGCCGCTGATGCGGCTTGCGCCCGCATGATTAACAGTGCATTACCGGTTTCAGGCTCCAGAGCCGGTAGCGAAGAAATAATCGCCGCAAAAGACAAGATCAAAGCGCTCTCCGGAATTGACTGGCACCTTCAGCTCGAATTCGGGGAGAAAGTGGGCTTGGGCTCGAAAAGCTATGTATTCGAAGAAATATAAAAGCGCTTCGGCAGCCCGCCGTTCCCTATCATCTATTAAGCGCGTCTTTCAAAACGAGTATAGTGTCCACAGGATCAACCATAGCCTTGGGTATTTTGACAATTATCCCGTTAACGCTCCTTTCAACATCGAGGCTCTCATCCGAAGGCGCGATCCTCACCCGTGAAAATTTGTTCAATTGGGAAAGCGATACTTCCACCCTCAAATCAACGGATAGTCCCTTCATGTTTATGAGATGAATCAACACATCGCCGTCCGCTCTTGCGGCCACCTTTCGGAATACGGGACCTGAAACCGCGACAAAATCCGGTTCAATTGTCCTGTATTTAAGAGGAACCGAGGCCCGGAAGTATTTTTTCCGGGGGATATACCATTCCCCGAGCATCTCGAGTTGTTTGACCTGGTCTGCGTAAATATCGCCGTCAAGTTTTGCCGTCGCGCCTATGCAAAACTTTCCCCCGCATGACATTATCACCGCAGCCATTCTGAGAAGGTCGAGAGGGTCATCCCTCAATGAGGGGTCTTGCCACCACTTTCCTGCGGGACCGACAAGTTCCCACGGTTGCTCTAACGTCCTCCTGTTCAGGTTTGACCATTTCCACGCGCTGGAGAAAGCGAATGCGGTTCTTCCATCTATCTTGAAAACTCTAACGTACGGACCGGTTAAATCATGCGCCTCACCGCTCGTGTAGGTGAGCCTCTTATACGACCATGGAAGGTAATTGGAAGCGTTAAACGTGAGAATTTTATCGGGATAGCGCAATTGAAACATTTTTACGATTTCCCCGGTTAGAAGGTCAGGCCAGCACCAGTCTATCCACATTCCATCGGGCGCATATTTTTCCAGGAGTTCCTCTATCTGGGCAAGCGCATAGTCTATATACCTTTTTTCGTTTCCGAGGAAAGATGCTGTTCTATCCGGATGAGGCTGGATATCATCAAACATCGGATTGTGATCGAAAACAGCCGAATAGTAATAGAGAAAAGGTATCCCTTCTTCTTTGCTCTCCAGGGCGAATATTCCCGCATAATCAACGGGAGTCTTCCAGTTCGTTAGGGCGGTGTCGAAATAGCAGATACCGTCGTGCCATTTTGTTTCGAAAATGTGATAGTCCACTCCGATCATCTTTGAAAGAGCCACCCATTCCTTCACGCGACAGAAAGGTCCGTTAAACATAAGACTGCCATCATCGCTTCTCATGGATTGGTTAAAATCATCGAAGTTTCTGTCCCAGTCCATTCCAGGACGGTACTCGATCTGATACATCACGCCTATCCCGGGACCTTCCCACCACCTGTGGTCAGAGCAAGGTCTTCGTTCTGCAAGAAATACACTGCGTTTCAGAAAGTGAAAAACACCCGCAAACGCATGCTCCCCGAAAATCCTTAAAAGAGCCGGTAAATCTCTTAGTTCCATTTGGCCTCCTTAAGGTTTCACTTTGACAGTGCGAAGACTTGCAAGCTTAATTTATCAGATGAATGATCCATTTCGCCCTTCAAAAGATAAACTTTAAGACACCTATTCGCTTCAAACCCTTTCACAAACAGGAAAAGGCTGGATTACCGCACGGCAAAACACCGCGCAATCAAACACTCGAAAGTGGACGCAGAGCGGGGTTTCAGCTCTCTTTTGAGCGGAAAAACTGCTTACGGATGAGCGGATGCGCTCCGAGGAATAGCAATCCACAAACCGCCCCAAAAAAGAGCATTGAAAAGCCGGTTCCCTTTCCGCACTGGAAAGGAGGAGTAACCACCGGGAATCCCGCGGGAAGGACAGCCTCTTCCCCAGAAGCGTTCCTCACCAAGAGGTCATACACACCCACAAAGGCTCCCATAAAATCGAAAGTACAGGTTATTTTCATCGGCGTCACCGCCTGAACTTCAGTCGCATCAATCACCAGCGTCCCTCTTTTCAGCCATACGGATGGACCCGGCTCAAATCCAGTTCCATCAATCTTGCAAGCCCTCACGACGGTATTCTGAGCGCCTGTGCCAGGCGTAATGGAGAGTACGGACAGGGAGTCGCCCCCGTCGTCTGTATGAAGAATGATCCCGGAAAGACCCACTGCCCATACGTTATCCTTATCAAAAGCTAATACTGAATACAGCCAGTTGCCCGGACCCAACTTGTCCTGTAGTAAACAGTTGGCGCCGCCGTTCACCGACTTGGAGATCTCACCTTCCGCCCCAACCTCGTAGACCGTTTTCGCGTCAACCGCCGAAACACCTTTCAACTTATATGAATCCGGCGGCTGGTTCGACCAGTTCGTTCCGTCAGTATTCTTAAGAATCAGCGCGCCGGTGTATGACCCGCCGACCTCCCACGCGTTATTCGCATCTATCGCCGAGATAGACCTCACCTCGTGATACCATCCGTGATACTGCGTGCTCCAGTTTGCACCACCATTTACCGTTTTCAGAATGACACCGTTATAGACATCCGGAAACTGAACTAAAAAGTAGCCGACAACCAAGGCAGTGTTTGCGTCGATAACTTCGATGTACCTGAGTTCTTTTGTGTACCAGGAACTGTTAACGGGTATCCGGAATTCCCCCATCGGTAGTTCTCAATATCATCCCATCGCGCCCGCACACCCACGCGACCTCATGGTTCACGGCTGAAACAGACATCAGGTGGCTTGAAGTTCCCGACGTGTGGGGCGTCCATGTTCCGCCACCGTTGAGGCTTTTGATTATCGTACCGTTGTAACCCACACACCACATTACCTCTTCATCGGCAGCATCCAGACCCATCAGATTTTCGGTGGTTCCGGAATCCATTGCCGCCCAGTTCTCTCCGCCATCCGTGGTCTTGAGTATCTCCCCTGAGTTTCCGCAGACGACCGCCTTGTTAGAATCAAGCGCGATAACACAATTAAGGCTGGTTGTCACTCCCGATGTCTGACTGTGCCAACCATGGTTTGACCGGAAGCGCCAGACACGAAAAAGCAGGACGCAAATCCCAGAATGAAAATGAAAAGCAAAAGGGTCTATCTTCTTGGATTGATTATGGAAAACATGATTATTTCCTTTCCCCCTCTTTCAAACTTGTTTTTCCCTCAATTCCCTCATTTCTTCGAAACCGTGAAAAGAAAGAGAACCGTTTCTATCAGAGAGCCTCCTGAATTACACATCCCCCACACTGAGGTTTTTTACTTTTTTAAAGCCGCCTACAGTCTTTTGATGAAGGAGAATAACTTATGACGTATAAAACTTGCCATTTCGCCTTCGTCGTATGGTTTCATTGGACACGCATCCAACTGTAAAGCGTCCAAATAAATCCCTAATCCTTAAAGTCTTTATTTCGCGCTAAGAACATATGGCAGGCAACTGTGTTCTCTAACGGTCTATATCTATGTATAATGCTCCCTAAACCAAATATTCTGTTGTTTTGTCACGTGCGAGCGGTACTCGCATTTCCGGTAAAGAAAATCCTGACGATCGGGGGGATTGGAATGGATATAAAAGAGTCATACGTGAAAATAGCGAGGTACATTCCGCAACCGGTCATTGAGAGAGTATCACGCGCCGTAAAAGGCCTCCCCCTCGTAAAAAGAATGATCGAGAAAGAATATCAGTCGCTTAAAAACGATCTGCGCAAGATGCTCAAACCCTATGAGGGCAAGTACCCACAGTATAATTCGCTTCCCGAAACAGGAGTATCAAGAGAGGAAATAATAAATCTGATGGAAGAGTTCAGAAAGCTTGAGGAACCGAGATGGAAAAGGGGTTATGCTTCGGGAACCATCTACCATGGCGGAGAGGAACATATCTCTTTTCTCAACCAAATATACGCAATTAATTCCCAGTCCAACCCGCTTCACTCTGATCTCTGGCCCAGCACCACCAAATTCGAGCAGGAAATAATCTCCATGACCGCGAGTATGCTTGGCAAAACCCGTTTCGATGAAGAAATTTGCGGCGCGGTAACCTCCGGCGGCACCGAAAGCATCTTCCTTGCTATGAAAGCTTACCGGGACTATTTCTTTGAAAAGAAAAGAATAAAAAAACCCGAAATAGTCGTTCCCGAAAGCGCGCACGCCGCGTTTGAGAAAGCGGCGCAATGTCTTGGGTTGAAACTCGTGAAAATCCCGCTGAATAAAGAGTACAAGGCGGATGTTAAAGCAGTAAAGAAAGCTTTAAACAAGAACACAATCGCACTTGTAGGCTCAGCCCCCTCCTTTCCACACGGAATAATAGACCCTATAGAGGAAATGTCTGACATGGCGCTTAAAGCTGGAACGGGTTTTCATACTGACGCATGTCTCGGGGGTTTCTTTCTCCCATGGGCGGAAAGGCTCGGATATCCCGTTCCAAAATTTGATTTTAGGTTACCTGGCGTAACTTCAATTTCCGTTGACACGCACAAGTACGGTTACGCCCCAAAGGGAACCTCGGTAATCCTTTACCGCACCCATGAGCTTCGCCATTACCAGTATTTCAAATTCACGGATTGGCAGGGCGGTATATATTGCACACCCTGCCTTCCCGGTTCAAGACCTGGCGCGCTGATCGCCGCGTGCTGGGCCGCGCTTGTGTCAACCGGAGAAGACGGCTATCTAAATGCCGCGGAAAAAATTCTCAAAACCGCAGAGAAAATCAAGGCAGGAATCGAGAGTATCCCCGGAATCTACGTCATCGGCGATCCTTTATGGGTTATCGCGTTCGGATCCGATACCGTGGATATCTATGATGTCATGGAACACATGACCGAGAAAAACTGGAGTTTGAATGCCTTGCAAAATCCCCCCGCCATCCATATCTGTGTGACCTTGAGGCACACAGAGGAAGGTGTCGCCGAGAGATTTCTCCATGACCTCGAAGAGTCGGTGAAAACCGCGAAGCACGCATTGGGAAAAAAGAAAGGCGTCGCGCTGTACGGACTCGCGGCGACATTTCCGGACAGAAGGCTCGTCGGGGACGCGCTTGCTCTTTATATAGACACCCTTTTGGACCCTTGAAGGAAAGAAGGTCGCCAGCTTACAAAATACAACTGGCTTTAGTTCAATTGATATCGACCCCGCGTTCTCAGCGGCGTGTGAAAAAGGAAAAAATCGCGCAGGGCAAATAGTGGAATTGAAAGATTTTTTTCTCGCGTGACTATAAAAATAGGTCCTTTCTGAGCCCTTCAATTCCCCCGGACAAATCAATGAATAAAAAAGAGAGGCTCAAGCCCGCAACCGGAGACCAGAATACATGAAGAAAATACGCCACGACGGCTTGCGCAATGGTCCTCCCAGGCGAAATTTTTAAAAACCCGTAGATGATTGAACAAACAACCTGCGTTCCACCCTGCAACAGTATATAGGGAAGAATCAGCAGAAGCGCGAGGGCAAGCCCTCCCCTGAGGAATCTTGGCTGTATTAATTTCTTACTTGTGGAAAGAGCGTCAGTTATTCCTTTATCTCCAAGCACCTTCGCCGGAACAGAAAGCATTAGCCAGGTTCCGAAAATGAAGCCCGGGATGATGAGCAAAATCAGACCCCCTATGATAGCAAGCCAGCTGAGTAAGCTCACAAGGAAGACACCCCAGAACACACGCCTGTCGTGTACCCAGCCAAATGCCTCGGTCCAGCCCATGGGTCTTTCATCCACTTCACTTGCGGCAAGCACGGGCAGAGCCCCCAACATGTAAATACCAAGAATGAAAGCAGCAACCAGCAGGGCTAAACTAATGAAACCGGCTAAAGCGCGCTCCGGGCTGAGCACCTCGGCAGATTTTCTTAAAAGACCTAAAAACGCGAGAAGTAAATTCGGCAGACCCACGACCGCCGCCATCCCAAGATATTTCTGAGGGGACCTGTAGCAGATCTCCCAGGCCCTTTTTATAAGCGAAAACGCGTCGAACCCATCAGGAGTGCCGACATTCGGATTGCCCTCGAGTTGGCTGTTTTCATCCATGTTCCGTCCCTTCTGGTAGTCGAAACCAGTAATCAATAATGGATAATATCACAACGTTTCAAAATGAAACGCATTTGTATTTTCAACATATGAAAATTCCTGTACGGCCGGGAAATCAGGCGCTTGATTTGCGCAGTATATCCACAATCCGCAAATATTTGCGTGAGGCGGCGCATTGTAGCAGCGCTCGGCGCACTCATGTATGATAATCAACCGGAATAAATAAGAAATCCTAACCAACTGGATTTAAAATTAGAAAAAAGCGCTTTAAGGAAAGAGGTGTTTGACAATGAGAATTCTTGTTATGGGAGCAGGGTCGCTCGGGACAATTGTTGGCGCGCTGCTTTCCAAAGATGGTTTGGACGTGATTATGGCAGACGCAAACAGGGAACATGTTTACGCGCTTAACGATAAAGGAGCGACAATCACCGGCCATTTGAACCTCAATGTGCCGGTGAAAGCGGTTACTCCCGATTCGTTGGAAGGGGTTTTTGACCTTGTCATCTATCTGGTGAAAGCCACGTTTGACGAGGTGGCGCTGCCTCAAGCGCTTGAACACATGGGCCCCGAAAGCATGATCATCACCCTCCAAAACGGCGTCCCAGAAGAAAAGGTCGCCTCATTTATAGGTAAAGAAAGAACTCTTGGAGGCGCCGTTGGTTGGGGCGCGACATGGATAGGTCCAGGAGTCTCGGAGCTCACGAGTGATCCCGACGACATGACATACGACATCGGGGAACTTGACGGAAAAATAACGGATAGAATACGGAAGCTGGAAGAGGTCCTCAATCATGCGGGAAAGGCGATAATAACCGAGAACCTGAAGGGAATCCGATGGACAAAACTGCTCGTGAACGTGGCGATGTCTGGGTTATCAACAGTGCTGGGATGTCCTTACGGCGACATACTCGACGACGACAAAGCCATCACCGCAGCGATTTGCATAATGCTTGAAACGATTCTCGCTTCAAAAGCCATTGGTGTGAAAATGGAACCCATGAAGGGCGTTGATCCGGTCATCCTTCTCGATATAACAAAAGAGAACATGGAGAATACAAAGAATCTGCTCAAGATGATTTACGCTCCCCACAGAGACATACGCGCGAGCATGCTCCAGGACATTGAAAAGGGCTTAAGGTGCGAGGTTGAAGCGCTCAATGGATATCTCCAGAAAACCGCGAGAGAGGCTGGAGTTAACGTTCCGGTTAACGACCAGGTAACGGACCTTATAAGGCAAATAGAATCGGGCCAGGTAGAATACGGTTTTGAAAATCTAAACAGAATCGAAATACCGGATTTTTCGATTTACTATTGAGATTTTCCGCGAACATAAATGAAATCGTTACGCGGGAAGCAACCAAATAAAGAGCTCGGATAGTCATCGGCATAAAATTTGATTTCCATACCGAAAACAGGCGCGAATGGTTTTGATTCTTCGGCAAACACCGGGCAGCGTTGCAGAAACCCGTTAACAGCGAACATTCAAACGAATATGAAGACGCGTTGAAAAACAACAAAAACAAAACGCGGCACTATTTCAAAAGGCGACTTTGTTACCGTCGTTCCAATATTGCTCAATTCCTTTGAGTGAGGGTGTTTCACGGATGAGGATCGCTGTAATAGGAACTCACGGCGTTGGTAAAACTACACTTGTAGAGGAGTTTGTTAAGCGGAAACCGGAATACACCATAATCCCTGAGATAGCGCGTGACATGATTGAGGAAAGAAAAGGGCGCATTAGTTCCTGGTTCGACTTTCAGCTTGAACTCATGATGAGAAAAATTAAAGCCGAGTACGAGCACAGAGAAAATCCCAACATCATCTCCGACCGCACCGCCGTTGACAATTGGGCGTACTGCAATTACTACAAAGTATTTCCGGACAATCTCCTGTACTCGCTTCGCGAACTTGCAATAGGTTACTGCAACAATTATTACGATCTTTTCATTTATCTTCCCGCGTCAGATTTCGTGATCACGCGGAGCAGACATGCCGAAAGGTGCGCGCGAATCGACGAGATAATTGCCTCCATCGTGCCCCGCCTGGAGAAATGTAAGACGCTAAGAGGGAGGGTTGAGGACCGCGTTTCCGCTTTAATAAGCATCGTGGAGCAAACAGAGGGCTCAGATATTTCCCAAAAATAATCCCATTCCCCAGTGCGAATGAATCTTAAATACGCGATAGAACTGACCTTCCACAAGACACGGTCTCGAAAGGTCACGCACTTGCGGGGAAAAAGCGCAAGCATACGTTTTCGCGAGTATCTCTGCGCCGAATTTGCGGTTCACCCTTTTTCAGGGCAATAATTAAATAGCCCCAATGGCTTCGGGGATAAGAAAAAAAGGCCTTTGAGCCCTACGGAGAGGAGGATATTTGAAGTGGCACAAATAACGGTGGACAGGGTAAGGGAGATTCTCGACAGAGAGCAAAGAACCTATGAGAAAAAGCACCCGAAATCCAAAGAACTTTTCGAAAGAACCTCCAAGTACCTGGTGGGCGGCGTGCCGATGTCATGGATGAGAATCTGGGTAGGCGGCTTCCCTGTATTTGTTGAAAAAGCGGAAGGCGTCTACATCTGGGATGTTGATGGGCACAAATACCTTGATCTGTGCCTTGGCGATACAGGCGGACTTTGCGGTCATGCAAACCCCCAGATCGTGGACGCGATTACAGAACAGATGAGGAATCGAGGCACCACCACAATGCTCCCAACGGAAGACTGCATTTGGGTCGCCGAAGAACTCGAAAGAAGGTTCGGCCTTCCATACTGGCAGGTACTTATGACGGCGTCTGACGCAAACAGAATGGCTCTGAAGGTCGCCCGCGAGTACACAGGAAGGCGCCTCATCTTGGCCTTCAATGGCACTTATCACGGGACAGTCGATGAGACTCTATGTGTAAATATTCTCGGGACCCTTATTAACATTCCGGGGCTTATGGGACCGATAGTCGAAGACCCTTCGATCATGACGAAGATGATCGAGTTTAATGACATAGACGCTTTAGAAGAGGCGCTCGCGCCCCAAGATGTCGCCTGCGTAATAACTGAACCGGTGATGACGAATGTCGGCATCATCAAGCCTCAGCCGGGTTTTCACGAAGCCTTGAGAGAAAAAACCCGCAAATACGGCACACTCCTTCTGATAGATGAAACTCACTCTATGTGCGCCGGACCCAGGGGAGTAACCGGGGAAATTGGGCTTGAGCCGGACATATTCGTAGTAGGAAAATTCATCGCCGGCGGATATCCAGGAGCGGCTTTAGGTTTCAGCAAAGAGATAGCCGAGTGGTTCGCGAAAAGAAGACCATGGCATACCTTTTTCGGTTTCGGCGGTACATTATCCGGGAACGCCACAGCCGTAGCGGGAATGAAAGCGGCGCTGCAAAACGTTCTGACGGAGGAAAAATTTTCCCGTATGGTCGAACTCGCAAAAAGGATGGAGGAAGGAATCGCAAAAATCATAAAGGAGAACGACCTGGGCTGGTATGTTGAGCGAATAGGCTGTCGTGTGGAGTTCAGATTCATGCCCAATCCGCCCAAGAACGGCGCCGAGGCGCTTTTCCACGAAGTAGATTACAACCCGGTTGACCTCATCGGCGAAGGACTGACCGGACCCCTCGAAGAGCTAATTCACATATACTGCGCTAACAGAAACATCCTGCTCACCCCCGTTCATGAAATGGCGCTCGTGGGTCCCACCGCGACGGAAGAGGACATCGACCATTACATGAGCGTTATAGCTGAACTCGTAAGCGAACTCGTGTCGTGATTCGTCAGGGAAACGCGCTTTTTGGAAATCTACGATGAGGGTAGGCACAAGTTAGGTCACGCTGGCATTGAGCGGACAGGCAAGTTTGTCTGAGAGCTGCTTTACGTCGCCTTCCTTTCCAAACCTTATCTCCGAGGCGCGAAATGGGCTTGGATGGAAAGAGATGAACTGTATTCGGGAAAATTGATATACGTTGATAACGCCGCCTCATCCTGGCCGAAACCCCGCTCCGTCATAAAAGCGATGTGCGATTTTATGGAGAAAGCCTGCGCTAATCCCGGGCGCTCCGGTCACCGCATGTCCATAGAGGCATCAAGGATACTCTACAACACCAGGAATGAGCTTTCGGATCTGTTAAACGTCCGGGACCCTTTGAGAGTGGTGTTTTGCTCAAACGCGACCGAAGCCTTGAATCTCGCCTTAAAAGGACTGATCACGGAAAAAGACCACGTCATCACAACGGCGTTAGAACACAACTCAGTGATGAGACCGCTAAGAGAGCTTGAAAATTCCGGCGCGCAAATCTCAATCCTTAAATGCTCGCAGGACGGAATACCGCAAGCCCAGGATCTCGAAAATCTGATAAGGAAAAACACGAAACTCGTCGTTATAAATCACGGTTCCAACGTTACGGGCGCCATCGCGCCGTTGAGCGAAATTGGAAAAATCACACGGGATGCGGGTCTTCTTTTGCTCGTGGACGCGGCTCAGACTGCAGGTTGTTTCCCGATAGACTTTGAAAGAGACCAAATAGACCTTCTCGCCTTCACCGGGCACAAAAGCCTTCTTGGTCCTCAGGGAATCGGGGGTCTGGTGATTGGGGAAAGGGTGGACATCGAAAGACTCAAGCCGCTAAAGACTGGCGGGACGGGCAGCAGGTCCGAATACGAACATCAGCCTGACTTTCTTCCTGACAAATATGAAAGCGGTACTCCCAACACAGTGGGGGTCGCAGGAATTCTTGCCGGCGTTCAATTTGTAAAAAAGAGATCCGTCGAGAGCATAAGAGAGCATGAAATGAAGCTTACAGGTGTGCTCATCGAAGGCTTTGAAAAAACGGGCGGTGTCAGAGTTTACGGACCTAAATCATTGGAAAAACGCATTGGAATCGTGTCGATCAACATAGACGGAATGCCTCCAAGCGAGGTTTCGTTTTGTCTCGATCGGGAGTTCGGGATACTAACGCGCCCCGGTCTTCATTGCGCTCCCTTGGCACATAAGACTATCGGGGCATTCCCGCAGGGCACGGTTAGGTTTAGCCCGGGCGTGTTCAATACAGAAGAGGAAATGACTACGATAATCGAGGCGGTTTGTCAAATTGCCAGGAGAGGCTGACCGAACCGGTGAAGAGAAGCTGATCGCGCTTTTCCGCTCAACAAACGAGGCGATGAAGGCGGAAAGCGTACTCAAAGAAGCGCATCTGCCGATTACGCTTCGCCCGGTGCCGAAACATATAAGTTCAGATTGCGGCGTATGCGTGGAATTTCCACCTGACGTGCGCGAAAACGTGGTCCTGGTTCTGAAAGAAAACAAGATCCAATTCTTTGAAATAACACCAATCTAAGGACCGATGCGTTCGGGCAACCATTTTTCGAGTTCATGCGTGAGCAAAGAAATTTGCGAAATTAACTTTTCAGGTATTAAACTGCTTTGAGCGATAACGCTTGAATGTTTCTGTTCTGTGGGGGTGCAAATTGAAAAAGGTCAGGACATTGGCTCTCTTATCGCTTTCTGCGATTGCGCTCGCGGTGATTAGAATCCTTCTTCGCTTGTTTAAATCGAAGCCAAAAGTTTCCGGAGAGATAACTTTAAGCGGATTAAGCGCTCCCGTGAGAGTGCTCTACGACAAAGCCGGGATTCCCCATGTTTTCGCCGAAACGGACGAAGATGGCTTGAAAGCCATGGGGTACATCGTCGCGCAAGACCGTCTTTTTCAGATGGACACTATGAGGAGAATAGCAAGCGGCACCCTCTCGGAACTGATTGGATTCATGGGAATCGATATAGACCGATTTATGCGCACGATAGGCCTGCGCGAGCTCGGTGAGCGATTTTCAAAAAACATAAGCGAGGAAACATCAAAATTAGTGGGGGCATACGTTGAGGGAGTAAACGCTTTTATCAACCTGCCTCGGAAGTGCCACCCCGTGGAGTACATGATTCTCGGCAGCAAACCGCTTCCATGGAAGCTCGAAGACGCCTTCACGGTGGGGATATTCCTATCCTGGATGCTTGACGCCGCATGGCCCGCGGACATCATGCGGGAGAAAATATATCGGAGGCTCGGAAAGGATATGGCAAAAAAGATACTTCCAACGACATCCGACATATGCGTGCCAGTCTGCCGCATTGATGGCGAAGGCTGCAAAGCGGAGGCGCTCGAACCGGGTGAGGAAATCGACTGGGAATTTGAAAAAGAGCCCGCCGGGGGCCAGTGGTTAAAGGGGAAATGCCGGTCGGCAAGCCTTATCGGCTCCAATAACTGGGTTGTGGGGGGCTCAAAATCGACCACCGGCAAGCCCATCCTTTGCAGCGACCCACACATCGAGCACATGGTCCCGAGCACACTGTACGTCTCGCACCTTCACACACCCTCATTCAATGTGATAGGTGCCGGATTCGTTGGAATCCCCATCGTCGGGATCGGGCACAACGAACGATGCGCTTGGGGAGTAACCAGTTTCGACCCGGACCTGGTCGACCTCTTCGTCGAGAAATTCGAATCAGAGGATTCCGACAAGTACCTCTACAAAGGGGAGTGGCTCACGGCAGAATCTCGGGTCGAGGAAATAAAGGTAAGGTTAGGACGCACGAGAAAACTAAAAGTCCTAAAGACGGTACACGGACCGATAATAAAGAGGAAAGCCGACAGGGGGTTAGCGCTCAAATGGACAGGCATGGACACTTCATTTGACATTCTGGGTCCATTTTTGAAGATGAACGCTTCACGTAACTGGTCAGAGTTCAGGGAGGCACTCCGCGACTACCTCGGTCCCGCGTTCAACTTCGTTTACGCGGACATTGAGGGAAACATAGCCTATCAAGGAGCGGCTAAAGTTCCAGTGAGGGCGAGCGGCGATGGCTCGATCCCATGCCCGGGGCATGACGGGAGCGCCGACTGGCTTGGTTACATACCTTTTGACGAAATGCCGACCGCGCTTAACCCGCCGGAGGGATGGATAGCGACAGCGAATAACTGTGTGGTTTCAGAGGGTTATCCTCACCTGATAACTACTTGCTGGGGGGCGCCGTACAGGCAGGCAAGGATCGCTGAACTGCTCCAGTCAAAGGAGAAGATTTCGATCGAGGACATGAAAATGATTCAGGCTGACGTCTTCACGCTCACTGGCAAACGCTTCTGCGACTGGGTAAGACAGGCTTCGAAAAACGCGACCTTAAAAGGTGAACTCAAAGAAGCGGTTGATCTGCTCTTATCTTGGGATTACATGGCAAAGAAAGAATCGGTAGCCACCACAATCTACTATTTCGGGTTCAAAACACTTTCCAAAAATCTACTCGAGCATAAACTCGGAAGCGAACTTTACGACGAGTATTCCCACACCTGGGTAAACATGAGGCTTGCCGTAGAAAACATTGTCTCGGAGAAAGACCCGTTCTGGCTGGATGAAAGGTTTGAAGATTATGACCAGCTCATTCTCGAATCGCTTGAGGAAGCGCTTTTTGAGATCAAGAAAAATACTGGCACCAGCGATATGAATTCCTGGCAATGGGGTCGTATCCATACTCTGTCGGCATTCCATCCGCTCGGGCTCGTATGGCCGCTTACAAAGATATTCAACGTAGGACCCGTGCCCAGAGACGGTGAATCGGAGACGGTTGACAACGCGCTAACCGAGGAAGACCCGCAAACCCAGGTTCTTGCGAGGGGTTCCATGGGCGGCTCCACAAAACTTGCCATCCTTCCCGATCCGAACTCCGTCAAAACCTATGCCGGACCCCTGTGCCGGTTCATCGCGGACCTATCAGACTGGGACAATTCTCTTATGATCCTTGACGTCGGGCAATCCGGACACGTCTTAAGCCCCCATTATAAAGACCATTTCGAGAAATGGAACAGGCATGAGTACTTCAGGCTCGAATACTCACATATTGAGCCCGTTAGCGTTCTGACCATTAAGCCATCTTGAGCGATCCAGAATGGTACGGGGTAAAGATAAAGGATTGACCGAGTTTTGATAAGAAGGATTAAGAAAAAAACCTGTATTACGTACGGGTTTCCTGAATTGCTTTCCCAAAGCCGATTCCGTACATAGAGTAGAAGCGAGAAAAAACGATGAGATACGGGTGACGAGATTGGGTTTCTGGGATTTTTTCGAATCTTTGAAAGAAAGAGCAGAGTTCTGGGATGTTTCAAACATCTTTTCTCTGCGCGTTAAGGGAAGGATACCAAGGTGGCTCCTTCCCGCGTGCATTGCGTGCGTCATTGGCTTGGTAATCATAGTAGCAGCCGTGGTGAGCACAAGGAGCGATTCTCCCCCAAAAAACGAGGTTAAGAATATCCTTAACGGTCAAAAAGCGTCAGGCGGAACCGATAAAGAGAAACAAGAAAAGGGAAAATCCCCGGAAGAGAAAGACAGCGCGAAGAAGGACGATGGCACGGATGAGGATTTACAATCCCTCGAGAAGGATGAATATGTGCCCGAAAACCCTGTTTTCCCCAGTTTTCCCCTGACAGCAGCCGCCCGTACCGGGGAAAGAACTCCCACACGCATAACGAGCCCGAGCATGAAGCTCATATTCAAATGCTACGGAAGGGCGCATGGGGTTGGCATGTGCATGGACGGGGTAAGCGCGCTTGCGCGTTCGGGATACAGCGCGACGCAGATACTTTCCTTCTACTACTCAAACATCTCATTCGGGACTTGCGACGAGTACCAGAAGATCAGGGTAAAGGGAAGAAACGGGAAAATTCTCACTCTTTCCCTACGCGAATACCTGTACAGACTGACCGAAGAGCCAGACTCGTTTCCCTATGAAGGCTTGAAGGCTTTGTATATCGCCGCAAGAACCTACACGCTTTCGTGTATAAGAAGAGGGAAACATTCGCGCGATGGTTTTGACATCTGCTCGAGCGGCGGCTGCTGTCAGGCATTCGACGAGAACAAGAACATTTCTAAATTCCCCATGAGCATTCGGGCCGTAAACGAAACAGCGGGACAGATAATGCTTTACGAAGGCGAGCCGATAATAGCCGCTTACTGCGGCTCATGCGGGGGCCATACCGAAAACAACGAGGATATTTGGGGCTCAAGACCCATGCCTTATTTACGGGGAAAACCCGACCCCTACTGCTCTTCTTCGCCAGGATTCGTTAAGACGCTCGAGATTAACGCCGCTCAACTTGAAAGCAAGCTTTCCTCCTCACCTGCCACAAACGTTGGAAGGCTTAAGCTCATAGACCTTACCGACAGAACGCCTGGCGGAAGGGTCAGAACCGCCAGACTCGGAGGAAGCCTCGGCGAGAAAACCGTCAAAGGAAGCGTTTTCGCGAAAGCGCTCGGTTTCCGCAGCACCAAGATCGAATACACGATAATCGAATGATGTGGGAGTGGGAAGACCAAAAAAGGACACCACTTATTTGATGATGATTTCATAGAAAACCGGGATCAGAAAAATATTTAAAACCGCCGCGCACCCACAAATATCAGAAAGCTTTTCTCTCCAAAAGGGGGCTGGATCTAACCCACAGCCACATTTCAAACCAACAATACGCCTACTTAAGCGCCTCGGTAAGCGTTACGAATTTGTACCCTTCAGATTTCAGTTCTGAAATTATCGGCGGCAAAGCTTCCTTTTGCTGCGGGGAATTGCAGTGCATCAGGACAACCGCCCCTGGGGAAGCCTTGGATACCACTCTCGCCCGTATCGAGTCCGGGGTTTCCTGGCTCATCCAGTCAAGAGAATCTATCGTCCAGTATACGCTGAGATAGCCAAGTTCGTTAACCTGACTTATGAGCTCTTTGTTCCTTGCCCCATATGGAAATCTGAAGTAAGGCTTTGTCGATATCCCGGTTAGACCCTGGACAATACTCTCCGTTTTCTCTAACTCACGGGCCAGTTTGCCAACTCCCGACTCGACAAAATTCGGATGTGAATAAGAATGGTTGCCGAGCTCATGCCCGAAAGCCGCTATTCTTTTTACAATCTCCGGGTATTTCTCCGCAAATTGTCCGGTCAGAAAGAAGGTCGATGTTATACCGTGCTCATTCAGCTCCTCAAGTATAGAATCAACCGAGGCAATACCTGCCCCGGCATCAAATGTCAGGGCAATTATTTTCTCAGACGCGTTTCCCCTGACTACCTCTCCCCAGCCCAGCTTGGAGGCGAGAGCTTGCTTGTCAACGAAGCGCCAGGCGGGTAAATCGGGCTTCCCTATTACTTTTTCATTCCTCGAGATATCAAGCGATATCGGGGATGAACCCCAAAAATTCTCAATCCTCTTTCCAGCCACAATCCCGCGGCGTCTCCCCTCGATGAGAATCCTGACCCTTCTCACATCCCCAAGCTGAGTGACAGTGTTGGCAACAGCCCATAGACAAAGCAGCTGGTTTTCGCTACTCCCGGAAACGATGTTGGCGTCCGTCAACACTTCCTTACTGAAATCAACAACCAGCATACCGTTTGATTTCACTACCTTGAGCACCCTGGTAGTGGGAGGGAGTACGGGCATAAGTCCTGTAGCTGGAGGCGGTCCTGTGATTAACGCCTCAATAAGATACTTGTAAGGATTTTCTGACATCTGTATTCTCTTTATGACTGGCTCAAGATAGGAGACACTCCCCTCACGAGCGATGAAATAAATCTTTGCCTCAGAAGTACTCGGAACTGTCCGAGAATAATTCTGGCAACTCAGAACCACCGCTATACAAAAGAGCATTATAAGCAGAAATGCGATCCCCCATTCTAAGACCCCGTGTGGAAGGGTTTTTTCCCCGGTAGAATCATATTCAATTTTTGCGATTTCGTTTTCATAGTGCATTCTTGTCAAAAACATTCAAAAAATTTCAATGGCGAAAACCCCGATAATTTTTGGAAATGCAAGTTCGGCTCATTATGCTTATTTAAAGATAAAAGATAACCAAGAGCTCATCATTCGCGGAGTCGAACCAGAAGCGAAAATTTCATGCGAACCCACGCTCCGCGAAAATACCTCAAACCGCAAGACCTTTCTGCCTGGATAGATTTAAAAAATTAGGCCATTCAACCTTGAAACGGTTAAGCGCTGTACCACCCTTTTGAAACTCCGTCGTATAATCGCCGCGCGCTTGCGCCGCCTGACACCCTCTCACCAAAGCCTCGGCCCTAACCCGCAAAAGCTCAAGCATTTCAAGAAACTTGCTGTGTATTTCAACCATTTCCCTGTCTGGAAGCAGCTGTTCCACGACAGACTTCAAATCGGAGGTCCTCTTATAAAGGTCCTGTAGTTCCGCCATTAGACCCGCGGGAACATACCCTGCCTTGTAACGGCACTCACTGTTTGCTCTGTTTGCGTAACCTGAAATTTGCTGATGAACATTGCCTGCTTCAATAATTCTCTTTGTAATTTCTTCGGCATATGCGGCGCCACTCACTTGCCCCTTAACCTCAATATTTCTCACGAACTGTTCAATGATTGCTCCTGACTTATCATAAATCGAAATTAGCAACTCATGGCTACCACCGGTATCCGATACTATCTCCATCTTGAACGGGGCATCCGTGAGCGTTCCTTTTTTCTTTTTGTCAAGGTATACCTCGATTTTCCCGAGTTTGTCCGGGTTTTTAACCTGCGCTTCTATCGGAATGTTCTTTCCTGAAATCACGCTGCCTTCCTTCGGAGTCATGATTTCGACTCCCGAGCCTTTTCCACTTATTAGAAACAACAAAACGGTCGTAACAACCACGATAAGCGCAATGGCTCCCACGGCAATCCCCAAAATAACAGGGGTTTTCTTCCGCTCAAATTCTTTTCCTTTCGCGGAAGGGGAGCGGCAACCGCTGGGATCGGCTCACCTCTTAATATGGTCCCCTGGCTTTCGGTGAGAGCGGGAGCACGAAGAATGGTCTGATCGGGAGAAGAGGTAGCAAGGGTTGGGGAAGATTGTTCCTCTATGTCCTTTTCCATCTCGAGCGCATCTGTATATCTGTCGGATGGATTCTTGGCGCAGGCTTTCATGATTACGGCCTCAAGGTATGCAGGTATCTCCGGGTTGAGGAGGTGTGGGAGCTCTGGTTCTTCATGAACTATCTTATACAGGATGCTTGTGGGAGAAGAAGAACGGAAAGGCGATTTGCCCGTTAGCATCTCGTAGAGAAGCACTCCGCACGAGAATATGTCGCTTTGGGGACCCGCCACCTCACCTTTCACCTGCTCGGGGCTCATGTAGCCGGGCGTACCAAGCACTCTCCCAGCGGATGTCAGGGTTGATGAGGATGAGATGTGAGCTATGCCGAAGTCCGCCACCTTTACCCTCCCGTCCGGAAGGATGAAGATGTTATCGGGTTTTATGTCCCTGTGAACTATCCCCTCGGCGTGCGCGTACGCAAGAGCGGATAAGACCTGGGAGATTATGTTCTCGGCCTGTTTTATCGGAAGGGGACCCTCGTAAATCAGTTCCCTTAAGGTAGCACCTTTGAGATACTCCATGACTATGTAGGGCGTTCTCCCTTCCTCCCCCACATCATGTACCACAACCACGTTCGGATGCGATAGCGACCCTGCGGCGCGAGCCTCCCTGATAAAGCGCTCCCTTATCTCTTTTTGTTCCTCATCTGATAGGATCGGGTCTATATGGAGCGCCTTTACGGCAACCTCCCTTTGGATGGTTTCGTCCTTCGCAAGATACACTATTCCCATAGCCCCCCTGCCGAGCTCTCCTATGACCTTGTACTTTCCGAAGGAGGGAGGGTGAGCTTTTGATGAAGGGGTCGATTGAGGCTCTCGCCGTTCTGGGATATGAATTGTCTCATCCCCTATTTTAGGGAAAGTCTCAGGTGATTCTTGCTCACCTCGGAGGATAATTGTGCCATCTTCTTCTTTGGAAGAATCAGAAGGTTTGGAAATGTCCCCTTCGCGATCAACCTTGCTCGATACTTCTTCTTGAGGAATTTTGGCGCCGCAGTATCCGCAGAAATTTCCCTCCTGTGTCTCTTTCCTGCAAGAGGGGCATATAATGTTCATCCAATTAACCTCCCTTCAGGTAATAGAGAGTGATTATGCCGCCGGGTCGGGGGCGGGGCCTGCGTTCAGCTGTGCCGCTCTCTGCGCATTGTACTCGTTTCTAAACTCAACCGCTTTCTTCTGGCACGCCGCGCTGGCGCTCTGCATCTGTTTTTCGTACCCGTTCGGGTCAGGTTCCTCGCCGTAATACATGCCACTCGTTTCCCATATTGCCATGTCTCTTGCCCACAGCACGGCTAAATCATCTGCCTTAATGGCGTAGGATATCTGCTGAGCAAAAAGATTGTGAGCTACCACGAAAGGAGCAGGGGCAGGAATGGAGTTGAGCCTGCAGAGTAATTCTCTTCTTTGGTCTCCCACTTCATCAAAAACATAACCCGCCTCAGCATAGCTAATCTTACCATTCTTAGCGGCAGTGTATGCATTCTGAAACTTTTTCCGGTACGCGCCGAACTCGGTAATAAGTCCATCGACCTTAGCTACATAGTCCCTGCAAATCATAATTTCCTGACCCTCTTTTGCCACTACGTGCACCGGGTCGCTGTCGCTTGAGTTTCCTTTCCAGTCAAAGGCTCTAACTCTTATCAGATAGTCCCCCTCTTTATTGACGCCCAACTTGAATCAAATTCCTCTGAATTTCGCTCACCGCCTCCACCGCTTTCTTTTGATGACGTCGTCGCCTTAACCGTTTCCTTTTCAGCCTCATTTACAAATATGACAATCCTATCCAAGCCTTTATCATCCGATGCGGAGATCTTGATCGGAACCTCGGTCATCGAATTGACGGGAAGTTTCAAATCAACGTTGAAATTGTCTGGAGGAGAGATAACTCTCACTGCTGGCTTGATCTCATCCTTTTCCGTGCCAAAAACGAATATCAGCAATACGGCCACTCCAATTACTATAAATACGGCGACAATGGAAAGAATTACGGCAAGTATTTTTCTATTGCTGCTTGCACTTCCAGGAACGCCCGCAACCTTCTCAACAACCTCGGCGCCTGACCAGAAGGTAAGAGTTGTATTACCGAGGTAAATAACCTCACCGTCCGAAAGCACATGGGCCGATACTTTCTGTCCGTTAACGATTGTCCCGTTAGAACTACCGAGGTCCTCTATAAGATATGCGTCTCCGCGTGAAATCACCCTTGCGTGATGCTTGGAGATAAGCGGGTCCTCAAGGCACACATCGTTATTCTCGAGACGACCTATAGTAATGATCTCTTTATAAATAGGAAATCGACTGCCTGCGGCAGGACCTGATTCGACCTGAAGAACCGGCATTTGATGGGCATTCATATTCGCCTTCACCCCCAAGAAAGAGACTTTTTCTCTGGTCTTTTATTCATGAGATTCATGTTAATTGTAGAAGTTAACAGCTCCCCGGACACTTTGTAACATCCTCATCAGCAGAGCAGTCATCCGTCCCTTTGGTAGAATTTTTGTTCGCAAAAAGCAGCAAGACTACCGAAAGGAGAAACGAATGACTGCAAATGAGAAGGTAGCACAGAGGAAGCTCTCGATGCTACAGCTGGCCCAGGAACTGAGGAGCGCTCAGAGGCCTGCAGCATAATGGGATACTCGAGAAGCCAGTTCTACGAGATCAAGAGAGCATTCCAGACGGGAGGCCTCTGAGGCGCTCCTCGACCGCCCGCCGATGCCGGGGTCCACACCCCACAAGATCCCCGACGAACTCGAGAAGGAGATAATCGAGCTCTCGATCGAGCACCCCGCATGGGGCCAGCAGAGGATCAGTGGCGAGATTGCGCTCAGGGAGAAGGTGGTTTCCGCGACGACGGTCAGGAACGCCTGGATCAGAAACGAGCTGGAAACCCGCTACAAGGGGATGCTGGCTCTCGAGGAGAAGAGCTCCAAGAAGGGGTTCAAGCTAACCGAGGAGCAGATAAGGCTTCTCGAGAAGCACAACCCGGAGTTCGCAGAGCTCCACCTCAAGACGCTCTACCCCGGGTATCTGCTGTGCCAGGACACGTTCTACGTGGGGACTCTCAAGGGCGTGGGGAGGCTCTACCTGCAGGCGGCGGTCGACACCTACAGCTCATATGCCTTCGCGAAGATCTACACCTCGAAGATCGCGAGCACGGCGGCTGACCTGCTGAACGACCGCGTCCTGCCGTTCTTCTTAAAGGAGGGCATCACGATCAACGCGATGCCCACAGACAACGGAAAAGAGTACAAGGGTAAGCCCGAGGAGCACCCCCACGAGCTCTTCCTGGCTTTGAATGACATCGAGCACCGGTTCACCAAGGTGGGAACGCCAAGGACCAACGGCTTCGTGGAGAGGTTCCACCGCACCGTTCTGGACGAGTTCTTCAGGGAGGCCTTCCGAAAGAAGTTCTACTCATCCTTCGAGGAACTCCAGAAAGACCCGGACAAGTGGCTCGAGCACTACAACCGTGAGAGGCCCCACCGGGGCTACCGCAACAAGGGCCGCAAGCCCTACGAGACGTTCACGATGGGCAAGAGAGACATCGGAAAGCATATGCAGCAGAAAGGCGAAGGAAAGGGGGTGAAAAAGGCGGCCCAGAGAGGCTAGAATCTACTGGAGGGACGGATGGCACTGTCCGGCAAGCTCGTGAATAAAACACATGATAGCAAGCATCTCTCCACCTCGAACAGCAATTGAGGTGTTTTTCAGAGCATGGACCTGGCAATCGCCCATCTCATACACTTTAGATACACTCTGTACAATCAGAATGGGGAATTCCATCCCTACACGTTGCGCATTGTGCATTACCTATCCTCCAATAGCGGAAATAACATATGCTTTCCAGAGACGTTATAGTTTTATGGCAACCCCCAAATCTTTCGATAATGTTTATCACGAAGCGAAGACTTATTTAAGAATAATCCCATTTTTGACCTAATCACCCGAAATAGCTCAACCGGGAATTACAAGATTCTCAATTTTTACCGCGCACAAGCTTCTTGAGTGCGCGTAGAACAACATCCCTTGAAGCCTCATATCTCCAAGCCAAAGCGGTGACGTTATCTTTGCATCCCCTTGAAAGAGAAATATCGGCAAGCTTTTCGCAAGCCACTTCCAGATCGGTTGAGTTACTGATAACGCTTATTATCTCTTGGGGTTTTACAAAAGAGTACAGACCATCAGTACATAAGAAAAGCACATCATTGTCAGTTAATTTGTGCGTGATCAAATCGACCTCAACTTGAGGGTATCGGCCCACCGCTCGGGTTAGCACGTTCCTTTCCCGATGCTTAAGCGCCTCTTCTTCCGTAATAACCTCCTTTCTGACAAGCTCCATCACCGCAGAATGGTCCTCAGTAAGCCGTACAATGTTGTTCCCGCTAAGCACATACGCCCTGCTGTCGCCAACATGAGCCACATAGACCAAACCGGCCCCCACCACTCCACACGTAAGCGTCGTGCCCATTCCTCTCTTTTCGGCGCTTTCATTACCCAGTGTGTTTATCTTATCGTTGATGTTTGTGAATAGTTCTCGAAGCACATTCTCGATCCTGTTGTGGAATTCGAACGCATCAACAAATCTCGCGGGGTGAATATTAGTCTCGAGCATCTCTATGGCGATAGAACTGGCTAAATCACCCGCGTTATGTCCACCCATCCCATCCGCGACCGCGACGAGGCACATGAATTTTTTAACCCGCCTAAAGGAATAGTCACGTACTACGTGGGCGTCCTCGTTTATTTCCCTCGGACCTATTTTTGAAGCAGACCCCCAATATTTTGCCCCATCCATCATCCCAAGATTTGACCTTTCAACCGTGAGATTTTCGTCCTTTTCACGGTAGAATACCTGAAAACGTGCGCAATTAGTATTTGTCATAATATTGAAGATTGTAAAATGTTATAAGAACAAAAAAGAAGCGGAAACAACTCTCCCCCGCTTTTGATGAAGCTGACGCAATCACAATAAGAAGAGAGCTTAAAAACAGGAAAAACAATCCCTCAACAAGTATTTAGTCGCGCGAGAGTGTCTCTTATAAAAAGTTGGATTATGACTAAGCGATAAACTCTTCGCTTTTCCATGCCTCCGTTAAAAGGAAACGTTATACCAATGGATATATACTAATAAATGAAAGATAAATTCCGTATTCGTGAGCTTACGTAATCAACATAAGCAGGGAGCGGAGATTTTGGGCAAACGAAAAAGCTACAAGGTTAATTCGGTTTTTGATGACGATTTTTTCTCCGAGAGAAAGAAACGTGATTCGAAAAGCAGAGCACGAAGTATCACTTCGTTTCTACTTATTGCAACTGTTGTGTCCGCATTAATTGTAGGGCTCGTTTTTCTCTTAATGAAAACCTCAAGCCCTCCCAAAATTCCCAGGGTCACCGGCCTGACTTATGCCGAAGCCGAGAGAATCCTCGAATCCGCGGATTTGAGCATAGAAATAAGCCCGGACCTCGATTTGCCCCAAGCTAAAAATCCAGGCAAACTCATAGTCACAGGCCAAGATCCGAAAGCGGGAACAGCCATTGACGAAACACGTACCGTCACGGTTTGGCTTAAAGGTCTCAAGCCCTCCGCGCACGCGAAAGCGAACGGTTCGTCGAAGCGCGGGGGGGGCAGCGAGAGCGGTACGGAACAGAGCCAAGACGGTGAAACGAACGGGAAAGAAAGTCAAGGTTCGGAAAATCGTCAACCGGGGGGGAATCTGAGCGTTTGTCTTGACCCAGGACACTCCCTAAACTGCCCCCCGCGCGAGGTCGATCCAGTGACAGGGCTTGACGTTGCGGATAACAGTGGCGCTCCTGGTGAACTTGAGGCGATGTGGGAACTTGCCATCACCACAAAATCTCTCCTCGAAAGCCTCGGGTATCGAGTGGTTCTGACCAAAGAGAGCGCAACGTCGTACGTTAATCTTAAACGGCGGGCGGAGATAGGCAACACTTGCTCCGTTGTGGTCCGCTTACACTATGACCAGAACCTGCACGCAATCCTCTTTCCCGCAGAAGGGCAGTATAAAGAAAGGGGTGGCAGAAGAGTTTATGTGGATCCGGCTGTGGCACGGGCGAGCCGCGAGCTTGCCAACTCCTTGTTCCCATTCCTAAAGGATGCGGGTATCACGAGAATAATGAATGACGTTGGGGGAACATCCAACAACTCAGGACCGGCGTTTGTTGGTTCGGTGCTTTCCAAAGTACCGGTGGTGCTAATAGAGAATAATCCTGCCTGGGTAAGGCACAACCCGGAGGGAAGGCAAAAGGTCGCCTGGGCAATTGCAAGAGGTCTCGATACTTATTTTAAGTCCCGCTGAGTGAAATAATCCCGTCTGGAGTCACATCCACCGCGCAATCAACGCGTGCGATAAGGCAATCGTTCAATCTTAACTAACGTATGCGGCACGCTCGGCGCCGGGGTTAAGCGCGTTACTCCACCGATAATCAATAAATTCTTCGATTTCCGACAGATATCAATCGGATAACTGACCCCCGTCGAGCACAAGAATTTGCCCCGTCATGTATGTGGCCTCTTCGATAATGAAAACGACAGCCTTCGCAACTTCCTCAGGGTCCCCAAAACGGCGCATTGGAATCTTCTTTATCAACCTTTCCCTGTATTCAAGCGTCCAGTCCCTGTTTATCTCCGTCTCGATAAAACCCGGAGAAACCGCATTCACCCTGATCCCAAACCGTGCGACCTCTCTGGCAACCGCAATTGTAAAAGCGTCTATGCCGCCCTTTGAGGCGGCATAGACGGAAGTCCCCGGAATCCCAACCCGAGAGAGAATTGAGGAGATATTTACGATGCATCCAGGGCAGCCCCTTTCAATCATGTTCGCGACCGCGTATTTCGTCAGATAGATGTAGCTGAAAAGATTGAGGTTCAAAACCCTTTGTATGTCGGACGGTTCCAAGAGATGAACGGGGGTATATATGCCCACACCCGCATTGTTCACAAGAACATCTATGCCCCCGAACTCCCTCTCGCATTCTTTGATCACCGCTACGGCGCCGCTTTCCTGTGAAAGATCGGACTGCACTACAGCAGCTCGACCTCCAATAGATTCGATTTCAGATGCCACTTCTTTCGCGGCATCCATCCTTGACTGGCAGCAAACAAGAACGTTCGATCCCTTTCTTGCGAGTTGGAGCGCTATCGCCCTTCCTATCCCTCTTGAAGAACCGGTAACAATTGCGTTCCTGCCGGCAAGCTTCATTGAAGCCTCACTTAAAAGCCATATCGGTCCAAAAAACCAAAGAAACCGTTGAAACCCAAAGAATTGGTGTGAAAAAGCGCGCGCCTTAGCGCTCTATTCAGCGCTTGAGCTCTCCTCGCCCTCCGCGGAAGCTTCAATTTCTTTTGCCTTCTCCCACCACCTCCACAACCCGAACCAACACATCCACTGATCGGGTATCATCCTCACTTGTCTCTCCCCGGCAGCAATGACCTTCTCCATGGTCCTTTTCACGTCCGCTTTTCTATCCCCCGTTTTTTCACATCTAATGGGTTCAAAGAATATTATCCTTCGCTTGAAACCCTCTTCCGGTATCATCACGGTAGGGATAATCGGCGCGTCAAACTCCCAGGCAAGATAAGCGATCCCGTCAGCTACAGCCGCAGGTCTGCCAAAAAGAGGGACCACGCATTTGCCGGGGATGTCAACCGCAAACCCCACGCCGCCTCCTTCTGACAAACGCTCTCTTAGCTGTCTTATAGCGTCACGTCCGGGACCGGCGTAAATCACAGGTAGTTCAGGGTCACTTCCAATCATCAAACCAAACTCCGCCATCTTTCGGGTGTACCTTTTAACGGGAAGGTCCTCAGGATTCCAGGCGATTATGGAATAACTCCGATTCAACCTTGCCATTATGGCATGCACGAGCATTATGGTACTCGGCAAGTGCATGGTATATGGCAAAATTCCCTTACCCTCAGCCATAGCCTTGTCGAACACTTCAAGATTTTCTATCTCGAGTTCACGCATAAACTTGTCGGTGTGCCTCCAGAAAAGGAGGCCTTCATATATCGGCCTGACCATTGCGGTGCACGCCCCGAGGGCGATTCTCTTCAACTCGTTAGGATCTTTCATTTCAGGCATCGCGTCTGCGATCTTCCTATGAAGGTCCCTGCGCATTTTCGGGCGTCCGTAATAAAAAGCATAACCAAGGCTGTCGAAAACCTTTTTAATCACCCATGGATGAACAACAAAGGTTAGCGCTTTGCTCAGATAGAAAAGCCACAAAATGATAAGGTCAACAAGCTGGAAAATCTTTATTTTCAGTCCCAAAGACTCCTCCCGCCTTTCAATGGGGGTTCATTTCTCGAATGGATTTTTATAAGCATTTGCCACCGTTTTTCTTAATCCACACCTCACCGCTACAAAAATTGTATACCCGAAATTAAAAAATAAATAGATATTAACCGCAAAAGCGCTTGAGTCTCCCCGAAGAACGCTTGCATCGCCTGGGAGACCCTTCGGCTCAACTTAAATGGTTAAGCCTCAACATATTCCGACTTAACTTACCGGAAGAAAAGTATAAAGATGGACAGATACGCGAACTTTAAATCGATTTTGCAAGTGGATATGATATTTAAAGCGTTTGCCCTACTGGGCACAACAGCCCGCGGCGCGGGGGCGTTCCCCGATAAAAGGACTTAACGCTTGGAAGACCGGAGAACGGAGGATACCATGGCAGAAGAGAAATACATTCTCGTCAACGACGTTGGAACGACCGGGGTCCGGGCGGCGATATTCGATCAGGAAGCGAACGTCATGGCGGAATCCTACTCGGAAATTTCTCAAATCTTCCCGAATCCCGGGTGGACCGAACAGGACCCCGTTGAAATCTTCAATACATGCAGAAAAATGACGGAGAACGCCATGTCTTCCTCAGGCATAGGAGCAGACAAAATCGCCGCGCTCGCCATCGCCACCCAGAGAGCAACAAGCTTGCTATGGGATAAAGGAACGGGGGAACCTGTGTATAACGCTATCACCTGGCAGGATACGAGAATGTCTGATGAATGCGAAAGGATAAACAACAGCGCATACTTCAGAACTCTGCATGTCATTGGGGGTCTATATCAGCAGACCGCCAAATTAAGCGGTAGCCTGAAGAAAAGCGCGTTCGGGAAAATGCTTATCACGGCGGGGCACTTCACGGTTACCCCTGCGATGTCCTCACCAAACGCGAGATGGGTTCTCGACAACGTGCCAGGCGTCAAGGAAAAAGCCGCAAAGGGGCGGATTCTTTTCGGGACTATTGATTCCTGGCTCGTCTGGAACTACACGAAGGGCAAGGTGCATGCCACGGATTTTTCAAACATCAGCGCGACGGGAATGTATGACCCATTCAGAATGCGGTGGAGCAGCCAACTGTTGAAACCGTTCAACTTGCCCGGTGACTTAATACTTCCCGAAATCAGGGAAACCAACGGAGATTTCGGAGTAACGGACTGTTTCGGGAATCCCATACCCATAAGGTGCGTGGTTGCCGATCAGCAGGCGGCTTTATTCGGTGAAGCGTGTTTCGAGAAGGGTAGCGTTAAGTGCACAAACGGAACGGGCACTTTCGTTGACATGAACACAGGCGACGAACCTGTCGCGTCCGTCCACAAGCTCACTCCGCTCATCGCCTGGAAGATAAACGGTAAAACCACGTACATGATGGAGGGAATAATATCGAGCGCCGGGTCCTCTGTTCAATTCTTAAGGGATAACCTCCAAATTATCAGCGAAGCTTCCGAATCCGAAGAGCTCGCTTTTAAAGCAGCGGATACGGGCGGCGTATATGTGGTTCCCGCGTTTACCGGCCTTTCCGCTCCCTACTGGGATCCCTTCGCGAGAGGAACAGTCATAGGACTTACCAGAGCGACAACAAAAGAGCAGATAGTGCGGGCAACTCTCGAGTCCATCGCCTATCAGTGTAAAGACGTCGTCGCGGCTATGGAAAAAGACACCGGCATACCCGTCAGTGGAATCAAAGCCGACGGCGGAGCTTCGGAAAACAATTTCCTCCTTCAATTTCTCGCTGATATACTGGACACAGAAGTTCAGCGTCCCGCCATGCTCGAAGCCACTGCTCTCGGCGCGGCTTACCTAGCTGGAATCGCCTGCGGCCTGTGGAATTTCCCCGACGACATAATCCGTATCCATAAAGTCGAGCGGGTATTCAAGCCGTCCATGTCTAAAGAACGGAGGGATGAACTTTACGCGGGTTGGAAGAGGGCTGTGCAACGCGCTTGCAGGTGGGCGTAGAACAAATCCTCTCAAATTTTTTCCCCTGTGGTAAACCGTACTGATATCAATCAAGAAAGATAACTCAGTACGCCTGCGATGGCACGTTTACCGTTTTCCACGCCCGAGCCCCCGCTCAAAACGTAGCATACTCCCCGCGGAAATCTTAAACCGACCGCTTGCGCAAAGCGCGGGTAAGCTTCATCGCTTAGCCTAAAAGCGCCGTAGTCGCTCTCATGAGAATCATAACCAAACACCACGAACACTATCCCCGGCGAAAACTTATGCGCTTCATCAACGGCCATCCGGGCATAAGAGATAAAAACCTCATCTGTCGCGTCAAAAGGAAGGCATATGTCAAGATTGTTCATCTCATCTGAGTGTCTTTCGCCCCGAGGCGACCCCGAGTGAAAGTTTATATGCAGGATTGATGGGTCTTCCCCGATTATGTCCCTCGTTCCATCGCCATAATGTGGGTCAATGTCGATTATGGCGACCTTTTCCGAAAAACCGCCGGTTCTCAAATGCTTAATGGCTATGCAGATATCGTTAAGAAAACAGAAACCCCAATATCCCTCTCTGCTTGCATGGTGACCCGCTGCCCCAACAAAACAGAAAGCATTATCGGCCGCGCCGCCGACAATCATTTGAGCCGCGGTGACAACTCCCCCCGCGGAACGTGCAGCTACCTCGAAATAGCCGGACGCTTTCACATCGGCAACGTGCCTCTTTGTGTGCACCAGGTAGAGGAGCTCATCCAAGACAGGTTGTGGTTCAACAATTTGAACATTTTCTCTGCTTAAAATCCCGGTTTCTTTTATGTGGTTAAAGCACGGTTCCACGCGGTCTTTCAAAGGCGGATAACCGTGGGACGCGAAATCACGGTGGTACACTACGATTAATTTGCTTTTCGCCGCGCCGCCCACCCCTGAATCGCACTTCTTGGTCGTCTGCGTCATTTGAAAAGAAAACCCCACAAACGGGTTATGCACCCTTTCTGCTTGACTCTTCCTCAAAAAGACATACCCTGTTTTTCCTGGCTCTTTTCGCATCGTAAAGCGCGTTGTCCGCCCGTCTTATAAGATCAGACCTGTCTCTCAAGCCAGGAGCAGGATAGGATGAGATCCCTATGCTTACGGTTATCTTAAGCCCGCTTTCATCACCGATAAATACGTGCTCCTCCACCGCCTTCCTCACTCTTTCAGCGGTTACGGAAGCTTCATCTCCACTTGTCTCAGGTAAAATGATCGCGAACTCCTCTCCCCCGTATCTTGCCACCACATCCGTAGCCCTTAAGTTACCTTTCAACAGCCTCGCAAGTTCCTTGAGTAATTCGTCCCCGCATAGATGCCCGTACGTGTCGTTTATTCCTTTGAAATCATCTATGTCAAGCATCATGAGACTGAAGACTGAATTGTACCTTTCAGCTCTTCGCCATTCGCGTTCAAGCAGCTCGTGGAAAAACCTGTGATTGAATGTTTTAGTTAACCCATCAGTAATGGCGAGCTTTTTCATCGAATCATAAAGCCTCGCGTTATCTATGAGCATGGTCAGTTGCCCGCCCACAACCTTCAACACCTCACCGGCGTGAGCGCTAAACGAGCCGTCCTCTTGACTGGCGAGCAGGAGAATCCCGAATACCTTCTTGCGGGAAACCAGGGGGATATGCGCCGTGGTTATCATCTCCCTGTCAACATCACTCTTGTCCGTGCGCAGAAGATCCTCCCCGAACATCACATTATTCACGGAATCAAAGTCTTTCGGCTCCCACCCATAGCTTACAGCTGTTTCCATGCCTATTTCGCATATTACTTTAACCATCCCAACAGATACGGGAGACGCAATGTTAACGATTTCCTCACCTTCGTCAAAAAGAATCACAAGGCCAACGGGATTGCCGATAACATGTGTCAGAATTTCAAGAGCTCCCTTTATTACCTGCCGGTAATCCTCCGTGACTGCCATAAGCGAACCAATCTTATTAAGGATTGTCGATTGGAATAGTTTCTTATCGAGAACATCTATGATTCTCCTCATCAGCCCTGACTCATCATCAACTTGAATGTCTTCCTTATCCGGAAACGCCTTATCCGTTTTTCTCTTAGAATTCTCCATTCGTTCGCGCACAACGCTCAGCAGCCGCTCCGGCTCGAAACCTTTCACCATATACGCATCAGCACCGGTTTGCAACCCCCAGAACATGTCGCTTTGCCTTTCTCTTCCGGTAAGCATAATGATGGGGATATCCTTGGTGTATTCGTCATCCTTAAGCAATCGGCATACCTGGTACCCGTTAACCTTTGGCATCTCAATATCCAGAATAACCAGATCCGGCCTCTCGGTATAAACTTTCTTTATTGCCTCAATTCCATCCCATGCAACAGAAACTGCGTAACCCTCCTTTTCGAGGATTGCCGTGGTTACTTTGACGACAAGCCTATTGTCATCGGCAAGCAGTATTCTTCCCTTAGTCAAAGCGGATCACCTCGTCGCAGAATCGGGTCTCAAAACCGTACCGCGGCGTAGTCCCAGCAAGGCGTATATTCGAAACTATAATCCTGAACAACTGGCGTTTACCACTGCCTCCATCGCGCCGTAAGATAACATCTAAATTTTTGCCACCTTTTCAATTTATTAATCGTAAACACGCGCCGCTTTCTTTAACATTGGAAAAGGTTACTCACACTGCATGATATTGCCATTATTATCATTGATTTTCGCATAGAAAAGAATTATCCCAAATGCTCAGTCAAAAAAGCCAACACAATTTCCCCATGGCAACAATCGGGATGAAGGATTGGAACCGATATCAAATTCTTTGCCAACCAAAAAACCACACCTGCGGTATCAAGTAAATGCGCCCTGGCGCCCAGCGCATGTAATTCAGCAAGTACCGACGGGTCTTGCGATTTCCCGCCAAAACCTTTATATTAAATTCGAAATTCAATGCTCGACCGGCGTCCGAAGCGCCGGTCGTTCCATGATGTTAATCGTCCGTAAGCGTTCTTCTGCAGTGATTCACAAGTGAAATTGACACTACTTTGATATCGTGTGACAGCGGGAGGTAGTGATGCCGAGATACGAGTACAAATGCAAAGAATGCAACAAGATTTTCGAGGTCGTCCACGGGTTCAGTGAAAGCGTAGAATCCTGCACGTTTTGCGGTGGCGACGTAAGGCGAGTCTTTCACCCAGTAGGTATAGTGTTCAAGGGTTCGGGCTTCTACTCAACCGACTACGGAAAACAGCGCTGCATCCCTTCTAACGGAAACGGCAAAAGCGATTATTCCGGAGATGACAAAGGGGGAAAAAGTAAGAAAAGCGCAAGCGATTCTTCAGAAGAATGATACAAGCCGCTTCTCGTATGAGTTCTGCGCGAGGTCGTGCTAATAGACATGTTTAATATTTCCCTCGCGGTCTGTTTCCCCTTCCTTTCCTACCACACTCGGGCGTAAGCGCCGGTACATACTAAAACACCAGCGTCAAAGGGGACCCCCAGCCTCCGTTTTCCAATCATTTCAAACTAAAAAGACCCAAGAGAAATACTCAAAATCCAAGCCGTATCACCAATCTGTCATGTGCTCCAGAAGTATAAGGATTTGTCCCGTTCGCGTTCGGATATAATATTATCCGCCTTCTGGCGGTGTGATTTAAATAACGGTGGAGGTACTTATGAGCGATCGCGCGGTTATAGGAATACTCGGCGGAAGCGGACTGTATGAAATGGAAGACCTCGAGATAATCGAGGAGAAGCTTATCGATACACCTTACGGCGAACCCTCGGATAAGTACATTATCGGCATGATTGAGGGCATTCAAGTCATATTTCTTTCTCGACACGGTCAAGGTCACAAATACTCAGCAACTGGAGTGAACTACAGGGCAAATATATTTGGATTTAAGAAGCTCGGAGCTGAAATCATTGTTTCCGTTAACGCGGTGGGTAGCCTTCGCGAAGAATACCACCCAACAGATATCGTCATTCCAGCGCAGTTCATCGACCTAACGAAAAAGCGCGAAAATTCTTTCTTTCCAAAAATTCCCGCCGTGCACGTTGACGTTGCCGATCCCTTCTGCAAAATAATATCGAATATTCTTTACGAAGCAGGCAAATCTCTTGGCATATCTGTATTTATCGGGGGCACGTACATATGTATAGAAGGACCTTCCTTTTCAACAAGAGCGGAATCAAACCTTTACAGGAGCTGGGACACGGATGTCATCGGCATGACGGCGGCAACGGAGGCAAAACTCTCTCGTGAGGCGGAGATTTGCTATTCGAGCCTTTCTCTTGTGACGGATTACGATGTTTGGAAGGAAACCGCTGAAGAGGTGACAGCGGAAATGATACTCGCGAACATACAAAAAGGGGTAGGCACAGCAAAAAGAATTATCAGAAAAGCCGTTCCTAAAATTGCCCAGATCACGGATTGTGCTTGCAGGCACGCCTTAAGTTTTGCCATCGCGACCCATCCGGCGGTAATACCTGATGATGTCAAGGAACAAATTAAGCCCATCTTTCAGAAATACTTACTGGAGGAATCTCAATGACCTCCAGACTTCTCGTTGTAGGCTCAGTCGCGCTCGATAGCGTAAAGACACCCTTTGGCGAGGAAAGAGACGCGCTCGGCGGGTCCGCCACATACTTTTCCGTCGCCGCCTCATACTTTACGGACGTTTCCCTGGTAGCCGTCGTGGGTGAGGATTTTCCGGAAGAATACGTGAAATTTTTAAAAAGCCGCGGCATTGACCTTTTAGGCTTGAGCATCGAGAAGGGCGAGACATTCAGATGGGCGGGTTGCTACGGATACGACCTCAATAGCCGGGACACCATTGAGACCAGACTCAACGTGTTTGAGAATTTCCGCCCCGTTATTCCCGAGAAATTGAGAAGCTCTAAATACGTGTTTCTGGCAAATATTGACCCGGATCTGCAGAGAAACGTTCTCGATCAAGTGGAAAAGCCGGAATTCGTTGCTTGCGACACCATGAACTTCTGGATAGAGGGCAAAAAACCTTCGCTACTTGAGACCATCTCGAGAGTTGATTCGATAATTCTTAACGACTCAGAATGCAGAGAATTGGCGCAAGAACCCAATCTAATAAGAGCCGCAAGGATCGTGAGCGAAATGGGTCCGAAGATTGTCATCGTTAAGAAGGGGGAGCACGGAGCGTTAATGTTCGCCCTGGACAAATGTTTCAGCGCCCCCGCCTTTCCCTGTGAGACGGTCTTCGACCCTACAGGAGCCGGGGATTCTTTCGCCGGCGGGTTTATGGGACACCTTGCCAGAACCGCCGACATATCCCCGGAGAACATGCGGCGCGCCATAATCTACGGAACCGTTATGGCTTCGTTTTGCGTTGAAGATTTCAGCGTGAGGGGAATTTCATCACTAACCAAAAGACAAATAGAGGACAGGTTTAAGACGTTAAGAGAAGTCTCTCACTTTGAACTCCCGTAGCTTTCCAAATCCGAACAGCGCTGTCTGAGGTCAGTTCTTTTACGTCCGATCAAGCCTTCTGTGATACATATCAATCCGATTTGATGTATCTTATGTCTAAAATTGACAGAGGAATACGGAGATTTTGGTTGTTCGGTTACGACATTTAAGGTGAGAATATTGTTTCCCAAAAGTGGGTTCAGGATTGGGAAAATACTCGGAATCGAGATCGCCATTAACGCGAGCTGGCTTGTCATCTTCATACTCGTGTCAATAACTTTCGGGAGTATATTTAAAAACCCCATCGACATTTTCCCTGAACTTGACAGCTACCTTCATGTTCATCCCATCCCGAGCGGTCCATGGGTGTGGATCGCAGGATTTCTAACGGCGCTGGTCTTTTTCGCGTGCCTGCTGCTGCATGAGGTGTCCCATAGCTTTGTTGGAAAAAGAAACGGAGTTCCAATTAACAGGATCACCCTTTTCCTTTTCGGCGGTGTGGCGGAAATGGGCGAGGACGTCAAAGATCCAGTGACGGAACTGAAAATGGCTGTCGCAGGTCCGTTTGCCACTTTCATCATTTCGGGCGCCTTCTACGGGTTCTACAGGCTTGCTAAGACAATTAAAGCGGGGGGGATTCTCGTAGTGCCATTTCTTTATCTTTCCCTCGTGAATCTCGCCATCGGCATCTTCAATCTCCTTCCCGGTTTTCCGCTGGATGGCGGCAGGATACTGCGTGCATTTTTGTGGAAAGCAACGGGGAATCTGGAGAAAGCCACAAAGATTGGCAGCTTTTGCGGTCAGGTTGTTGCCTTGTTTCTGATTGGCGGAGGGGTCTATTCGGTGCTGATCGATAATGTCGCGGGCGGATTCTGGCTTGTAATAATCGGCTTCTTCTTGTACCGGCTCGCTCAGATAAGCTACCGTCAAACCGTCTTCAGGCTCGCATCGGAAGGAATCACAGCATCAGATTTGATAACCGTGAGGCTTCCCGAAATCGATGCCGAAACGCCGCTCACACCACTGCGCGATTACTACTTCGCATGGTATAAAGTTCCGGCGTTTCCCGTGTACAGGGGAGGAGAACCAATCGGCTTCGTTTTCCGCGATGACCTAAGAAGAGTGGCGGGGTCAGAATGGGACCTGCTTAACGCCGGACGTCTATCAAGACCGCTTCAGTCAATAGAATTCGTCGAAACCACAACAGCTCTCGATCAGCTTCTTAGACGCACCTTAAAGGGAGCAAGGCTTTTCGGGATACTGGAGGGCGGAAGAATAATCGCGGTCTTATCAAGCGATGACATCCTGAAATTCATGGACTCGAGAATAAGGTCCGCACGCCGGAGGTGAGTTCTCGCAGAGGTGAAAGTAAGAGTCAGAGTGGCGGCAATTCTTCTCAAAAAGGCTGACCCCCCTCTACAATCACCAGAGTTCGAAATCCACCTGGAGGAAGGGTCATCCGTGGAAAGAATCATAGAAAAACTGCGCATCCCTGAGAAACTGGTGGGGTCTGTGACGGTTAACAAGAGAAGGGTTCCTCGAGATCATGTTCTCAGTGAGGGTGACTTCGTTGCGATTCTACCCGCAATTTCGGGCGGATAACATTTTGCTTAGGAGGCATATATGTCAAACGCAATCCTAGACGAAATCATCTCACATTCCTTTAAAAAAGCGGAATATGGAAAACTCTTAACCTGCGTTTCCTCGCTGGAATTAGACCGCCTGGCTGTCTTGCAAAAAGTTAGAAGAAAAGAACTTAGCCTTCTCGCGCTCGAAAACGGCATCATACCCTTGAGATACCTCAAGAACGTGGGAACTCTCGGAATTGAAGGTCAAAAATCGCTTTTGAGTTCAAAAGCGGCGATCGTTGGCGCGGGAGGGTTAGGGTCCAGGGTCGCGGAAATCCTTGCGAGGACGGGCGTCGGGGAAATCACTATTGCCGACCCGGACGAATACGAGGAGTCCAACCTTAACCGCCAGGCTTTCTCAGCTGAAGACAACCTTGGCAAGCCAAAGCTCGCCGTCGTTAAGGAGGAATTGGATAGAATCAATAAAGATGTTGATGTATTTACGTTTGAATCCGAAGCAGACGAAAAGAATCTGACAGAGATAATTGATGGGGCCAAAGTCGTAATTGATGCGCTCGACAGTATCGAGGACAGGCTTACCCTCGAGGAAGCGTGCCGGAAAGCACTCGTCCCGCTCATTCACGCCGCCATCGCCGGTTCGTATCTTCAGGTCACGACGATTTACCCGGATGACCCCGGTCTGAGGTACATATATCAGGACAAAGCCGAACGGGGTAAGACCCATGGTATAGAGGAAGAAACAGGTAATCCCGCCGTGACTCCCGCAATCGCTTCAGCAATCCAAGCAAATGAGGCGGTACGTATCCTCACCGGGAAAGAACCGCTGCTCAGGAACAAGATGCTTTTCGTTGACCTTGAGGAGATGGTTTTTGAGATGATTGATTTTTCCTGAGCGAATCATTAAGGACCCGGCGTGAAAACCCTCCAATCTCTAAGCTCACAAGAGCGATTCTCCGCCGGCGAAAGGCAGGCCTCATATTTGACAAGGATTTGATTAAGAGTTATGCTTGTATTGCTTGGCTTGTGTTGCGACCGGTTTGGACCGTCTCATCTCTCAGCAATCTATTCATGAGAACCAAGAAACATTTGAAAATCACAGTTGGGTTTTGCCTGACTCTCTTATCGATGCTTCTGCTTATTGACTATATAAACGCGCATAAACACTTCAACCCAAGCGGGGTTGTTACCGTCTTTATAAGCAACACAGATATCCCTGAAGGCGCAATAATTTACCCTGAAATGCTAACAAAACGCGAAATTCCTAAAGAATTCGCGGTGCCCGGATCAATAACGAACCGGTCTCTGATTGAGGGCTGTCGCGCCGCACGACCGATCGGCAAGGGTGAGCCTTTCACGAAGCTCTCCACAGGACGTGAAAAAGCCCCGTCTCTTGCCCGATACATTCCCGAAGGATTTAGGGCTTTCACGCTGGAGATATCCAAACCGCACACTATTGCTGAAATACGGCCGGGAAATCTCGTAGACGTTATAGCCGCTTCAACCAGTCCGGAAAGCGCTCTGACCATTCTAAGGGAAAGGCTTGTTCTTTCTGTGGGCGCAGGGTGCTATTACGGAAGCGACGGCCACCAAACCGAAGAGACGCCGAACATTTGCCTTCTCGTCACACCTCAGGAGGCTGAAATCCTCGCCAAAGCTTCGGCTGAATCGGAGATATCCGTCTCGCTTTGCCCTGACCAACCTCGGCGTTAAGACAAGGGTTATTCTCTTACCCTAAATCAAAGAGAGGCTCGTTAAACTCCTTCGGCTGAAATTTCAGGCTTCAAATAGTCGATTTATTCGATTCTTTTGTTTTTTTCCGAAAGCCTGCCGATTTTCAGCGCCGGCGCCGAAAGCCTCCCGTAAAATGAAACAAGGTTTTCAGGAACGAAACCCTGGCGCAGGACAACCACAATGGGTGAGTTATTGGCGGAAGTCAATTCATCGCTTAACACAAGCTCGGCACCCGACAAATCAGGAAGTGACGATTTTATCCCCAAGCTCGCTCTCTTTGCTTCCTTCCTGTGATAGATTGTCGTGGTATTTACAGGATATCTCGCGATGCCCTCAAAAACTTTCTCATGCCCGAGAAGTCTGAGTTTTTCTGCGATAATTGAAACAGCGTAAATTGAATTCCTCCCACTTCCTAAAACCTTTATCACGTCAGCAGTAGGCGAATAGAGCTCCTCAACAACCGTTGACCCGCCGGAGGAGGCTTTTATGGAAGCAAGAATTTTTTCGGAAACCTGCGTGTTTTTCTTGACCTCACTTATAAGCTCAGCGAGTTTAGTCGTGTCCGGAACGTAATAACTCGCCCCTGCTATATTTTTAGGGACTCCAGGAATGGTGACAAATTGAACGCTTTGAACAGGAAAAGCCCTCAGCTCCTCAACGAGTTTCATTATTTCCCCCGCCGTATAGTCCATCTTGCATGAGGACGCGAGAATATCCACTATTTGTTTCGCTTTCCAAACGCTCTTCGTCGAGTGGATTTTGTTGATAAGCGCCCTCAGAAACGCGTGCTGACTCTTGATGCGATCAAGGTCACCGCCGGGTAGCTTCCTGCTCCTGACAACCACGAGAGCCTGCTCGCCGTCGAGAAGAAGGTCACCGGCGGGGAGATATCCAGCATGAGGATCCCTTATTGGTCTGGTCAAATGGACTGGCACACCGCCCACCGCATTGACTATTTTCTTAAAACCTTCGAAATCCATACTGATGTAATGGTGGACATCCATCCCGAGGAGATTTTTTACGATGTCTATCGCCGAAGACGGTCCTCCCAAAGCGTGGGCCGCATTTATCTTTTCCGTGCCGTGACCCGGTATAGTTACTCTTGTGTCACGTGGAATTGAAATAACAACGGCTCGCTTGTCCCGCTCGTGCAAGCAAACGAGCATCATTACATCGCTGCGGCACCAGCCCGTCTCGCCCCTATTGCTACCTTTGTCGCTCCCAAGTATGAGTGTGTTAACGCTTTTGTTGGGATCTTTCGAGATTACACTCAGTGACTTACTTACCTCCACCTTTTCCTTTGCGTCAGGTTGCCATTGACCCTGTTTGAAAGAAAGATACAGTTTCGCGGCGAATTTCCCTATCTGTTTCGCGTAAAAGCCGAGGGCACCCCCAACAAGGAAACCGAGAATGAAAGCAATGACAAGCCACCGCTTCTTCAGCGTTCTCGGCTGCTTTTTATGCTTAACTTTTTTCCTGAGGTCCCGCCGCCTTCTGCGGGCCTCCCAATATGAGATTTTTCCTGAAGAATGCTTTCCCATTTCTTACGTTTAATTTACCTTACCGAAAATCTCTTAAGAAGTTATGAGTTATCATACATTTCGCCCCGTGATACAGGCAATCCTGTTTGTTGCCACTAAGGTCTCCAAGGCTTAATACGCCCGATACAGTACGAAAAAGACCCGAACCTCACCGCCGCCTTTACGCAAGCTGGGCATCTCTGAGGTCTTGCGACAAAAAGGCTTGAAAAAGAGCCCAACCCGACCGGCGCGTTTAGGATAATTAAACAAAATTCCAGGTCTAAACATTACCTTAATGTTATATAAAACTTTAAGCACAATAATTAACTAAAATTAAAATTAGTCACAATACTCACAATTTTCCAAAAAATTTAGCGAAAAATGAAGGAATAACCTTGTAAATCATCATATAGTATATTAGCATTGAATCCACAACAATATATTGTGGCGTTGCGTCGGTAATCGAGCAGTCGGGGACAGGTTTTGGAGTTTCTCATATTATTACTTTTGGTAATCATTTTATCTGCCCATTACCTGCCGGAGTTTTTAAGACAGCGGGCGCTGGATTCACCCCTCGAAACAATCAATGAGTTTCACCGCAGCATGAGTGCCCTTGAGTTCAGTACAGCAAACCTTAAAACCGGAATTCAGTTACAAGGTGCTCAATACCAGAGCAATCGCCCCGCTGGCCGTTATTTACGACAGGGCTATCCTGGTTACGACGATTCACTCTACGAAGGCGATTTTATCCCTTACCCGAGAAACAGAGCCCAAATCGAAATGAGAATAAGAAGACAGAGAGTACTCGCGGTGCTTTTTCTCATACTTTTTGGAACTCTGATACCCTGTCTAATGGGAGCCGCCCGATGGTTTATTTTCCTCCATGCCGGGGTTTTTCTTCTGACCTCTGTATACACTTTTCTCGCTCTGTTTATTTGCGAAAGAAAAGAAATTTAAGAGTCAATACACGAATGCCGGATCAGCCTAAAATCCCAAACCTCGTTTCTGAAAAGATAATCTAAACCTCCACTTGCTCCTCTTCGAGCGCTGGTTCGACCTGGAAAACTATCTCCCCGTCTTTCGCGTCAACAACCACATAATCGCCTTCCTTTATCTCACCGTTAAGAATTTGAAAAGCAAGCCGATCCTGAATTTCCCTCTGGATGACCCTCTTGAGCGGGCGGGCTCCATATGTTGGGTCAAATCCCTTCTCAGCAAGCAAGTCTTTGGCCTCGTCAGTAAGAGAGATTCGTATCTTCCTATCCTCAAGGCGCTTCTCGAGCAACCGCGTCTGTATCTCCACTATCTTCCTGATTTCACCCTTGCCCAGAGGATTGAAAACAATGATTTCATCAATCCTGTTAAGAAATTCGGGTCTGAATCTCTGTTTGAGCGCTTCCTGAACCCTCCTCTCCACTTCCTGTCTTGCGTCCAAATCCAGGGTTTCAAGCGAGTGGCTCCCGATGTTTGACGTCATTATTATGAGTGTGTTTTTGAAATCGACCGTTCTGCCGTGACCGTCAGTAAGACGACCGTCCTCAAGCACCTGGAGCAGAATGTTGAAAACGTCGTCGTGCGCCTTCTCTATTTCATCAAGAAGCACCACCGTATATGGCCTCCTCCTAACCGCCTCGGTTAGTTGACCTCCCTCCTCATACCCGACGTAACCTGGAGGCGCACCGATGAGTCTTGAGACAGTGTGTTTCTCCATATACTCGCTCATGTCAAGACGAACCATAGCCCTTTCATCATCAAAAAGAAAATCAGCGAGCGCCCGGGCGAGCTCAGTCTTTCCAACCCCCGTTGGTCCAAGAAAAATGAAAGACCCCAAAGGTCGGTTAGGGTCCTGAAGACCCGCGCGTGCCCTGCGAATCGCATTAGAGATCTTTTCAATCGCGTGGTCCTGTCCCACCACACGGCTACGGAGCCTGTCTTCCATCTTCACAAGTTTCTCCACTTCACCTTCCATCAGTTTTGAAACAGGGATGCCCGTCCACTTGGCAACAACCTCAGCGATGTCCTCCTCGTCAACTTCCTCTTTCAGCATTCTTTTGTTTTTCTGTAGTTCAGCGAGTCTCGCGTTTTCGCTGGCGAGTTCTTTTTCCGCCTCTATCAAACTTCCATATCTTATCTCTGCCGCCTTCTCAAGGTCTCCGACTCTCTCCGCTTCCTGCTCTTCCATCTTGAGTCTTTCAATCCGTTCTTTGATTTCCCTGATCCTCGAGATCGCGTCCTTTTCGTTTTTCCAGTGGGTTAGAAGTTCATTGCTTTGCTCTTTCAAATCGGCAAGCTCTTTCTCAAGTTTTGCAAGCCTTTCCCTGCTCGATTCATCTTTTTCTTTCTTTAGCGCCTCTCTTTCTATCTCCAACTGCTTGATGCGCCTTTCCACCTCATCAACCTCAGTAGGCATGCTGTCTATCTCGATTCGCAATCTGCTCGCCGCCTCATCAACAAGGTCTATCGCTTTATCGGGCAGAAATCTGTCCGTAATGTACCTATCAGACATCACAGCCGCAGCAACAAGCGCGGAGTCCTTAATTCTCACTCCATGATGAACCTCGTATCTTTCTTTAAGCCCCCTTAGTATCGAAATCGTGTCCTCAACCGATGGCTCCCTCACAATGATTGGCTGGAATCTCCTCTCGAGGGCGGCATCCTTCTCAATGTACTTACGGTATTCGTCAAGCGTGGTAGCGCCGATGCAGTGGAGTTCGCCCCTCGCAAGGGCTGGTTTGAGCATATTGGATGCGTCAACGGCTCCCTCGGCGCCGCCCGCTCCAACCACAGTGTGCAGTTCGTCTATAAAGAGGATTATCTCGCCCTCAGACTTGCTGATTTCTTTGAGCAGCGCTTTGAGCCTGTCCTCAAATTCCCCCCTGTACTTAGTCCCTGCCACAAGTGCCCCGATATCCAGAGCGAGCAACCTTTTATTCTTAAGGCTTTCAGGAACGTCTCCGTTTACTATTCGCTGCGCCAGACCCTCGACGATCGCTGTCTTTCCCGTACCCGGGTCACCGATAAGGACTGGATTGTTTTTGGTCCTCCTTGACAGAACTTGGACCACTCTTCGTATTTCGTCATCCCTGCCTATGACAGGGTCAAGCTTTCCTCGTTTTGCCTCTCCCGTAAGATCGCGGGTAAATTTCTCCAAAACCTGATATTTTCCCTCGGGCTCCTGGTCAGTAATTCGCTGGGTGCCCCTGATGTCCGCGAGTGCTCTTAATACGCTATCATTGCTCACGCCAGCTTCCAAAAGAATCTGTGCCGCCGGTCCACCGGCATCAAGTATCGAAAGCAAAAGGTGCTCGGTGCTCACAAACTCATCTTTTAACCCCTGCGCTATCTCCCAGGCTTTATCCAGTGCCCTGTCCAGTCTTGTTGAAAGATACTGACGCGTAGCTCCCTGAACCTTCGGTCGCTTCGAGATCTCAGCCTGAAGCCTGTCCTCTATCATCTCAGGACGCGCTCCCACCTTCCGTAGAAGAGGTGGGACCACACCATCACTCTGCCTTATCAGCGACATCAAAAGATGCTCAACATCTACTTCCTGGTGGCTCATAGACTGGGCAAGCGCCTGCGCCTGACCAAGTGCCTCTTGAGCTTTTACTGTCATCCTTTCAGGATCGATCATCTAATATCCCTCCGCTTCATACAGCGATTGCTAAATCGGGGTAAGAGACTGGTTTGCCACCCCGCAATTTCTTAGCGCATTAAATTATATATTACTAATCCGCCTTCATTTTTCCCTCATGCGCTTGAAATAGAAGCGTTATAGGTTCATGAATCTATAGTTAAACGAGTTAATCAGGCGGAGCTGCTTGATAAAAATTTTTGCAATAGAACTGGATTAGAAAGGCAATCGTCAGTGCTCTTCGCATATTTTATGACTCTTAAGAAACCGCTTGAAAGAATAACGGGAAAATAAGTTATTTAAGGAGACTATTTCCAACGCTCTTTTGAATAAAATAATCAAATGAGCGCAAGAAAGGGCGGGCATGGGCTCAGAAAATGAACGGGTTGACATCAAAACCGAATTCACCCTCCTTCGCCAGGATTTCATGCACCTGATGAGGAACAGGAATTTTACCAGGCTCTTTTCGGCGCAGCTCATTTCCTCTCTCGGCGACTGGGTTGCCACTCTCGCTTTGATGTCAGCAGCCTGGAAAATCAGCGGTTCCTCCCTCGCGGTGGGCGGTATGCTCGCTTTCCGCATCCTGCCAGCCCTGTTCAGCGGACCCGTTGCCGCCGCCATAGCAGACCGCATCGACAGAAAGAAAATTCTTATCACCTGCGATGTCCTGAGGGGTCTAGTTGTAATGATGATGCCCTTTTTAAAAGCGTTGTGGAGCTTGTATGTGGGGCTATTCTTCCTCGAGTCTCTTTCAATCGTTTGGCTTGCGGCTCGAGACGCAAGTGTTCCCAACATAGTTGAAAGGCAACGTCTGACAATGGCGAACTCTCTTTCAATGGCAACAAGTTACGCCACAATCCCGTTCGCCGCCGCCCTTTTCTCCCTTACAGTGTTTCCCGCCAGCAGGCTGATGAAAGGGAGCTTCCTTGCAGAACACCCGACACTGTTTGCTTTCATCCTCGACTCTCTCTCATTCTTTGTTTCCGCTCACCTCTTCAGCAAGATAGCATTCACGCAGGAGAAATACTCACCGAAAAGCGGGGAATCATATGGATTTTTTGAGTCCATTGGGTTCGCCCTCAAGCATCCTTTCGCAAGATCTCTCCTTTTGGCCGCCGCTATGGGCTGTCTCGGAGGGGGAAGCCTTTATGCGGTGGGGATCGGCTATGTCAGGGAGGTACTTGGCGCGAAGAGCGACGTCGCTTTTGGTTTCTTGATGGCGCTCTTCGGGCTGGGTATGTTAGTCGGCGTAGTGCTCCTACAGATCCTGGTGAAGAGGCGCGAGAAACCGTATATGCTCAGAATATCCCTGCTCGTGACCGGGGGCATTCTTATCGGAATGTCAGTGGTCAACTGGCTTCCTGTCGCTTTTCTTCTTGCAGGATTTTTCGGCGGCTCATTCGGAATTCTGTTCCTTGTCTCCGTGACAATGGTTCAGGAGAGGATTGAGGACAGAGATAGAGGGAAGGCGTTTGCGGCTTTCCATGCGGTATCGAGAATTTTCCTGGTAACCGGTGCTGGTATCGCCGGAGGTATTGCCTCGGTCGTTGACACAAGAACGCTCAAGATTTTAGTTTTCACGTTCCACATAAATGGAATCTCAATTGCGATGTTTATTGCCGGGTTCTTGATAGCAGCCGCTTCTCTATCGCCGCTCGGCGAGAAAAAGAAGCCCTACAAAGAATACTTCGCAAGAAACAAATCTCTCTTAGACGCTGTTGAGCCTCAAAAGGAAACGCCATTGCCAAAAAAAACCGCTGAGCCCAACGAATAATCCGCAAGCAAAACGATTTCGAAGAAATTGTCGCCGTCTCAGAAAATGTTTCTTCTTTGAGGTTAAAATATTGTAAATCCTTACAGGTTAAGGCGTCTTCTCGCTTCACGAAAGCATTCGTTTATGTCATCAGCGATCTCTTTCGGCGTCCATTTGCCCTCGACGACCGCCCTTCCGCCCCGCTCATTTCTTGATCTGGCCTCAGCCCAAACCACAACCCTCGCTTCATTGAACACAGCCTCCGGATCAGCGCTTCGAAGCTTTTTCTTTATGAAAGAAGCGCTCCTGGGAAAGTGATTGGTAAGAATATCCTCAAGTTCGTTTACGAGCGCCGTTGGGTCATGACCCTTCGAGATTTTTTCCATCAGCAAAAGTTCAAGCGTGAGATACCGGATAAAAAGCATTCGTGAATTCTCATCCGGCCATGGGATTCCCATTCCGCCTCCGAGCGACCGGTATTTTGTTATCGACACATAAATCTATTCGTGGCGTTGAAGGAATCAGCACCAAGATAAGATAATACCCCACTTCATGCCACGTATCACCCAATAGATGCCGCATCTGAGAGTCATACTGCCTGCATTTTCCCGTGTCCCTCACAAAATCGACCCGAGCGCTCTGCTCCGCTTCTATTTCAATACGCCTGCACATTGAGCGCTTCCCCCTATACCTGGTAAAGGCGCTTGAAACCTAATGATAGAAGATTGAATTTTCTTCTTTTACCCGGATAAACATCGAAAACGCTGGGTGAAGGTTAAGTTAAACGCGAACCATGTGCCCGATTGACAGCAGAGCGTAACAGAAAGTTTTCGCTCAAGCAATGACTTCACGGCCAAAATTGGGAACCGATTCGAGACGGTTATCTAACCGTAACAGAGAATTTTCGCCCAATTAATCATCTCAGTGAGGAGAAAATACGCAACATGAAGATTGACAATTTTTGCCAAAGCAATTATTATATTAGCAGTTCTAAATATTTAGCAAGAAGGTCAGAAAGGAGATAATTTGAGAGGTTCCGAACGGCAAAATTTTAATGTCACCCAGAGAATCCGCGCAGACCTCAATCAGTGCATAGGAGAAAAGCTTCGTGTCAGGGCAAACAAAGGTCGTAAAGTTGTTATCGAAAACACCGCTGTTCTCGAGGAAACCTATCCGCACGTTTTTGTTGTCAGGGTCCTGACGAAGACATCGTCCTCTCAAAGGGTCTCTTACTCCTATGCGGATGTTATCACCAAGACTGTCGAGCTGATGCACTGCGACACAAATGAAACTCTTTTCCCCTGGCTAAATAGTTAGAGAAAAACAAAGGTTTGTAAAACGGCGCCGTTTGGCGCCGTTTTTTGTTAAATGTGATTCACCCGAAAGACAATCAGGCCAACTCAAGAAAATTCCAGCTAAACCTTTCCGCTAAATCTCTTTTCCGGCTATATATTCTTTTTTCAGCCACACTCACCCAAGAAAATTACAGACAAGTTCTCCTGTGACGGTTGATAAGTGCCCCCCTGAATTAATAAAATGTCACGAAATATTTTCCTTAGTAGGTGCAACAAAGACGGAAAGGGAGGAAGGATTGGAAAACGTTGTAATAGTCTCCGGCGTTAGAACAGCCTTTGGCACATTCGGCGGAACGCTTAAGGACGTTATGCCCACTCAAATGGCAAAAGAGGTAATTATCGAAGCGATAAGAAGGGCAGGAATCGAGAAAGAAGCGGTAGATGAAGTGATTTTCGGGCAGGTGATTCCGAGAACGGACGAAAATAATCTTGTCCCCAGGGGCGCCGCCCTGGCCGCTGGAATCCCCGAGACAGTCCCCGCTCACACAACAATCAGGGGATGCGGCTCTGGAATGCAATCCATAATATCCGGGGCGCGCCAGATCATGATCGGAGAAAGCGAGATAATCGTAGCTGGTGGCGTGGAGAGCATGAGTTCCGCCCCGTATCTCTCAAAGCATACTCGGTTCGGGGCAAGGTTAAGGGACACGCTTCTCGTGGATAGCCTCTGGGAAGTGCTTCATGACCCACACACAGGTCTCATAATGGGTCAGACCGCGGAAAACATCGCGGAACGACACGGCATCACGAGGGAAGAACAAGACGAGCATGCGCTCTTATCGAACATGAGAGCGCTTAAGGCCATAAAAGAAGGAAAACTGAAATCGCAAATACTCCCACTCCAGATCAAGACAAAGAAAGAAACAATAGTTTTCGACACTGATGAACATCCGAAAGACACTTCGCTTGAAAAGCTTGCCAAGCTCCCGCCTGTCTTTAAAGAGGGAGGCACCGTAACCGCAGGAAACGCGTCCGGAATAAATGACGGAGCCTCGGCGGTCGTAATAATGAGCGAATCGCGCGCGAAATCTGAGGGCATAACCCCGCTCGCCAAGATTATTTCCTGGGGAGTCGCCGGAGTTGATCCAGCCTACATGGGCTATGGTCCAGTGCCATCATCGAGGATGGCACTTGAAAGAGCCAGGATGAAGGTCAGCGACATTGAACTGTGGGAAATAAACGAGGCGTTCGCCGCTCAGTATCTATACTGCGAAAGGGAGCTCGGGTTGGATAAAGAAAGAACCAACATATGGGGTGGGGCGATAGCATACGGTCACCCTGTCGGAGCATCCGGAAACCGGCTCGTCGTAACCCTGATCGAGGAACTTAAAGACGTGGACGCGACCATAGGGCTCGCCACTATGTGCATAGGGGGCGGACAGGGGTGTGCGATGATTCTTGAAAGGATGTCGTAAAACCCAAGCGTGTTTGCCTCGGGCAGAAATACGAATATACGTTTCGGGGTCGTAGGCTTCCTTAAGTTTCGTTTGACGCCGCATCTTCCCCGAAAGTGATGCGGAAATTTTTCCATTTTTCTTGGCGAGAAAGAGTCTTCTGCTCAAAGTGGCATCCCAAACGAGAATTCTAATTTTCATCCTTCCTGCATCATTTTTTCCGAAGCCGGCGCCCACCCATCCTCGAAATGCGGGTGCGCAAATCCTGCGCGAAATCTTTGAATCGCTCAAGTTCCTCCCGAGTGGGAGATTCCGCCCTGTATCTTAAAGCTGTAAATGTTTCGCTAAATGGGACCATTGACTCAAGACCAATCTTTGAGCTGACCTCCCGCCCGTACTCAAGCGCGGTCAGCCACGGACGCCTGGGGATTCCTTTTTTCCCAAGAGCGTCCTCAACCTTCGTGAAGACCTCGGAAATTTCTTCTCTCGGACTTTTCTGAAGTAATGAAATCGCAAGCCTCTTCCTCCGCAGAGAAATCATTCGAAGCGCCCCAAAAATAAACCCGAATATAATCAAGAGCAGGACCCCGGAGATAAGAATGCCTCTCCAAGCTTCAGACACAAGACGACCGAAAGATTTGAAGAGACTTGAGGCGCTTGTGAGCGTTTTGGAGACCCAACGAGTAAGACTTGGGGGTAAAACACGTGAAATTCCTTGCCTGAGGTAATCGAAAAATTTCAATCCCGCCCAAACATCCTCTCCGTCTGGTGCGGTCAACCTGTCCGTAAAACCCGGGGTTGGGTCAAAAGAAATCCAACCGAATTGGGGGAAGTAAACCTCAACCCAAGCGTGGGCATCCCTCGCGCTCACCTCGTAGTAACCTGTTAACGGGTTGAATGAACCAGTGGCGTAACCAACCGCGAGTCTTGAAGGTATCTCGAGATATCTGCACATTACAGCAAGCGCAGTGGCGAAATGCTCGCAATATCCCTTCCTCGCTTTGAACAAAAAGAACTCCACGGTATTCTCGTCCTTACCCTGCGGCGGGCATTTTAGGTCATATTTATAAGTAGTCTGGAGATAATTCATCAGCGCCAGTACTTTGTCGTAATTGTTCGACCTACCGGCAACAATTGAATCAACGAGCTTCTTGAACCTCTCCGACATGGAAGGAAGCTGGCAGTATTTCTGGACATAACCTTTTGGGTAGTTGACGGGCGCATTCCTCAACATGCTTGCGGTTGCCGAGCTTACCTCCGAAATCACGGTGTATATGAGCCCCTTATCCAGCATGATAGGAACGATGACAGTTTTTTGCGCATCAACCTTATAGGCCTGAGACGGAAAATACAGGCTGACAGGGTTATAAGCCGCGAAAACTGTGTTGGGAAGTTTCGATTCAATAAAGAAAGTCTGGATCAACTCACGGGTAAGCTCTGGAAGGACATCACCTTCATGAGCGATCTCAACGGGTAAATCTTCAGAGTATATCTCCGAAGGTTTCCTGTCTGAATTTTCCCAACCATTGCCCAAGAAGACATCGAAGGCGGTTGATCTCCAGTAGACTGGTAACGAGGACCTGACCTTCATAACAATTTTATCCGCCGGTATACCTCTTACTCTCAAATCGAGGAATCGACTAAAACCGTGATAGGTGTATGGGTTGTAGGGAAGCGGTGTTTCCGGAAAGCTCTCATATGAGCCCGAATATTGCGGGTTTCTTACCAGCCCCTCGAATCTTTTCACCTTACTTAAAAGCGAAGATACGGGAAGCTGGCTTTGCGGAATACCTGGAAGACGCGGCATAAAGATAAACAGAATTGTTGCGACCGCACCGAGGATACCCGCCCCGAACACCACGCCCACGGCATTTCTTACGGGGCTGCTTTTAATGATAATTTGAGAATCCCTTTCAAGGCTTGAGCGATGTCCGAGATAGAATGCGGCAACCCCGACCGCGACAAAAGGAACCAAAAGGAACAGAAAATCCGTCGAAATGCTCAAAGACCCGGCAAAAGCCATGAGAATGACCGAGCTTATCAGCGAGAAATCGAGGTCACGCCTCATTGGAAGGTCAAATGAATGTAAAACCTGTACCCAAAGAAACAGCCGGACAAGCGGGTATCGCATGTCGTGCAGTGAGGCAGACAAGTCGCTCCAAAACAGAGCAAAAACAACGGTCAAAAGAATTGAAAGTAAGATTTTGACCCATACTTTCGATCTATGGAGCGTCAGGTAAGAAAAGACAAACCCGGCGGTTACCCCCGCGACAACCAGACAGAACACGACAACTGATATCCCTGCGCAAATAAAAGCGGCAATTACGCTGATAATCACTTCGATATACACAGCAACCCTGAAGGACACTGATTCCTCAAAAACAGCTGGCTTACTTATGCGGCTGTAATATGCAACGGCTCGTTTAAACAATCGGCGACTCCCCTGTCTTTCCGAACAACATAAAGATTTGAAAAGCGGGACGCGGCAAGTATTTTTAGCTTTTCAATCAGACTGGATTCTTCCTCAGGTGTTAAGCCATCCCCGTAAGACTCCTCGAGTATAAGAACAAACGTCAGATTTTCAGCGGACGGAATCGATTTTAAGAAATCCTCAAACTCACCGGCGGGCATGTTCGTGATTACTGTGATCGAAGAGCCAGAAAAATGAACCCTGCGACCGAAATCAATAGCATCAAAGAGTATGTCAGACATTCTTCTCCCATGTGTTGCGTTGGCTTTCTCATCAGGCTCAAACAAAGCGAGCGCCTCGAAGCAATCCTCAACATGCTCGGGGACCAATACATCAGATCCTCCGTCCCGCGCGAATATCATCTTCGGCAAGCAACCCATCTCAGCGTAAAAATTCGCTATCGAAGAGGCGGCGCGTAAACCGTCCTCAAGCGTGTTTTTGTGTCTCGTGCCTGAGTTGGGGGCGCGAAGCGAGATGATTAAACCAGCGGATGGTTTGAACTCCTGCTGATACTCTTTAACTATAAGAGTGTTGTGTTTAGCGCTCAACCTCCAGTGAATATGTCTCAGTGAATCGCCCCTCGCATATTCCCTTACCCCAAAATAATCTTGCCCAATCCCCTTTCGCGTCCATTCATGGTATTCCGCGCTCGCGAAAGGGTCAGCCGACTCAAAGGGAAACCAGGAAATCTTATACACGGACGGAAAAACAATGATCCCGGTAGGAATAATTATTTTCCTGGTGTAACCCGCGTTGCCGGTGATCGAAGCGGATGAGACGCGCATAACCGCAAAAGGGTAATAGCCCCGCAAAGGATAGCTACTTTCGTAAGAAATCTCGAGCGTTTTACCCGCGGCGATAGCCTCAAGCGCCAATACGGGGGGGTTGTCTGTTATACCCCTTCGCCAATCTCTCGCTGCACCGAAACCCTCTTTTAAGAATTTCCAATAATTCCCGAGCCATCGAATTGAGCCGCGTATTGGACCTGCCGTTTGCAAAAAAGCGGAATCCGGAAAGTATGGCTGTTCTCGGATTGTGACCATTCTTGCGCAGAATCGACCATTGTTTCTCACGGTGAGATCAACTTTGAAGGGCTCAGTTTCGAACGCTTTTGAGGGGAAACGCAGATCGAGAGCGACTCTTTGTACGTTCATCACGGCGGATAGAACGCCCAGCAAAACGGAGGCGAGCAGTATGCTCGAGAAGAGGTAAACCCATCCAGACCTTATGTTCGTGGCAATTGCAAAGAGCGCGATAGAAAGGAGAAGTGCAATCAAATTGCGTCTTGTCAATTCTGATCCTCTCCAGAGGCGCGCGCACTGACAGGCACTGGGACTTCCCTTAGAACATCATCGATTATGTGCGCCTGATTGGCTATACCTTTAGCCCTTTCCTTTGTTATGAATCTATGGGGCAAAACCCAGCGCGCCATTTGCTTCACATCATCAGGAACCACATAGTCCCTACCCTCACAGAGCGCCATTGCCTGGGATGTCCTCAAAAGGGCGAGACTTCCCCTCGGGCTTGCGCCGAGAAGGAGCTCTGGGTGGTTTCTCGTTGAATGAACAATAGAGACGATGTAGTCCAAAATGGAATCCTCAACAGCTACCTCTTTTACCGCGTTTTGTATTTTTTTGAACTCCTCCAGGGAAATGACAGGAGCCAAATCCTCAATGGGGTGCCTGACCATCTGGTCGAGCGCGATCTCTTTCTCGACATTGAAAGAAGGATATCCGAGTCCTATGGCCATTAAGAATCTGTCCCTTTGCCCTTCCGGCAGCGGGTAAGTCCCGTAGAACTCGATTGGATTTTGGGTGGCCATGACAAAGAACGGGTCCGGTAGCTCGTATGTTATTCCATCCACACTCACCTGCTGTTCAGCCATTGCCTCAAGTAGGCTCGATTGCGTACGGGGCGTGGTTCTGTTTATTTCGTCGATGAGAACGATATTGGCGAAAATAGGTCCTGGCTGAAACTCGAAAACTCCCGTTTTCTGGTTAAAAACTGATACCCCGGTAACGTCGGATGGCAGTAAATCAGGCGTGAATTGAATTCTCTGGAATTTGGCGTCAATGGACTTTGCAAGAGCGCGCGCAAGCATCGTTTTGCCTACACCTGGAACATCTTCAATCAGTAGATGCCCGCCCGCAAGCAAGGCGACTATTGCAAGTCTCACCGTTTGAGGCTTGCCCTTAATCACTCTTTCCACGTTCTCCGCTACGCGGGCAATTCTTTCCCGGCAGTATTGTGGGTCCATTTCTGCTCAAGATATGCAATCCGCAGTCAGATTCTCGACGCCAATTATATTCGGTTTGAATTTTATCAGAACCAACATGCCAGAGCCTTGAGCAATCTCATTCTCCGAAAAGAACTGATATACTCAAATAAGTTTGAGGAATCACTTAAAATCCTGGAGATTTTCGTGCGGGGTAATAAGAAACCAATGAAAGTTTGCTCCGAAGTTTATCAGGTTGCCGGACCCGACATGACATCAGGTCAAGACTGTTGCGTTTACCTCCTCGACGGCAAAAAAGAATTGGCTCTGATTGACGCCGGCTGCGGTCCAGCATATAAATCCATGATTCTTAACATCATAAGACTTGGCTTTGAGCCGGAAAAAATAAAGACCGTTCTGCTCACGCACTGCCACATTGACCATGTTGGCGCAGCCCCGTTTTTGAAAAAAGATTATGAAGCGAGACTCATTGCGCACGAAGCCGACTGCGACCCGCTAGAATCCGGTGACCGGATAACGACCGCCGCTTTCTTGTACGGCGTTCGCTTCGAACCAATTGAAATAGACCACAAGATACGGGGAGAAACCGAGATACTCGAAGTTGGGGACCTGCGCCTTAATGTGCTGCACACCCCTGGACACACTCCGGGTTCCGTTTCGGCTTTCGTTGACACGGGAAAAGTAAGAGTGCTTTTCGGTCAGGATATCCATGGTCCCTTTCACCCGGAGTTTGGATCGGACCTCCAAGCTTGGCGGGAATCAATGCGCAAAATTCTTCAACTCGAAGCTGACATCCTTTGCGAGGGGCATTTCGGCATATACACGACCAAAGAAGCCGTAAAAAATTACATAGATGGTTATCTCAGGCATTTCTCCTGACATAAACCGTCCTCCAGATAAATATTTCGGACCGAGAAGCTCCTCATTCCCCATTTGAAATAGGTTGAACTTGCAAAAATATCAAATCGATATATACTTGATTTAAATATATCGATTTGATATTTTTTTCCGCAACAACTGGAAAGGGCGATTGGCTTTGCTGAAACTTGCGATACTCGGCTTGTTAAAAGAAAAGCCTATGCACGGCTACGAACTTAAAAAGAAGCTTTCCTACTTGCTCGGAAGCTTCTGGACCGTGAGTTACGGTTCACTTTACCCTGCCCTAAAGAAGATGGAGAAAGCAAAGGAGATTGAGTGTGCCTACTCGATCAAAGAGAAAACCAGAAACAGGAACGTGTACAGGATTACGCCGAAAGGTGAGCGGGAGTTCATAAGACTTCTGTCAGACGTAAGACCCGATTCCGCCCTTTCGGACACCGAGAAATTCGACGTGAGAATGGCTTTCTTCCAGTATCTTGACCCCGAAACAAGACTAATGGTCCTTGAGAAAAGGCAGAAAATTCTTCAAGAGCAAATAGCGAAATTTAAGAAATACAAAAGCCTTAACAAAAGCCAGGACAGATATCAGAAGGGTCTTTTAAGACACAAGCTCGAGCAGATCAAAAGCGACATGAAGTGGCTGGAAAGACTTATTGCCCAGGAGAAAGAAGCTATAACCGCGCGGGAAAACACGGCAAAAGCGGGCGAATTGGTCAAAGATGAGGGCAAAGGAGAGATCACTGCCGCTTCGGGAGTATGAAAACAGGAACGACGTGTCACCCTTTAAGGAGGAGTAAAAAATGTCAGAAATCAGGGTTGCAATAGTAGGTGTCGGTAACTGCGCGTCTGCTCTTCTTCAGGGAATAGAGTATTACCGAAACGCAAGCGAAGAGGAAAAAGTTCCGGGAGTGATGCATGTCAAGATAGGTCCTTATCATATCAGCGACATTAAAGTGGTGGCAGCCTTCGATGTGGATGCCAATAAGGTGGGGAAAGACGTTGCCGAGGCAATATTCTGCCCTCCCAACAACACGGCGGTGTTCAGTCAGGTGCCCGAAACGGGGGTCCGTGTCAGCAGGGGTCCGACTCTTGACGGTCTCGGCAAATACTACAGAGAAACGGTGAAAGAAAGTTCCGAGCCTGTCGTTGATGTTTCCGAACTGCTATCGGATACCGAATGCGACGTTCTCATCAACTACTTACCTGTGGGAAGCGAAGACGCAACCCGTTTTTACGTCAGCGAAGCTCTCGAAGCGCGCTGCGGGGTCGTTAACTGCATTCCGGTTTTCATCGCAAGAGAGCCGGTGTGGCAAAGCAAATTTCTTAAAAGCGGGGTACCCATCGTCGGGGATGACATAAAAAGTCAAGTAGGCTCAACAATTGTCCACCGAGTGCTTGCCAGACTCTTGAATGAGCGAGGAGTATTCCTCGAACGGACAAGCCAGCTGAATATCGGCGGCAACATGGACTTTAAGAACATGCTCGAGAGAGAACGCCTCGAGTCAAAGAAGATATCTAAGACCAACGCTGTAAGGTCTCAGCTCGATCACCATATTGAAGACGAGGACATCCACATCGGTCCCTCCGATTATGTTCCCTGGCTCAAAGATAGAAAATGGGCTTACATAAGATGCGAAGGCAGAGGCTTTGGAGATATACCTCTCAACATCGAGTTCAAGCTCGAAGTATGGGATTCGCCCAACTCGGCCGGAATCGTGATTGACGCGGTCAGATGCTGCAAACTCGCAATGGACAGGGGGATAGCCGGAGCGCTTATCGGACCTTCCGCATATTTCATGAAATCACCACCCGTCCAGTATTGCGACGGCGAGGCCCGCGAGCTTGTGGAGGCATTCATCAGAGGCAATAGCATAGACACGATTGCAGCTGAGTGCGAGGCGAGTTTAGAGTTCGAAGATATGGGAAATCCCCTGACCTGAGTTTAAGCGAAAAAATAAAAATGTTGGTCACCGTTATTGAATACAGCAGCTCCCGCTACGCGCAGGAGCCGCGGGTGTTCTCTGTGCATGGTCAAGCACTCAGGGTAAAACGCGTTGTTAGGACCTGGCTTGAGGAAGAAAAAGACGCCCGTTCGAGGAAGGAGGTTTGGAAGGTCGAAGCGGACGACGGGCGCATTTATGTGCTTGTGCACCACCCGGAAGCGGACCTCTGGGAAATCCCGGATTCATGAAAGAGTCATCAATCGATTTTCATCAATTTATACGTACCTGTGCATCTCGCAATTAGTCTTTTCTCCCCGTCATAGACATCCATATCGCAAACCGCGATATTCCTTCCCTTGTGCACGACCTTTCCTCTGGCCTCGAGAATTCCATCTCTAAGCGGGAAAAGAAAATTAACCTTCATTTCAACAGTCACCGGTCTTGCGGTTCTGAGATCAAGAAGAGTCGCAAGGGCAAGGCTTCCCGCAGTCTCCGCGGCCGATGCGATAGCTCCGCCATGAACCACGCCGCCAACATTCCAAAGGCGATGTCCGACAGATATCCTTATCGTCGCCGCCCCTCTGGAAAGCGAGTGAATCTTCATTCCGAGATGTTTGAAGTACGGCGAATTCGCCCTGCCGCCCAAAATTTCATCAAGTCTTTCCTCCTCAAGGGAATGAGCCGATTTGAAATCCACCTTCTCATCCATGATGTGCCTACGCAGATTCCCTATCTTTAACCCATTCGATAAACTCTTCGAGCCCAGCAGCCAGTGGAACTCTGGGATGCCAGCCTAAAATTTCTTTAGCTTTGGTAATATCGGGCTTCCTCTTGGTGGGGTCATCCTCGGGTAGTGGTTCAAAAACAACCTCAGAGCAAGAATGTGTCATTTCGATAATCATACTGGCAAGATCGATTATACGCACCTCATCGGGGTTGCCTATGTTGAGCACTTCTCCCACCGCCCTTTCAGATAAAGCGGCTTGAACAAGTCCACTAACCATATCAGAGATATGGCAGAAACTTCTTGTTTGCGTCCCGTCTCCGTATACGGTGAGCGGCTTTCCCGATAGAGCTTGGGAAACGAAATTCGGTATGACCCGCCCGTCATCTTTACTCATTCTGGTCCCATATGTGTTGAATATTCTGACTATGACTATCTGGGCGCCTTTGGCTCTCTCATACGCCTTGCAGAGAGCCTCTGAAAATCTCTTTCCTTCATCGTAACAGGAGCGAATTCCGACCGGATTGACATTTCCGAAGTAGCTTTCAGGCTGAGGGGAGATAGCTGGATCCCCGTAAACCTCCGATGTTGACCCGAGTACCATTCTTGCCCCGTTCTTCAGCGCCGTCTCAAGACACCTCATCGTACCAATCGAGTTGGCCATTAGGGTTTCCACTGGCATCATCGTGTAATGTACGGGGCTTGCTGGACTCGCAAGATGGAATACAAGGTCAACATCAAACCCCAGCTCCTCGCAAACATCGCTTTCTATAAACGTGAAGCGGGGATTCTCAAGCGCGGCAGACAGATTCTCTATTTTTCCCGTGACAAGATTATCCACACAGATTACCTCATCACCCTCCGTAAGAAAGTAATCGCAGAGGTGAGAACCGATGAATCCCGCGCCTCCTGTTATCAATATCCGCTTATTTTCCCTTTTAATCGCACAGTTCATCTTAGAATCTCCAATAAGAAATCGCTTGCGGCATGTAAAACTTAACCTAAAAGCCCTTATTTGTCATCTTCCGCCACCATCCGGGTATCCCGGCGAAGTAACATATCAGCCAGCCTGCCCATGACCAGTTATTCATGAATGTTCACCCATTTTCCTCTAAGCCACTGGCTCAAAACTTAAACTTTGAAAACCTGCCCGAATGCTGGCTGTAACTCTTACCGCATAATAAACAGGCTAAGCAACCGAATCAGTATGCCGAAACCCCTGTGATAGAATTTCAGCCAGAATGAAGCGAAATAAAACCAAGCAAGGGAAAAGAATAGCAAGAAATTCTGTCACAGGTATTCTAATTCTCTTGGCCGCATCACCTTTTCTGACTTGCATTTCATTAACGCTAAGATTGTTCGCCAAATACTGGTTGAGAGGAGGCAAACGGTCTTTCGACTTTGAGCATAAGCAAAAGCGCATAGGGGCGGGCACTATGTCCGACTTGATGAATGAAATAGAGAAGATACCGTTCGGGAGACCCACACCGGGCACCCTTGGAGAGCTTTTCGGATTGGTTGTTGATTTTATACCATCGATATTGAATACGATTCCACAAACAGCGGGGCTTCTCTATCCTTACCCCCCCGTATTCGAGCCCGTCGTAATCGAATCCCGCGACGGCACTCCCATATGCGGTCTTGTCGCCCTTCAAGACGCCGATTCTCCCAGACCCGCCCTGCTGATCGTCCACGGTCTTTTCTCCAGTAAGAATTCATACCCCATAGCGACGTTAGCGCTGCACGCTTTCTTTGAGTGGGGATTCAATGTCATGGTCATCGATCTCCGAAACTTCGGCGACTCGGCGAGGTTCTCAAAAGCACCAACCACCTGGGGGTACCGGGAGAGCGATGACATTCTGGCTGCCTCAGCCTTTCTGGCATCTTTGAAGAAAGTCAGCACAGTTGGAGTCCTCGGAATAAGCATGGGAGCGGCCTCATCATTAATAGCGGGCGCACTATCAGGATTGGAGGGTCCCATAAACGGGGGGATCGTGGCGCTTCATAGTTACGCTGATTCGAAAAGCATCATAAAATACTTAACCGAACAACCTGCCGGACGTCTCAAGACAAACTTAATCCGTATCATTTTCAAGTTAATGATTCTGCTCAACACCGTTTGCCATGGACCGAGGCCTGTTTCTGACCTGAGGTCATACACCCGCGATATTTCCTCTCAATACTACGAAATGAGGGAAGACGAGATATTGAGGAAAGCAAGCCCTCTAAAACACCTACCAAACACTGAGGTGCCATGTTTGGTAATACACTCGCAAGACGACCTTATAGTACCCGCTGATCACGTGGAAAGACTCGCGAATGCCGGCGCCAATAACCCTATGGTCGGGTTCGTTATCAACCGAACCGGAGGGCATGCCACATACATTTATACCAATAGAAAGTGGCTTCTCGACACTCTAAGGACCTTCTTCAGTTCATGGTCTGGAAACTTGAATTACGATTATACCGGACGGGAAAATGACATAAACATACCGGGGAACCTGGGCAACCAAGATAATTAAAGCTCAAACAGAGTCAGGAGGCTAAAATGAAAAACGAAGGAAATCAATCGGCGATGCCTGGATTTGAAACTCTCAGAATCCCTCCGGGCCTTTCGGTAATGGAAGAAGGCAAACCTTTTTTCATTCAAGGCGATAGCCAGGCGGGCTGTCTTTTGATTCATGGTTTTACAGGAACATCATCGAGCATGCTCCCGATGGGGGAATACCTGTCATCTTTTGGAATAACCGTCCTTGGGCCGAGAATTCCCGGACACGGGACTAACGTAAAGGACATGTCCCTATACTCCCATTCAGACTGGATTAAAACGGTGGAAAAAGCCCTCGATGAGCTCGCCTCCGTATGTGATCGGGTATTTGTGGCTGGACTTTCGATGGGAGGGACACTCACCCTTTACCTCGCCGAACATCATCCTGATAAAATCTCCGGCATAATTCCAATATGCGCGCCGGTATCAAGGCTTGCCGCCGGGATGCAGCAATACGCGCTTTTTCTCGTTCCAGTTTTGAAGCATCTTATTCCTTTCATGCCCGGACCGGGAAATGACCTCAAAGACCCGAACGCGAAAGAGACCGCCTATGAGAAAATGTCCACCAAGGCGCTGCATGAGCTTGTCAAACTCGTAGACACCGTCAAGAAAAACATCACCAGGGTAAAGGCACCAGCAAGAGTTTTTGAAGCACGCGATGACCATGTTGTGCCCCCCGAAAACGCCACATATATATACGAGAACATAAGTTCCAAAGACAAGAAGCTCATCTGGCTGGAAAACTCTTATCATGTGGCAACCCTTGATTTCGACAAAGAACTGATTTTTAAAGAGGCGGTTGATTTCATCAAGCAATATTCTCAATAGCCAAGTGAGGTGAGATTTGATTTACTGCCCCATTTGTGGGACTCCATGGATACTGCCCAGGGTGTTCTCATGGAACTCTAACGGAACTTTAACGTTAGCCGAAAAAGAGGGCATTCGGTTTTGCATACTGGACACAAATGCGGTCATTTCAGCAGTTGAAAATATTTCCAGTGGGCTTTCAGAAACAGGAGATATTGTTTTCAAAGCGACGAAAATTTCAGGCAAGTCCCTGTTTAACAACCTCTCGGAGAATTTTCCTTTCATGCTTCTCAAGTTCTTGGGTAAACATTTGAAACAATTAAAACATCAAATCATTTCTGATATCACCTCGACATTGGGATACGGCAGACCGCATGAAATAACGGAGCGCGGCCATGGGGAGATAGAGCTTGTAATCTCGAACCCTTTTTACCCCCACGCTTCGGCCGGACTAATCACCGGAATGCTTGAGAGTCTTACGCGTTTGCCTCTTGAGGCGCGATATGAATATCGAAATCGCAAAGACCTCGTCGTTTCGGTTTTTCCTTCCGCGAAAAAATCCTGCACTTTAGCGCTGGAACCCGCCCTTCCTACGGTTAGCGGCAGAAACGTTTTTGAACTTTGCACCGCGTGCAAAACTCCATGCGATCTATCTTTTCGGTTCTTTTTTGACACGGAACAAGGCGAGATCCAGGAAATCCGCAATTCTGGCCGAGTCGCGTTCATAGATGTCGCATGTCTGCGAACGATATTGACCGAGTTCGGCAAGAAAACGGACCGTGACGTTGGAGGGCTTGTGTTAGGGCTTGAGAAAGAACGTGTAAGAAACATATTCGCACGCGAGAAGGCTGAGATTTCATCCACCGCAGACGAATACATGAAGTACGCGCGCACCCTCAGGATAAGAGGCATGGGAAACGTCTCATCAGCATCTGTTTCGGGCAGAACAGCAAAAATTCGCGTTGATAATCCTTATCAAGAAGCTCTTGTAGCGGCATTCATAGCTGGTTTTCACGAGGCTGTTACTGGCGATGAGTCAGTTGTAGAATGGACGCCTCCCGTACGCGGCACAACTTACGTAAGTGTCTTTCCGAAATAACGCCCCGAAAAGCAACAAGTCTGGGACCCATCAGCTAAGCTATTAGGTAAAGCATTAATATTTGACATATACGCGAACAATTGAACACTGGATAATGTTTCGAAGTAATGTTTCGAAGGGCGGAATCCTGAATGGACGAACTCAAAAAGAACACGCTTCTTGTCGCAATTTCAATCGCCGCCGCCCTGTTAATGGTGGCAATATGCACCGTCGGTACGCCGACTCTCACCTCTTTTGTCATCATCACAGGCGTAGGAGTGGTTGCCTTTTTTGCTGTTCTGGGATGGAGCCTATGGGGATATTTCACCGCCTTTTTGCTTGCCTGTTTGATCACTCTGACACTCGTTTTTAACCGAGAAAGCGGCCTTAGCACGCCAAGCGTCATGCACATAAGTTCAGTGCTTTTAAGATTTCTCGTAACCACACTTTTCGTTGGGTATTTCGGAAGAAGATTAAGCCTTGCCTCACAAAGTCTATATACCGACATGAAATTCTTTGCCGCCCTCAAAGAGGCCGCTCTCTCGGAATCCAGAAAGACAATAGCGAGGATCAACGCATTGGTGAGCGTGGTCACGTCCATTAGCAAGAAGACGAGCCTCGATAAGATATTCAAAGCAGGACTTGAGGAATCGAAAAAAGCTCTAAACGCTGACTCAGGGCTGATTTATCGAGCGGACAAAGACGGAAAGCTGACAATTATGGGGTCTTTTGGCTATGAAGAGAAGGATCTGAGGAAAATGTCTGAGAGGCGCATAGAAACCGAATCGTGCGCCGCTTGCAGGACTCTTGAGCCCGAGATCGTTGACAATCTATCCTCACCCCAGAAATGCCCGAACCTTGCGCCTATAAAAACCGGGTCCTCCATTTGTCTTCCCATCATAAGCGGGACAAGGCTTTGGGGTGCTTTACACCTACGAAGAAAACAACCGGAATCTTTCAGCGCTGGCGATATACAACTCGCTAGCGCAATAGCCTATCAATTTGCAATTGCCATGCAGCGCGCCGAGCTCTTTGAGGAAATATCAACGCTTGCCGTCACCGACCCGCTGACAAGTGTTTTTAACTATCGCAAGCTCACCGCTGACCTTGAAATGGAAATCATGAGAGCACAGCGATATGAAAGAAATTTTTCTTTCCTCATGGCTGACATCGACCACTTCAAAATTTTTAATGACAAATACGGACACCAGGCAGGTGATGAGCTACTACGATTTGTCGCCCAAACAATGGTAAAAATGTCCCGGAAAACGGATCGCGTTTACAGATACGGGGGCGAGGAGTTTTCGATTATCCTCCCTGAGACCGGGTTGGATGCAGCCATGACCGTAGCCGAAAAGATCCGCGAAAGCATATCGAGCGAAAGCAGCAAGGCTGGGGATTTGGTCCCCGAAAGCGTCACCGTCAGCATTGGGGTTGCCTCTTTCCCAGATGACGCGAAAGACATGAGGAAACTTATCTCTTGCGCAGATATTGCTCTTTATACTGCAAAGGACTTGGGGCGAAACAGGGTTGTTGCATATCGAGAGATCAACAGCGGCGATGAGGAGAGCATCAGCGAATCGCCAGCTTTTCCTCGACGGGAAGGCCCATTTGCTTGGCCATTAGAATGAAATCGTGCGGCTGATTGGATGCCTTAAGCGCAATCTGGAAGTCAATCAAACCATCAGCGTAAAGGGAAACAAGGGATTGATTGAATGTCTGCATTCCGTAAAAATCACCATCGGCTATTATTTCCCTCATTATCGATGTTGGTTCTTCGTTTAATATGCATTCAGCGAGTCTTCCGTTCATTATCATGACTTCCACCGCAGGCACCCTTCCCTTGCCATCGGCACGCGGAAGAAGTATTTGGCTTATCACGCCAGCAAGCGTGCTGGTAAGAGTTATTCTGACCTGTCTTTGCTGGGTCGGGGGGAAGAAATCAATGATGCGGTTGACGGTCTCGGTGGTGTCCTGAGTATGGAAAGTCGAGAGAACAAGATGCCCTGTCATGGCGATGTTCATCGCGGATGTCACCGTTTCGACGTCGCGCATCTCGCCTATCAGTATCACGTCAGGATCCTGCCTCGTGATGTGCCTTAGAGCCTCACGATAAGAATTTGTATCGCTGCCTATCTCCCGCTGATGGACTATGCTTTTCTTGTCATAATGAAGAATTTCTATCGGGTCCTCGATCGTGATGATATTCAGCCTCTTGTTCTCGTTAAGCCAATCAACCATGGCGGCAAGCGTGGTCGTCTTCCCGCAACCCGTCGGACCGGTAACAAGCACCAGCCCTCGCGCCTCATCTGCAAGTCTTTTCAGCACGGGAGGTAGCCCGAGTTCCTCAAATGATGGAATTTTTGTGGTGATAACCCTTCTTATGGAGATTCCTATCGTCCCCCGCTGCTTGAAAATGTTCGCTCTGAATCTCCCCAGACCCGGGACTGTATACGCAAAATCAGCTTCATTTGTCTCATGAAAGATCTTCGCCTGTCTTTCGTCCATGAGGGAAAAAGCGATTTCGACAACATCCCTCGGCGAAAGCTTCGGGAACTCGGTCTCCATAAGCGAGCCATCAATCCTCAAATAAGGCGGACTGCCGGCTTTGATGTGAATATCCGAAGCTTTCGTCTCGACGCAAAGCTGAAGAAGTTCTTTGATTTCCACTTCTCAATCCTCCAGTTTCTTTCTTATTTAGAAATCGGCAAAAAGACCGTATTATTTAACAATCATTTAGCAAGAACAGGACGCCTACAAACCATCTGCTGACTTTAATGGCTCAAGCTCTCAAGTTCTTCGCTTGCTCGATTATTGAAAATGCCCTGTCAGAATAAACCGTCCCGGGCGGCTCTCCGTCTTTCGCCTCTACGTCAGCACCAATAAGGCCTGAGATGGTTTGAACAATCGAACGAGCTTGAGCCTCGAGATTATAACCACCCTCAAGGGTCACCAGAATTTTACCACCGCAGCATTCATTCGCCATTTCGACAATCATGTCTGTCATTTTTCTGTAAGAAGAATCAACCAGCCCCATGCTGCAGAGAAGATCGAGGGCGTGTCCATCGTAACCTGCCGAAATCATTACAAAATCTGGGTTGAATTGTTTTCCCACAGGAATTATCACTTCCTCAAAAGCCTTCAGGTAAACATCCTCTCCCGTTCCCGGGGGAAATGGAAAGTTTATTGTGGTACCCCTTGCCTGGCCGCTACCGATTTCATCTACCCAGCCCGTGCCAGGGTAGTGAGGATACTGGTGAAGGGATACGTACAAGACCGAAGGGTCCTCATAGAATATGTCCTGCGTGCCGTTCCCGTGATGCGCGTCCCAGTCAATAATCATTACTCTTTCGAGCCCTTTCTTGCTAACTGCGTATTTCGCCGCAATGGCCACATTGTTAAAAAGGCAGAATCCCATCCCCCTGGATGGCAGCGCATGGTGTCCGGGCGGCCTTACAAGACAGAAAGCTCTGCCAATATCACCCGATAAGATTCTGTCCACGCTCTCAAGCAGAGCACCCGCAGCCCTTAGTGCGGCATCATAAGAGGAGCGCGAAAGAGCCGTATCCATGTCAAGATGTCCACCCCCTGATTCGGCGACCCTTTTCACCAAATCAATGTAGGAAGTCGTGTGGACAAGTTTTATTTCCTCCCTTAAAGCATCCCTCGGGGACTTAGTTTCAAGTTGGCTTTTGAGGCCGGATTTCTCTATCTCGCTCAACGCGACCGGCAGCCTTTCAGCCCTCTCTGGATGACCTATCCCTGTATTGTGCTCAACGTATATATCATCATAGTAAAGCGTGGTTTTAATGAGTTTTCGCCTCTTTCAGATGTAAAAGCCCCCATCGGGGGGGTGCCTGGGAATTATCTAAACATCATGGTTTGCCCGTTAGGAAAGCTACGGCCTTACAGCTCCACAGAAATTACGGCGCGACGCCAGCGAATCAATCCTAACAACAGCGCCAGTGTGGGGGGCGTGGATATATTGTCCGCCACCTATGTATATTCCCACGTGCCCCCATCCTCGGAAACCAAGAATATCGCCCGGTTGTAGTTCGCTCACACTCACAGGAGTACCGCAATAGGCTTGCGCATATGAACTGTGAGGTATGTAGATGCCCGCTCCGACCCTGTAACAATACTGAGTCAACCCCGAACAGTCAAAAGCATTTGGACCAGCGGCGCCCCAGACATAAGGTTTGCCCAATTGGGCGTAGGCCACGCCAACCACTCCACTGTGCGGTGCGCCCGGAGGCCTCGTCCTTCTCCAAACCGGTGATATGGTGGGAACACGGCTGTAATTTCCTGATCTGCTCACAGACTCGGCAGTTCGCCTCGCCAGCATCTGCCTTATCTCTTCTTCCACGCCTGCAAGCTTGCCCTTTGCCGCGCGCAACTGCCGCTCTACTGCCGCCTTGCTCTCGGCAAGATTCCTCTTGACTGCAGCCTGCTCCGTTTCCCGCGCTTTAAGCCCTTCCTCAGCAGCTTTAAGACGAGCCCTCGCGTCTTTCACTTTCCGAACCAGCTCGGCATCATTCCTGCCTATCTTTTTGGTCAGGTCCAACCCTATGAGAAACTCGTCAAAGCTACCCGCGTTGACGACAACGTCCAGGAACTGGTTGTGGCGGGTAACGTACATGGCCCGGATGCGGCTGTTTAACCTCTCCTGCTTTTTCTTGAGTTCAGCCTCGGCTTTCGCAAGTTCCGCTCTCGTTTCTTCGAGTTCCGCCCTCGTCCTCTCCAGTCTGTAACAAGCGTATTTGTAGCGTTCAACCGCGTCTTCAAGCCTTTGCTGAGCCTCTTCGACTTCGCGCTGCGCCTGCGTGCGCCTTTCCTCGAGAGGAACAGCCCCTGCCGGAAATCTGATAAGCGCAACTGAAAGGAGTGCAACAAGCGCTATTACTAACGTAAGCTTTCTGCCTTGCGTCATAATCTTATTGATAGTATCAAACCCCCGGTAACCTATATCATAAACGACGATATTATATGGAAAGGGTTTAAGTCGCGCAACCATCGCTGGCAATAATTGGCAGTAAATGAAAGGCGAATGTAAGAATCCTCTTTTATTAAGCGTTTCTTCCTTGCCATGCTGAATGCCCACAATCTAATTGGTTTCCAAGTAATCCCGTTTAATAAATCACCCAAAATCTCTGCTATCAAGCGTTCCCGTCCCTCACAGACTCGTTCGCTTTTTTGAAAACATTCAAAAATTCTTGCGTAACAACTCACTCAGGTTCGCAAGTCTCATCAATTTTGCTGGTTCTTCAGGTTGAAAATGTTATTCAGAACAGATAGGAGTTCTCGCCTTTTGCTGTATTTATGTATATAAGGCATTTTTATAAGTTTATTCTCCCTAAAGATCCCGCCTCCCTTCAAGGGATGGCGCCGCCAAAAGCAAAATTATTAATGAGACCTCATTCGTTATCGTTTTTAGGAATCGGAAGAGCATGGTTGTCAGCAACGTATTCCCGTTTAGCGCGGTATTCGGTCAGGACGAAGCCAAGCTCGCTCTGCTCATTAATGCGGTGACACTTGACGCGGGCGGTGTGCTGATACGCGGACCGAGAGGAACCGCTAAATCAACGCTCGCCAGAGGTCTTGCCGAGTTGCTCCCAGAGATTTACGTTGTTAAGAGCTGCCCTTTTAACTGCGATCCGGATGACTATGAATCATTATGTCACGCATGCGAACAAGAGCTTGCAGCCAGAAGAACGCTCGAGCGGGCCAAGACCAGAGTCGGTATGGCAACCCTTCCCCTGAACGCCACGGAGGAAATGGTCGTCGGCACTATCGATATCCAAAAGGCTTTGCGCAACGGAGAGAAGTCCTTCCAGCCCGGAATTCTTGCGCGCGCTAACCGAGGAATCCTTTATGTGGATGAGGTGAATCTCCTCGATGACCATGTCGTGGATATTCTGCTCGACGCCTCCGCCATGGGAGTCAATACAGTGGAAAGGGAGAGCATCTCTTTTCAGCACAGCTCGCGTTTTATCCTGGTCGGCACGATGAACCCCGAAGAGGGCGATCTGAGACCTCAGCTTGAGGACAGGTTTGGTCTTTGCGCTGAGATCGACTATGACGTTTCGCGGGAGGTAAGGCAGGAGATACTGAAAAGAAATATGGAATTCCGATTAAACCCTTTGGAATTTGAGGCGAGATGGCAGCCTCAACAGGAGGAGCTCAGGGAACTAATAAAGCGCGCAAGGGAAATCTACCCGGAAGTTCACGTGCCTGAACAATTCACTTGGGCGATATGCGAAGCGGCTCTGGCCGCTGGCGCCGCCGGACATAGAGCGGAGATAGCTGCTCTTATAGCATCCAGGGCAATTTCCGCTCTGGAGGGAAAAACCACTCTCGAGATGAAGCACGCCGCAGTCGGAGCCCGTCTCGCGCTCAGGCACAGAACGCAGAAGGGAATACACAGATACACCGGGGAAAGCGATCGCTCCCTCGATGAAATCATCCGTAATGTTTTTTCAGCCAATCACTCAATTAAATCTTTTGCATTTTTGACCCCCAATGAAGAAAACAAAAGCGGCATCTCCTCAGGCAGTCACCCACCCGGGGATAACAAGCAAAAACGGGGTGGGGCAGTTTTTTCGGCACCGAGGGGTGAAAGAAGGTCACTGTCAAATAGGGGTATCCAGATTGGAGACTTTCATGAATCACCGGCTCAAGTGATGAGCGCCGGCTTGACTCGCGCTTCGCTTAGAAAATCTGAAATTAACATCAACGAGACTCCCCTCAGGAGTCCTGCCCGCCACGAAGCCATGCGAGAAAGCAAGCATTCCCAACCGACTGAATCAGTCACCGAGAAAGACGCAAGCCTTGCGAAATTACATTGCCCCATATTAAACCACAGGGATACGAAAGGAGAGACACCTGCGAATAGAATAGCCATTGTCCCTCCCGGTCGTTCTGAGCCCCTTGCCCTACCGCGAAACCATAAGGAGGGTAAACACTTTCCAGGGCAATCAACGATGAAACGTGGTCGCTACTACAAAAGCGCGCTCCCCGAGAAAGGCCGCTTCCCCTCTTCTCCATCCGACATAGCCATCGACGCGACAATCCGAAGCGCAGCGTCCCGTAATCCAACATCAACGAATGAGAGAATTCGTCCGGAAGATGTAAGGGTCAAAGTCAGGAGAAACAGGCGCTCCGCAATTATTCTCTTTGTAGTTGACACAAGCGCTTCAATGGGGGCGGAAAAGAGAATCGAGATTGCCAAAACAACGGCTCTGGAAGTACTAAGCGACGCCTACAGGAACAGGGACAAGGTAGGAGTCATCACCTTTAGCAATGACGAAGCCAGGTTGTTGCTGAGCCCCACTTCTAAGTACGAGCGCGCGAACAGAATCATCTCCGAGGTAAAAACTGGCGGAGCCACTCCGCTGTCAAAAGGTCTGGGTTTGGCGCATAAAGTCTTGGGCGCCGAAGCAAGAAAAAGCAGGGCAAGCGTTCCAATTCTCGTTCTCATCTCCGACTGCAACGCTAATGTGGCATGCGGCGGCGCGGATCCCACCTTTGAAGCACTGGAGATAGCCGCCGCCATAAGAAGCAAGGGCATATATTCGGTGGTAATAGACGGAAGAACAAGCGCCGGGTGCATATCAAACGAGAGCAAAGCAATCAAAATCGCAAAGGCGCTGGGCGGCGAATATATCACGCTGAGAGAAGCGAAGAGCAAAAACCTTGCAGCGAAACTGACTTCTCTTGCGCCTCTTTTGACGGACACGGGGAAAAACATTCAAATTCACTAACTCTTTATAAAAGTAAAAACAGGACGGGCAATTCACTGCCGATGCGTTCATTGAACAATATCACGCAAATGTGTGTCTGGCCTCAAAAAGCATTTTCCCCATAACATCGGTGCTCAAGGCTCAGATCCGAGTCTTTGCCTAGAGAAAAGGATTTTTGTCGTTGCCAACTGTCTTCATGTCGCTTAAAATGGTTTCACCTTTCGGGCAGGAGGAATTTCTGAGGTGATAATAGCGAGCAGACTGATCAACACAATTGAAAAAAACGCAGAAATCATAGCTGAGAGTTGGGCTGATGATGTCACAACTCTCCCATACACGAGATCTTATTGGAACGTGCCCCGCGATGAGCTCATTGAAAGAGCCTTAAGCGTTTGTAGGAGAATGGGTTATTTCCTTAGTAAGCGGCTGCCCAAAGAAAAGCTCGCCTCTTTCTACAGAAGGCTAGCTCAAACAAGAAGGGCTCAAGGCTACCAAGTTGAAGAGGTAGTAATGGCGCTTCTACTCCTCAAGAGGCATGTGTGGCTGTTCGTTTTAAGGGAAGGACTGCTTGACACCTCAATCGCGCTTTCTCAAGCCCTTGTCCTGAACAACCGTGTCGTGCTTTACTTCGACCGCGCGATTTATTACGTGACCCAAGCATATTATGAGCTCGATGAAAAGGAAGCTCTGGAGAGTTCAACGTTCATGCCCAAGTTAAATAGCGCCCCGAGCGTGGAAGAAGAGAGCACAACTTAGGCGAACCAATCCCGCTTTCCATCCTCGGCTTTCCTGGTTGAATCTGGAATAACATAATCTCCCGCAGGTAGCGTCTTAATCTGTGAGTCGCGCGCTTGGGCGCTCGAAACAAACTATAAGGAAGGAAATTGAGCGGTTGAAAAAACCCAGGGACATGAAATATTCTATTTTCTGGTATTAGAGATCACATAACACCTTTGGTCCTTTCAGTGACTAAAATCGCCTGGGGGAAAGCACAAGAAAGATTATGATAGAAAACGTGACCACAAAATCTCTTTTCAGGATAAAATATCATAGGTTCATCAAACGACTGTTCTGCCCAAATGGGCAACCTGGATACTCTTAGGGAATGCGGCAATTTTTCGCAAAATGATTTTAATTTACGATACGGAGGTCCTGGTGACGGAAAAAATCCTTCTCATAGAAGATGAGGAACCTATCGCGGAGCTAATCGCCCTGAACTTAAGAATGGAAGGGTATGAAGTAAGCGTTGCGTACACCGGATACGATGGATTCGACAAAATATATGAGGACATCCCCAATCTCATACTATGCGATTTAATACTTCCCGATATAGATGGTTTTGAACTGTGCAAAAGAATAAAAGCGGACGAGCGGATGCGAAGAGTACCAATTATTATCCTGACCGCGCGGAAGGGGCTTGAGGATAAAATCGCTGCAATGAAAGCGGGCGCTGATGATTTCATAAGCAAGCCGTTCGAATACGAGGAACTGTACGCGAGGATAGAAATGAATCTCTGGCGCTCTCGCAGAACTTATGACATTGATTTTCTGACCCAACTCCCCGGGTTCCTTCCGTTTCTGGACGCACTATCGCAAAAGGCGCAGAGCCAGGAGCCGTTTTCGCTCATTTTCGTTGCGATTAAAGGGCTAAAAGAATACAGACAAGTCTATGGCGAGGAAAACTTGGAGAACGTGCTTAAGTTCGTGGGAGAAACAATCAGGGAAGTCCTGAAAAAAGAGGGCACCAAAAAGGACTTTGCCGCTGTTGTTGGGATAGGAAAATTCGCGATAGTTACCGCGCCAGAAAGAGCTGACCATTTCGCGCACTCAATAATAAAAATTTTCAACGAAGGCGTCAGGAGCTTCTACTCACTCGGCGATCTGGAAAGGGGAGCGATCACGATATTAACAAGAAGGGGCATGGAGCGCACGGCGCCGATAATGACTGTTCATATCGGGGGTTGCTCGAACGCAACCAGGAAGATAAACTCCATGTGGGATGCTATTGAAATCGCCGATGAAGTCCTTGAATATTCCATGGGCTTCACAACGAGTTCATATTTTATGGACCGCCGGAAACAGTACTGTTAGGAAAGCGAAATGGCTATGGAAAAGAAAAGAGTGCTGCTCGTAGAAGACGACGAACTCATCAGCGAGACCATAATGAAAAGCCTCAGGCTTGAAGGCTATGAAGTCGAACGTGCCAAAGACGGGGAAGAGTGCATGGAGAAAGTGAAAGAATCCCCGCCTGACTTAATTCTACTTGATGTCCTCCTACCCCAGGTCGATGGGTGGGAAATCCTGTCGAGAATTCGCGATGACCCCACCGGAAGTGATATACCGATTATCATACTTACTGCGCTCGCGGATGAGGTATCCAAAATACAGGGCTTAAGGGGCGGAGCCGATGACTATGTAACCAAACCATTCAGCTCGCTCGAACTGATGGCAAGGGTTGAAGCGGTCCTGAAGCGAAGCGCCAGAAGAATTTCCGCCGGCGCGAAGAGAAGTGTAAACCCGATTCCCGCAAGAAAGGGAGATAAAATAGTTCTGATAGACCCAGACACAATAGTGTTTATAAACATCCAGCGGGATTCAACTTTCATCCACACGGATGAAGGGAAATTTCTCTCGGACCACACGCTCGGGGAGTTGGAGAATGTGCTCGATAAGGAAAAGTTTTTCAGGGCTCATAGAAGTTACATCGTCAACCTGCGGCGCGTCAAGGAAATAACGAAGCACGGTACATCCACGTACGAACTGACAATGAACGACAATATAAATAGCAAAGTCCCGATGAGCAGGCGCCAGAGCATCGAGTTGAAAAAGCTTTTGAACATATAAAATCGACGCTGTTCAAAAAGACCACTTATCGTTCAAAGCGAAGCCGCCACCATTTTTTTACACCGATAGCCCATGTTTGGGTTGAATTTGCTCATCCCGAGTGCCAACATTATTTCTAGAGGTACCGCTTCTCATCCGACAGGCAACCGGTCTAATCCGGTTGACCCGGTCAAACGGTTGCCATCACCAATAAGGACAACCGGGTACGGCTCTGGGTTAAGTATTTGGACCACCCAAATATCCCCAAGAGTTGCCGCAATAAGGTCTGATACGCCGAGCTAGTCGGAACCCGGTTCCGAAGCCCGGTTGTCCTCCCCCATATAATATATGAACTGATTTGTTCAACACTTCTGGTTGCTTGGCATTCATCCTGAAAAAAGACACGTAAGACAGGTAGAAGAAAAAGACATCGGGAAACAAGTTCAGAGAGGATAAATGTGCGGACTCAGCCAAAAACTCACCCGGTCAAACCTGCCACACCTCAAGCCGAGAAGCTCACTTTGAAATCACTATCTTATGGTCGAGGAAGGTGATTTCCTCGATGGTTCCTTTGACTTCTATCACTTCACCGATTATGTTTGTCAGACGTATGCTGTCTCCATCCGTCTCAACCAGGACAACGTCCTCCATGATAAGATTCTCGCCTTCCAGAGTTTTTAGAAACGCGTTTGACTCACACAAATCAATACCTCCATTCCTGTTCAGGATCACCCAGGCTATATCCCAAAGTTCGGACCTTAGCGCTCTCCAAAATCCCCTTTTCCCCTTTTAGTCCTTCTTCTTATGACGAAAAAATAGTATATCGACCACAAAAAAACCGCAATAAGCGCGGCAAAAACCGCAGCACGTCCGGTGAATCTGACCACAGCGTTGAATCCATCAACAACGCCACGCAGGGCGTCAGCAAAAGCCTCCTTTATACCCCATCCATCCGGCCTGGCGGCTCCCTCTTCAATCACCGTAACGTTGATCGTCGCAAACTGTATGCGGTTATCAAGATAGTTTTTCCTTCCCGTTAATTGCTCAATTTGCTCCTGCACGGAGGATATTTCTCTCTGAACCGAAAGAATTTCATCTATGGACTTAGCCTTTTGAAGAAGCGAAAGATACACAGAAATTTGCGCTCTTAGATTGTTGATTCTGCTTTCCAGGTCAACATATTCCTCTCCGACGTCTTCAGATCTCTCACTTATGGATGTGACTTTCCCGATATTTCTCAAATTTTCCATCACTTTCGAGTAGGAATCCGCTGGCACTCTCAAGGTCAACGTTCCGCCGCTGATCCTCGAGTCGGTCGATTCCGCCATCGAGTTTGAGACATAGCCGCCAGAAGCCTCGGCTATAGAGACAATCCTGGCATACTCCCTGCTGAAAGAACCTTTCTTAATCTCGACAGTTATGTCAGCGGTTCTTATCGCCTTTGCCGCAATCTTCACACCGGCAGGCGTCCGAGCCGCGCTGCCCCCGACCACGCTTTCAGTTTTCATGTACCCCTTTAGGGCTTCCTCGCCTGAAGCGGGGGGAGCTTCTTCGACTCTTTCAGACAAATCTCCATTCTCAGTAGCGCTCCCCACTCCTTTCAAAGTGTCATTCCTGGCTCTTTTTGAATGATATCCCTCCGTGAGAATGCCAATAGCGGCAAGTAGCAAGAGAATGGCGAATGCTGATAAGATGGCTGCCGCGAGCTTTCTCCGGCGGGAGTTGAGCATTTTCGTTTTCATCGCTTTCCCCTTTCAATCGGTTCTAAAATTGTTTGACGAATCGCTTGAGCCCTTTGTTCCCCCGCCTTCGGTAGGGTTCCGAACTGGTCTTCTGGACCTCTACGGACCTCACCCTCCACATCGGAGTTTCTTCCTGTGTACAGACAGACCGCCTTGACTTCGCTTCAATGATAGTTAACGAATTATCAAACCGCCTAACCGAGTGCTATATAATAGGTTTGAAAGCTATCTCTCAGTACGGAGGTGCGACACTTGGCGAGCGCCGTTTCTCTCGAAAACATAAGAAAGACTTATAAATCCCACATGCTGCGCATCAAAAGAACGGCCATTGAGAATCTTTCCCTTGATGTCAGAGAAAACGAGATATTCGGGCTTCTTGGACCTAATGGAGCTGGTAAAACCACAACACTGAAAATCATTCTGGGACTTGTAGCCCCCAACAGCGGCACCGGGCACGTGCTTGGAAAACCACTCGGCAGCAAGAGCGCACGGTCAAGAATAGGTTTTCTCCCGGAGCAACCCTATTTCTACGGTTTTATGACAGCGGAAAAAGCTCTCATGTTCTACGGGCATCTGGCGGGACTTGACGCAAACACGATAAGAAAGAGAAGTGAAGAGCTACTTAATCTCGTTGGACTACCTCAGGGTTCACATCTAACACTTGAGAAATACTCTAAAGGTATGCTTCAGCGTTTCGGGATAGCCCAGGCCCTACTCAATGACCCTGACCTCATAATCATGGACGAACCGTCAAGCGGACTTGATCCCGTCGGGCAAAAGGAGATAAGGGACATAATTATTTCCCTGAAAGACCTGGGCAAGACCGTTTTCCTTTCCAGCCATCAGCTGTCGGAGGTGGAATCGGTCTGCGATAGCGTCAGCATAATCAACCGGGGAACTACCGTTAGACAAGGTTATCTTGACGATCTCCTTGAGGTAAAAGGCGTCTCGCTAATAACGTTTGCCGGCGCAAACGAGCGCGCAGCGGAGGCGCTTGTCCCACCGGCAAAGAGGGTGCGGGAGGAAAACGGGAGAATCAGCGTGGAAGTGGACTCGGAAAAGATTTACGAAATCATCTCCATGGGTCGGGACCTTGGATTTGAGCTTCAAAGTGTTACCCCGTTCAGAAAATCACTCGAGGATCTCTTTATTGAAATAGTCAGGGGAGAGAAAATTTGAGAAACGTCATTTTTCTCGCGATCAATGTCATAAGAGATTCATTCAGGAAAAAGATCTTCTACGTGGTGTTCATATTTGGTCTGGCGATGCTTGCGCTTTCTCCCCTTCTGCCGTCTTTCGAACTGGGGCTTCAGGCGCAGTTCTTGAGGGATGTATCAATCAGCCTGACGTCCCTTTTCGGCGCGGTTCTTGCCGTTATTGTGGCCGTCGGGCAGCTTCCCGTGGAAATAGAGAAAAAGACGATTTATAACATCCTGTCCAAGCCTGTTAGCCGCCTTCAATACTTTGCGGGTAAATTTCTTGGAGTCGTCTCAACTCTTGCAATAATACTTCTCGTCATGGGAATCGAGATCATAATTCTCATATATCTCAGGCTCAAAGTCTTTTCACCCATCGTCTTCGAGGGCGTGCTTATGGTCTTCCTCGAGTCCTGCATAATAGCGTCCTTTTGCTATCTCATGACGACTTTCGCCAGCATCCCTGTCGGTGTGCTGGCCGCAATATTCTTTTACGTATTATGTCATGTGAAAACAGGATACCTGCATGGGAAACTGATTGAGGGTGTCAGTGGGGCCTGGCGTGTCCTTACATGGAGCCTGTATTACATAATCCCCAACCTGGAGAACTACAACATATCCCAGCAGGTTGGCTACGGGCACGGGGTACCTGGCGGCTACACCGTACGGGTGCTCTTATACGCGTTACTGTTTGTGGGATTATTTATTTTCATCGGTTATGCCGTATTCAGGAGGAAAGACCTTTGAGTCCATTTGGAACCGCTGACACGGAGAGGCGAAGTCCAAATCTATGGAGAATCTTTGTAATTTTAGTGATAGTCGCGGGACTTGCTGGAGTTATCTTCCTGCAGCATTCGATCGACTCGAGTTCCGCCTCCAGGGCTTCGTGGAGAGAGGCCGCGCCTTTAAGCGCAGGGCAATCCGTTCTTGATCTACTTGGGGGGGTAAGACAAGCATTAGCCGCTTGGATCTGGACCAAGACTGACACAGTCTTTCACGCTTACGGCATTAATCTTTACGAAAACAAATCGATGTATCCTTATTATAAATTGGTGACCAGCCTTGACCCGCGTTTCACAATGGCGTATTACTTCGCGAGTTACATGCTCTTCAGGCTCGGCAAACCAGAGCAGGGCTATGCCCTCGCGCTTGAAGGTCTGCGCAACAATCCAACCTCATCATTACTCCAGAGAAATCTGGCGGAAATATATCTATTTTTCAAAAAGGACCCTCGAAAAGCGAAATACCACTGCGAACGCGCGCTGGCATACGCAAGCGATGAGAAAGATATTGTCTCGACAAACAGCCTCTTAAGCCTGATAAATCAGGTGCTTGAAGGTAAGAAAAAGATACCTGACCTCATTTCTAAGGAATACATGGAAAAAGCCGGTCAGCACCATCATCAAGAGGAAGGGGAATACTGTCCGGAGTGTGAAAGAGAGAAACACGGGGAATAGAAAAGCCGCAGCAGTAAACTGAAAGCCTCATCACGCTAACCGCCCGGGGATTGTTCCAAGTTTAACAGCAAACTGAAAGACTTTAAGTATATTAGTCAATCGGCAATGTCCTTAAGCCGGCGGTCCATTGCCTCAGCACTCCTCTTCCCCGCACCCATCGCCTCTATTACGGTCGCCGATCCGTTCACGATGTCTCCCCCGGCGTAAACACCCGGAATGCTCGTCTCGCCAGTTTGTTTGTCCGTCTTTATATAGCCCCTGTCCGTAAGCTCGAGACCCGGGGTATTCATGGGAAGCAAGGGGTTAGCCCTCGTTCCAATTGCCATGACCAACACGTCCGCTGGTATCGTTACGTACTCCCCGGGAACGGGGATAGGTCTCCTGCGCCCGGACTCATCCGGCTCGCCAAGTTCCATCTTCTGGCATTTCATCTCATGGCACCAGCCATCGCGACCGATAACCTCAACCGGATTTGTCAGCAGATGGAAAATGACTCCCTCCTCCTCGCCGTGCTCAACCTCCTCAATTCTTGCGGGCATTTCCTTTCGGGACCTTCGATAAACTATGTGCACGTTCTCGGCGCCTATCCTCAGGGCGGTCCTTGCCGCGTCCATGGCGACATTTCCTCCGCCCACGACAACAAAGTTTCCAGTCCTCTTTACCGGCGTGTCATATTCCGGGAACTCCCTTGCTCTCATGAGATTGCACCTTGTTAGAAACTCGTTAGCAGAATAAACACCGTTCAAATTCTCACCCGGGATTCCCATGAAAACAGGCAAACCGGCGCCGATTCCTATAAAAATAGAGCGAAACTCTTTCAGGAGGTCTTCCACTGTCGCCGTGCGACCAACAACAAAGTCGCAAACGATTTCCACCCCCATTTTCTCAAGTATTTTTATCTCTCTGTCAACGACCCACTGGGGCAACCTGAACTCGGGTATTCCATAGGTTAGAACTCCCCCCGCCACATGCAGGGACTCAAATATTGTGACGCGATGCCCTCTTCTGGCAAGCTCAGCCGCCGTGGTAAGCCCAGCGGGTCCCGAGCCGACAACGGCAACAGGGAAACCCCGCTTGTCGAGAATTTCGGGCACCATTTCGATTTCCTTTTCCGCTTCATAATCAGCCACAAACCTTTCCAATTTCCCGATAGAAACTGGTTCCCCCTTTTTCCCGAGTACGCAGGTAGCCTCACACTGGTTTTCCTGCGGGCAAACTCTCCCGCACACCCCCGGAAGGAGATTGTCGCGCCTTATTCGCGCGAGCGCATCCTCGAACTTGCCGTCAAGAATCTCAGCAATGAAACCCGGAATATCAATTGATACGGGACAACCATCCACGCATTTGGGTTTCCTGCAAGCCAGGCATCTTTGAGCTTCCCTTTTAGCCTCATCCGCGGAATAACCGAGAGCAACCTCCTCCCAGTTTCTTACCCTTTCTCGCGGAGACTGCCTTCTTACCGGCACCCTCTCTTTTATGATTTTCTTTCTCTCTTTATCTGCCATTCTCACCAAACCTCAAATAAGCAAGTACCAACCCGAACTCTGCAATTTTGCAACACGAAAATTCTTCGGGATAAGCCTTAATAAAAAGCGGGGTCATCCTGAAATTTTCTCAATGAGCGCGACAGCAATCGACGCTATACCTTCTCCACGACCGGTAAAGCCCATGCCCTCGGTTGTCTTGCCTTTAATTGACACATCCTCAATTGAAACCCCGCACAGCTTCGCTATATTTTCGCGCATTTCACGGCGGTATTTTGCGATTTTCGGCTCCTGACAGATTACCACTATGTCAACGCACTTTATGACGTAGCCAGCTTCTCGGAGGCTGTGGACCACACAGGATAGAAGGTCGGTGCTTCTCGCGTTTTCAAAACCGGGATCCGTGTCCGGGAACTTCTCCCCAATATCACCTTGCGCAGAAGCCCCGAGAAGTGCGTCCATAAGCGCGTGAAGCGCCACATCGGCGTCCGAATGTCCCGAAAGCCCCTTTTCGTAGGGAATCTCAACGCCCGCAAGATATAATTTTCTACCAGAGGCAAGCATATGGGCGTCAAAGCCGATTCCCACTCTCATTCGTACCACCCCGATTTAACAATCGTTCGACAATGACCAAATCCTCCGGATAGGTAACTTTTATGTTATGCCTGTCCCCCTGAATGACCCCGACCTTGCCACCGATGAACTCAATAAGCGAAGCGTCATCACTTCCTTCAAAACCTTTCTCGAGAGCTTTCTTGTGAGCTTCGTAAAGGCGTGATCTCAAAAAAGCCTGCGGTGTCTGAACAGAAACCAGTCTGTCCCTATCTAATGTCTTGACAACCCTGCTGTTATCAACTTCTTTCACAGTGTCAGTAACCCTTATTGCTGTAATAAGCCCGTCAAAACCCTCCGGTATATCACAGACGCTATTTATCGCGAGGCTTGAAACCAATGGTCTTGCACCGTCGTGTACTACCACTATATTCACTTCCGCGGGCAATTTCTCTAAGGCGGAAAAGACGGACTGCTGGCGAGTAACTCCTCCTGGAACGATGGTCATCACTTTTGAAAAACCTTCTGTGAGAAGCCTTTCTCGACTCCAATCCCCGAGACGCTCGCCTGGAAGAACTAAGACAACTCCCTCAACCAGTCTTGAATTCTCAAACGCGGAAAGAGAATAGTAAAAAAGAGGTTTACCGCTTAAAGGGACTTCGCATTTAAAACAGGGCAGGCTGAGTCTGTTGCCTGAACCCGCCGCGGCGACAATTCCGAAGATCATGGCTAATCCTCGGCGCTATCATCAGCAATGTCAGTGAATATCATCTTACCCGCGGGCGTCTGGAGAATGCTTGTCGCAACCACCTTGACCTCTTCCCCAACCCTGTCCTTGCCTTCCTGAATGACCACCATAGTACCGTCATCCAGATATCCGACACCCTGCCCGGGCTCTTTCCCCTCCCTGATTATTTTAACGGTGAACGTCTCACCAGGTAGGATAACAGGCTTAACCGCGTTCGCGAGTTCATTTATATTTAGAATCTTCACACCCTGTATCTCGGCGATCCTATTCAAGTTATAGTCATTCGTCATCAGAACCATTCCGGTCAGTTTGGAAAGGGCGATCAACTTGCTGTCAACATCTGTCAACTCCGGGAAGTCTTGATCGGTGATTTCAACACGAACATTGTCAATCTTTTGTAAAGCGTTTAGAGTGTCAAGCCCCCGCCTTCCTCTGTTTCTCTTAAGCGTGTCGGGGGAATCGGCAATCGTTTGTAATTCGTGAAGGATGAACCTGGGAACAATCATAGTGCCATCAAGAAAACCCGCTTTGGTTATATCAACAATCCGACCATCGATGATGACGCTGGTGTCAAGAAGCCTCCCAGTCTGCCCGCCTGTCGTATAGCCACCAAGTCCTGGACCAAGGTTGAACATCGCGGACAATTCTGACCGCTTCACGATACCGACCCTCATGCATATATAACCGGAGATAAAAAACAAGAAGAGAGAGATTATGTATCCGGGCACGCCGAATCTAAACAATGCGATTGATGGAAGCAAAGCGATTATAAATCCCCCGATTAAGCCCAGGGCGCCGAAAAAGACGGTCGCTCCCGAAACCCTGAAAACAAGGCTTTCAAGCCTTCCTAAAAGGTCTGCGGCCTTTCTCCCCAAAACGCCGCCGAGAACATACCCTACAAGGAAACCAAGCACGGTGCCGGTTGCGAGCACAGCGACGCTTAAGACGTGTCCATCGACGTAGCGCCTGTTCAGCAAGTCCGCAACTCGATAGCCACCGTATGAACATGCGAAAATCGTCGTGAAACGTATGATGATAACAATCAAGGGTAACCCCCCGACAGGTTTTATTTAATCATGAGGCATATCTAAAGATATCAGACGGAGATATCCTGGCTCGTAAGCCTCTGTGAAAATGCTTCCTCAAGCATACTCATCGCTTTGTCATTATCAATATTAAGGACGTATATAATCTCGCTCAATAATATCTGCCTTGCCTGATTAAGCATCCTCTTCTCACCCGTCGAAAGCCCCTTTTCCCTCTCTCTGATAGTAAGATTTCTCACCACCTCTGCGACCTCATAGATGCTGCCACTGCGCAGCTTATCCCTGTTCTTTTTATACCTGTGATTCCAGTTAGTTGGCATCTGACTCTGCTCCTGCGAGAGGACCTCTAAGACCATCTTTACTTCTTTTTTGGATATCACACTTCTCAGTCCCACGCTCTGCGTGCTCTCCTCAGGGACCGTGACCTTCAAGTCGCCCCCGCAAAGACTTAATACGAAAAATGTCTTTTTCTGGCCATTTACGATTTTTTCCTCGATACGCTCGACAATGCCAGCTCCATGGTGGGGATAGACGATTTTATCACCTACATTGAACACTTCCCAGCATCTCCCTTCTTATCTCGCCAACCAGACCCCCGCGCATTCTATCTCAACAGAATGCCGGAGACGCGCTGAGGAAGCGCAATTTTGAACAACAAGTGTTTCTTTCCTGGCAAAGGAGGTAACACCCTCGGCAAGAAAAAGCGCACACATGATATCACAACCCCATCCCCTCTTTCAAGAAAACTAAGATTATGCGCGACCGGCAGGAGCAGGAAATCCTTTCTTGAACGCATTTGCGCTAAAGTGAGCGCGCCAGCAACACAGACATTCGCGCCGTTAGTAATTTCTTTTCTGCTGTCTTGCCCTGGCAAAATGCCTAACTGGATGATTTATTCTTATTTTCAACGTGATACACAAAGCGGCAATCGAAAGCAACGGACATGATTTTCGTCTGTCAGACCAGAATTACCCGCGGCAACTGGAAAAATTTGGATCTCGTCTTCAATACAGGCAAGAAAGGAAGCGCGAAAACAGAATCAAACGACTCTTCTTTTTTTTGGATCGTGATGTCTCGAGCGGCCACCCGCTCCTTTTTGCCAGAAACGCTCGATCACTTGTATAAGCCTGGATTCTTCAACACATACTCTTAACGCCGGAGGCATTTGAACCCGTTTCACCTTGAATTAACTGACACGCAGGAGTACGCTTCCTTGACACTATTTTTTTAATAAAAATATAATTTGAGCTGTAATAAATACGCCCATCAGGCATGACAATGGCGGTGTTTTATGACAAAGGACATTGAGAATACCTGCAAGGACTTCCAGAAGACCGTTTCTCTTCATCTCATAAGACACAGGAGCATTCTTGACGTAATGACGAAGTATCAAGACGCATGCTCAAGGGTCAACAGAGCGATAGCCAAAGCTGTCACTTCTTGCGGTTGCTTGCAAATAAAGGCGGGCAAACAGCCCTTGCCCGCAAACGTATCACTCGCTGAAATGAGCGAATATGTCAAAACGCATCTCGAGGGTCATCTGTGTCCCAACTGCGCGGAGGTGATCGAAGAGGAGCTTGGAAAGTGCATGTTTTTCCTGGCGGCAATATGCACGCTAACGGGCATTGACCTTTACGAAACCATAGAGAAAGAAAACGACAGAATAAAAACGCTCGGGCTCTACAGCCTCACTTGAGCGCTCGCGCTTCGGAATCCCCATCCCTAACATTTCAGTTCTTCATGCTATCTTGCCTTCCGTAGATTAAGCATATATCAATTTGATTTTGATCAATGTAAATTTCCCCGCATCGGTTTAACCTGTCAGAAAATTTGAAAATCCTTATTGAAAACCGGGGATGAAAATTATGGAGAATAACTCGGATCGGTTCATAGGTAAATACCACAGCGCGGTGGTCAAAGCTCTGGGAAAAGAAACTGAGAGGGTAAAGGCAAAGATCGCCAATGTGTGGGTGCGGGATTTCCTGAGGAGTTATCCGCAAGAAGGAAAGGGCTTTGATGGCTTCTTAAAAGATTTCAAAGAATTTCTGGAAAGAGATCTGGGTTTTGCGGATGAAGTTAAAATCACCGCGGAGAACGAAGAGATAATAGTTTCGGTTAACGGATGCAGGATCTGTGCAGGCAACGAGATACTACGCTCCGAGAACGCCAATACAATGTGCCCAATAATTCATACCGGGCTTTCGGCGATTTTCAAAGCCACAGGCAAAAGCCCCACCTTTGTTGGTGCCGAAAAGGAAACCGGTAAGGTTGGTTACTGCACGCTCCGATATGTCGTCTAATTTAAGGATCGCACAAGGTCAAGCTAAGAAGCTTTAAAAACGGTTACGTATGTGATTCCATGATTATTGATTCCGTGATCCGCTCAAGTCCCTTCTTTATGGCGTGGGCACGCTTTTCGCCAATCCCGTCGACCTCATCGAGGAGCGCGGGGGAAGCCTTCATGATATTTCTCAGGTTCTCGAATCTTTCCACCAGCTTGTTTATGACGATAGTGGGAATCCTCGGAACCATCGAGAGCATCCTGTAACCTTTAGGCCGCACAAGCTTATTGAGAACCTCGGCGCCCCCCGAAAACCCGAGCGCCCGGGCTACTCTCTCATCATCCACGAGTTCCTCCGTAGTGAGGCTTTCAAGCTCACTGAGAACCATTTCCGGGTTGCGTTCGTCGCGCGGAACGTAATAGTCCTTTATCAGCATTAACCTCGCCCTCTCGACGCCCGCCATGAGCTCTCCCAGCTGGAGGCTTACGAGCCTTCCGTCCTTGCCCAGTTCGCTCACCTGAAAACTTATCTCATCAGCAATGCGCATGATTGTCTCAACCCTCTGAACCACTTTAACAACGTCTCTCAAAGCCACCATATCCTCAACTTCCAATGTGTTGAGGTGATTGAACTCCATGTCGAGTCTTGCCCTGTACCTGCTCAACGTCTGCAAAGCCTGATCTGCGCGAGCCAACACCAGGGGGATGTTCTCGAGGGTGAAGTGCATATCGCCCACGTATATGGAGACGGTGCGCATCTTCTCTGAAATAGCCAGCACGAAAGCCGATGTTTGTTTTGCGACCCTTTCCGCTGTGCGATGTTTCATCCCTGCCTCGCTCGAGGGTATTCTCGGATCAGGCACGAGATGTACATTCGCGGAGTAGATCGTCTTCAAGTCATCGCTTACCACCACAGCCCCATCCATTTTCGAGAGCTCGAACAGTCTGGGCGCGGTAAACTCGCAATTTATGTTGAAGCCGCCTGACATGATTGGTCTAAGTTCGGAAATGTTTCCGACAACAATCAGCGCTCCGCTTCCTATCTGAAGAATCCTGTCGACGGCTTCTCTCAACTCCGTCCCGGGAGCAACCATCTCAAGGACCTGTATAAGCCTCTCTCTTTGAGAGTCTGACCGGTATTCCAAAAGTACTCCCTAATTGAAATTTCATATAAAAACGCTTTTTTGGAAATAATAACAGAACAAAAGAACGGTAGACAGATTGCTTTCGAGCACATGAAAAATTCATCCGTAAGAACCCGCAAAACAGATTATTGTCGGGGACCTACATCAGGTGAATAGAACGGGTATTGGAAAATCGCTGGTTATTTGCTGTCTCAGCCTTACGAGTTTTCAAAAACCGTCTGTTCAAGCGTTAGAGCCGCGCTTCTTCTTTCCGCCCACGCTGGCGCACTCTCCATCTGGTTGCACCGCGAAGGTAAGGCGGTCGTCTTTCGCGTCAACCACAATAACACAGCCGGGTTTAAACTCCCCTCGCAGGATTGCCTCGGAGAGAGGATTCTCTATAAGCCTGGTGATTGCCCTCCTCAAAGGTCTTGCCCCCAGCGAAGGGTCAAAACCCTCTTTCACGAGTATTTCCTTGGCGGCATCGGTAACCTCGAGCTTCATGTCCTGATCAGCAAGCTGCGCCCTTACCCGATTTAATAGAAGGTCAGATATCTTCATCACATCGTCATGGGTCAGTTCCTTAAAGACTATGACATCGTCTATCCTGTTTAGAAGCTCCGGGCGGAAAGTCCTCTTGAGCTCACTCATCACTTTTTCCTTCATATCCTCGTAAGGAAGAGATGAACTTTCGCCGGTCGCGTGGAAACCGAGCGGTGTCGCCTTGTGAATCTCGGAGGTTCCAATATTGGACGTCATTATGATTATGGTGTTCCTGAAATCAACCGTGTGCCCCTGCGCGTCTGTGAGCCTTCCATCCTCAAGAATCTGGAGCAGAACATTGAATACGTCGTAATGAGCCTTTTCAATCTCATCGAGCAAAACAACGGAGAATGGCCTTCTGCGAACAGCCTCCGTAAGCTGGCCGCCCTCTTCATGACCGACATAGCCGGGCGGTGACCCAACTAATCTCGAGACGCTATGTTTCTCCATATACTCGGACATATCTATCTGTATCAGGGCATCCTCAGTTCCAAAAAGAAACTCAGCAAGCGCCCTCGCAAGTTCGGTTTTGCCAACGCCTGACGGTCCAAGGAAAATGAATGAGCCGCCAGGACGCCTTGGGTCCTTCAGGCCCGCGCGAGTTCTCCTAATCGCCTGAGAAATAGCCGTTACGGCTTCGTCCTGGCTGACAATTCTCATGTGGAGCTCTTCTTCCATCCGCAAAAGCTTTTCAGACTCCTCCTCGGTAAGCTGATAGACTGGTATGCCTGTCCATGAGGAGAGTATCTCTGTTATATCGAACTCGGTAACCTCAAGTTGATGTACCTGCTCGGGACCCTTCCAGTCTTTCTCGAACTCGGCTATCTCGAGAATCAGTTCCTGCTCTTTATCTCGGATCTCCGCAGCCTTCTCAAAATCCTGACCCATTATGGCTTTTTGTTTTTCTTGCCTGAGCTGCTGGAGTTTCTCCTCTCTTTCGCGAACACTTGGCGGCGCGGTCATAGCCCTCATGCGAAGCCTGCTCGCGGCCTCGTCTATGAGGTCGATCGCTTTGTCCGGCAAATAACGATCGGATATGTAACGTTGGGCAAGACGCGCCGCGGTAATGATCGCCCCATCCGTTATCCTGACTTTATGGTGTTCCTCATATCTTTCCCTTAAACCTTTGAGAATCTCAATGGTATGCTCGACGGTGGGTTCCTCAACTTTTATTGGTTGAAAGCGCCTCTCGAGGGCCGCATCCCTTTCGAGGTGCTTTCTGTATTCGTCCATTGTCGTTGCGCCAATGGTCTGAAGTTCGCCGCGCGCGAGAGCGGGTTTGAGGATACTCGCGGCGTCTATCGCACCCTCCGCAGCGCCTGCACCCACAAGGTTGTGTAGCTCATCGATGAAGAGTATTATGTCGCCCCTCGTCCTGATCTCCTTGATTACTTTCTTCAGCCGCTCCTCAAAATCGCCCCTGTAACGGGACCCCGCAACCAGAGCGCCTAAGTCAAGGGTATACAGCTGCTTGCCTCTAAGAAGCTCCGGTACCAGATTGGATGTTATGCACTGGGCAAGACCCTCCACTATCGCGGTTTTTCCCACGCCGGGTTCCCCTATCAGGACGGGATTATTCTTTGTCCGTCTCGAAAGGACCTGCATGACGCGCTCAATCTCTTTTTCCCTGCCAATCACAGGGTCGAGCTTATTTTGAGCGGCAAGTTCCGTGAGGTTTCTTCCGAACTGATCGAGCAAAAGATTCCCCTGTGAGGATTCTCCCGCCCCGGGCTCACCCGAGATACTCGAGGGCGTGGAGATCATCTTAAGAATCTGGTTCCTGAGTTTCTCCATGTCCACGCCGAGCTTGACAAGGACTTTCGCCGCAACGCCTTCCCCTTCTCTTATAATCCCGAGAAGTATGTGCTCGGTGCCTATGTAGTTATGACCGAGCTGTAAAGCTTCACGCAAAGAAAGCTCAAGTACTTTCTTTGCCCTCGGCGTAAAGGGTATATGACCACTAGGTGGGGTCGATCCACGCCCGATAATCTCGACGACCTGCTGGCGGACAGCCTCGAGCGTGACCTGATAGTTCTCGAGAGCCCTGCAAGCGATTCCCTCCCCCTCCTGCATCAGGCCGAGAAGCAGATGTTCAGTCCCTATGTAATTATGGTTGAGGTTTCTTGCCTCTTCTTGGGCGAGAACCACAACTCTTCTTGCGCTATCTGAAAACCTCTGAAACAATTTCCCTTCCTCCCAGATATATTCTAAATCTCTCGTCTGAAAAATTCATTCTATTTCTTGTGTTACAGGTCAAGTATCCTCCTGACGTGCACCGCCCTTTCTTTTTCCACTTCTTCTTCGTCCAATTCAAAACCTTTGAGCGCTTTTATGTGCCCGTTGCCTATTCTCATGACGACATCAACAAGATTGAAATCCGAAATCGGTAAAATCTCCATGTCAACCCCGAGCTTTACCAATGATAAGAGCTCAACTGCCTCAAGAAATTCAAGTTTTCTCGCTCTTTCTAAAACACCGAGCGTGCGGAAGACCCTGTCGCTGATATCGAGCTTGTATTCCTGAAGGAGAATTTTCCGCGCCGTTCTCTCATTTTCCGCAACCTTTCTCGAGACAGTCTCAACCTGAGCGATAATATCCCTTTCCGACAGTCCCAGGGTTCGTTTGTTCGATATGACGAAAAGATTTCCGCTAACCCCTGCGCCTCGCCCATGCATGCCCCGGACAAGAATTTCCGATTGCCCCAGGGCAAGCATTGTCTTGCCTATCTCCCCGGTTATCACAAGGGCAGGGAGATGGAGCATAATCGAAACCCTCAAACCGGTTCCAACGTCCGTGGGGGATGACGTAAGGTACCCAAGCCTCTGATCATAACTGTAGACCACGTCGCGCTCGATATTGCTATCAATCTTATCGGCAACTTCCCACGCCTTCATGAGTTGCGCCCCCGCAAAAATAGCGAATATTTTCGCATGATTCTGGGCATTCACTATGACTCCACGTCCAGAAATCCACCGCGCCGCAACAGCCCTACCCTGTGTTTTCTCCACAAAAGAACGGGAGATGAGATGCTGCTCCGCGAGCAAAAGAAGCTGGTCGCGGGACAACTCTTCGGCGAACTTGATGTCCCACTCCTCGTCATCGGCAACCCTTCGGGCCACCGACTCCAAAACCATTCCCCTCACCCGCTCCAGTTCGTCCTCATCCGCCGCAGGCGGAAAGGGAATCCCCTCAATATTCCTCGCAAGCCGAGCCCTCGAGGCAAGGATTACCGGATATCCGGGACCTCTTTGCGACGCCCACTCGGGGCGCACGGTAAAAAACTTATTCCTTCTCACTCTTAGACCTCTCCGAGTCGAGCATGCTCTCTATTTGTTTGATTTCGTCTCTAACAGCCGCAGCGGCTTCATATTCTTCTTCCGCAATTCTTTTTCTCAAGCTCCTTTCAAGCTCAGCAAGCTTGAGCCTGAGTCTCGCCTCCCGAGACAACTTCGTGGGAGTCTTGCCGGTGTGCTTGTTAGACCCATGGAAATCAAAAATCACATTCTCAAGGGGGTCACCCAAAACCCTGTAGCAAGCGGAACAGCCGAGATACCCGAGTTTTTTAAAATCATTGAAAGATGTTCCGCATTCCTCGCAAACAATCGGTTCACCGGAGAAAACCTCATCCTGTAGGTTACCATCAACCGCAGACTGCATGCCGGATATGATTTGAGGCATTAAAGCTATGAGGCTCGCCGCCTCCGTAGCCTCATCCATTTTCTTCGAGCACTCTTCACATAGCTGAGCCCTCGAAATCTCGCTACCGGCTACCTTGATCAGAAACACCGTCGCTATGTTCTTACCGCACTCATCGCAGAATATGCTCATCTCTTCTCCAATTAGCAATCCTAAATCATGTCTCGGTAATAAGTATAATGTCAGGCTATGCCACCGGGTGATGACATCCGTCAACCTGCGTCATCAGCTGAAAGCAATCCCGCTTCCTGCCTTGCTTTGAACCCCCCATCAATACTCCATTTGATCATCTGTCAAAAGGTTTCAAAGAAACTTTTTGCCCCGTGCGCTCATTAACCTTTTCGGGAAAAAATTCTCATGGGTTAAACATCCTCCCCCGCCTTTTTCACCTTTTAACGCACTGCGGAAACTCTCTGTTTACTCCGAGGAGGGTCTTAAGCCTTTCCTGATTTTTGGTCATTAATAAATTAAGCGGGACCTTAGCGGATATCTCAGATCACCCGATTTGAGATAGACTTTATTCCCCCTGGCTCTCCCTTCTCAGCTGAGGAAAGAGAATAACCTCTCTTATGCTCGAGCACCCCGTAGCCACCATAACAAGTCTGTCAATCCCCACTCCAAGTCCGCCCGCCGGAGGCATGCCGTATTCAAGCGCTGTAAGGAAATCCTCGTCCAGTGGCTGGGCTGCCTCATCGCCGGCCATTCTCTTTTCCGCCTGAGCCAAGAACCTCGCGCGCTGGTCAATGGGGTCATTTAACTCACTGAAAGCGTTCGCGATTTCATGCCCGGTTGCGATGAGCTCAAACCGTTCAGTGAAACCCGGCGCATTGGGATTTTCCCTCGCCAAAGGCGAGATTTCCTCAGGGTAGTCGAGCACTATGGTTGGCTGAATTATTTTTGGCTCAACAAGCTTCTCAAATATCTCCGCGATGATCCAGCCTTTACCGGCACTCGGATGGATCTCCACCTCATAGGCCTCGGCTATTTCCCTGAGCTCCTCGAGGTCCATCTCAAGGCTCAAATCGAGGTCCGCATATAATCTTAATGCCTCGAGCATTGTCATCCTCGCCCACGGACGCTCGAATGATATGCGTCCCTTTGGGTGCTCGATCGTGAGCGTGCCATTAACCTCACTTAAAACGGTAGTTATAAGCTCCTCAAGAAAAATAGCCATGTAACGATAGTCAACGAACGCCTGGTAAACCTCAAGCATGGTAAATTCTGGGTTATGCTTCGTGCTTATACCCTCGTTCCTGAAGTTCCTGTTGAGCTCATATACCTTGTCGAAACCAGCGACCAGCAGCCTCTTGAGGTAGAGTTCCGGCGCGATTCTGAGGTAAAGGTCCATGTTGAGCGCATTGTGGTGAGTGATAAAGGGTTTTGCCGCCGCACCGCCTGGTACGGGTTGAAGAATCGGGGTTTCAACCTCGAGAAAACCCTTTGAATCAAGAAAATCCCTGAGGGACCTGATAATTACGCTCCTTTTCTCAAAAATCTTTCTTGATTCGGCATTGACAAGCAGATCAAGGTACCTGCGCCTCATCTTTATTTCCGTGTCCCTCAACCCGTGCCATTTCTCCGGGAGAGGTCTAAGGGATTTCGACAGTAGCTCATAGAATTCGACCAGAACGGACAATTCACCCCGCTTTGATCTTATTACTTCACCTGCGACGCCTATCCAGTCTCCCGTGTCCAGAAAAAGGAGAAATTCATACTTCTCTTTCCCGAGCACATCTTCCCTTGCTATCAACTGCATCTTGCCCGTTGAGTCATGTATATCGATAAAGGAAGCCTTTCCGTGTTCTCTTTTTGCCATTATCCTTCCGGCGAGGTTCACTTTCTTACCGGAAGAGGCCCCCGGCTGGAGGCTTGAGTAAGAGCGTTGAAGGTCGTCCGAGTACTCTATCTGCTCAGGGCTTGCGAAAAACGAGGCATAGGGACTTACGCCCATCGAGATGATTTGATTGAGCTTTTCCCTTCTGGCTTTTATGAGTTCCGCTTCCCTCGAACTCAACTCACCACTCAAATGAGCGCCCTCATCCAATTTAGGGACCTCCTTGCAAATCTCTTAAACTCTCAAAAAGAATAGCATAAAAGCCTTTCTTTCCTTGAAACGAAAGCCCCCGCGATTCTAAAGGCACGCTCTTTTGCTCAAAGCGCCGATAGATAATCTTTGTTAACGGACCTTTAGCGCTCCGGCGGGGCATGCCTGAGGATTCGATCTAACACTCAAGCCGATGCAGTGGTTTGAAAATGCCGGTTTGACATTTCTTCCGAATGATTTAGGTTTGATAAGCCTGGATTTACCGGCCAAGAAAGCAAGCTGGAGCTTACCGAAAAACGAGTGGAAAATCAGAAAGTGCAGGTCTTTATTTTTTGATAGCGGTAATTCTGAATCTCTTAGATCCGCTCGGCGCCTCGACCGTGATGACATCGCCAACTTTATGACCCATCAGCGCCCTTCCCACAGGGCTCTGGTATGAAATCTTATGGTCTTCAGGATCCGCCTCAACCGGTCCGACAATGCGGTACGTATGCTTCTTGTGGCTGCCAACCTCTTTCAATTCAACCAGCGAACCGATGTCCACTTCTTTCGTTTTGACGTGTCTCCTGTCTATAATACGTGCTTTTGCAAGCATCGCCTCGAGTATCTCAATGCGATGCTCAATTCGCGCCTGCTCATTCTTCGCGTCGTCATACTCGGAGTTTTCCATAAGATCCCCGTAGCTAATCGCGTTTTTCAGGCGCTCAGCCACTTCCCGTCTCTTTACGGTCTTGAGTTCTTGGAGCTCCGCCTCGAATCTCTTTTTGCCCTCTTCTGTGAGAATAACTTCTTCCTTCATCCCCGTCCTCTTACTCGAATCCAAACAAAACCCCAACCGATACTTCCTGGCGAAATTACTCTCCTTCGTCACCGAAGGATTAGGGAGATATTATAAGTTTGAAGATTTGCTATTTCAACAAGTTCAACAAGAAATCAAAATTCCCTTCTATGGAATGAGCGAAACGAGTTGAATTAGATATATAAGCAAGACACTAAATCGGCGGCAAGAGATTCCTTCACTCAAGCCCAAAGCACTAATCAAGTCCAAGCTCATGATAGCGGAAAATCCGGAGATTCCACACGGATATGCCACTGGGGAAAGAGGGAGCGCAAATCACTCCAAGGGTAGGGCGTCCGGTGTGCTTAAACTACTGTTGATCCGCGGTAAGTGGCTACGCGATTTCCGCCCATCCGCTTAGCCTCGTAGAGGGCCTCGTCCGCTGATCTTACCAGTTCATCAGGAGCGCCTTTAACCTCACTGACTGATGAGACGCCGACGCTTATTGTAATGGGCGTGTCCTGCAGTTTTTCCTTTCCCGGGAACATGAACTCGCCAACGGCTCTCCTCAGTTTCTCCGCGACGACAACCCCCTCTGTAAGGTCCGTCTCGGGAAGAAGCACGCAGAATTCATCCCCTCCATATCGAAAAACCTTGTCCACGTCCCTCGTGTTTTTATCGAGGATTGACGCGATATTACAGAGAATCATATCCCCATGAGGGTGACCGAAAGTATCGTTCCAGAGTTTAAGCCTGTCAACGTCAATCATCAAAAAGGAAAGCGGCCTCTGATATCGCTTTGCCCTGCTGAACTCATCTTTAAGGGAGGTCTCCAAGCGCCTGACATTAAAGACCCCGGTCAGAGGGTCGGTTATCGCCAATCTGTTTACCTCTTCGAAGAGTGATGCCCTCTGCAGGGCGATGGCAACCTGATCGGCTATTGCAGTAATGAACTGCAAGTCCTCATCGCGGAATGCCCATGGTTCAGTGCTCTGAAGATGAAGCAAGCCAAGCGTTTTCTTTTCAGCCCGCAGTGCGACACAGACGCTCGACCCGCTCTTTACTTCTTTCAAAACCTGGCAAACATTTGTAGCAGTCGAAAGGTCCTGGACGGTGTGTATTCTCTCCCCGTAGGCGACCACGCACTCATTAACCGGAAGGTACGGGGGAAGAGCGATTTTTTCGAGCAAATACTCCGGGTAACCGAATGAATCCACGTATCTCAGGGTGCCCTCAGTCTCGTCGATTCTATAAATCAGCCCGTATTTGCAATCGAACAAATGCCTTGCGGTGTCAAGCGCAAGGGTCATGATAGTCGATAGATTGTTTGTCGAACCAATCGCATTGGTTAGATTCATTAGGCTCGAAAGCTGAGCTGCATCCGCGGCGATCTTATCGTGAAGTTGAGCGTTAGATATGGCAAGTCCTGCTTCGCTCGCGACTGTCCTGAGCCTTGAGATCTCGTTATCGGTGAAATATTTTCCCTTTTCGTCGCTCGCGCAGATAACACCCGAAATTCTACCCTCTGCATAGAAGGGAGCCATAGCAACTATTCCTTCGGCCTTTAAGAATGGGGGAAGGAACTCTGCCTTCTCCGGCTCTTCGATGACCAGAACATCTTGCTCGAAGACGCCAAAGCTTCTTTCAATCTCGTCTGAGGGAATTTCGTTTCCTACACTGAACTCCTCCCAGGCAAAACCGCTCGACTCCACCGCGATCGTCGGGGTGAAACATCGGTTTTTCTCGTCCAAAACGAAAAGCGAGCTTCCTCTAACGCCCGTCCCGTCGATGACCATCTTGCATGCGCTCAGGGCGACATCCGAAACGGTCAGGGAAGAGCCTAATTTCCTCAGAGTCCTGTAAAGACTGTCAGACTCCGCTCTACGCTGTTTCTCCTCTGAGTACTTCAAGCACTTTTCGAGCGCAGCAGAGGTAAGCCAGACTATCGATCTGCACACTTCTACCGCTTCCCTTTCGAAATTGGCCAACTGCTTCGGGAATCTTGCAATAAATAGGACAGAAAGTTCGCTGTTTACGTCAGCGGGAAACACCATGAATTCTCCATCCTGTCTTCTTTGGGTAAGCATCCTCTGCGCTTGGGAGGACTCAAGTCCCTTAAGTTCTCTACTCGAAACAACGCCTTCACCGTCGCGCAAAACACCGAGCGAAAGTCTTTCATCCAAACTGTCTACCTCCAGGTCATCAGAGCAGATATCCATGCCCTGCTCAACTGGGTAGCACTCCGCCATTTTCGCTTTAGCCGTACGTCTGTCAACTTTGTAGGCAAGGACATTGGCGCCTTTGAGGATTCTGGCTATTCCCTCGCAGGCAAACCTTAACACCTCCCCAAAATCTAGAGTCGCGCCCATTTTCGATGCGCACTCGGAAAAAACTCTTATGCTTTCCAGTTCCCTTAGTTCCCTACTTCTGAAATAGACGATCGCGGCAGCTATGAATGCCATAAACATCGTTCTTAAAAGAGCGTCAGATGTTACCTTGCTCAAAGAAACAGCATTCTCCTCACCGATAACCATAACAGCCGTATAAAGGGCACAAACGATTAGCGTAACCGGAAGAGCGACAGCGTATCCAAACCGGGTGGCAACTACGACGACCATCAAGATCAGCACCCAGAATAGATCCGGAATATAGGCTCTCCACATGAGAAGAGCCAGTAGAACAATGGCAACATCAATAAAAGCCATGTAAGCGACAACACGCCCCGCCCCTCTCTCGGACCTTTTTCGGATAAACAGATACAAGAGGGTCATAATAAGGCTCGTGCCGTACAGGAGAGAAATCACAGCAATCCGTGCATGGGCGCTTGCGGGACCATTCTCCACGGAAGGAATTAAGATAAACGGGGTCAGGATTGCCGAGACTCCCCACTGAAGAATGATAGTGATGTCGTCGCCCTTCAGATTCCTCCTCAAGGTATGATCCCCAACCTTTACGAAAGAAGTCGCTTCTAAGGAACGACTTTCCCAAGAGGTATCTCGAGTATTCCGGCAGCGCCCTTTTCTTTCAACCGAGGAATCAGGTCAGATAAAAGCGACTCGTCAACAACAGTCTCAACAGCAAACCCGCCATCGGCAAGGGGGCTGACCGTTGGGGACCTCATAGCAGGAAGCATTTGAAGAACCGCATCCTTGTTTTCAGCGCTCACGTTCAGCTTGAGAAGAACCTTTCCCCTTGCCTCTAACGCTGACATGAGAAGCATCTTTATTTCCTCCATGCATTTTCTTAAATCCTCGTCGGTGTAGCTGTTTCTGTTCGCAACGAGAATTGTGGTTGTGTAGAAGACGTCGTCTATTATTTCCAGCCCGTGTTGTCTCAACGTGGTACCCGTCTCGGTTATTTCGACAATAGCGTCAACAATATTGGGAACTTTCGCCTCAGTGGCGCCAGCCGAAGGAATGACTTTAATCGATAGCCCCTTCTTCTCGAAATACCTCCTGGCTATATTTGGGTATTCGGTTGCGACTCTCGTACCTGGAGGAAGGTCCTCCGGCTTCCTGATGCCGGAATCTCCTCTAACGGCAAGGACAATTCGGAGTTTTCTGGTTTTACCGGTCTTGGCGTAAGGGAATTCCGCAAGAATCTCAACGTCCGCGCTTGTTTCTTCTACCCAGTCAAGACCGGTGATGCCAAGATCGAAGATGCCTTCCTCTACGTACTTGCCTATCTCTTGAGGTCTCAGTATTGCTACTTGCGAAATCCTCTCGTCATCAATCCGGGCATTATATTCCCTATCGCCGCTCCTCCTCACGGGAAGACCGGCATCTTTTAATAGCGCAAGCGTTTGCTCCTCAAGGCTTCCTTTTGGAATAACGAATTTAAGCAAGACACACCTCCGTTGTTATTTGTAAGTATACCAGTACAAAAACCGGATTATCAGCAGTGCGCTGATTTACATAACGGAACGACCGAAAAATGCAGTGCACCGGCTGGAATTGCTAGGCTCCGCGTTGTGCTCACTCGAAAAAGAAAAAGATTCTTCTTCTCAATTGTGGATGTCACCGCAAAAACGGATATTGACCTCAGGAGCGCGACAATCCATAAGGTTCAATAAACAGGAGACTGCCGAACCCTGAGACAAAACCGACACGAAATTCAAATGTTGAATTGGATAGCCGTCTCACCGAGGCGTCCCAGTTTTTAGCCGACGGTAATTCTAAAGGTCTCGCTTCAATAATGCATCCAGACCACACTGGATTTTCTTACGTCAATTCGACCTGTGCCGATCCCCTCGTGAGAACCTGAACACCGTCCTGGTTTTCCGCTCCCACGTCGAGCACTATGATTTTTTTACCCTCTTCCTCTTTCTTCTCTACCACTCTGCCCCAAAACGTGATGGTATCGCCTGGTCTTGCGGGAGCAGCGAAGCGAACGGCGAGGCGCTTGAGCGCGCCCGGGTCTTCCACCCAGTCCGTAATGGTCTTGGAAAGCCTTGCCATACTCGAAAGACCATGCGCTATCGTTCCACCGAGCCCAACCTTTTCGCCAAACTCCTTGTCAACATGGATGAGGTTGAAATCACCGCTTGCCCCCGCGTAAATCCAGAGCATCATTTGATTTAGCTCAACGGAGTAACGGGGAATTTCATCTCCCACTTTTATATCTTCAAAAGAAATGCCCATATCAGTTACCCCCTCTTATGACGAAAGTGGCCCGTCCAACAGTAACCAGCTCGCCATCCTGGTTAAAGGAATTCGCCTCATAAACGACAAAGTCGTTATTTCCTTTTTGGTAAATATCCACAATCTTCCCCCTCGTCGTTATTACATCACCAGGCTTGACCGGTTTGTGGAATTCGAATTCCTGCTCGCCGTGAACGAGCATCGCCATGTTCAGTTTCAACTCCGGGTCCATGAACATCATGGCGCAACCCATGAGGTTATATACAGAAGCAAAACACGGTGGGGCTATGTTGTCCCCGTAGTGGCTATTACGTCCGAATTCCTTGTCGTGATAATAAGGGTTCATGTCCTCTACCGCCCGCGCGTACTCGCGCATCTTTTCCCTCCCGATTTCGTATTCAGTTGGAGGGTATTCCTTTCCAATAAAACTTGGATCTAACACGCGCCTCACTCCTTTCCTTCCTCCAAATCTCACAATTCTTAAGAAAGCGTTTAACTTACTGTTACACTGAAAAGATGGATTCTAAAAACCTTACGAAGGTCTCAAGTCCCTGATTCTTTTAGCTCCTTCCCTTCCGCTTTCAAGCATGTTAGATAACTCCTCATAGGAGGTAACGATTACTGAGTCCACCATAATGTCGAGCGAATCTTTGACCTCTTCGACAATCCTCTTTTCAAGACCCTCTGTCTGCCCTATATACGTGGGGCAGACATAGATAAATACTTGATCTATGTCATCCGGGTCGTCGTTTCTCTTCCTTATCTCCACCAACCAGTCAAGGACGTCAATATTGTTGCTTAAAATTGGGGTGAAGCTATTCAGGTCAATGAGATTCCCTTTGACTTTGGAAAGCTCAAACTCTTTCTTTCTGCGCATTCTCCTTATGTCCGAGCCTATTCTGGGCATTTTTCGCCCGCAGTTGGAACAGTGCTCGAAAGTGATCCCCCCCTGCACAATATCCCCAGTTCTGTACCTTAGGACAACCGAACCACGAGCATCAAGATTGGTGACCACAAGTTCGCCGGTCTCGCCCTCACCAAGCACCTGACCGGTCTTTGGGTCTATTATCTCAACAACCTCCATGTCCGGGTATATATGATAACCACCGCTCTCATCAAAACCGCAGTCAGCCCAGGAGTATTTCAATTCCGTGCATCCGTAAGCGGCACACACAACGGGATTGACCGAGCCCATCTCTTCAAGGAGGTAGGAAACCTTTTCTCTTGCCCCTTTTGTCACCCTGTCACCACCCATTACCACAATCCTTAAGCTCGAAAGGTCCCTTCCTTCCGAAGCGGCATGGCGGAAAAGGTCGTAAGTATATCCGGGCAAACCCATGAAAATCTTGGGTTTCATCCTCTCCGCCACATTAAGCACGAGTTCCCTGCTCATGGTGGTTCCACCGCCAGTACTCACGACGGTCATCGGAGCGCCGAACCCAATGGTCAGTGCCACCCAGTAGGCAAGATGTGTATATCCCGGGAAATTGTTTACCGCTATTAACCCTTCCTCAGCGCCATCCTCAAGAGTCGTGCAGACAACAGAGGCAAGTCTTCTTCCCGCTTCAAAAAGCCTGTTAAGGTCATAAAGGGTGAAAAAGAACGGGGTCGGCTCGGCGGTTCTCCCTGTTGTGAACATGGTGATGACAGGCTCGTACTCCTCTTTTATTGACTGAACCTCTCTTATGGCGTCAGGCGGTTTATCGTACTTGTGGCGTCGGAAATAAGGTTCTTTGATTGCGGTGTCCTCATCCAAAATTTCGGGTCGGAGCACAAAATTCTCTGGCGCGTAAGGGTCCTTTTCCGAGGGCGCGATGTCCTCCTTGTAGGTGAAAGGAATCCTCTGGAGGTCCGAAACGCCACGTATTGATTCAGGGTCTATCTTATTCTCACGAAAGACACGCCTGTAGTACGGGTGAAACGGAAAAACCTTCTCCCGTATGAATTTCCTCAGGATGTTCTCCTGCATTATTTTGAATTCTCCCTGCGTGGATGAATCCCATCCGGTCTTACACCGGATCTCCCATCGCCGTTTAGCCAGATACGTAGCGCCCTCCTTTTAAAGTAAGAATCCGCGCTTGCTGCATCCCGCTTCACGTCCAAAGCGTATTCGAGAACTTTTTGAGGCTGGTAGAACCTCTGATATTAACGAAACCGGGAATATTTTTAGACAACGGTGAATAGAATTATATGCATATAACTGCCAATGAAGAACTCGATCACACATGACGCTAAAAAGCCCTGGGGACTTATTCTCATTCAGCCCAGCGACGCTCTCTCGCCTTTGATGTAACATCGACAATTCGCGGCTTGAGTGCGTCAGCGACCTCTATGAATCCTATGGTATTCTTGTCCGTGAAAACCCTGTCAGTCGGACTGCCAGGATTGAAAAGCAAGACGCCATCCCTTTCCTCTATATGCACATCATGCGTGTGACCGAAGACCACTAAGTGAACGTCCTCAAATTCCTTGAGCACACGGGGTACCATCCCGAGGGGCGGTCCGTAGCCATGTATCAGCCCTATTCTAAATCCGCAGACTTCTACCACAGTCTTCGAAGGCAGATTCTCGATGACATCCGCATAGTCCATATTACCTTGAACGGCAACCGTTTCAGCTATGCGCGAAAGTTCCTTAACCACAGACATTTCGAGTATGTCCCCAGCATGCAGTATGAGGTCCACGCCTGTGAGTTCCTCCACCAAGAATTCAGGGAGGCTCTTTCCCGAAATATGCGTATCCGATATTACCCCTATAAGCATTTCACGCTCCCTGTCATTATCCACAAGAGAATAGCGGCGGCACGCTTTCTGACATCAATCTAATAGCGTTAACATCTCATGAAAAAACGGTATCAAGATTCTCTCCCCGCTTTCCCACGGGTATGTCGAGGTAAAAAAGAGTTCCCTTTTCCATTTCCTGAAAACCTATCCCGCCCCCCATATTTCTCATTATGCTTCTGGCAATCGACAGACCGAGCCCCGCGCGTCCTTCTTTGGTGCTGAAGAAAGGTATGAAGGCAAGGCGTCGAGCCTGCTCATCCATCCCTGATCCAGTATCACGTATTTCAAGCCTCAATGCGTTATCTTTTCCATTACCGGTCCTTATGGTAACAACCCCGTCTCCTTCCAGGGATGCGCTCATGGCATTTTCCAAAACTTGCTCGATCGCTATGCGCACCATTCTTTCATTTCCGAAAACTCGCACTTCAGGTTCGATGAGGATATTTACGGTAACGCCGTTGAAACCCCATTTTTTCTTCACGTTTTGAACAGCTTCTTCAACCACTTCGCTTAACTCGAACTCCGCTTTGGTTTCCCACTCCCTTTCCGATACGCACTCAAGATATTCCTCAAACCGCCGCATAAGGGACCTGAAAGTCTCCGAACCGGCGTTGAGTATTTGAATCATGTCTTCCTTTGAGCGACTCCAAGAGCCCTCATCCATATTCTTCACTCTGTCCAAGACACGGGCAAGAGGTTCCATGTAGAGCATTTCAATCCTCGCGCAGAGCGCTCTCAGAAGCAGACGGGTTTCCGAAGTGTCTTCCTCGGGTTGCTGCGCCGCCCTTTTTTCGCCGACAAACACACAAGCAGCACCCAAAATCCTGGAATTGTCTCTCACAGCATAAGCCCTGTACTCGAGATTAGCCAGAGAATTATCTTTCCGGCGGATAACAGCCTCACCCTCAATAACCTCCTGCGGATTCTTCATTACCTGAAGCATACTTCGTTCCAGCGGGGCAAGCGGATTGGCATCAAGTGATGAATTATCGTTCAGCAACATTTGATGCTTTTCCTCGAATTTATATCCCGTTAGTTCTTGAGCCATCCTGTTAAAAATGGTTATCCTTCCATCCGAATCGCAGGTGATTATTCCCGCGACCATCTGTTCGAGAACCGACTCGGTGAATCCCCTTTGTTTAGCGGCCACGTCAAGACTGCGCCTTGCAATCCTGTATAGCTCAGCGTTTGCTATCGGCAGCCCGGCAAGCTCGGCAAAACCCTGGATTATGCGCTTTTCCTCAGGTGTGTATGAATGCGGCTTATCGTTGGCGGTGACAAGGACGCCGAGAAACTTATCCCTCTCCACGATTGGAACGATAATCATCGAGCCGGGCTCGAAAGCGCCAAAGAAGACATTGTCTCTACGGTCCACAACGGACATGTCATCAATACATATAGTCTCCCTGTGGGCTGCAGCTTCCCCTACCAGTCCCTTGCTGAACGGTAATTCTCTAAAAACCATTTTCGACTCTTCCACTCCGCGAGCAAGCGCCAGTCTCAGCGCATTTGTGTTCTTGTCATAAAGGTAAACGGCCCCGGCAACCGCCCTCGTCGCCGAAAATACAAAGCCCAGAAGATCACTGAGTATTTCGCCGAGCTCAAGACTCGAGCCTATCTCTTTGCCCGCCTCAAGGAGAAGTTTAAGCCTCCTGTTAACCTCTTCAATGACCCTAAGCTGCCTCTGAATCCGTCTGGAGTGCGCACGCTCGAGAAAAACGAGATACAGCACGAGGGAAACTATCATTACACCGAGACCGAGTCTCAAAATCCAGAAGAGAGCTTCCTCGTGAAGACGTTCTCTCACTATGCTGAGGTTAATCACACCAAGTAAAATGATTGCGCTCAGGATGAAAATAATCACAAGGAAAATGGTGATAGGTCTCACTTTTTGCGCACTTTTTTCCTGAGAGACCTCTGGCGTTTCTTTAAGCTCAGGGGAATATCTCTTCACCTTACGAAAACCCCTCACCTGGACTCAAATCCTGATCCCGCAAAATTCGCGTCCACCGCATTTGCATTCACAGATCAGGCAATTCCGCACCCGTCCACCGTAACGAGATGATATCTGAATTTTATCAATCGGCACCGACATTTATTCTTTCAAAACAAGGTTTCTTCTTCAAGAAATCACGAGTTGATGAGTCAATCCCAGCAGCAAGGCTAAAGCTTTACCTAACATGCGCATTCAGCTTTCAGGTCCCAAAAGCGCAGGAAGCGCGCATACACGCGCGCTTCTTAATAGGCGAGATAGCCGCCATAAAACGGAACATTGGGCAAAAATTTTATCAAATCTCCCAATTATTTGAGCCTTGCGATAAATTCGTCCACCGATATGGCAGCAAGCGTCTTAATCCTGACCGACCCCCGGGAGCCGAGTTCGACAGAAATGCGTGCTATGGTCTCAACATCAGGAGCCTCCAAGATGTTCACGAAATCGTATTCCCCCAGCACGGCATACTGATCAAGAACCTTGCCTCCGAGCGCTTCCACATCCTTGTTGACCTCTTTGATCCTTTCGGGATTCTTCTTAATTGTGGCGGCGCCCTCATCCGTGAGACTGCTTAACATTATGAACTTCGGCATCTCTCCCCCTTTCCTCGCGTCACTTCCTGTTAGATTTCCATTCTACGCCTGGTCATATTTCCCTGCAAAGGTAGTTGGAATTGAAATTTTGCCACCATGTCGAACGCGAACCATGTAGATTGCATTAGAACCGGCAAGAAGATATTATTTCCTTGGCTGATCATAATCCCGAGAGCATGAGAGCGTGACTTGCTCTATTTTAAGAAAGGGCGGAAAAATAAGCTTGTCTGCTCATCCGGTCATGTCGCTTGGATGATAGAATATACGCCGTTTCAATGTTCGCCCAGGGTTTGCGGGAAAAATTTATTGTTTCCGGCGGAAGTTGTTTTATCCGGAAAACGGTATCGCTCGTCCATGGACAATCTTTTGGAACCGGGTTAAGTCTTTTAGAGGGTCTATCTTGAGGTGGGTCAGTGTTTAGAATCTTGTCCGAATCGATCAAGAAGCATCCGTGGGCCATCATTATTACATTACTTGTTATATCAGGCTCACTCGGTATAGGCATTAGTCAACTAAGAGGCGAGATCAGCTACTACAGCATCCTCCCCTCCGACTACCAGAGCGTCAAATCAATCAATGAGCTCAACAAACGCCTCGGGGGAGCCTCCTTCGAAACCGTGCTGATCCGGGCACCGAGAGTTACCGACACGAAGATAACGAAATTTCTTTTCAGCCTTGAAGAGAAATTAAGAAAAGACCCGCGCTTTAACAAAGGTCAAATACAAATGGTGCCCGGTCTGAAGGGTGAGAACGTGCCGCTGATTCTCAGAGATCCCGTTCCCGTCGTTATGAGTTATCTGACGCCTTTCATAGCAAACATTAAAAACGGGTTAGCGCAGACAGGGCTGTACATCCCGTTAAGCAACCTTGACGATGAGATGGTAAAAAGCTTCGCCGGAAAAGACCTGAAAAGCCTCATCGAGGAAGACTACCTTTCAAATCCAAAGGTAAAGGAATCGATAATTGGTAAAAACGGGTTCATCACGTCCGATTACAAAGCGATGATCATCATGCTCAAGGTGGGCGCGGCGCTTACCGATTATCAGCAGGTGAAGCTCGCCAACGACCTTGAATCTTTCGTGAAAAGCGAACTCGCCGGAATACCCAACGTGAAAGTAAACATAGCCGGAGACCCTACGGTCGCGCGCGATTTCGACCGTCACATAAGAAACAAGACCATAATGCTCTTCCTTATCTCGCTAATACTTGTCACGGCTATCCTATTTGGCTCTTTTAGAAGATTTTCCGACACCCTGATCCCTCTGTTTTTTATGCTCCTGTCACTCGTTTGCACACTTGGCATCATGGGATGGACAAAAATGCCTTATTCCATCGCGTCAGTCGCAATGCTCCCGCTGCTTCTCGGCACTTCTCTTACCTTCGTTGTGCCGTTCGTCGCAAGATACTATGAAGGGATGGAGCATTATTTCCGCTCGGTGGATTCCGTATCAACCGCTTTGACGACGGTTGGCGCTGGAATACTGCTCGCCGCCGTAACAAACGTTTTCGGTTTCTTCGTCTTCAGATTCAGTTCCCTCCCCCCGTTGAAAGAGTTCGGCGTATCCTGCGCCATCGGGACAATCCTTACTTTCATTTTCTCGATCACTCTCCTGCCCGCTATCATGGTCATCCGTGACCGCAGATACGAAAAAATCCAAAAAGACGAGAAAGAAAAGAGATCGACGCACTTTGACGGGCTGTCGAGGCGGAAAAAAAGAGGCATTTTCACGAGAGCGGCGGACAGGTCAATAGAATCGCTGGGTTCTCTTTCTGTGATGCATTCAACCGGTGTCATAGTTGTTTTCGGAGTCTTGATACTAATTGGCTTTGCGCAGATTCGAACCCTCAAGACAGACTCGGATCTGAGAAGACTCGTGCCCAGGAATCTCCCGAGCATCAGCTCCGATTACCTGATCGAGAAATATTTCGGCGGCAAGCAGCGGGATTTCATAATAGTTCGAGGCGATATTCTGGCGCCGGAATCACTTAGAGCGATAGACACGGCCGAAACCTGGATAGAGCGTAACGCCCTTAACGTTTATCGAGGAGAGAAAATCTACCCCTCGCGTGGAGTTAACTCTATCGCGACGGTGCTTAAGAGTTTTAACGAGGGCGTACTCCCTCAAACAAAAGAAAACGCCGAGGCGCTAATAAAGACCGCCGAAGCAAACGGAACTTTTGTGACGGGAACCCTTATTAGCAACGACAGGCGTTTCTCCATAATATCCCTAAACGGTATAGGAGCCATCGTCCCAGAGGTTGTTGACAGGAAAATGCAGATCATGAGAACAACAGGCTCGAAATATCTCAAAAGCGCAGGGCTCGAATACGCTTTAGGCGGAATTACCCCCTTAACCAAAGACCTCACAAAGAATATCATCCCAACTGAAATAATTTCATCTGTTATTTCCCTGCTCCTGTGCGCTATCGCGCTGATAGCCCTTTTCAAGTCTTTCGCCTACGGGCTTATCACGTTAACCGTCGCTTTTGCGGGCGTAGCCGCCGAACTCGGATTCCTATCAATAATGGGATGGTCGATCGATGTCATTACCTCTCTGGCATCCGCCCTTGTCATCGGGGTAGGTGTTAATTTCGGAATACTCTTCACACATAGATATATCCACGAAATAGGCGGGGGTGAGCAAAATCCCGTTGAAGCGATAAGAACTACGATGATGAATCTTGGAAGGGCAAACATCGTCGCGGCGCTGGCGAGTGTCGCTGCATTCCTTGTTATCATGCTTTCAGATATTGTGCCGCTCAAGCGTTTCGGAGGCGTGACCGCATTCGCCATAGGGGGATGCATTATTTCGTCTCTCACCTTAATGCCGGCCCTGCTTTTGAAGTTGACCGGCCATAAAACGCCGTTGGTCGAGGAGGCAACGCCTGAAATGGAGGGCTATCCCAACAAAGCATGAGCGCTTTTGCGGCATTCAATTCTTCTCAAGGTAAAAGTGCATTCTCAAAAGCTTTATAGTAATCCCTTACGCCGGACAAATCTTATCTTGGTCTCAATCTCCGCATTTTCTGCCTCCCGGCAGCGAATTGTAGAGAACCTTCAGAGGGCAAAAGTCATTACCGCATCTGGGACATCCCTTGAGAAAAATAAACAGAAACCCCGCCAGTAGCGAAGCGGGATACAACACCCTGATCACTCTAAGGTTCATTGCCTCCCTCAAAGGGAACAGGGCTAATAACCCTATTATCGAGAAGTCGATCAGCATGGTATTGCGGTTGAGTTCCTTTCGCTCGTCTTTACGCATAATTTTTGAAGTGAATACACCGAGAAGCGTTGAGCATGCTTTCCCGTAATACTGACATCTTGCGCAAACAGCCTTTCTCCACAGAGTGGAAAAGAACGCTACGAATAAAAGATAAGGCAACAGTTTCACCGGCCTCCTCTTTATGAGAGCGGCCGCGCCGAGGAAAACGGGTAGGCTCATGGCAATCTGATTCTGCACCGCAACATTGTAGTCCCATTCTTGACCCTCATTCTCGCAAGAAATCTCCTCTGCCCTTCCCTTACACATCTGTATCTCCCCCTCGATGGCCTTAAAGATGTTGTCGCGTGATATTTTAATCCTTTGTGATTAGCAGACCCACTTTGACAAACAGTTAATCCATCGAATTAAACGCTTACATCAACCTTCATGTGGACAGTTTTCCGGCATCGTTGATCGGGCTTTGAACCGACCTTGATCGGAAAATCTTAAGCCACGAAGCCCGGCATTCTCGGTAGCGCGAAAAGAGATATTTTACTCTAACATGAACACTATCCAATTTGGTCTGCGTTAGAGTTAATATAAAAACGTAAGTTTGAGCATTCTTTGCTTTGTATAAAGGGTGAGTACATGACAACCAAGTGTCCGTTCTGCGGTAATTCCAACGAGGATATCAGGATAACCTGCAGCCAATGCGGCGCTGTTCTACGACACTCGGAAGATGCGGTGAGATTTCTGCGCGAACCGCCATCCGTGGTACGGGATATCCCTCCTTCACAAAAAACAGCCGAACAATCTCCATGCCAGGAAAAGAGGGAGTCCTTAACCGCTCAAGAGCAAGACCGCGCCGTCGAGAGTCCGAAAGAGCAAGCGGAGGAAGCAAAAGCCGCCGGTCCCAGAGAGGAGTCAGAGCCTTTGAGCGGGGAGACAAAGGAGAGTGAGAATTTCGCGCAAGGAGCGGGGGCATTTCCTGGATTTTTTTATCCGCCTTTTTTTGGATATCCCCCTTACCCGATTCCGACGCAGCTCGCCTGGTACGGACCTGTCGCTCCGTGGCCTTATCCCTATTTCCCTTATGTTTACCCAGGCGCTTATCCACACCAATACTATTATTACGTATATCCTCAACCCGCCCCGCGATTTTTGACTCAGCAGGAATACGTCGGACATCCGACCAACCTGCCAAAGCAAAATTATCCCCAGCCCTACGAGCAACCTATCGAGCCCCGCCAGCTTTTCAGGCCGGACACAGGCCAAATGAAGATGCCTTTCACGCGCAGGAAATCTTTCTGGATAGCGATGATCGTGATTTTTCTCTTGATTTTTGCGGGAGCGGCAGGATTTTACTTCTTTTATCTAAAAGGAAAAGCAGCAAGGACATTCGATCTTGGAAACGCCACTGTTGTGGGCGCAAACATCGAGTTTAAGGATATGACGCTAACCCAGAAAGGTGATGTGCTGACTTTAAAAGGCAAGTATGAAAATGATTCCAAACGCGAGGGAACTGTGACCGTCACGCTCGACGCCACTTCCCCTGACGGAACAGGAGAAATTCTTTCATTCGATATCCCCGTGGAAGGTTCGAGTTCTCAACCTTTCTCCAAAACTATAACCAAGAAAATCTCGATAAAATCACTAAGCGTTGGAGCGCTAATTCTGAGCAGCGGCTCAAGCTCTGATACGTACCAGAGTTACCCATGGGTAGAGGAAATGGAGAGGGAATCTCAGGAAGATTCGGGAAACACTAATTCCGATACAAGCACCGAGAGCTCGAGCACCTATCCATACGGCAGTTCAAACAGCGGGGTGCCCAACTACAGCACTGAGATTCCTCCCTCCATTTTGGAACAGATGCAATCAAACCCGGAACTACTTAGATACCTGCAAAACCCCCAGAATCAAGAATGACAGCCGCTTATAAGTTCCGTTTGCCCTTTACCAGCAGTGGATTTCCCGAGAGTCATGCGAGGAGAGGGCGTGGATTTGCGCATTGACTTGCCCTATCGCGTGCGGGGAATTATTAATAATTGCATCCCGGATAACATGAATTTGGGCAAAATGAATTATCATATAAGTGAACCGGTAAGCCGGGCAGGTCCGAGATTTTGCATAGACAAAAGAGCTGACGGCTTATTTTCGGAAGGAGACCGGCTCGACCCGACAGAAAGGCATTTTATGTGGAGTAATTTTGAATTTTCTCCTTCTAAGAAAGAGATTCTTGTCCAGAAACCCCTCTCAGAAGCCCTCTTCTGCGCCGTGGATGTCGAGACTTCAGGACTGTCCGCTTCAAGCCGGGTAGTAGAAATAGGCGCTGTCCTTTTTAATTTAAAGGGAAAGATATCCACATTCCAAACGCTTGTGAACCCGCATGAGCGCATAAGCCCGGGTGTCCAGGAAATCCACGGGATCTCAAACGAAATGGTCAAAAACGCGCCATCTGCAGGTGAGGTCCTTCCGCGTTTTCTCGATTTCATGACTGGTTCGGTTATGATAGCCCACAATGCCTCATTTGATGTCATGATGCTGTCCAGCGAGATGGAAAGAGTTGGCCTGACACAGCCAGACCATCCGGTGATCTGCACGGTGAAGCTCGCGAAATCGGTTTTTACAGGACCTGAAAATTACCGGCTTTCAACCCTCATCAAGTATCTGAAAATAGATTACCAGAGACTCCACAGGGGACTCGATGACGCCATTGCGGCAATGGAGGTATTCAGAAAAGCGACTCAGAGATTCAGCCCGAGAACGCAAGTTAGGGCGCTGCCGGGATTCGAGGGTTTATTCGCTCAAATGGGAGTGCCCCCCTGGAGGAACTTAGAAATCAAAGGGACAGTAGAGGAGCTTGATTACCTAGCCTCAATGAGAATACCGATCGAACTGGAATACGCTTCCAGCCGCTATCCGCAGCCAACTATCGTAACTCCTGTAAGAGTTTACACGAAGCTTAACAAGCGATACCTGCTTGCTTACTGCCACCGCGACGGCATCGAAAAGACATACCTCGTAAACAAGATAAAATCCCTCAGGCGTGCCTGATTGATGGTGGCTTGCCGTCAAGTGGTGAGGTATCGAGCCCTGGACCGCAAAAGGGCGCATCCCGGTTCGATTCTTAGTCGATAATACCAAAACAAATCAAAGGGAGGTCGCATAAATACTTCCGCCCACCCATGAGCAGATCAATCACCGACCGAGATAACAATCCTCTCTGAGTGGTAGTTGTATTTTCCAAGACATTCCCTGAGAGGGGGACCCGCAACTCTGGTCTTCAAATAAAGAACCGTCCGTTTCGCTTCAGGCAAAGTAAAGACCTTTTCCACCGAGGCTCCTCGCACTTTCGGATTATCAACTATGCGGTTGAAGCAGCAAACAATCCCTTTTATTTCAATCTTTGCGCCGAGCCTGCTTTCAACCACAAATTCCAAACTATGGTTAACATGAGAATTCCTCCAATAGCCCGAAAGTGAAGGCAGGTGAAGCGAGTCTAGGGAGGTTGTCCCTCCGGGAACCGACCCTGCGTAAAACGGCAGCGACCAGGGCTTTTTTGCGTAATAAAGCACGCGAGCATGCCCGGCCCTGACCTCGACAATCCTATAACCTGGGTATTTCCTTCTTTTTCCGCCCTCGTCGAAATACAGGCATGTCTGGTTGGCAAAGACCGTTGAGTTTTTTGATTTTCTCCACTTCCGCACGCCCACATAATCGCTGTGGAGATGACCCGAGAAAACGAAATTCACGTGGTATCTTGAGCATAATTCCAAAAGTGCGCGTCTTCCCCGTCCCCCTCCTCCGAGCCTGAAAAATAGCGCGAATGTTTCATTATCAAAAGATACGCCCCTCCCTTCAGGTCTGTAGGGGTCATGGTGACAAAAGAGAAACTTTAATTTTTCCTTGGAGTTCTCCAAATCGTCCCTCAGCCAAGCGAGCTGCCCGCTATAGGTCCTGGGGTCTTTTTCGTTTTCGGCACCGAGAATTTGACCCTGCCACTTTCTCGGATAGACAAAAAGACCGAGCTTCTTCATCACATTCCTGTCTTGGAAAGGCCAATCCGAAGTGTTAACGCAGCTGAAATGACAATTCATAATGCTGAAAGAGTAATAAAGTGGTCCAAGGTTCTCCCGCCAGAGCTTTGACCCATCGATTTCGTTCACGTAGAGATCGTGGTTTCCCGGCACAAGGAATACTGGCACCTCAAAAGACAAAAGAGCGTTGTAGAAATTCTCGAATTCGATTATCAAGTCGCCTGGTCTGTGCTGAGCTCTGACATAATCCCCCAGCATAATCACGAATTCCGGCCTTATCAGATTCACCTGCTCAATAGCATTGTTGAAGAACGCCGGCTTACCCGAAGCCGTGATTCCTTTGTTGGTCTGAGGCTGCATCCATCCGGAGATGTTTCTCCTGTGAACATGTACGTCCGCGATTGTCACGAACCTGAAGAAATCCTTGCCCCCTTCAATCACCGAAACGCAGTGGGGTTCAAAGTCGGACAAAGTCTGACCGCCAAGGGTAACCATGACCTTTAGGTCATAAAGTTCGGGTAATATGTCAGATGGGAGTTTGAAATCAATATGGAATAAGTCATCAATCCTCCCCATTCGCGAATCAACCGGCCAGTGCTTCGATCGTCCCCGCTTGACGCTCCGGGCGGGAATTACATATTCAAGCCATTTCAAGGCTTTCCTGACCGGATTTAAAACCGCACGACAGTTTGAGCTTCGTATTGATCCCCGCGTATCGCGTCCAACCCCTCCAAGATCGAGTTCCACGGTGAGGATGGACCCCGGCGTCTTTATTGACGGAAAACCGATGGTTGGCCATGCCATCTCATTTATGCGCGGCTTAGGATATTTGTTAATCTTAAGCGGAAAAGCGCCTGAACTTGAGTTGAGAATCGCGTTTATTGAAAGCCCAACCGCGAACATCAGCAATGCTATACATATCAAAACGCCCATAATGACCTTAATTACACTCATCTTGAATATTTTTTCCGGTAAATCCCTAAACCAAATACGAGCAAAGTCTGCCTTCTTTTAACGAGTCCGGCAACAGATAAGCTCACCCAAATTTTCTATCACTTCCTCACGGGTGTTTGGTAAAATTTCCAAGAAAGGACACACGGCAAGCGGGTGGAACAATGGCGAAAAAAACGAAGATAACATCATCGCTTTATCGGCTTGCGCGCTTATCGAGGGATATAGAAGTCATTTCGAGCGGCAGCCCCTCGAAAATCACAAGAAGGCTCATTAACAAGTTTATTGGAAGGAATTTCATTTCGAGAATCTGGAGATTCCCCTGAGAATTTTCGCCGCTCACTTCCAACCCGGTGAGCTCTTGAGGTGGCGGTTTGAGCTCCCGCTGTTTACTCTCATTTTCCAAATTCCGAAGAAATCCCTCTTGCTTTTACTTTTCTTCCTACGTCTGCCGTTCCCCCCACCACAGCTGTAGTGATTACCGTCTTTAGGACTGTCAAACGTTCTCATCCTCAACCTTGATTCAAGCACCTGCTCTGCGAGAAAGAATGCGTCAACCTCATAGCCACAGTCGGGACAAAATTCCACGTTCAGCGGTAATTCACATCCGCAGAAAGGGCATTCCACCATTTCTCACCTCCAGAAACGCATCCTTATCCTGGACAAGCCTTGCGCCCTTTCACGACCTACGTACATAAGGGGCATGAACCCTTAATTCTTTTTAAGCCAGAACAACTACACCCGGGAAGAGAGGGAAATCCCGCTCGCCGGAACACCTCGATTGTGCTCAGTATTCTTAACGGCAAAAAAGACCCTGAAGTAAAGACAAATTTTTGAAAAAGAGTCTTTCGGTAAGACACTTGTTTGTTACAATAGAGTTCGAAGGCTTCTTGCAAAGGAGCGTTCCCTGACCAAATCCTCCACAAAGCACTTGCGCCGTATTCCTTGATATCAGGCTCTTCGACAATCATCCCAAAGACATCTTTTCGGTCAAATAAAGCGACTGAAGGTCTTCTCCATCTTAGAATCCTCCAAGACCCAAGTGCCGAAATGAAACTTGTCGCAAATTTGGATAAGCCTTGACTTTCCGCCCTGGCGAGAGATGATTGACCCCGGAAGAACATTTGGCACGAAGAACCTGTCGTTATAGCGAAGCTCTACCCTCAGTCTCTCCGGAAAACCGCAAAATTTCGTCACGAGCTGAACCTGGAGAGTGAACAGAAGTTTGGACCCAAGCATACGTACTTAGGGACAGGTCCGAATAAAGCGCCAGGTAAGGTACCGTTTATGCGTGCCATTCCCGGCAGGATAGCAGGAAACGGAAGACAAACGCTTGCCTTTATCACTCCTGAAGACGTACCAAATCGCTTATTGCCCCCGCCGAGGGATGAGTAAATGAACTCGGTTTATACCGTTTTCGACAGCGCTCCTCACGGTCAAGGATGAGTATATCCATGGCGCAAATCTTAAAAATGAAACCCTGAAGATTCGCGAAACCAATCTTTTCTGAAAACAGTCGTGAAAATCCTGGGTAGTGTGCCGGGCGCGAAAGAGCCTACTGACGTCCTTTAAATTTGCAATCCGCGCAACCTGAAAAACTCAGTGGGAGCCCAGCATGCAAAAGACGCATAAATTCCGCGGAGTTTAAAAAATCTTTTCCTGAAACGGTATCCATACTGCGGTAATATTACAGGCAGAGACGCCGGGTGTCTTTTTAGTTCAGACATCGTTTTAACCCAAAGAGGTGAAAGATTTGGAGGTCTTTATGATTGCGCATAACCGGTTTTTGTCTAAAATCTTGATCTTACTAATACTTCCCGTAGCGTTAACATTCACCCTTTCGCTCACGGATACAGCAAGTGCCGAAAGCTGGGAAAAAATTAACACCGACGGATTCGGCGACATCAAAAACTACGACGCTTTCTCCATGCTGGTTTATTACGATGAACTATACGTCGGCACAAAAAACCAGGGCGGGACAACGCAAGTGTGGAAGTATAACGGCAAAACATGGAAGAGGGTTAACATAGAACCCTTCAGTACCTATGGAACGTACCTCTGCTCTTATGCAGTGTTCAACGATAAAGTGTACATCGGTAGCTACAACGCTCCGACGGGATGCAAGGTCCTGTGTTATGACGGTTTGAGTGTTTACCAGGTCAATGAAGATGGTTTTGGCAATCCCAACAATACCGGCGCGACATCCATGTGCGCATATAACGGGTATCTCTACGTAGGCACCAGCCAGCCCGATTCCGGTCACGGTTGTGAAATATGGAGGACCAAAGGCGAGGGGGAACCACCGTACTCAGACTGGGAAAGAGTCGGAAAGCCTGGAATGGGGACCAGCAAAAACACGACCGCCGCCTCGATGGCGGTGTACGGGAAACTTTACATCGGCACAAAAAACAAAACGGATGGGGCTCAGGTCTGGAATTATGACGGGAGCATCTGGAGAAAAGTAAACAAGGACGGCTTTGGAGATAGCAAGACCATTGGGGCATCCTCAATGTGCGTGCTCGGGCAATATCTTTACGTGGGCACCGAAAGAACCTTGGGAGGGCTGCGCGTTTGGAGATTCGATGGCTCATCCTGGACGAAGGTCTGCGCTGATGGTTTTGCAGACAATAACAACGTTAAGGCTTCCTCCATGACAGTATACAGGAACAAACTGTATGTTGGAACAATGAACGAGAAGAACGGATGCGAGGTCTGGAGAACGGGTGGCGCTCCTTCACCTCCGCCTCCCACTCCCGAGATTCCAACGTCATTCTATTTCGCCGAGGGATTCACCGGACGAGGTTTTTATGAATACCTCTGTATCGGAAACGCAAACCAGAAAGAGGCTACCGTTTTAGTAACGTACATGTTCAACAACGGCACGGGAAATGACGTCTTTTACACAATACCAGCAATGAGCCGCGTTACCATAGAAGTGAATTCCGTTGTCGGCTCAAACAGAGAGGTATCCATGAAAATTCTCTCAATGGAGAAAAACATAGTCGCTGAACGAATAATGTATTTCAACTACGCCGATGTGTGGACCGGGGGACACGCTTGCATCGGGGCGGTTTCCCCAGCTTTTAAGTGGTATTTCGCCGAAGGCACCACCATAACTGGTTTCGATGAATACATTACTGTTCAAAACCCGACAACAGCCGAAGCCCACCTCCGCTTTCGATACATGATCGAGGGTACAGGCGAAGTGGTTTATTCGGAATCCGTACAGCCGGAATCAAGGGCGACCTTCTCGGTAAAAAGACATCTCGGTGAAGGAAAACACGTAAGCCTCCTGCTTGAGTCCGATCAATATATCGTGGCGGAGCGCCCGATGTACTTCAATTATGGCCCCGGAAGACAGAACTGGAACGATGGTCACTGCATAGTGGGCATAACCTCACCGCAGAAGACATGGTATTTCGCGGAAGGCACGACGCGGGAAGGGTTTGAGTCTTGGCTCTGCATTCAAAATCCGGAACCAGTAGACATAAAGGTCACGGCAGAATACACATTTGCCCGGGGTCAGGGTTCTCCTATGGTGAAAACATACAATGTGCCCGCGCTGCAAAGGCTCACCCTGTTTTTAAACAAAGAGGTTGGGGCTGAGAAGGATGTTTCGGTAAAACTCACATCTGATATCGGCTTCATCGCCGAAAGACCGATGTACTTCCTATACAAAGGAGCCTGGGACGGCGGTCATGACGGCAGAGGAGTGGAAATACCCGCGACATCCTGGTTTTTTGCTGAAGGATACACCGGCACGAATTTCGACGAATGGCTCAGCATCCTGAACCCCAACAAATCGGCGGGAAAGATAACCATAACCTACTACACTTCAAAAGGTCAGACAATCATAAAAGAACACGATATCGAGCCTGAATCAAGATTGACTGTTTATGTGAACGGAGACGCCGGCAGGGACCTTGAATTATCGTCGCAAATATCGTCCACCGTCCCAGTAGTGTGCGAACGACCGATGTATTTCTACCACTCAGGGATGACAGGGGGACATGTCGTGACGGGTTTTGTGCCCGCAAGATAACCAGCCGGAATCTTATGACCGACCGCGTTTTGAAATAACCGGGGCTGGGAAAACTCATAAGCGCTTCTGTCGCCGGACAGTTCGGCGAATATAGCCATTATTTCCTTGTCTAAGAATGAGCTTTCCAGGATAGTTACCGCAACTCATGGGGGAAAGGAGACGAACGATGAAGATATCAAGCCCGACTGAATACAAGCTAAGCCTGAGCAATCTCAAAAGGCGAATATATATTCTCGGGGAACAGGTCGAGGACACAACCGAGCACCCCATGGTGATACCGTCCCTTAACGCAATAGCTGAGACGTACAATCCAGGCGACGAACCGGAAGCTTCGGAAATTCTGTTCGCAGAGTCACACCTCACGGGCAAGCGGATAAGCAGGTTCACGCACATACACCAGAGCACGGATGACCTCGTAAAAAAGGTTCTCATGCAGCGTCTTCTGGGAAGAAGAACCTCAACCTGCTTCCAAAGATGCGTGGGAATGGATGGGATAAACGCGCTTTATTCGGTTACATACGAATGCGACCAGAGGCACGGTACCGAGTATCATAAAAGGCTCAAAGATTACATCGCCTGGATACAGGAAGAAAACGTTGTGGTTGACGGGGCCATGACAGACGTTAAAGGCGACAGAAGCCTCCGCCCATGCGAGCAGCAAGACCCCGACATGTTCGTCAGGATAGTTGACCGCGACGCCAGAGGAATCGTGGTGCGCGGCGCGAAGGCGCATCAAACCGGCGCGCTAAACTCACACGAAATCCTCGTGATGCCAACCACCGCAATGCGCGAGGAAGAATCCGAGTACGCCGTGTCTTTCGCGATTCCAGCGGACACAAAGGGCGTGATCTTTATTCTTGGAAGGCAACCTTCGGATACCCGCAGGCTCGAGGCAAGTCCTCTGGACATGGGAAACCCCAGGTTCTCAAGCCAAGAGGCGCTGGTGATCTTCGATGACGTTTTTGTTCCTAAAGAGCGGGTTTTTATGGCTTGGGAAGCGGACGTTAGCGGACTTGTGGTGGAGCGCTTCGCCGCTTTTCACAGGCAAAGTTACGGGGGGTGCAAGGTTGGGGTGGGGGATGTCCTCATCGGCGCGGCTAAATTGATATCCGACTATCAGGGCACCTCGCGCGCAAGTCATATCCGCGAAAAGATAGTGGAGATGGTCCACTTAAACGAGACCCTTTTCTGCTGCGGCATAGCCTGCAGCTCAATGGGAAGAAAGACCTCGGCCGGGAATTACGAGGTTGACACACTTCTTGCCAACGTGTGCAAGTTAAACGTCACGAGATTCCCATTCGAGATTGCCAGGCTGCTTCAGGACATCGCGGGCGGACTGCTGGTTACCATGCCGTCCGAAAAGGATATGAAAAATCCGGAAATATCGGGCTTCATCGAAAAGTACCTTAAGGGAAGCGCGGATGTCCCAACAGTCGACAGGATCAAGGTGCTTAAGTTCATAGAGAACATGACGGTGGGATGTGGCGCCGCCGCTTATCTAACCGAAAGCATCCACGGGGCAGGCTCGCCCCAAGCTCAGCGCATCATGATCTCGAGACTTGCGAATCTGAAAGAAAAGAGCGAACTGGTGAAAAAAATTCTCGATATCAAATAAGGCGCAGAACAAGCCGCGGGAAAAGACCCTGCGCGAACCTCAGTCGAGCTTTCCTCTCTTGCTGTGGCGAGCAATCATGCATGAGGAAATCAAAGATTCCCCACCCTTAGACTCGCAAACGTTTACAAGACCCAGGGAGTCGCTCGGCGTCCCAGCCCGCTTTTTATCCCCCTAAAACCACACGAAGCGCTCGATCTTTCGCAACAACGTACATGCGCCACTTACAGGTCCAACAAGCGTCGGCATAATTTCGCCTGCCAAAAGGAGCGCGAAAAAATCTTCTCCTGGGTATTGATTTTCGGTTTTTGTTCGGGTAACATAACATCGCCATGGAGGAGATTCTAACCAAAAGGCAGGCTCAAATTCTTGAGCTCATAGCCGAACATCGCGCGAGAAGGGGTTATTCCCCCACGGTGCGTGAAATCGCGCATCTGCTCGGGCTTTCCTCGGTCGCCACGGTAGCCGAGCATATAAGCGCTCTTGAGAAAAAGGGGCTGCTGCGGAGGCTCCCGAACAAAGCCAGGTCGGTAACGCTTACTCGAGCGGGCAGGTCCTTTCTCAAATATTCGCATACTCCCGCCCTTTCCCGCGGAGAGTCCCCAAAATCCGCCATGATTCCGCTCCTCGGAGTCATTTCAGCCGGGCTTCCCATTGAGGCCCTTCCCATCCCGGAGGAGATAGAGGTGCCCTCAGGCATGGTCGCCGGACGCGAATGCTTCGCCCTGAAAGTAAAAGGCAAGTCAATGGTGGGGGAGGGAATCCTTGACGGAGACTACGTGGTGGTGGAAAAGAAGGTCACGGCGGAAAACGGGGATACGGTTGTCGCACTCATAAACGGTGAGGAAGTCACCCTGAAGAAATTGCGGCGCTACATGGAAGGAGGCAGAGAAAAGGTCAGGCTTGAGCCCGCCAACCCCCAGATGGAACCCATAGTTCTCCAAGAAGGGGACAACCTCCAGATACAGGGAAGGGTGATAGGGGTAATTCGCCTGATAGAAAGCAAGACGTGAGGGGATCGATCTTGGCCGAAAAGCATTTCAAAAGCGCCGGCAATCTCGAGAAGGCGAAATTTCCCGGTCAGCCGCGGAGAGTTTTTCTCCACACAGACATGGACGCCTTTTTTGTCTCCGTGGAGAGGCTGCTTGATCCTTCCCTCCGGAAAAAGCCGGTTATAGTAACCGGTGGACCCTCGAGAAGAGGAGTTGTCTCTTCCGCTTCCTACGAGGCGCGCGAAAAAGGCGTGCGCTCGGCGATGCCCCTTGTGCGCGCGCTCAGGCTCTGCCCCGAGGCAACTATCATCCCCGGCAATTTCGCAGCCTACGCGCGCTACTCAAACCTCGTGATGGAAATACTTCACGAATACACCCCCTTCGTGGAACAAGCTGGAATAGATGAAGCCTATCTTGACCTCACCGGCTGCCGCCTTCTTTTCGGGAATCCGGCAGAAGTCGCCAGAAGGATCCGGCAAAGGATACGGGAGGAGCTCGGTCTCCCCTCGAGCGCCGGACTCTCCAGCGCAATGATAGTCAGCAAAGTCGCCTCCGCTCTTGCCAAACCCAACGGCTTCATCGAGGTTCCGCCGGGAGCCGAGGCGTCATTTCTCGCGCCCCTTCCCGTAGATGCGCTTCCCGGGGTCGGTCCCTCCTGCCGCCTTATCCTTGCCGAGATGGGCATTCGAAAAATAGGGGAGCTTGCGCTCCTTCCGCCCGAGGCGCTTGAAGCGGTCTTGGGCTCCTGGGGACGCACTCTCCACGAATACTCGAGAGGAATTGACAGACGCCGGATTGAGAGCTCAGAGATGCCGGGCTCGGTAAGCAGGGAGATGACCTTTGAAAGCGACACCTTCGAATACGAATTCCTCCGCTCGGTGCTTCTTCTGCTCTGTGACAAATGCTGCGCCGCTTTAAGGAAAGGGGCGCTTGCCTCAAGAAGGGTCAGCGTGAAAGTCAGGTACTCCGATTTTGACACCAGGATTAAATCCCGCACACTTCCATGCCCGACCGATCGCGAACAGAACATCTATCCCGTCGCGCTTGAACTGCTCGAGCGCCTTCTGACACGCGGGGTGCGCGTAAGGCTGCTCGGGGTGAACCTCTCGGCGCTTGTCCCTTACTCGGCCCAGTATGAACTCTTTCCCCGCACCTCTCCTTCGGGAGACCCTGAAAAAATCGACAGACTCAACAGAAGTCTCGATCTCATCCGAAAGAGGTTCGGCTTCGAAGCCATCATGAGGGCAGGCGCGCTCAACTCCGCGCGGGGCGAGAAAACAAGAAAACCCCCCGTCCCAGAACCAAAAATGCCGAACGACAGATGCCAGGCGGCTGCCATGTAAGGTGATCCTCCATGTCTTTCGTCCACCTTAACACCCACAGTAAATTCAGCCTTCTCTACGGAGCAAGTTCAGTTGAGGACCTTGTCTCCGCCTGCGCCGAGTCCGGGATGGAGGCTCTTGCGCTTACCGATAGAGACGGGATTTATGCCGCCGTTCCCTTCTTCGAAGAGGCCACTTCAGCCGGGATCAAACCAATCCTGGGCTGCGATCTCGAGATCGCGCCGCCCGGCAAAGATGCCGCGAAAACCCACCGGATCATCCTCATTGTGCGGAACGAAAAGGGTTATTCCAATCTTTGCAAGCTCATCACCGAAAGACACCTCGGCAAATCATGGGAGAAAGGCAGTTGCGATGAGGGCGCTCCTCTTTCCCTTGACAGAATTTCCCAGTGGTCTGAAGGGCTTTTCGCACTGTGTCCTGATGCTGAGCTCCTCGAGGCTCTCGTTGAGATCTTCGGAGATAACCTTTTTGCCGAAATCTCAAACGATGGGACGAAAGAGAGCCACCTGAAAGCCGAGGTTCTCATAGAAAAAGCTCACCGTCTCGGCATCTTTTGCGCAGCGACCAATAAAGTGGCGTTCGCGGACCCGAAGGATTACAATCTCCACCTTCTCTTAAGCGCGGTACGCCTTTCAAAGCCCATCTCCCACATCCAACCCCACGAGCGAGCAAGCCCTGATTGCTACCTCAAGACCCCCCGGGAAATGGGGGAGACTTTCAGCCTCTATCCCTACACGCTCGCGCCGGAAGCGCTTGCCATGACCGGCGAAATCGCGCGCTCCTGCGATTTCCGCTTCGAGATGGGGAGTAGAATTTTCCCGAAGGTTGACATTCCCCCAGGCGAAACCCCCTTCTCGCATCTTGCCAAATTATGTCTCGAGGGAGCATCCAGACGCTACCGCCCGCTCTCACCGGAGGCGCTCGACAGGCTCCATTACGAACTCGAGATAATAGAAAGGCTCGGATTCACCCCTTATTTTCTTGTCGTTCACGACATCGTGAGGTTCTGCTCGGAACGCGGCATAAAAGCAGCAGGTCGAGGTTCGGCAGCCGGCAGCATGGTTGCCTACGTTCTTGGAATAACTTACATAGATCCGCTCGAGCACAATCTCTATTTTGAGCGGTTCCTCTCCCCGGCCAGAGAAGATCCCCCCGACATAGACCTCGACATAAGCTGGCGCAGACGGGATGAGGTCCTCAGCTACATATACCGCAGATTCGGGGCTGACAAAGTCGCGATGATATGCACTTTCGCCACAATGAAATCCAGAATGGCTCTGAGGGACGCCGCGAGGGCATTCGGCCTGTCGCCAGAGGAAACCTTCCGCCTCACGAAGAAAATACCCCACTGCCGGGCAAGCCAGATAGAGGCAGCCATATCGGTAATCCCCTCATGCCGCGGGCTCGAGTTTGAGTCTGAGCCCTACCGGACCGTCCTTGAGTTATGCGCCCGTCTCGACGGCTTTCCGAGGCATCTCTCCGTTCACGCGGGAGGGATCGTGATAGCAGACCGCCCCATAACAGAGATTGTTCCTCTCCAGCGCGCGGCAAAGGGTTTCATAATAACCCAGTATGACATGGGTCCCATAGAAAAACTCGGACTTTTAAAAATAGACATACTCGGCCAAAGGGGGCTTTCGGTAATAGAGAACTCCGCGGCGCTCGCAGAAAGGGAGCACGGAAAAAGAATCGACACCGATTCCCTTCCGCGCGATGATCCCGAGACCTTCAGGCTTCTCTCGGAAGGCCGCACCATCGGGGTGTTCCAGATTGAGAGCCCCGGTATGCGCTCACTTCTGTCCGCGCTAAAACCCCGCTCCATCGAAGACCTGACCCTCGCCATCGCGTTGATCAGACCCGGCGCCTCGGGAAGCGGGATGAAGGAGCTCTTCCTTAAGCGCCGGGCTGGTCTCGAGCCGGTGTCCTATATTCACACCGAACTCGAGCTGATACTCTCCGAATCCCTCGGTACTTTTATCTACCAGGAGCAGGTGATGCGCGCCGCGGCAGTGATAGCCGGGTTCACTCTCGAAGAGGCGGATGAGCTGCGGCGCGCCATGACACACAGGCGCTCGAGCGAGCAGATGAACGCCATCCGCCAGCGCTTCATTGAGGGCGCCGTCTCAAGAGGCGTCCCCGAAAGGAGCGCCAAGGCTATTTTCGCGAGTCTCGCGAATTTCGCGGGTTACGGCTTCCCCAAAGCGCATGCCGCAACTTACGCGGAGTTCGCCTATCAGGCGGCGTATCTGAAAGCCAACTACCCGGCCGAGTTCATGACCTCCGTGCTCTCCAACGAAGCCGGGTTTTACCATCATTCGGTTTACATCGAGGAGGCAAAGCGCTCGGGTGTGCGCGTCTTTCTCCCTGACATAAACAGGAGCGGCGCCGATTATTCGGTGGTTTCCGGTGCGATTTACATAGGTTTGTCCAGAATAAAGGGGATCAGAAGAAAGACGATAGACTCGATAATTTCAGCCCGTGCCGAATTTCCCTTCACCTCGCTGTCCGATTTCCTCTCCAGAGTGGACATTTCCGAGGAGGAAACCGCTGCGCTCATAAAATGCGGGGCTTTCGATGCCTTTGAGAATACGCGCCCGGAACTTCTCTGGAAACTTCGAATAATATACCCCGCGGCAGGCGAGGCACGCGCTTCCGGCAGGCGCGGTTTCCCTGGAGAATCCGCCCGGCTTTTCAATCCCGAAAGAATGGGTCTTCGCGTGGTGCTCCCCCGGATTCCCGACTATTCACCGGCGGAAAAAATCCGCATGGAACTCGAGCTCCTCGAAGCAAGCGTATCCTCCCACCCCCTCGAAATCCTGGCATCAGATTGGCTTCCCCGCGCCACCACAAAGAGCACCCAAATCACATCAGCATTGGGGAAGAAGGTCACAGTGGTAGGCTGGGTGATAGCCCAGCGAAGGGCCGTCACAAAGGATGGTCGTTACATGCAGTTTCTCACGCTTGAGGACCTCCACGGCACCTATGAGGCTATCCTTTTCCCTGACGACTACCAGAGGCTGGGTCTTTCCGCAGCCCGCTCAAGAGCGCTTATAATAAAGGGAGCCGTACGCGAGCACGCGGGGGCGGTCTCCGTGATAGCCAAAGAAATAGAGCCTATAGGCGCGGAAAAAAGCCTGGAAGAGCTCGCCACTCCGTCTGATGAGGCTGCGTTCTAAATACCGGGCATCATCGATCGATTTCCTTTGAGCATACACCGTTTGCGCAAGCGCGGCTCCCATAAGATATACCGGGGGACATCGCACGCAGACGCTCGATTATGGGCGGCAGAATCTCAATCAAATAGTTTATTTCTTCCTCCGTGTTGCGCCTTCCCAGAGTGAACCTAACCGAGCCCTGGGCAAGCTCGCGCCCAAACCCCATGGCAAGGAGAACATGCGAAGGTTCAAGCGCCTCGGAGCTGCAAGCAGAACCGGTGGACGCGCATACGCCGCAAGCGTCCAGATGAAGGCATACCGCCTCCCCTTCCACGCCCTCGAAGCAAAAGTGAGCGTTGTTGGGAAGGCGCATCGTTTCGTGTCCCGTTAGGTGGGAGCCGGTTATGCTGGAGAGGATACCCTCTACAAGGGCGTCCCTCAAAGCGGCGATTTTCTCCGCCCTTTCCTCAAGCTCCCCCGCAGCCGCTTCAGCGGCGACGCCAAGTCCAACGATGCCGGGCACGTTTTCGGTACCGGCTCTCAATCCCCTTTCCTGCTCGCCACCATGGATAAGCCTTTCGACAGAACATCCTTCCCTGATGAACAGCGCCCCGATCCCCTTCGGTCCGTAGAACTTGTGGGCGGAAATGCTCAGAAGATCAACGCCGAGTTCACGTACGTCAACGTTAATATTGCCGACCGTTTGGACGGCGTCAGTATGAAAACAGACCTCCGATTCTCTGCAAATCTTTGCAATTTCCGCAACGGGCTGTATCGTTCCAACCTCGTTGTTGGCATGCATTACCGATACTATCACCGTATCCTTTCTTATCTCCTTGCGGATATCGTCAGGATCCACAATTCCTGATGAGTCAACGCCTACGAGCGAGATCTCAAATCCCAGACGCTTAAGAAATCTGCAAGACTCCAGAACGGCATGGTGCTCGATGGCCGTTGTGATTACATGTCTTCCTTTTTCTCTAAGGGAAAGCGCCGTTCCAATCAGGGCAAGGTTATCCGACTCGGTTCCGCCGGAGGTGAAAACGATCTCGCCGGGGTTAGCGCCTATGAGTTTCGCAACGTCTTTTCTTGCCTGCTCGACCGCCGCACGCGCTTTTCTGCCCATCTGATAAATGGAGGATGGATTGCCGTACTCGTATGATAAATAGGGCTTTATGGCTTCGGAAACCTTTTTCAGCGGTGGCGTCGTAGCGGCGTGATCAAGGTATATGGTTCCCATTTTTCTCAGCCTTTCCTTTTTCCGTAACTAATTCGGTCTCTTAATATCCCCGCGTCCAGGAAATCATCTTCTCTTATTCTATATCCCTTTAAGTAATTTCCGAGAATGTCACCGCTTATCAACATTCATAGTGAGAATCGCTTGGTCACGCAACCGCCTGAAAGCCCAAAAATACGTTTATCTCGTTAGCCATTATTTCACCAAAACGCACGAACACTAATGACGTCTTTCGAGCACGTGAAGCACCGCTGATGTATAATCTTTCCGCGATGTCAAATAAACACGAGCGACAAAACATCTCTCCAGTGGGGACAAAAAACAAGAAACTGTCCTCACAACATAGCCTTGTGGTTTGTGTTGGTCAAGAAACGAGGGGGGGAAGATGGCAGAAATTACTCTAAGTATCATCAAAGCGGATGTCGGTGGTTATGTTGGACATTCTGATGTCCATCCTGAGCTCAGGAAATGCTGCGTTGCTGAACTCGAAAAAGCCAAGAAAGAGGGTCTCATAATCGATTACTGTCAGGGAGAAGTTGGGGATGACATCGCTCTTATAATCACCCACACCCGCGGAGTGGAAAATGAGGATATTCACCGATTCGCCTGGGACACCTTTACAGCCATGACTCAGGTAGCCAAGGAATACGGGCAATACGGTGCGGGGCAAGACCTTCTGGTTGACGCTTTCTCAGGGAACTTAAAAGGAATGGGACCAGGGTTTGCGGAGATGATCTTCGAGGAAAGACCCTCAGAACCCGTGATAGTGTTTCTCGCGGACAAGACTGAGCCGGGCGCCTGGAATATGCCGCTTTTTAGGATGTTCGCCGACCCGTTCAACACCATAGGTCTTGTGATAGACCCGAGCATGCACGAGAGATTTCGCTTTGAGGTACTCGACTTAATAGAGGAACGCAAAATAATCTTCTCCCTACCCGAGGAAATGTACGATATGCTCGTTTTCATAGGTTCTCCTTCGCGCTTCGTGATAAAGCATGTGTTCCGCAAGGGTTCCGATGAGCCCGTCGCCGTCACCTCCACCCAGAGGCTTTTCCTTATGGCAGGTAGGTATGTGGGTAAAGATGATCCCGTGATGGCGGTTCGGTGCCAGAGTGGTCTTCCCGCAGTTGGAGAGGTACTTGAGCCTTTCGCGTTCCCTCACGCCGTGGCCGGATGGATGCGGGGGTCTCATCATGGACCGCTTATGCCTGTCGGGCTCGAAGACGACACCCCCACAAGATTCGACGGTCCTCCGAGAGTCGTGGGATTGGGTTTTCAGATTAAAGACGGCAGATTGATTGGACCGAGAGATATGCTCGGGGATAAGAGTTTCGACAACGCCCGGAAAATGGCGCTGGATGCCGCCGATTATTTCAGAAAGCACGGACCTTTCGAGCCCCACCGCCTGCCGCTGGAAGAAATGGAATACACCACAATGCCCAATGTGCTCAAGAAGCTCAAGGACAGGTTCAAGCCGGTATAAGAAAGACACGGTTTGCGGGGAAATCTTAAGGCTGCTAAGCGGCTTGTTCTTAAGCGGGCGGGATATTCTTCTACGGAGAAACCTAAAGTTGTTATGGTTGCGGTTCGCATCATGCTCGAAAGGGAACGCCTGGATTCGAAATTTTATGTGGACATTTTAGGTGATCAATCTCACCAGCCGCGGAGCATTGCTTCCCATTCGTTGGCAAACAGCAATGATGCGAACTTCTGATACCTTGAAAAGGGAACGTTTTTGCCCACCCTCACAAGAAAAAGATTCGCCGAGTCCATTGCTACGTTCGGCTCGTCAGTAGCCATCTCAATAAACCCGTATCTACCCATCAGCTGAGCCCCCAGGTCATGGTACTGATATTTTGTCAGCCCCGTCTCCTCTAAATCCCAGTGCCACGTGAATCCAGTTGTCAGAACGATCTTGTCCTCATAATAAGGGTCATCGAAAGCGACTTTGAGCATGGCCTCCGCAAGACCGAGCCGGCGGTAATTGCGACTGACCTCGATGGCGCCGAGCTCAAAAAGCCACGGGTAGTTGGGCTTGCCCCACCTCTCCCTTTCTGAGGGCTTATGAATTCCTATGTAAGAAACAATCTTCGAACCGTGCGCCCCAACAATAACATTGCCTCCATCGCTCTTGCTAACCGTGATCAGCGCACGTTTCTGCCTCTCGGGATCGTGCCTGCTGAACATGCATATCCCGTCATCAATCGACATTGACTCGAGTTTTTCAGGGGAGCAATAGTTTTCAATCTCTATGGTTCCTTTTGCGGTTTCGACGCTTTTTGCAATCTTCTTCGGCTCTGCTTCTTTGACGGCGGTATCACGCTCCTCCTCCCTCTCGCCGAGAGGAATAGCGCCCTGCCAGCCGGTGAATATGGGCATACGTTCTTGCTTTTCCTTCTTCTTCCCGTTGCCCTTTTGGTCGTGCAACTTTTTCTCAGCTCCCAACGCACGAAACAATAAATACGACGGCTCATATCATATCAGAGATGGGCAGTGAATCTCCGAAAATTGGTAAGACTTGATTGGACAAAATCAAATTGGCCCACAAAAAGGCGTAAAGCTCATGCGGGAAATGACGGCGTCAATGGATAATTTTTAAAACAACAGGTTTCAAAGTATAATAGCAACACGGTGCTCATCTGGCACTTTTATTGCCTTGCTCAATGGAAAAATGTCAGAAGGTGCCTGACAAAGGACGGTTGCTATGAAAGATCTCCCTAAAAAGGTGCGCGATTGCATGACCAAAGAGGTATTAACCGTAAGACCTGAAGACCCCATTAGAAAAGTTTGGGAACTTGTTGAGGAAAAGAAACTCAGGAGGTTTCCGGTTATTGACGGAGAACGACTCGTTGGGATAGTGACCGACAGAGACCTGAGAAACGCTACCGCCTCCTCCGTCGTCCTTACAGAGAAAAAGTATCACGATTTTCTATTGGACACGATAAAGGTTGAAACGATAATGACTCCCAACCCGAGAACGGTTAGCCCGGACACGAGCATTCGAGAGGCCGCGAAGATAATCCTTAATATGAAAGTCGGGGGGCTACCCGTGGTCGATGGAGATAGGCTTGTGGGGATAATAACCGAGACAGACCTCATAAACGCTTTTATAAGCGCCCTCGCGGAATAGATCCCACAACAGCCGCGCGGTTAACTGCCATACAATCTTGAGCTTTCAATGTTTTACTCCCCGAAAGAATGCTCCGGTGAATGGGCAAAATTTATCCGGATAGGTACTAATTTGTTTTTAAGAAACCGCAGACATTTAACGGAAAAGCGCTTGGGGCGTCTTTCAGTCTGCAAATCTGAGCTAATCGTTCAACAGCGACCATCCTGAAGGCTGCGGGCATAATTGTTCAAAGGTCGGTGTAAACATACCACTTTCCCTTTACTCTTACAGTGTCAAAGAAAGGTCGCGCGTTTTTTGGCATCTTGCTTATGTCCTGAACCTCGGTTTTCTTCTCTCCCATAATAACCGCCGTGTATTTTATTTTCCCATCCATCAAATGAACCACGGCTTTGTTCTTATGCTCATCTGAGTGAACGACCTTGAACTTCATACCCTCAAACTTGACCTTTATCTGCTCGAACTTTTGCCTCGCAAGCTCCTCCTCGATTTTGCTCAAATTTCGTTTCTCGGGCGCGATGCACGCCTTGTATGTTTTCCAGTCTCCCTCCTCCCACGCCTTTATAAACTCCTTTACCACCCCTTCCGGGGTATTCTTTTCGGCGCAACCCGACAAAGCCAGTCCAGCTATTAACATGACCGAAAGAAACAGAAAGCAAGTGTTTCGAATACCCAGAAGGTGACCACGCTTGTGCATCCCCATCCTCCTATTTCACTCACTCGTCTCGCCTGAGCGGGAAAGGGGAATCCTCACGTACCATCCACTCTTGAACTTTTCAACTGGAAACTCGAGCGTGTAAGACTTCTCTCCTGAAAATTTTTCGGTCACGATCTGCTTCTTTTCCGCGTCTATGTAAGAGGAGGTTTCGGTTTTCGCGTCTATCGTTAAATCCGTGTTGCTCTTGCTCCCCTTTATGATGACTATTTTCCCCTCGACAATCTTCACCAACGCCTTGTTTTTGCCCTCAGGCCTGACTTTGAATTTCAATTTTTCCACGTTAAACTTATAAGCCTCGCTAACCTGGGGGAGAACCCTCTCCCGCCAGTACTGCACATCCTCCTGAGTCATCTTCCTTGTCTCCTCGGGAAGCACTGACTCCATGAAAGCGTTCCAGTTGTTTGTGTCAATGCCTGTAATGAATTTCTTCGCGGCTTCAATAGGTGTCGATGCCGCGCAACCTGTTGTCAATATAGGCGAGACGATAAACAAGAGCAACAAAATCACAACGCCGCTTCTCTTCCGATTTAAAATTCGCCCAAACACCGAAACCGCACCTCCTGAAAGTCAAATCATTTATCAGCCAACCCAGATAACTTAAAGACAGATATCCACTGCTTTTTCCATTTATAAAATAAATCCCTTTACTATTTGAGGATACAGGCGGATTATAACATTTACTTTAGCATTTGCACCCACATGGAAAAAGCGCAGTTTTTCTTTCGCCTTCGATAAGCGCTAACAAATTGAAAACCTTCTGCTATTCAAGGTTCAAGTCGAGTTTTCTGTATTCTTGAGCGAGTCTCTCATATGCTCTCTTGCCCGCCTCGAATGAACTCTTCGCCTCATCAGAAAGGGCTTTAATGGGTTTTGCCGGAACCCCGCCGACCAGCATGCCTGGCTCCACGACGGTTTTCGGCGTCACGACAGATCCTGCTGAAACCACGCTGCCCTCACCTATTACCGCTTCATCGAGTACGGTTGAGTTGATGCCGATTACCGCCCCGTCTTTTATCGTGGCTGAATGAATCACCGCGCAATGCCCAACCGTCACGTCGTTTCCTATGTCCGTTCTGTTAGCAACGTTGCAGTGGATAACGCAATTGTCTTGAATGCTCGTTCGGGCTCCAACTCTTATTGGATTCCAATCCGCGCGAAGAACCGCTCCCCACCAGACGCTTGCGCCACTTTCGACAGTAACATCGCCTATCAGAACAGCGGTCGGCGCAACAAAGGCGTCGTCGGCGATTTTAGGCCTCTTACCGTTTATTTCGATAATCATTTTCACCTCCCATACGCCTGATCGCCTAATTTTATTCGGGCAACACCAAAGCAATCAAAAATCGGACAAATTTCGAGAAACTGTATTGACATCAGTAACGTTTAAGTTTATAGATACCCGAAGGAAATTTAAATGGGGGGCGCTCCCTGATGGAAGAGGTCGACGCTCAGGACATACATCAGCTCCGTAAATGCACCATTAGAAGCACGGGAGAAAAAAAGAAAGTCTGTAAGTACTCCCTCCAGCCTAAAGCAGAGAGCCTCACCACCGTTAGAGAGTTCATAAGGACAACTCTTAAGCCTTTTGATTCAATAAGACCTCATGTACATGAAATTGTCTTTGCGACCCACGAAGCGTGTAAAAACGCTGTGGAGCACAATCCCGAAAGCGAAGACCCCGTTGACATTGTCTGCGAGGTTTTTGAGGATTCGGTAATTGTTCAGGTCTCCGACAGGGGAAAAGGATTCAACCCCAAAAATATCCCCAAACGTATACCTGACCCAACGGCGCTCGAAGGCAGGGGAATCTTTCTGATGCACGCGATGATGGACGCCATCGAAACGAAAACGGGCAATAACGGAACGACCGTCAGAATGCAAAAAAGGATCAGGGATTCCTAACTTAAGCGACCCGCTAAAATTACCGTTTTTTCTGAAAACATCTTTCGGATGGCTGCGCTATGGCTGGAGTGATTCTTCTGAAGGAACTCCCTCAATGTATATTTCGACCCCCTGGATACCCTTACCGTTTGCAGTGGCTGTCTTTTTGATCTGGTTTTCTATAGCAAGGACCCGTGCTGAGCCTCCACCGTATTTTCTCATTTCCCCCGAGAAGTCGAGACGGACAACGCCTGATTCAAACGAATAGGAAAGCAATTTAACGCCTTCCGGTATAGCGGTAGAAATACCCTCGGTTCGCTCACTCTCGGTGGGTCCCTCAAGGAGAGCCTGGACTGAGGCCGCCACCGGGTCTGCCCCTTTCGTTTTCCGCTCTACCTCAACAAGTTCTTCTACCTTTAAAAAGTACACCTTCACATTAATGCTTTCAGCGGAGTTCTCCGATTCACCATCGCGCGTGCGGGTGTTCCCCTGCTGAATTGAGCCTTTCGTGCCTGAAGAGCAGCCCCCACCAAGAATGGTAAGGGCAAGGAAGAAAACCAAAATGAGACGGAAAGTCGGCATATTTTCGTGATTGCGAGATTTTCTGAAATTCATTTCTTCCTCCTTTTACCTTTAAAAAATCATGCTAAGGAGATATTGGCACCGCAAGCATCGCCGTTATTATAATATTTAATTATAATATCCCTATGACACGGGTAGGAATTCCGAGGGCGCTTTCATATTACCGCTATTTCCCCCTCTGGG
>CAKZLU010000012.1 GCA_937127245.1 uncultured Actinomycetes bacterium
CGCCATCCGCGAGGGAGGAAAGACTGTCGGAGCGGGAAGAGTCACAAAGATAATCAAGTAGTGAAGTGATGGTATAAGCTCCCCTGAAAGAAAGGGGATTGTCAAACACTCGGAGTGGGATCAAGGTGACAAGGGACAAAATAAGAATAAGGCTAAAAGCTTACGACCACGAATTGATTGACCAGACGGCAAGAATGATCGTCGAGACAGCGAAGAAGACGGGAGCGCGGATTTCAGGTCCGGTCCCGCTGCCTACGGAGAAAAGCGTTTACTGCGTTATAAGGTCGCCGCACGTGGATAAAGATTCGAGAGAACACTTCGAGACAAGGACGCACAAAAGGCTTATCGATATCCTTGATCCTACCCCAGCTACGGTGGACGCACTGACCGGGCTGGATTTGCCGGCTGGCGTTGATATCGAGATAAAGCTCTAATTGTTTTTAAAGGCGGAGCTGATGAAGATGGCGAGAGCGATTCTCGGAGAAAAAATAGGAATGACCCAAATATTTGAGGGAGACGTCGTAATACCCGTTACGGTTATTAAGGCCGGGCCGTGCGTTGTGACTCAGGTAAAGAACGTGGAAAAAGACGGTTACGAAGCGGTTCAGCTGGGTTACGGTGACGTGAAGCCCGAGCGGGTGAACAAACCGATGACAGGACACTTCAAAAAGGCAGACTGCCCGTCCAAAAAGTTTCTTGCGGAAGTGCCGCTTGATCCGTCGGCGTACAAACCCGGTCAACAGGTGAAGGCGGATATCTTCTCAGAGGGCGACCGGGCTGACATAACTGGCATCAGCAAGGGGAAAGGATTTGCCGGTGTCGTAAAACGCTGGGGCTTTAGAGGGGGTCCAGCTTCCCACGGCTCCACGTTCCACCGCGCACCCGGCTCTGTGGGGCAGTGCGCGACTCCTTCGAGAGTTTTCAAGGGCAAGAAACTACCCGGAAGGATGGGCGGAAACCGAGTAACTGTGCGAAACCTTGAGATCGTGCGGGTGGACAAGGGCAAAGACCTTATCCTCGTAAAGGGAGCTGTTCCCGGACCGAGAGGTTCCCTGCTAATAATCAGGGAATCCAATAAGAAAGTGAAAAGTGGCGAGCGGTGATAAATATGAAAGTTCCACTCAAGAGTGTCACTGGTGAGAATGTGGGCGAATACGAACTATCCGATGAGATATTCGGTATTGAGCCAAATATGTACGCCATGCACATGGTAGTGCGTCTCCAGAGGGCAGCTGCCCGCGCGGGCACCGCATCCACCAAGACGCGCAGAGAGGTAAGTGGAGGCGGAAGGAAACCTTGGAGGCAGAAAGGGACCGGACGCGCAAGAGCGGGGAGCATTCGTTCGCCTCTGTGGAAGGGTGGAGGAACTGTTTTCGGACCAAAGCCGCGTGATTACACGTTTCGGGTTCCAAGGAAAGTCAGGCGGCTCGCTTTCAGGTCTGCGCTTAGCGCGGCTGCTGCGGAGGAAAGGATAACCGTGGTCGAAGATTTTTCCATGGAGGTTCCGAGCACCAGGGCTGGCAAAGAGATTCTTGAAAACCTCGGTCTTGATCGGAGCGTGATGGTCGTTGTCCCCGAGGAAGAGGAAAACGTCGAGAAGTCATTCAGAAATCTCGCCAAAGTCGAGACTTTCTTCCCCCAGGAGCTGAACACATACGACATACTGCGGTTCGACAACATCCTGTTTATGAAAAGCGCCCTGGACGTGCTGCAAGGAAGTGGTGGGAATGAAGGATCCACATGACATAATTCTTTATCCGGTTGTAAGCGAAAAGAGTTATGAAGCCATCGAACGCAGGCAATACACGTTCATGGTTGACCCGAGAGCGAACAAATCCGAGATAAAGGACGCCGTGGAAGCCATTTTTGACGTGAAAGTCACGAAAGTAAATACACTGCGGACAAAAGGTAAACCCAGAAGGAGAGGCATGATCGTAGGTCGCACCTCGAGGGGCAAAAAGGCGATAGTCACGCTTGCCGAGGGCGACAAGATTGAAATCTTTGAGGGTGCTTGAGAGGGGTTGCGATTAAGTGGGCATAAAGAAGTATAAGCCAACATCGCCGGGAAGAAGATTCGCTACTGTTTCGGACTTTGCGGAGATCACGAAGACTGAGCCGGAGAAATCGCTGCTCGCGCCCATCAAGAAAAGCGGTGGGAGGAACAACTACGGAAGAAAAACCGCAAGGCATCGTGGCGGGGGCGCCAAACGTAGATACAGAATCATTGATTTCAGGCGGGACAAAGATGGTGTCCCGGCCAAAGTGGCGGCGATTGAGTACGATCCCAACCGCTCCGCTAGGATCGCGCTTCTTCATTACATAGACGGAGAGAAGCGCTATATCCTCTGTCCGGTTGACCTTATGGTGGGCGACATAGTCGTCTCGGGCTCCAAGGCTGACGTAAAGCCCGGAAATGCGATGCCGCTTCGGAACATACCTGTCGGCACCACTGTACATGCCATAGAACTGAAGCCTGGTGCGGGCGCAAAGATGGCGAGGGCGGCAGGCACATCGGCGCAGATAGTGGCAAGAGAGGAAGACTACGCTCATTTGAAACTCCCTTCCGGGGAGGTGCGGAAGGTCTTGCTCGATTGCAAGGCAACCGTTGGCGTGGTTGGGAACGTTGAGCACGAGCTTATAAGTCTTGGGAAAGCGGGTGCTGCGCGCCACAGAAGAATAAGACCGCAGACGAGGGGCGCCGCCATGAACCCTGTTGACCATCCCCACGGTGGCGGCGAGGGCAGGTCGAAGTGCGGCAGACACCCTGTTACTCCTTGGGGCAAACCGACGCTCGGCTACAGGACGAGAGATAAGAAGAAACCGTCCGGAAAGTACATTTTAAAGAGCAGGAGAGAGAAATAAACTGAAAATTTTTGGAGGCAGCATTGTCGCGATCGCTCAAAAAAGGACCGTATGTAGACGAAAAGCTGATGAAAAAGATAAGGGAGCTTAATGAAAAAAACGAGAAGGTCGTCATCAGGACATGGTTCCGCGATTCAACCATATTTCCTGAGATGGTTGGACATACGATCGCAGTCCACGACGGAAAAAAGCATGTTCCTGTGTACATAACCGAGAGCATGGTTGGTCACAAGCTCGGGGAGTTCGCGCCCACCCGGATTTTCAAGGGTCACGGCGGTAAGCTCGCCAAAGAGAAGAGAGCCCGGATGAAATAGGAGCTGAGGAAGACGTGCAGACGAGGGCAGTGGCAAAGTATGTGAGGATGAGCCCGAGAAAGGTAAGGCTCGTCACCAATCTCATAAGGGGCAAGGACCTGGAAGAGGCCAGGCAGATACTGGATTACTGTCCGAAAGCCGCCGCTCGTGTGGTCGCGAAGGTTCTTGCATCGGCGGCAGCCAACGCGGAAAACAACAACAGGATTCCGCCCGAGAGGTTATACGTTCTCAACGCCTTTGTCGATGAAGGACCGACTTTAAAGAGGTTTCGCCCCAGGGCGTTGGGAAGAGCGACTCGCATAAACAAAAGGACGAGCCACATTACCGTCATTCTTGAGGAGCGAGAAGAAGAGACGGCAAAAAAGCGTTCTCCTTTAAGGAGGATATCCAGAAGACCCGCGGCGCGAAAGCTCGCCGGACCGCGTAAGGAGAAGGAGAAAAAGGAGGAAAAGGTTCCTGAAGAGGAATCTGCCGAAAAGGAAGAGGTAAAAGAAACTGAAACCCCTGAGGCTGCCGACCTTGGGAAGACCGAGGTAGCCGGGGAGATAGAGGAATCAGCCGCACCCGAGGATTTAAGGGAAGATTCCGCAGATGAGCAGGCGGAAGAGAGCGACAACGATACCGAAGAGGGTGAGGCTGAGGCAAAAGAAGTGTCAGACGAATCCCCGGAGAGTTCCGGGGAGGAAGAAGAGGGAGATATCGGAGAAACGGGAAGCGAGGATTGAATTGGGTCAGAAAGTTCACCCTTACGGGCTCAGGCTTGGGATCATAAACGATTGGAAGTCCAGGTGGTTTGCCGGGAAAGATTACCCGGAGCTTGTGCAGGAAGACATCAAGATCAGAGAGTTGCTCTCCAAACAGCTGAAAAACGCCGCTGTCTCAAAAATTGAAATTGAAAGAAAAGCCAAGGAGACCACAGTTGATATTTACACCGCGCGCCCCGGCATTGTCATAGGGCGAAAAGGTACGGAAGTTGACAAATTGAGAGACAAACTTCAGGAAATATGCGGTCACGAGATTCAGATCAACATAAAGGAGGTGCCTGTTCCCGAGCTTGACGCGACTCTTGTTGCCCAGGACATAGCATCCCAAATTTCTGCGAGGGTATCTTTCAGGAGAGCGATGAAGAAAGCCGTTAGCGACACGATGAGGCTGGGGGCGCATGGGATTAAAGTTCAGTGCAGCGGAAGGCTTGCCGGCGCCGAGATGGCGAGAAGCGAATGGTATCGTGAGGGAAGGGTTCCGCTGCAAACGCTCAGGGCGGACATTGATTACGGTTTTAAAGAGGCTGAAACAACGTTCGGAAGAATCGGGGTTAAAGTTTGGATATACAAGGGTGAGAAAACCGGAAAAAGAGAACCAGAGGAACAAGTGTCTCAGGCTCCGGTGGGTAAGCCTTCCAGGCCCAGGGTTCAGGAAAAGGCAAAACAGCCTGGCGCGGTGAGCGCTGAGGAGGTAAAGTCTGACCAGCCTGGAGAGCAGGCGGATGCGGATAAACAGGAACCAACTCAAAGCACGGCGGAATCTATCGGCGTTGAAGGAGCTTCAGATTTGACTGTAACTGAGCCCATTGGAAACGGACAGAAGGAAGTCCAGGGAAACGAAGGGTCCTCGGAGGGTAAGGAGGGCGAAGAGTAAATGTTGCAGCCGAAGAGACCCCCACACCGCAAGGTTCAGAGAGGACGGCTTAAAGGAAGAGCCAAGGGCGGGACACAGGTGAGTTTCGGTGATTACGGCTTGCAGGCTTTAGAGCCTGCCTGGATTACCGCCCGCCAGATCGAGGCGGCGCGAGTCGCCATAACCAGGCACATAAAGAGGAGCGGAAAGGTATGGATAAATATCTTCCCGCACAAGCCGGTTTCGAAGAAGCCAGCGGAGACGCGCATGGGCAGCGGAAAGGGCAACCCTGAGTATTGGGTGGCGCCCGTCAAGCCTGGCAAGGTCATGTTCGAGCTTGCGGGAGTGAGCGAGCCCGTAGCGAGAGAGGCGATAAGACTTGCTTCAAACAAACTGCCTATGAAATGCAGATTTGTGAAGCGGGAAGAATAAGGGTTTTTGAGAGGGAGAGATCGATATGCTTAAGCCCGGGCAATTGCGAAGAATGGACGAGGAAGAGCTCGAACAGAAATTAAAAGAGCTTAAGGAGGAACTTTTTAATCTCAGATTCCAGTTTGCCACGGGGCAACTTGACAATCCGATGAGAATCAAACAGACAAGGCGGGACATAGCGCGGGTGTGCACGATTATAACCGAACGGAAATACAGTATTCATCCCGAGGCATTTGAAGAAGCAGCTGAGGTTGAGGCACGGGAGGCTGAGCGGGAAAGAATCGAGGTCGAAGAGGAAGCTCGAGAAGAGATCACCATCGAGCTTGAGGATGTCTCTGAAGATGAGGGCGAGGAACTCGAGGGTGAAGAGGTAACCGAAACGGATGATGCCGAAAGCGAAGACGCTTCGCCCGAGGATTAAGAGGAGTAACCTTCAAAATGGCAGTGAGACCTTCGAGAAAAGTCAGAGTTGGAAGAGTCGTTTCTGACTCAATGGACAAGACGATTGTGGTTGCGGTTGAACGCACTGTCCGGCACCCGTTATACGGGAAGACGATAAAGCGTACTTCAAAGATTTATGCGCATGACGAGGAGAATCAGTGCAAGGTGGGCGACATTGTGAAGGTTATGGAAACTCGCCCCCTTTCCAAGACAAAACGCTGGCGGTTGGTTTCAATCGTGGAGAAAGCAAAATAACAATAGCGTCTAACAGGGGTTCCAAATGATTCAGCAGGAGTCAAGAGTAAAGGTTGCTGACAACACGGGCGCGCGAGAGATACTGGTCATCAGGGTGCTTGGCGGGTCCAAGCGCAGGTACGCGTCTGTCGGGGACATTGTGGTTGGTTCAGTTAAGGATGCTGTTCCTGGTGCCAGTGTGAAGAAGGGCGATGTTGTTAAAGCGGTGGTTGTCAGGACAAAAAAGGAGAAGCGCAGACCTGATGGCACCTATATAAAGTTTGATGAGAACGCGGTTGTGCTAATTGACAACCAAATGAACCCGCGGGGCACAAGAATATTCGGTCCGGTGGCGAGGGAATTACGTCAGAAGAACTTCATGAAGATTGTGTCGCTTTCGCCGGAGGTTCTTTAAAGATCGGAGGTTTGAATTGAGAAGTATGCACATAAGGAAAGGCGACACGGTAGTTCTCATATCCGGGAAAGACAAAGGGAAAAAGGGGAAGGTTCTTAAGGTTGATACCTCCCGAAGGCGTGTCGTTGTTGAGGGGATTAATCGCACCAAGAAGCACATGAGACCCTCGCAGCGGAATCCTCGGGGAGGCGTTGTGGACTGGGAGCTCCCAATAGACGTTTCCAACGTGATGTTGTTCTGCTCGGCCTGCGAAAGACCGGTGAGGGTAAACAGGGTAAGAAAAGGTGGTAAAGGATTCGTAAGAGTCTGTAAGAAATGCGATCGGGAGATCTGATGGTGGATGAGGAATTTGAGGATGACGGATACGTTCCGCGCCTGAAGGAAATTTACGAGGAGGAAGTCGTTCCCCATCTGATCAAGGAGATGGGGTACAAAAACAAACTTCAAGTTCCGCGACTTTCAAAGATCGTGGTCAACATGGGTGTTGGCGAGGGGACCACAAACCCCAAAGCGGTGGAAGCCGTGGCATCTCAGCTCGCTATGATAACCGGACAAAAGCCGATAATCATAAGGGCGAAGAGGTCGGTTGCGGGTTTCAGATTAAGAGCGGGAATGACGATCGGGTGCAAGGTAACCCTTCGCGGGGACAGAATGTATGAGTTTCTTGACAGGCTTCTGTCGATCGCGCTTCCGCGTGTCAGGGACTTCAGGGGTCTTGAGCGGAAATCTTTTGATGGAACTGGTAATTACTCGCTCGGCATCGAGGAGCAACTCATTTTTCCGGAGGTAGATTACGATTCGATAGACAAAATAAGGGGTATGGACATAACGATAGTTACCACCGCGCGAACCGATAGAGAAGCCGAAGCGCTTTTCGAGGCGCTCGGTTTCCCGCTCAAACGCAAGTCTTAGTTTAGATCGGAGGGAATTTTGGCTAAGAAATCGCTCGTTGTCAAACAGCAGAGACCAAAGAAATACAAGACCCAGTATTACAACCGATGTAAGCGTTGCGGTCGCCCGCGCGGCTATTTCCGCAAATTCCAGTTGTGCAGGATTTGCCTCAGGGAGCTCGCGCACAGGGGAGAGCTTCCGGGGGTCATGAAATCAAGCTGGTGAGAGGGTGAGGGGAATGACAATGACCGACCCCATTGCAGATATGCTAACTCGAATAAGGAACGCATCCAGGGCGCGCAAGGAAAAGGTGGAAGTTCCGTCGTCGAATCTGAAGAAGGAAATCGTTCGCATACTTGATAGAGAAGGCTACATCCGCGGCTATGAGATTGTCAGGACAGGTAGCTACGATTCCATAGTTATATACATGAGGTACGGAAACGACAAAGAGCCTGTCATAAGCGGCATCAAGAGGATAAGCTCGCCGGGTTTAAGGGTTTACGCGAAGAAGGACGAGCTGCCGCGCGTCTTGGGAGGGCTCGGGATAGCCATAATATCGACTTCGAAAGGCGTAATGACCGAAAAGGAAGCGGCAGTGAAAGGTGTGGGAGGAGAAGTTCTCTGCTATGTGTGGTAGGTATTCTCGAAGGAGCCGGTGATGTCGAGAGTTGGAAAAAGACCGATAGAGGTTCCCGATAACGCGGACGTGTCAATTGAGGGCACCAGTGTAAAAGTGAAAGGTCCTAAGGGTGAGCTCGAGCTTACGGTGAGCGAACGCGTGAGGCTTTTGCGCGAGGGGAACATAATCAGAGTTGAGCGCGTTTCTGATAACAAACTCGATAAATCCCTGCACGGGCTCACTAGAACTCTGATTCAGAACATGATAACTGGCGTTACGCAAGGCTTTCAAAAGACGCTCGAGATCCAGGGTGTCGGTTACAGGGCGGCGCTTAAAGGCGATTCGCTCGAGCTTTTACTGGGATACTCGAAGCCGGTTGTTTACAGACTGCCCGAGGGTATCGAAGCCGAGGTCCCAACCCCAACGAGGGTGATAATAAAAGGATGTGACAAGCAGAAAGTAGGGCAGGTAGCAGCGGAGATTCGCTCTTTGAGGAAACCCGATCCCTACAAAGGAAAGGGAATAAGATACTCAGACGAGTACATTCGCAGGAAAGTCGGAAAGGCAGTGAAGTGAGCGGAAAAGGTTTTTACAGAAGGCTTGAAGGAAGAGAGAGGCGGAAAAGAAGGGTCAGGAAAAAGATCAGCGGCACAGCTGAGCGTCAGAGGCTTTCAGTTTTCAGGAGCAATCGCCACTTCTACTGTCAGGTTATTGATGATGCTAAAGGACATACTCTCGCTTCTGCCTCGACTCTCGAGAAGGATTTCAAACAGTACTGGAATCTAACCAAGACCGAACAGGCAAGGAAGCTTGGCGAGATTATCGCCAAAAGGGCTATCGACAAAGGGATAACCAGTGTCGTTTTCGACAGGGACGGCTATAAATATCACGGAAGAGTCAAAGCTCTTGCTGAAGCGGCAAGGGAAAATGGCCTTATCTTTTAGGAGGTGAAATGGACCGAGAAGAGGTCCAGGAAGTCGAGGAAATAACTTCCCAGGTAGTGAACATAAACCGTGTCGCTAAAGTGGTCAAGGGCGGGCGGCGGTTTTCTTTCACCGCGCTCGTTGTTGCCGGCGATGGGAAAGGTAGAGTGGGTATAGGTTATGGCAAAGCGAGGGAAGTGCCGCTTGCCATTGACAAGGCAACGCAGAGAGCGAAGAAGAGCATGTTCGAGGTGCCAATTGTGGGAACAACCATCCCGCATCAGGTCGTAGGCAAATTTGGGGCTTCTCAAGTTTTAATAAAACCCGCTTCACCTGGTACGGGCATAATCGCGGGAGGAGCGGTAAGACCGATAATGGAGCTCGCTGGCATTAAGGATGTGCTTGCCAAGAGCCTGGGATCAAATAATCCCTTGAACGTTGTCAAGGCTACCATAAACGGTCTTATGATGCTCAAAAGTGCATCCGAAGTTGCCCATCTCAGGGGAAAACGGGTTGAGGAGATAATTAGAAGAAGGAGCATTCTTGATGAGTTCGAAACTGAAAGTGACGCTTAAGCGGGGCTTAGCGGGTAAGCGCCAGGAGCACCGCGCTACCGCGAGAGCGCTCGGTTTAAGACGAACGGGTCAAAGCGTGATAAAAGAAGACCGCCCTGAGATCAGGGGAATGATTCAAAAGATCAGGCATCTTGTGGATTTTGAGGAGATAAGCGAGTGAAAAATTGCTGAAAGATAGTTTGCTGATTCCGGGGGTCAAAGCTGATGTCCACTGAGGAAAGAACAGGATTGCACAACCTAAAACCGGCACCTGGCTCACGTAAGGAGCGCAAGCGGGTGGGAAGAGGCAGAAGTTCGGGTCATGGTAAGACTTCGGGTCGCGGGCAGAAGGGGCAAAACGCGCGGTCCGGTTCAAAGAGTAAACTCGGTTTCGAGGGCGGCCAGATGCCGCTTACCCGCAGGGTGCCCAAGCTCGGAGGATTTACCCCGAGAAAAAGGAAATTCTTCTCGCTTGTAAACGTCTCGGACCTTGAGAGGTTCTCAAGCGGGAGTACGGTTGATCCAAAGGCTTTGGCTGAGGCTGGTTTAATCAAGAAAGAAACGGAAAACGTGAAGATACTCGGTCGCGGTGATTTGAGCAAGGCTTTGACCGTGAAGGCGCACGCCTTTAGCGGAAGCGCGCGGGAGAAGATAGAGGAAGCCGGGGGGAGCGCGGAAGTCATATCAGCGTGAGAATTTTACTTACGTAAGCCTTAGTTTTTTGCGTTTTTCCGTAATGCCAGATATTGAGGTGATAAGGGTTTGAAGATTCTATCCGGGTTCAGGGACGCTTTCAAGGTTCCTGATCTGAGAAAGAAAATACTGTTCACGTTCGGCATCCTCGCCATTTACCGCGTGGGCTGCTTTATACCCAGCCCGGGAGTGGATGTCAAAAAGGTTGTTGAGCAGGTTGAGGGACAGCCCCTTTTGCGCTTCCTTAATATATTCACGGGTGGTGGGCTTGCCAGAATGGCGCTCTTCGGTCTCGGCATTATGCCTTACATCACCGCATCCATCATAATGGAACTCTTATCGGCGGTAATACCAAAGGTCAAAGAGTGGCATCAGGAAGGTGAACTGGGCAGGAAGAAGATCACCCAGGTAACGAGATACCTTACTCTGGTGCTTGCCATGATGGAGTCCGCGGGGCTCATCGTATCGTTCAGGAACAATCCTGAGGCAAATATACTTCCCAACCTTACGTTTGCAAGGGGCGTGCTGATAGTGCTAACGCTCGTAAGCGGGATGGCTCTTTTGATGTGGCTCGGGGAACTGATAACCGAGCGCGGAATCGGAAATGGCATGTCAATCCTTATCTTTGCGGGAATAATAGCCACCATGCCAACTGAAGGAATGAACATGATAAGGGCTGTCTATATGAGGAATCCCGCACTTTTGGGGGTCGTGGCTCTCGCGGCAATAGCCATCATAGTGGGCGTTGTGTACATGGAACGCGGCGAAAGAAGAATACCCGTTCAGTACGCGAAACAGGTCAGGGGTAGAAGGCTTTATTCGGGAGCGAGCACGTACATACCCGTCAGGGTGAACACCGCAGGTGTCATACCAATAATATTCGCAGCCTCAGTTATTCACTTCCCTTTGATTATCGCGAACTTCTTTCCGGCGCTGCAGGGTTTCGCAATGCGTTTCACAACCGGCTCGATAACCTATTTCGTCGTCTATACCGGGCTTATCATATTCTTCTCTTATTTCTACACGGCAATCATTTTCGACCCGTTCGAACTCGCCGACAACTTGAAGAAATATGGAGGGTTCATACCAGGCGTAAGGCCGGGAATGCCAACCGTCAACTACGTGGCGAGAGTGGTCAACAGGATTAACTTGCCGGGCTCTATTTACATCGCGGCGATAGCTCTTATTCCCGCGATATTCTTCGTTTATTTCGGTACCGCTGAAATACCGATTGGAGGAGCCGCGGTGATTATAATTGTCGGAGTTGCGCTCGAAACGATGCTCCAGATTGAAGCGCAACTCCAGATGCGCCATTACGAGGGATTTTTGAGCAGGTAGGAGATGGACATGAATATCGTTATGCTCGGTCCGCCGGGTGCGGGAAAAGGGACGCAGGCTGAGAGAATATTCGCCCAGTTCGGTTGGAAGCCGATCTCAACCGGTGACATTTTCAGGGTGGCGCTCGCGGAGGGCACACCGCTGGGGCTCGAGGCGAAAAAGTATATGGAAGCCGGTGAGCTCGTTCCAGACGACATAGTCGAGGGAATCGTTGCCGACAGGCTCAAGAAACCGGACGTGAAAGACGGTTTCATTTTGGATGGTTTTCCGCGCAATCTTCACCAAGCAAAAGCGCTCGATAAAATGCTTGAGGAAAGCGGCGGCAAAATCGATCTGGTGATCAACATAACCGTGGATACCGAAACGCTTGTAAAGAGGCTTTCAGGGCGCAGAGTGTGCAGGAAATGCGGCGCTAACTTCCACCTTCTTTTTAATCCGCCTGCGGTGGAAGGGATCTGCGACCATTGCGGGGGGGAACTTTATCAGAGGGAAGACGACAACGAGGAAACAGTGCGCACCAGGCTCAAGGTCTACGAGGAACTGAGTGAACCGGTGGTATCTTACTACAACCCGTCAGGAAGGCTTCTTTCAATAGACGGGACCGGCACCCCTGACGAGGTCTACATGGAGATACACGCCGCGATTGAGCTGGCTTCCGGGGGTGCGGCTGTTTGATAATTTTGAAGTCCAAAGAAGAGATCGAGAAGATGAGAAAAGCGGGGAAACTTGTGGCGGAGGTGCTGTCTGAGATAGCGAGAATCGCCGTTCCAGGCGTGACAACCAAGGAACTCGACAGTGTCGCTGAGCGTTTGATTCTGGAAAGCGGTGGAAGACCCGCGTTTAAGGGCTATCAGCCTGATTTCATAAGGTGCGGCCATTTCCCGGCGACGCTCTGCACGTCGCTTAATAACGAGGTTGTCCACGGCGTACCCGATGAGCGAGCGCTAAAAGAAGGCGACCTCTTAAGTGTTGACACAGGGGTGGAGCTGGACGGCTACTATGGAGATGCCGCCATATCCATCATAATAGGTAAGGGGGACCCCGAAGCCGAACGCCTTTTGGAGGTGACCAGGGGAGCTCTCGAGGCTGCGATACAAAAGTGTGTTCCTGGGAACAGGCTTTCTGATGTTTCCCACGCGATACAGAGTTTTGTTGAGTCCCGGGGCTTCCAGGTTGTCAGAAGGTTTGTGGGTCACGGTATCGGCAGGAGCATGCATGAGGATCCCCCCGTGCTGAACTTTGGAGAGCCGGGTAAGGGACCCGTTCTCAAGCCGGGCATGGTCATAGCGATAGAGCCGATGGTTAATGCCGGAACCTACGAGGTCGATGCCTCGCCGGATTACTGGCCTGTATATACGAGAGACGGTAAGCTGTCCGCACATTTCGAGCACACGGTTGCCGTAACCGAGGACGGTCCTGACGTACTCACGGCTCCGATTGCTATCACGGCGGATAGAAAGTGAGTTTCTCTTGAGCTATACTTAAACGCTCACAAAAGCAGGGAGGTCGCAAAAAGGAGTGGCGCCCAAGGATGAGGCGATAGAAGCCGAAGGGAAGGTAATAGAAACCCTTCCCAACGCCATGTTCAGGGTGGAACTGGACAATGGACATAAGGTTCTTGCACATATTTCAGGGAAAATGCGTATGCACTATATAAGGATTCTTCCCGGGGACCGGGTGGTTGTCGAGCTTTCACCCTATGATTTATCGCGTGGGCGCATAATATACAGGCATAAATGAGACAGCGCAGTAGGATGAAGGCTTGCCCGAACGGCATCAAGTTTTAGGAGAGGACGACAGGACTGAGAAAAGATGAAGGTTAGACCGTCGGTAAAGAAAATTTGCGATAAGTGCAAGATTATCAGGCGTCACGGGAAGGTTATGGTCATCTGCAAGAACCCGCGCCACAAGCAAAGACAGGGAAAGTAACAAGGAGGTTGTGCCTTGGCAAGAATTGCTGGAATAGACCTTCCGCGCGAAAAGCATGTGGTGGTTGCGCTCACATACATATATGGCATAGGCAGGTCTCTTGCGCGCAAGGCGTGCGAGGCAACCAACGTCAAACCGGAAACGAAAGTGCGCGACCTTACCGATGAGGAAATCGTGAGGTTAAGGGAATATATCGACCAGAACTATCAGATCGAGGGAGACTTGAGAAGGGAGCGCGCCCAGAACATAAAGAGGTTGATGGAAATTGGATGCTACCGGGGACTTCGTCACAGGAAAGGCATGCCTGTAAGGGGCCAGAGAACTCACACAAATGCGCGCACCCGTAAAGGACCGCGCCCGCAGGTTGGCATCAAGAAAAAACAGCGCCAGCAAGCGGCAAGATGAGCGTAAGACATAGGAGCACCAGGAGGAAAATTGCCGAGACCGACAAGAGCCAAGGGTAGAGGTAGGAAGAAGCCGAAGAAGAATATCCCCTACGGGATTGCTCACATCAAAGCGACTTTTAACAACACAATAATAACGATCACTGACCTGGATGGGAACACGATAGCTTGGGCAAGCGCCGGAACCATAGGTTTTAAAGGCTCGAGAAAGAGCACTCCTTTCGCCGCTCAGCTTGCCGCTGAATCAGTTGCCAAGCAGGCGCAGGAGCATGGCGTTAGGAAAGTGGATGTCAGGGTTAAAGGGCCCGGTTCGGGTAGGGAAACCGCCATCAGGACCCTTCAGACAAATGGTCTTGAGATAGGTTCAATAAAGGATGTGACTCCCGTACCTCATAACGGATGTCGGCCGAAGAAGAAAAGGAGGGTTTAGGGTAGCGCCCGCTTACCATGGCAAGATATACCGGACCTGTTTGCAGGCTTTGCAGAAGGGAGAGAACAAAACTTTTTCTCAAAGGAGAACGCTGTCTTACCGACAGGTGTCCTGTCGATAGAAGGGGTCGGGTTCCAGGTCAGCACTGGGCGAAAAGACCGCGGGAGACCGACTATCTTCTGCAGCTGAGGGAAAAGCAGAAAGCAAGGCGCGTTTACGGCGTTATGGAGAAGCAATTCAGGGGATATTACAAGAAAGCTCTGAGGATGAAAGGAAGAACCGGGGAGAATCTTATACGATTGCTTGAAAGCAGGCTTGACAACGTGGTTTACAGAGCAGGCTTTGCGATGAGCCGTAAACAGGCACGGCAGGTGGTTTCTCACGGACACATAACCGTTAACGGAAAGAAGGTTAATATCCCCTCTTATCAAGTGAAGGTGGGGGACACTATCGCTGTTGCCACCAAGAGCAGGGAAATTGCGATTTTCAAAGAAGCGCTCGAGAACATTCGCAGAGAGCCGGTTCCGTGGCTTAAGATTGACACGAAAAAGATGGAGGCGGTTATGTTGGACATGCCTCCGGGCGAGTGCATAGATGTGTCGATCAGGGACGAGATGATAGTTGAGCTTTATTCAAGATAATCAGATTTTCTGACGGAGGGTTGCCACTTGTTAGGAATACAAAAGCCCCAGATTAAAGTCGTTGAAGTAAACGACACCGAAGGAGTTTTCGTTGTGGAGCCGCTCGAGAGAGGGCTCGGGTACACGATTGGTAACTCAATGAGGCGGATACTGCTGTCCTCTATTCCAGGGGCTGCGGTTACTTCGGTGCGTATAGCGGGGGTACAGCACGAGTACACTGCCATCGAGGGGGTCAAAGAGGACACTCTTGAGATACTGCTCAATCTCAAAGAACTAATCATAAAGATGGACCAGGAAGAACCGGCGCGTTTGAAATTGAAAACGGAAGGACCTGCTACGGTAACCGCTGGCGACATCGAGACTCCGGCGAATGTTGAAATAATCAACAAGGACCACCACATCGCAACCCTTACGAAGAAAGGGAAGCTCGAGATGGAGATGATTGTGGAAAAAGGCAGGGGATACGCCTCCGCTGAAGACAACGAGAAAGAAACTGACCCCATCGGCCTGATACCTCTTGATTCTGTATTTTCCCCAATCACGAACGTGATGTTTGAGGTTGGAAATACCCGGGTGGGTCAGAGGACGGATTTTGACAAGGTAAAGCTTGTCGTTCGCACGAATGGGGCGATACGACCGGACGAAGCGGTTACCATAGGTGCGAGGATCTTGATTGAGCACTTCAGTCTCTTCGGTGACCTTGTGGAAAGGGTCCGGGGCACTGAGGTTTTTGAGCCGACCGAAACTCAACCGCCTTCAGGCCTCGAAACGCCGATAACTGAACTCGATCTCAATGTGCGCGCCTACAACTGTTTGCACCGCGCAAAGATAGAGACGCTCGCTGATCTTGTTGATCACACCGAGGATGACCTTCTTGGAATACGAAATCTCGGGGCAAAGACTGTTGAACTCATCAAGGAGAAGCTTGCCGAGCGCGGGCTGTCGCTTAAATCTCAGGATTGAGGTGGATTGAGATATGCCGAAACCCAGAAAAGGACCGAGACTAGGCCGAAGCGCATCACACCAGAAAGCGATTCTATCTAACCTTGCCAGAGAAATAATCATTCATGAGCGTGTCACCACAACCGAAGCGAAAGCGAAAGCGGCGCGGGGGGTGGTGGAACGGCTCATAACATACGCCAAACGGGGCGACCTTCATTCGCGGAGACTCGCCTTAAAGGTTGTCAGGGATAAGGACGCCATCCATAAACTATTCGCTGAAATTGCACCGCGCTATCAGGATAGAGAAGGCGGCTACACGAGGATCTTGAAGCTTGGCTCAAGACAGGGAGACAACGCTCCAATGGTGCTGATTGAACTTGTGTAAGCCTTGTGGTCTATTGTTCCGTCCGTTTGAAAGGAATCCCCGTTTTTGCCAAAAGCCATATCCCTAACGTTAGGAGAGTCCAACCAATCTTCGATGGCGCGAGAAATCCCCCAACCTTCAGTTCTCCACGGTTGTAAAAGATTAAAGCCTGAACCGGGCTAAATTTTCGCGCGATCAAGCTCTCCGCGGCCGATTTTTCTACTACCAGGTAACGGGGCGGCAGGTCAAAGCGCTCGGATATCTTACGAATCATTTCATCGAGCTCTTCCGTTCGCGGGTTGTCCTCGAGCGGAACGACCGCGTCAAGAGTGGTGATAAGGAAAAGCTGCCTGTCTTTGAACCCGATGGCGATGGACGCCCAGATATGGTCATTTTCTGTGACCACGAACAAGAAGATCGCGTCCTTCGGGACAATTTTTGGAAGGATTTTTCTCAAAGAGAAAGACATTGCGGCAAACGGCGATTTTTTAATCTTAGGATAGAAGAAAATTGTTGTGCCAATTTCTTGCGAGAGGGCTTCCAGGAAAACGGCCAGCTGTTTCGTAAGATCCTCGTCGTGGCGAATTCTCCCCCCTGCCTTGTCGAATATCCTCTCAAGAGCGGATTCAGAGACGGCAACAATCCTCGAATATCCCGTTTCTTTAGCGATTTCTTCAAGCCTGGATATGCCGGAAAAAGAGATTTTTATTTTCTCGAAATTTTTGATGTCTGCGCAGTAGAGCGGTTTTAGCCCCCTGAATATCAACAGAAGGGGACCTTTGTTCTCGTCCTCACTCTGCGGTCGGTTCCTTTTCCCGGCGAACAGCTCGCATAGTCTCGGATAATTCAGTGCTCCCAAATCTGAGATTAAAATGTCAGGTGGTATCATTCTTCAACCCTCTCAAGCGCCATGATGTCCCACGGACAAAGGCTTATTTCGAGAGAACCTGATGATTCCCAAATCTCTCCTGTCTCCAGGTTAAGGAACGCTCCGGAACTCACCCGGGATACCCGCGCTGTTAAGGTCTTTGGCGTTGGATTAGCGAGGAACAATATCATTCTTTCGGAGTCTTCAAAAACGCTTACCTCCAATCTCGGGTCGGAGGAAAGGTTGTGCGGCTCAATGCCAGCTCTCAGCAAGAGCGATTCCATCAGAGGCTTGAGTGCTTCAAGGGATTCCAAATCGATTCGAGGAGCGGGCAGAGCGCCGAAGAAGATAATTTTACCGGCTTCACTGTTGGTCTCGCCCGTTATACTGAGCGGTCGCTCATCTCCGCTTGTTTTTACGCTGGCGGGTTCGCTGAAGAAGAACACCTCGTCAAATTCCACGCCGAAGAGATCGATGCGCTGTTTTCGCGCTTCTGGGTCTCGCATATATTCTCCGAGTATGGAAACCGGCTCCATTCGCTCGTTGAGAGAAGGTTTTCTCGGACCGAGTATAAGCGCCCCCCCTCTTTTCGAATATTCAAGAAGAATTTCTTGGGTCTTCCCGCTCATGAACTCAAATGTGGGTGCCACAACCAGTTTATATTTGCTCAAATTTTCGAGACCCATCGACACTTCGCCAACCGCGAAATGGGCTCCGCAGATGGATAACATCTTGTACCAGAATTCAAAAACTCTCAGATATCTTTCGGCAACTGGTTCAGAAAGACCGTAATTTTCCTCAGAAATAAGAATTGAGCGGGGTGTTTTCTCAAGTCCGAAGGCGTTTATAGTCATTCTGGAAAGAGGCTTAAGTAGGGTCGCGGCGTCAGCGAGCCTTTCGTATTCCCGCACGACGAGAAGCAAAACGTCTCTTCGGGGGGAGATTTTCTCCACATTCAATCGACTTACAAAGGCAAGAAAATCTTTAAAGAACTTACAATGATCTTCCCGCGTAGTGCCGTCGTTCCTGATCGGGGAGCCGTACCATCTTTCTCTTTCCACGATCATGTAGTAGTTAATCCCTTTAAAGCCGTGCATTAGAGCCGCTTTTGACGCGAAACGATGGTCATCAAGCGTCAGAGGCGTGCCCATGAATAGATTTCCCGACGCGAACTCGGCAAGGTGGGGGAATCGGCTCATTGCACTTACATATTTGCCTCCCATTTTCAAGGTGTCGTAAGAACTCTTGGAGGGATACATATCGACACTTTCGAAATCGAGGAAACGCTCCACTCCTTTCAAGTCAAGAGGGGTAGAAGGGAAGGCGCAGGGGTAATTATGGAAATAGACGAATTCCTCTCCAAAGTGGCGCTTCATTATTCGGTGGATAGAACGGAGCGATTCGTTTATGTAATATTCGCCGTATTCTACCCAGTCCATGTACAGCGGGAGCTCTTCGGCGCTAGACGGTTGGAAGGAACGAGGCGGATCGATACGTGACCAAGATTCATACTCTTTTCGGTGCGCGGCGGAAACCAAGCCAAGTGAGCCGTATTTCTCTTTGAGAAATCTTCTGTATAGCCGTATCGAGTATTTTGAGTAGTCATGGTCAAAAGGGTGTGCCCTGAAGAACTTGCAGCACTCATTATCGACTTGAATAGCGATTATCGGACCAGCTGGATGTGTTAGATTCCCGATCTCGGAGGCGAGGTTGTTTATGTAAGTTTCAAACTCAGAGAGAAACTTGGGGTGATGATAGCACGGAACCGGGAACATTCTCGGAACTGCGGGCAGGTACACGGGCGCGCCGTTTGCCGAACGGCAGAATATTTCGGGGTGGTGGAAAAGCCTTTCAGGAAACCCGAAGTAGGTTATTTCCGCGTTGATGTGGGGTCCAGGCCTGATGATGACATAGAGGTTTTCCCTCGCGCACGCCTCTAAGAAGCCTCGTATATCCTTTTTCGGGTCTATCCGGCCGAAATCATATTCCCCCGGAAATATTTCGTGAACCGACCAAGGAACGTAAGTTTCAACCACCCTGAAGCCGAGTTCTTTTATTTTTTTGAGAACGTCATCCCAGGTCTGATACGGCACTCTCCAGTACTGAAAACTCGCGGAGAACAAACTCAAAGGCGTACCATCGATCAGTAAACTGCCCCCGGACACGCTCAAGCTCATTTCTTCCCTCTTTCCGGAAAACAACCGCGATTCTGGTGGATGATAACACATTGGCTCGGCTCTTAGCGGAAGAATGAGTTCACTCGTGTAATTTATTTAAAAAAGTAAAACTCGATTGCTGTTCACGGAGTTCACTCCTTTTCCCGCGGGTTTCTTGCTTCGCTTTTTTACTGGAAGATTGATTTTCTCCGAGTATTTGTCATATCGAAAGAATCATGTTTGTACCGCTTAAGTGCGCCTGAGATTCCCCGGGTCGTTTCCGAGATCAGAAAGGTCATATCTGATCTCGATGAATCTTATCTCACGCCGCTGTCTCGGGGTGCAAATTTTCGGCTCGGTGTCATTTACCAGCGTTTTGCACCTTGAGGGGTTAAGGCTTTATGGCGCGAGATATTTGAGGGATAGATTCAGGTTCAAACTTAGAAATGGTTATTGCTCACCCTGTTTTATTTTCCCATGAAGGTGGGGGGATCGCCTCAAATCGTTTCCGTTTCTTTTTCCTCTTACTCTTTCTTAACCCTCTCGGAAGCGAAATCATAAAGAACAGAATCCATAAGAGTACCGGCAGCCCAAACTGGAAAGCGTTTGAGTCAAGAAAAGCCACCGCCGAGTCGGCAAGGCTTATAGTCTTTTCGAGATTTCTTCTGAAAACATCGGTTGCAGCTTTTATGGCTTCAACCTGCTCCTTCGCGGTATCCACTCCAACCTCAGATTTCGCCACCTCTTGGGTGATTGTGAATTTTCTTTCCGAAAAGGACCTGTTTAGACCCTTGAGCAATCTGTTGATTATCGGAAGAATGACTATGATTGAAAGCGCAAAGATTACAGTAAAAACTATTCCTATGATTTGAAATATTTTGGCCAGCAACCTCATCACCACCGTGCAAATTGTAAATCTCTGCAGTAACTTGAATGATAAATAGAATATATCCGACCCTGATGCTTATGCAAATGACCCAGCGCGCATAGCGCAAATCTTTCTTGCGTTATGCGGTCGGTTGAGCAAGCGTTTCCCGCCGACGGTTATCGGATAAGGGTTTACAGGGACGAAACCGGTTCACTATTCTTGAAAATGGACGCCTTATACCCTGGCGAAAAAGACAAGTCAGTCAGGCGGACGAATAATAAGGCGACCGTTGGATATGCAAAGGCGACAGGGTGAAATTATAATTAGGTCAATGGATGAGTTGACTGGTATCGGTGACGAACTTAAGATCGCGAGAGGCTCTCCCGAACTTACGAGATTGAGGCGAGATGCTGCGCTTTTCCTCAAAGAGAATCTTTCAAGCATACTTTCAGACATAGACCTTCAGGTGGCGACTTCGATTCCCGATTATGAAAGGTTGCCTCTGGAGGTTGTCTCCGAGGCGAGGGAATCCTTCAGGGAATTTTTGCTTGTGTATATTCAGTATTTTGAATCGGGCGATCTCCCCATAAAGAAGCTCAAATCTATTGCTACCGAGACTGGCTCGAGGCGGGCTGCCCAGGGGTTATCTTTGAGCGCGGTAATCGACGCTTTCGATGCAGGGGAGACTTACGTTTGGAAGCTTGTTACAAAGGAGATGCTCCCGAGGGGATATAGCGCGGAGGCATGGGTCGAATTGGCGGCAATGCGCGATAGGTTTGACAAGCTCGCGCGAAAATACTTGCGCCGCGCCTACCGGATTGAAGAGGAAAGCGCAATAAGGAAGCAATTGGCGGAACTGCGCGCAATCACAAGTCTTGGTCAGGCCATTGTGTCCACCGTTGATTTGGAGCAGGTGTTGGGTCAGATACTCGAGGTTGCCACGAGTTTCATGCAGGTCAAGATGGGCGTAATCATGCTCCTCGATGAAAGCAGGCGGTACCTGGAACCAGTTGTGGACAAGGGCATCTCGCATCTGTTTTCCCGTCCTGGAAAATTGTTGGTTTTCAGATCAGTTGCCGGGCTTGCCATTAGCAGGGGTGAGTACGTTCTTGCCCTTGACGATGAGCTTGTCGATTTTGAGCTTCCCAAGGCTGTTGCCGGAAAAGGGATAAGGTCCGTGCTTTCAATCCCGATAAAAGTTGACGACGAGGCGATCGGGGTAATCGAGCTTTATGACACAGAGCCAAGAAAATACACAGATTTGGATTTGACGATGATGATGGCTTTCAGTCCGCAGGCGGGAGTGGCCATAAAGAACGCCCGCCTTTTCAAGGACGAGAAGAGAAGGCGGAGGCAGGCGGTAATTCTCACCGAGATGGCTCAGGCGGTAAACGAGGCGAAAGACCTTGAGGACCTGCTTGAAAAGATTTCAGAGAAGGTTGCCGTTGCGCTTGGTGCTGACCGGTCCTCTCTATTCTTTTATGACAGCGAAGCTAATTCTTTGACATTCATGGCGGGGTATGGCAGAAGCACCCTTCAAACCTGGCTTCTGCACCAGTTTCATCTTCCGATGTCCCAACTGGGAAGACACACCATCAATGCTATCCGCTCCAAGAAGCCGGTTTTTGTCGCGAATCCGGGAGAAGAATTAAGTCTCGAATCGAGAGTTTTTAGAAGTTCGGGAGTGAGCGCGTATCTACAAATTCCAATTGTTTTCGAGGACGAACTTATAGGTCTTTTAAGCGTGGAGTTCTCCTCACCTGAAACTACGTTTTCTACCGAGGAGCTCGCTTTAGCCGAGACGCTCGCAAGTCATGCCGCGATGGCCATACAGAACAGACGGCTTCAGCAAAAACTTCTTGAACAGCAAATAGCGATAAGAAACGCGGAGATAAACGAGAAGTTGTACCGCGAAAGGGAGCGCAGCGAAGCAATCTTAAGAGCGACCCCGGATGCGGTTTTTCTCATTGATAAAGATATGAAGGTTCAGCTTATCAATCCAGCCGCGGAATTTCTAACTGGCTGGGAGCTCGAGGATGCTAAAGGGCGTTATTGCCACGAGGTTCTTTTCGGCAGTGAACCGCCCGCGGGTGTGTGCCCTGACCCCGAATGTCCCATTAGCCGGGTTTTATCAGGAGAAACCGTAACTTACAAAGAAAGTAACATTGTCACGAAAGCGGGCAATGTCGTTCCAAGCGGTGGTACCTTCGCCGCGATTTTAAAGCCTGATGGAACCGTCGAGAGCGTTGTTGCTATCTACAGGGATATAAGTGAGCAGAAAGAACTGGCGAAACTTGACCTGATCGAAAAGGAAATGGATATCGCCTCCGGTATTCAGAGCAGCCTCCTACCCAGGGATAAGTTGTTGACCGGAGGGGTGATAGTCTCCGGTTACCAGCGGCAGGCAAGGGTGGTCGGGGGTGACTGGTACGATTACTGGGGATACGGTGACAGGATTTACCTTATTATCGGTGACGCTTCCGGCACCGGCGTGGGCGCGGCGCTTCTCGCCACGGTCGCTATGAGCGCCCTCAGAGTGGAAGCGAGGGAGCATGAGGACATAGAAACGGTTCTCAGGCACTTGAACAAAGCGCTCTATAAAACTAATTCACCCGAGAGTTTCGTCACAGTTTTTTTCGGCGTCCTTGATCTGACCACAATGTCTCTAACGTACGCGAATGCGGGGCATGAAAATCCTCTCTGCATTGGGGGTGAAAACAAGTTTCCGGAAGAGCTCGCCTCGGATAGAAGGTCTATTTTGGGGGCGTTCCCGGACCCCGAAATTAGCGTGACGAGCAGGAAGCTAAACTCGGGCGAGCGAGTCGTTCTCTACACGGACGGGGTAATTGATGCCAAAGGTTCCAGAGGAAGAACATTCGGTTTAAGACGGCTTCAACGGTTCGTGGCGGCGAACAGAGCGCTTCCGCCCGAAGATTTTATTCACGGGCTTGTTGACGCCGTGCTCGAATTCTGTGAGGAGGATGTAAGGGATGACATAACTGTCCTTGTTTTCGATGTTCCCTGACTTAAATAAAGCCCGCCTGATCTTATCTTGCGGCGCCTCTTAAAATAAACAAAGTCTGCCTTGACCTAACTTTCCGTTATTGTTTTTAAAAACTGTTCGAGAGATTTTTCAAGGCTTTTTCTGCTTATCGCGCTAGTGAGATCTCCTCTGGTTCGCTCGATGACCCCCCTGACCATGTCATTGGTTCTTTTCAGATTTCCAGTGATTGCCGATGGGTAGTCAAGCGAGTTCAGGATGAAGTAAATTTCATCCATCGTCTCGAGAATGGATTCGGCGCGATCGAGGTTGTCGATTCTAATTAAATCAAGAACGTGGCGACGCATTTCCCCGACCGCCTCTCCGAGTCCGTTCAGGTAGGGTGCGATGCCTATACTCATCTCGGTTGGCGAGGGAAGAGGTTTGTTCAAAATGAGCGAAATGGTTATGGATGCTTCAGCGACCTCCTTTTCCGCGTCCTGCAGAAAGCCTGAGTAATAGATTTTAGGGTGGGGGGCAAGCCTTTCCTGCGCTTTTAGTAGAACTCGGCGGGCTTTTTCCAAGAGATTTTCCGCGTTTTCTTCTTCGCCGCGATGTATTGCTCTAATCGAGTAGGAGGACAGCTGGATAGCTTCCCGGGCGAGTATGAGGGCTTCCTCGCGAGCCAAGTCTTCGCTCTCAAGGGCCTTATTGGAGTATTCGAAAATTTCGTCAAGTCTCATTTAGACCACCTTCAAAGCGGGATGATTGCGACCGGCCTACACCACCCGGCGCTCGCTTTTGTGATTTTCACAGGGAAGCAGGAAACTTTAAAACCGAAGGGAGGCAACTCGTCGAGGTTTGAGAGTTTTTCGATGTGGCAGTAAGGCGCTTCGATTCCAGCGTAATGGGCTTCCCAGATAATTGATGGGTCGCCCTCTTTTTGATATTCCTCTCTTATCACACTGAAAGGTCTGTCAAAACCCCAGGCATCGATTCCCATCACTCGGATGCCTTTGTCGATCAGCCACAAGGTGGAATCTTTCACGAGACCGCAGCCGTGATTCATATAGTCAGGTTTCCCCCAGTAGCGGTCCGCCCCGGTCATGAAAAGGACTATGTCAAGCGGTTTGAGATCATAGTTTATCGATTCGAGCGCTTTGGTTATGTCCTCAACGGTTATCCGCGAGCCATCGGGCTTGTGTCTCATGTCGAGAACGACCCCATCCCGGAAGCACCACTCGAGCGGAACTTCATCAATTGTCATGGCGGGTGCGCCTCCTGCCGTTGGAGCGTAGTGCCAGGGAGCATCAAGATGAGTACCAGCGTGCGTTATAAGCGTGATGTTGTCGTTGGCCCACCCAAGCCCTTCCGGGAGGTCTTTTTCCGGGACTCCGAATATTTCCGACATTACTCTTGCCCCCACCGAGTGATCGAGATGTTCTATCTTTGGCATGAAGGGTTCGCTTACGGATTCCTCGATCGGGACGCTCAAGTCCACGAATTTATACTTTTCCGACATAATGACCTCCTGAGAAATTTCCTTTTTATAACTCACGCCCTGTGGGTATTTTAAGCTATAAGAATTTTTCGCTTCTTAATCGTTCAAGAATGGCGACCCAGGTAATTCTTAAGGCGCTCCAACCCCTCTGCGATTCTCTCCATAGAGTTTGCATAAGAGAACCTCACGTATCCTTCGCCTGCGGGACCGAAGTCGATTCCAGGAGTGAGGGCAACGTGAGCGTTAGATAAAACGTCCAGGCAGAAGGAATATGAATCAGACGTAAATCTTTTTGCGTTTGCGAAAAGATAAAAAGCCCCCTTCGGCTCATGCGCTATACCGAACCCGAGCTCTCTTACGCCTTTGATGAGAAAACGCCTTCTCCTGTCGTATTCCTGAACCATATCTTTTGTGTTTGCTGAGGTCTCCTTGAGAGCGGAAAGCGCGGCGTACTGCGAGAAAGAGTTTGCGCATATGAATAGATTTTGCTGGATTTTCTGTATGGGCCTGACAAACTCAGGGGGGCATATCACGTAACCGAGACGCCAGCCGGTCATGGCGAATAACTTACTGAAGCCGTTTAGCACGAAGCACCTGTCGGTGAACTCGAGGATTGAGCTTGCCCTTCCCTCATATACGAGTCCGTGGTATATCTCGTCTGATATGAGCCACTTGTCCTTTGCCGCCTTGACGATTGCCTCCATGTCGGAGGGCTCGAGCACGGTTCCGGTTGGGTTGGAGGGCGAGTTGATAATTATACCTTTGATCAGAGACTCGCTTTCCTCGATTGCGCGCGCGAGGCGCTCAGGATTCAGCTTAAACTCTTCCTCTTCTCTGATTTCAACGTAAACCGGTTTCCCGCCAACAAACTCCACAATGTTCGGATAGCACGCATAACAGGGGTTTGTAAGAATTACCCCGTCCCCAGGGTTGAGGAGAGCGGAGAAAACCAGAACCATCGCCGGGGATGTCCCCCCGGTGATTAGGATATTCTCAGGGCAAATGTCGATTCCGTAAGTCGCTCGGTAGTATTGGGCTATCGCTCCTCGCAATTCAGGTATACCCTGGCTGTGGGTATATTTGGTTTTGCCGGCATATAACGCTTTCACCGCGGCGTCCACGACCTGAGGAGGAGTCGGAAAGTCAGGTTCGCCGATTTCAAGGTGGACGACGTCTGCGCCTGAGGCCTCAAGATTGTGGGCTTTCTCAAGAATTTCCATTACGTAAAAAGGCGGGATCTTTAAAGACCTTTCGGATATAAGGCAAGGCTGTCTTAAAGATTTTGCGGATTTTTTCCTGTCAGTCATGCGGCTATTCTAACAGAGAATTGACATCCAAAGAAGAAAGAACCAATTTCCCCGAAGCCAGTCTTCATGCCGAATGTCTTTTTTCAGTTTTTTCCCAGGTTATCCAGCAAGGACCGAACTAGCATCTGTGCTTCAGATTAAAGCCCGCCGTTATAGAACCTCGTGCCGGGCAAGGCTAAAACCCGTTTGTCTTGAGAGAAAGATGCTGCCCGCTACACTACTCATACCCGTAGTCGTAAATTAACCACCTGCCGTTCTTCTTTCTGAGAGCAAACTTTAAAGACTCTTCGCCTGCACTCTTAAAGGTAATGTCAGCATCCACCACCGCTTTCGATCCGCTGACTTCGACGTGGTGGGCATTCCAGCTGAGGAGGGAACCTTTACTCCTCTCCACGACGTCTTGCTGGAACTCGCTGAAGCTGTACCCGGTTTTAAACCTTGAGTCAGGATGGAGAAGCTCCCAGGCTGCTTTCGCGTTGCCGTCGTTGACAGCCTTAATGTATCTGTTTGTGACGTCAACAGGCGCTTTCACGGCTCCTATAAAAAGGGTGACAACCAAAACAGCTCCGATAACAACGAAGATGAACACTATTCCAAGAACGATCAGAACTTTCTTGAGCGTTCTGCTCCTGACTCGGGCGGAAGAAGGGACCGGGGGTGGGGGCTGTTGAATTTTCGCAGCTTCCGGCTGCATCAGCAGGGTTGCAGGTTCTGTCGCGACCGTTCCCTCAGGCAGTATGCTGGCCCCGCAGTGCGGACAAAAGCTCGAGCCCGCTGATACCTCATTACCGCATTTAGGACATTCCATTTCATTCCTCCTTTTGGATAAACGCTTTCGACATGAAGATTTGACCGTTTCTCATACACGCTCCTTTCGCCAAAGGGATCAAAACGGCGCTCTTTTGAAAAAGCACGAATTTAAAAAGCCAAATTTTTCACTTGAGGTTCTTACGATGAGGCTGGAAGCGAAATTCACCAGATCAAAAGAACGTCAAGCCAAAAGCCATAAAGCATCGTTTTCTGTATTTTCTGTTATTTTATCCGCTTACAAATTTTACAACAATTGTTTTCCCGTATCCTCTTTCGGAAGCGGTCAATGGTAATCGTCGGAGAGATTGCCTTATCATTACTTTTGCGCAAATTGTTATAGGCTTAGTAATTTATTAATCCGGGACTTGTAATGTTTTAAGAGCATATTTCTTGCTTCCGGATACGCGCAACACTATAATTTCAATGTTCCATATAAGGTCTGTATTTCTGTCGCTTGCATTGATTCAGGTCAATTTGTAGGGAGGATCTTATGGCAGAGTGGATACCTTTTTGTTCCGCGGGGGCTTCTCTTATCGGGCTCCTTTTCGCTGGCATGTTTGCGGTTCTCGTGATGAGAGCTGATGCTGGAAACGAGAGAATGCAGGAAATCTCCAGTTCAATTCAGGAAGGTGCGCGGGCTTTTATTCGTCGCGAGTATCAGTATGTTTTCGTATTTATGGTTTTGCTCGTAATCCTACTCTCGGTCGCGCTTAGAGGTCAGAGCGGCTGGCAAATAGCCATTTGCTACGTTTTCGGCGCTGCCTGCTCTCTGACAGCTGGCTTTGTGGGCTTGACTATTGCGACGAAGGCTAACGCTCGGACCACCCAGGGAGCTCGGTCGGGTGTGGCGAACGCTTTGAGGATTGCTTTCAGGAGTGGCGCAGTCATGGGTTTGACTGTCGCTGGACTTGGCCTTCTTGGCATATCGATCTGCTACCTGCTTTTCGAGGTGTGGCTCGGGGTTTACAACTCATCTAACATTATTCTCGGGTTCTCCCTTGGCGCGTCCAGCGTGGCGCTTTTCGCGAGAGTGGGTGGAGGAATTTTCACGAAAGCGGCAGACGTCGGGGCTGACCTTGTTGGCAAGGTCGAGGCGGGAATTCCTGAGGACGATCCGCGGAATCCTGCCGTTATTGCTGATAATGTTGGGGACAACGTCGGGGACGTCGCTGGAATGGGGGCTGACCTGTATGAATCATATGTTGCGGCTATTGTCGCTCCGATTGCCATAGCGTCTTCCGGTGTCATTTTCCAAAAACTCGGGGCGAAAGGAATGGTACTTCCACTCGCCCTCGCCGGCGCGGGAATGATATGTTCGGTCATCGGGACCGCGCTCGTGCGGACAAAGAAATCAGAAAAGGTGCAGCAGGCGCTCACTTTTTCCACGTACGCCACTGCCGTTCTCTCAACTGTTGCCTCATTTTTTATAGTCTGGGGTTTGCTCGGGTGGAAATACATAGGGTTTTTCTGGTCGCTTCTCATGGGGATATCCTCAGGTATTGTCGTCGGGCTTGTTAGCGAGTACTTTACGTCGAGCAAATTCAAACCGGTTAAAGAAATCGCGAAATCTTCTCAAACGGGCGCGGCGACAACAATAATTCGTGGTCTTGCCGTCGGAATGCTGTCCGCCGCAATTCCCATCGTGATGGTCGCGATCGCGATGGGGGTCTCGTTCGTGACGGGAAACAGGACCATCGCCAACGGGGGCGGAATCTATGCGATTGGTCTTGCCGCGCTTGGAATGCTCGTGACTACCGGAATGGTTGTATCGGTTGACGCGTACGGACCGGTCGCCGATAACGCCGGCGGTATTTCTGAAATGGCGCAGCTCGAGCCGGAGGTCAGGGAGATAACCGACGGGCTTGACGCTGTGGGTAATACAACCGCCGCAATCGGAAAGGGATTCGCGATCGGGTCGGCCGCGCTTGCCGCGCTGGCTCTTTTCGCCGCGTACTCACAGGCTACCAATCTTTCTGTAATCAACCTCGTCGGTGATTATAAATTCATTGTGGGCTTGCTGCTCGGCGGGGTGTTGCCGTTCATTTTCGCTGCGCTCGCTCTCAACGCTGTTGGAAGAGCCGCTTTTTCGGTTGTAGAGGAAGTGAGGAAGCAGTTTAAGGAAATTCCCGGACTCAGAGAAGGAGAACACGGGGTAAGACCCGATTACGCAAAATGTGTTGACATGACAACGAGAACTGCGGTTTATGAAATGTTGCTTCCGGGTTCCCTTGCTGTGATTGTTCCTCTTCTGGTCGGCAGGTTCTTGGGGAAAGAAGCTCTCGCCGGTTTCCTCGGCTGCGCCCTGGTAAGCGGTTTTATTCTTGCGATACTCATGGCAAACGCTGGCGGGGCATGGGATAACGCCAAAAAATTCATTGAAGGCGGAGAGTTTGGCGGTAAAGGGACCCCGACTCACGCTTCGGCTGTTGTTGGGGACACCGTTGGAGATCCTTTCAAGGATACCGCAGGACCCTCAATGAACATATTGATAAAGGTCATGACAGTGGTATCGCTTATCTTCGTGCCGCTTTTCCTCAGGTAGTTTTATAAGCTGGCCTACCGTGAAGCGAGGATAATATATCTGATTTTATATCTGATTTAGTTGGGTCCGCTCCATTGCGGCCGAAATTGACCCTATCTTTTATCATCCTGTACACTCTTTTGCCATGAAACTAATTATCACTGAGAAAAACCAAACGGCGAAAAGGATAGCCCAAGTACTCTCGGACGGAAAGGCTCGCCGGGAGGGCGGACCGAGAAGCACGCTTTACGCCTTTAAGCTCGACGGGGAAGACGTAAAGTGCCTCGGGTTGCGGGGCCATATAATGAAGGTCGATTTTCCGCCTGAGTTCAGGCAATGGCAAGATGTCGAGCCACGCGAACTCGTTGACGCTGAGATTCTCAAGGTGCCTTCCGAGAAAACGCTGGTCTCCGCTGTGAAGAAACTTGCGAAAAGCGCCGATAAGATTGTGATTGCTACTGACTACGACAGGGAAGGAGAACTCATCGGCGCGGATGTGGCATCTCTGATACGTGATGTTAACCCGAGAGCCGAAATCAAAAGGGCGAGATTCTCTTCATTAACACCGACTGAAATAAAGAAGGCCTTTTCCTCGCTGGAGGAGATTGACGAAGGGCTTGCCCGCGCGGGTGAGGCGAGGCAAGACATTGATTTGATCTGGGGCGCGGCTCTGACAAGATTCATTTCTCTTGCAACAACGAGGCTCGGGCAGAGGTTTCTTTCTGTGGGGAGGGTTCAAAGCCCGACCCTCGCCCTGGTGGTTCAGCGAGAGAATGAAATTCAATCTTTTATTCCTGAAGATTACTGGCAGGTAAAGGCGAGGCTTAAAAGCGACGGCGAGGAGTTCGTCGCTACTCATAAAACGGAACGATTCGACAGCCAGGAGAAAGCAAAAAGGGCATACGAGAAAGTCAAAGGCAAAGGGGTTATAGTTTCCGCGCAAGTGAGGAAGAGGAAAATCGCCCCGCCATCGCCGTTCAACACCACGGCTTTTATCGCCGCAGCATCCGCTTTGAGGGTTTCACCGGCAAGGGCTATGGAGCTCGCCGAAAATCTTTATTCTCGGGGTTACATAAGTTATCCGCGTGTTGATAATACCGTTTATCCGTCAACGCTCTCGATTAGGTCTGTGCTTAAGTCAATTTCATCCGCGGATGTCGTCGGTGAACTGGCTCTCGAACTTCTGGGGAAAGATTCTTACAAACCAACCAGGGGGAAAACCACCGCGACTGACCATCCCCCCATCTATCCGACGGATTCGGCCAGAAAAGAGGAACTCACGCCCACTGAGTGGAAGATATACGAACTCGTCGTTCGGCGGTTTCTCGCGACAATATCCGACCCGGCGGAGGCCGAATCGATGCGGCTTGATATAGACATCAACGGGGAGCCGTTTGTCGCTAAGGGGGATGTGATAAAAGAGGAAGGTTTCCTGCGCTATTACCCCTATTTTCGGAAAAAGGACGAGGAGTTGCCTGCTTTGAAGGAGGGGGATGAAGTAAGGGTACTCGAGGGAATCATCGAGAAAAAGCAGACCCAACCTCCCCCTCGCTATACCGAAGGAAAACTTATCGAAAAAATGGAGGAGGAGGGGCTCGGCACAAAGTCAACAAGGCACATTATTGTTCAGAATCTTATAGAGAGAGGTTACATTTACGGATCTCCGCTAAGACCGAGCGAAACGGGTATTGCTGTCGCTTCCGCGCTCGAGCGTCACGCCACTCATGTCACTACCCCCGAAATGACCGCAAGACTTGAAATGGACATGGATGCGATTGTTGAGAGGGAAAGAACTCTCGAGGGCGTGATCGAGGAGTCCAGGGTAATGCTGAAGGAAATACTTGAGGGCATGGAGGAGAAGAAGAGTCAGATATCCCAGGAGATCAGGAACGGCATCAGGGGAGACATGGTCCTCGGAGTGTGCCCTTCCTGCGGGGGGGAGATCCGTATAAGAAAAGCCAAGAAGACCGGAAAGAGATTTGCGGGCTGCGGAAATTATCCTGAATGCGAAACGCTTTATCCGCTTCCCCAGAGCGGGGGGGTTTTGGCGACAGGGGAAATATGCGAACAATGTGGCACTCCGAAGGTTCGCATCATAAACAAGGGTCGAAAGCCCTGGGAGCTCTGTCTTGACCCGAACTGTCCGAGAAAGAACAGGTATGAAGCCGGTAAAGCGTCGCGCAAAAAGAGCGGTAAAAACTGATTGCAAACCCCGATTCACTCTCTCTTCGAGGAGGCAAACGTGGAAAAGGTCACGGTATTTGGCGCTGGAAATGTTGGCGCAACTGTAGCGTTTTTCTTAAGCCACAGCCTGGAATTGGAGATTTCCCTGATAGATATTGATGGTGACAAGGCTCGGGGTGTCGCCCTGGACATTGCTCACTCTCTCCCCGTCTTGGGACTTTCATCTCGCCTTGAGGGGGGAAGCGATCCTGGGCTTGTCGAGGGCTCTTCTCTGGTGATAGTGACCGCCGGTTTTGCTCGGCGACCCGGAATGTCAAGGTCTGAACTTTCAGGTGAAAATGCGAAGATTGTACGGCAGATAGCCAGGGAGTGTTCGGTACTTGCCGAAAAATGTATCGCCGTAATCGTTACTAACCCTGTCGATGAGATGACGTATCTTTTCTGGAAAGAGTCCGGTTTTACGCACGATAAGGTCATGGGTATGGCCGGCGTGCTCGACACGTCAAGGTTTTTGTATTACCTGAAAACTGTAGCCGGACTTGACCCCAAGAGCACGCGGGCAATGGTGCTTGGCACGCACGGAGATGACATGATACCACTCACCAACTGGTCGAGGCACTGTGGGAAAAGTCTTGAGGAGGTTGTTGACGGAAAGGCTCTTGATGAGTGCATAGAGAAAACGAGGGGCGCCGGGGCCGAGATAGTTTCTCTGCTCAAAAGCGGAAGCGCCTATTACGCTCCTGCCGTTTCCGTGTCAATAATGGCTCGCCAGATTCTTCAAGATACGGGAAACGTCGTTCCCGTCTCGGCGTATCTGACGGGCGAATATGGAATTGAGGATGTATTCATAGGCGTGCCGACAAGATTGAATCGTAAGGGTGTGGCTGAGGTTGTTGAGCTTCCTCTTTCCGAGCGGGAGCTTGGGGATTTAAGACGGTGCGCCAGCAGAGTGAGAAAGAGGGTCGGTGAAATTTTGGTCTGAATATTTATTGGATATGTTTTTCCAAGCGTTCAGCGTGTACTCAAGGACGACAGTTTTATGAGGGAGATAAAGGCTGAATATATCGGTGAGATTGTCTATTCTCTCTGCCTTGATGTTTCTTTCAGGCTTCCGCCCGATGTCCAGAAGTGTATCGAGCAAGCGCTTTCCGCCGAGGAGTCCGAGCGAGGCAGGAATATCCTAAACCTGCTCCTCGAGAACGCTTTTCTTGCCGGGGAAAACAGCGTGCCCATTTGCCAGGACACAGGCCTTTTTTCCGTGATGCTTTTTGTGGGTAAAGATACGTTTATCTCGGGCGATATTCGATATGAGGTTGAAGACGCGGTAAGGCGCGCCACTGCTGATGGAGCGCTCAGGGCTTCAGTTGCTTCCAACCCTCTCGGCGAGAGAAAAAACACCGGGGATAACACTCCGGTAGGGATAACCTGCTCAAGACACTCGCTTGAAGGCACGTATCTTGGCTTGATGGCGAAAGGTGGGGGTTCGGAAATGGGAAGCGCCATTAAGATGCTCTCCCCTTCATCTGGAATAGATGGGGTTGTTGAATTCGTGAAAGAAGTCGTTTCAACGAAAGGTCCTTCCGCCTGCCCCCCGCTATTTTTGGGAATAGGCGTCGGAGGAAGTTTTGATCTAAGCGCCAGGCTCGCAAAAACGGCGCTGATGGCTCCCTTTGACATCGATGACGTTCCCCTTTTCATCCTGGATGCTGGAGGGGGGCAGAGAAGCGGGGTTTCCAAAAAATGTGAGGAAGCTATTCTAAACGCGGTGAACATGACGGGAATCGGTCCGGGAGGTTTTGGAGGACGCATGACATGCCTCGGCGTAAGGGTTTTTGAAGCGCCATGCCACATCGCAAACCTGCCGGTTGCCGTGTGTCTGAACTGCCATGCGCTGCGGAGAAAGATAGTTCAGATATAAGGGTCGACCACTTGAAAGAGAAAGATGAATCCAATTTAAGAGGGAATGAGGATAGAAAAAACGAGCAAGCCAGTGAGCCTTCCGCTGGAGTAAAGTTCGATTTCCCTGCCTACAAAAAAATACTCAAAAACCGCGGCTTTCTGGCTCTCTGGGTTGCGCAGGGCGTATCCGGAATCGGAGACTGGGTCATAGTCGGGGTTCTTCTCGATAAAGTGAACCGTTACGGTGGCGCCACCGGTCTGGCATGGATGATGACTTTCAGATTTCTTCCCGCCTTTCTTTTCGGTCTGATGGCTGGGGCGATCGTTGACAGGCTCGAGCGCAAGACAACGCTTGTGTTTTGTGATTTCGCAAGAGGGACTCTCGTGTTTCTTCTCGCGTTCTCAGATTCACTCCCGATGATCTGCGGGCTTGTTTTCGGGATAGAGTGTTTTTCCCTCGTCTTCGGTCCCGCAAGGGATTCGTCCATTCCCGATATAGTTGATTCGGAGGATATAGTCGCGGCAAACTCTTTGATGTCCACGAGCACCTATCTTACGATGGCTTTGGGCACAATGATTGCCACGGTGATTCTTGGTTTCGCACAACTGATATATAAAGCTTTCCCCTTACTGCATTTTATGGACGGTGCTCAGTTTCAACATAGGTTTGCTTTCATTGTTGACGCTTTAAGCTTCTTTGCCTCGGCTATGCTTATTTTTACGATCTCCTTCCCGAGAAGATGGCAATCCAGGCAAAAGATATCAAGAGCTCAAATGTTTAAGGACATGAGTGAAGGAATTCGTTTCATGAGGTCGGAGCCGCTGACCAGGTCAATACTGGGCGTTATGATAATAGGGTTTATCGGTGGCGGGTCACTTTATGTTCTCGGAGCGCCGTTTGCGAGGCAGGTCATGGCCGCTACGGGAGCCAAGTTCACTCTCATCCTCACGTGTCTTTTAGCCGGTGTGGTTCTCGGAGCCGCTCTTGCCCCTATGCTACAGAACGTGTTTCCCAGAGAGATATGGTTTGGAAGAGCTGTCATAGGCTTCGGTCTGGTCATGCTCATATTCACTATGATCGACTTCTATCCGCTTTGTCTTATTGTCATATTCTTCGGGGGCATCTTGTTGGGATTTCTGCTCGTGACTGCTTATACGATGCTTCATGAAAACCTCTCGAACGACGTACGTGGGCGGGTGTTTGCGGCAATGCAAACGATTATGCGGACATGCCTTTTAATTTCGATGGGAATATTTGCGGTAATTGCCCGTCTTATCGAGATATGGATTCCATGGAAACAGGACAACCCAGCAAAGAAAGTGCTGAATCTCGGATTCATGGAAAAGAGCTTTTACCCTGCAATGATAGCGCTCATGATTGGCGCTTTCGTTGTCATAATTGGGGGATGGCTTTCTGTTAGAAGTTTCAGGAAGCTCAAAATCAGCTCGGGTGGTGGAATTGTTGAAGGAGATAACAACGCCGTTTAAACCAGAACTTATCGAGTCTTTAAGATGCGGTGAAGATTTGTTGATTTCCGGTTTCGCTTTTACTATGAGGGACGCGTCGCTGAGCAGGACCAGTAAGCTTCTGTCCGAGGGGATGCCGTTGCCTTTTGATCTTGATTGTTCCCTTATATTTTACGCCGGTCCTACTCCACCCACGAGGGATAAACCCTTTGGGGCAATCGGCCCAACCACAAGCGCGAGGTTGGATGGATACCTTGAGATGCTTTTTAAACTGGGGGTTGCTGCTACTTTGGGAAAAGGTCCGAGGACCGCGGAGGCGGTTCTCCTCCACTCTGAATACATGAGGGTATATTTTGCCGCCGTAGGAGGTCTTGGCGCGCTTTATGCCAGACATGTCAGGTCGCATGAAATCGTTGCTTTCCCGGAACTGGGATGCGAGGCTGTCTCGAGAGTGGAGCTCGACCGATTTCCAGCGCTCGTGGCGATTGACAGCGAAGGGCGGGATTTTTTTCAAAAAGAGTACAGGACCTGGTCTGGGAGTTTTTCGGATTGAGAAGAATCCCTTAAATATAAGATTCTTAAATACATAAATGCCGTATTCAGGTTTGTTGTTTCGGGTAGACTCAAAGTGGTCTCGGGCAGCGCAGGTTTGGATAATGCATGAGCGGGAAGAGCATTATCTTTACTGGCGGTGATAAAAGAGATTATTACAATTAATCAAACATTTCCTGATTGCGGAGGAGATATCAGATTGTTGGCAAACATTTCCTGGTTTTTTGAGGGGGAAACGGCATGTATGGAAAAGCTTTAGAAAGTGAAGATCCGTATGAGAACCTGCGGGGCGCGGAATTTTGCCGGTCGGAAGACGTCCGCCCCAGGGTTGTAAGAAACGGAAATTGGACACCCAGGATATCTCAAAAGCAAAAGGGGGGCGATGACGACCCGTTGGGCGAAGACAAAGGTGGCGGCTTTTTTATTAGTTTTGAGGGCTGTGAAGGATCTGGAAAAACGACGCAAGCGGAGATGCTTCGTTCCTACTTCGAGGAAAAGGGTGTCGATGTCATCTTGACTCGCGAGCCGGGCGGTACGAGGACAGGTAATCTGATTCGACAAATACTGCTTGATCCTGAGCTCGAAGAACTCACTCCTATAACCGAAGCGCTGCTTTTCGCAGCGAATAGGGCGCAAGTGGTCATAGAAGTGATCAAGCCTGCTCTTGATCAGGGTATAGTTGTGATATCAGACAGGTTCACCGACAGTTCGCTTGCCTATCAGGGAGTGGGCAGGGGGCTTGGACTTGAAGCAGTCAAGAACCTGAATGAATGGGCTACGGGGGGACTTGAACCAAATGTGACTTTTTATCTTGACATATCGTATGAGGATTCTTTGAGTCGCCGCAATGCGGAGATTGCTGACCGCATCGAAATGGAGCCAAAAATATTCCATGAGAATGTCAGGCAGGCTTACGCGATGCTCGCGCGGATTTACCCGGCTAGAATCGTCACGTTGGACGCGCGGAGCTCACCAGAGGATATCCATTCCCGCGTAGTCAGTGAAATCAGGAAACGGATGCTTTAAGATGCCTGCTTTTCAAGAAAATAGCGTTCTTGAAAGCATAATAGGGAACGAGAACGTCATGGGCTATCTTCTCGAATCCATTAAGCGGGACAGAATTGCTAAAGCGTATCTCTTCTACGGCCCTCCCTCCGTGGGGAAGTTCAAGACGGCAATCGCTTTTGTGGCGGCGGTGCTCTGCGGGGAGGGAGGTTGCGGAAAGTGCAACACCTGCCGTAGGGTCTTGGAGTTGAAGCATCCTGACGTGCTTGTTGTAGAAGGGAGAGGGAAGAATATACCAGTTGAGGTGATAAGAGAGATACGGCTTTCCGCATATCTAAAGCCCGTGGAAGGGAAATACCGTTTTTTTATTATCCGGGATGCAGAGATGCTGTGGGAGGAGGGAGCCTCCACACTCTTAAAGCTCCTGGAAGAGCCCCCTCAAGGCTCCATTTTCATCCTAATCTCAGCAAGCATCGCTTCAGTGATGCCAACACTTATATCAAGGTGCGAGAAGGTCCGATTCACCCCCGTGCCAAGAGAGAAAATCGCCGAGATGCTTGTCAAAAGGGGCATCGATTTCAACAAAGCCGATTTAATAGCCCGTGTTACGGGAGGGCTTCCGGGGAACGCCATTAAGCTTGCCGACGAACCGTGGCGCATGGAGAGACGGGATACTGTGTTGAGGGTCGCAAGAGCGCTGAAGCATGCCGATCTTGCTACTATTTTGGACATGGCAGAGGAACTATATGCGGAAATAAGGGCGCCTATTGAAGAGATGGCGGTAATATATAAGGAGAGGAAACAGGAACTCTCAGATTTGATGGATGAAAGCGCTTTAAAGAGGTTCGCAAAGGCGATAGATGAGGAGTATTCGCAGGAACGCTTGAGGGAGGAAATAAATGGAGTAAAGGAGGCACTCCAGATTCTTTTCAGCTGGTATCGTGATATTCTCGTAATGAAGGAATGTAACAGCAAGGAAATGCTTGTCAACGTTGACTTCATTCAGGAGATTGAAAGCGAGTCCCGAGTTATGAAGGAAGATTGCGTGGTGAGGATAATAAGGTCGATCGATGACGCTTTCAAAGCGGTGGATCAAAACGTGCCGGCGCAGCTTGTGCTTGAAGGGGCGCTGACTGAAATACAGGAGGCAATTCGTGCCTAAGGCTGTAGGAGTTACTTTCAGACCAGGAGGAAAAATATATTATTTTGACCCGCAGGACCTGGCTTTGGTTCCGGGCGATGAGGTCATCGTTCCCGGTCCCCGCGGTGTTGAGTACGGGAGGGTTGTGACCGCAATAAAGGAGATCAACTTAAGTGAGTCAGACGAGCCGCTCAGAAAAGTGCTCCGCAGAGCGACGACGCTGGACAGGGAACAGCTCAAGGAGAACGCTTACAAGGAAGAGGAAGCTTACCGTGTTTGCAGGAGATTAATTCAGAAGCACGGGCTACCGATGAAACTTGTGGGCATTGATTACGTTTTTGACGGGTCGTGCGTAGTTTTCTACTTCACCGCCGAGGGAAGAGTGGATTTTAGGGAGTTGGTAAAAGACCTCGCCTCTAAATTGAAAATGAGAATAGATCTCCGCCAGGTTGGCGTCAGGGACGAGGCAAAAATGGTGGGTGGTCTGGGTCCGTGCGGACGCGACCTATGCTGCAGTCTGTTTCTTTCTGATTTTGAACCTGTTTCGATAAAGATGGCAAAAGAGCAGGACCTGCCGCTGAACCCTTCTAAAATAAGCGGAATATGCGGAAGACTCATGTGTTGCCTTAAATATGAGTTTGAGGTCTATGAAAAGTTCAACGAAATTGCGCCGCCGCTCGGGGAGGAGTTCGAGATTGACGGTGACAAGTGGAAAGTCGTTGGTTACGATGTGCCGAAGGAGAGCGTCATACTCGAACTTGAAAGCGGAAAGAGGATAGAGAAGCCGATTGAGGAGATATTACGGAGGTACGGCCACAAGGCTCGGAAAGCTCGAAAGAGAAAGTAAATCCGCTAACATAGAAAGCGAGCATGATATCCCCTGTCGCAATCGGGCGCTTTTAGTGCTAAATTATTAACTCTGATCCTCGTGGAAGGAACGCGTGAAAACTATCCACGCTGTTCATTATGCAGGAATTCTTCAAGGAGGAATGGTTAAGACATGTTTCAAGTTCGTGCGCATGGTCTTGGAGGACAAGGTGTCGTAACGCTTGTCACCTGGGCAGCCGAAGCCGCTTATAGAGTGGGCAAACACGTTCAGGCGTTCCCGTTTTTCAGCGCGGAGCGAAGAGGAGCGCCGGTCAAAGCATATTTGCGTATGGACGATAAACCGATATCGCTGCGCAGCCAGATCAAAAAGCCTGACATACTTCTTGTCATTAGCTCAAGCGTCGTGGGGCTTGCGCTGGATGAAGGAATGGGAGAAAACACAAAGATTCTTATTAACGCCGATTTGGAGCTCGCGCAGAAGCTGGCAGAGCATTTAGTCAGGGATGTGTGCTATCTGGATGCTACCACGATAGCCCTCGAAAACGGTTTAGAGGTCGACGGAATGCCCATGGTTAATGTTCCGCTACTCGGGGCACTCGTGAGTTTTGCCAAAATCGCTCCGTTCGAAGTGGTGATGGATGTCCTTGACATGCCGGCACGAGGGGGTAATTATCGTTCATTTAAGAACGCTGCGAAAGCGGGATATTTCAGTGTCCGATGTACTGGTACCGAGGAGATTGCAGTAAGCGAAGGATGAATTGACCAGATGTTTGCCTGGCTGAATCAAGATCACCAGTATTGCGGGAGGTTGACGGAAGTTGGCTGAAAGTATCGAGGAAATTGAGTTCATAACTTCCTTATCTCGCCCTACTAAAGGGTGCGCGGGGGACACGGGGGAGTGGCGCGTTTTTCGCCCGGTTAAAGATGAGACGAAGTGCAATAATTGCCTGATTTGTTGGATCTACTGTCCGGAGGCGTGCATTTCGAAGTCTGACATTGAGATCGATTATCAGTACTGTAAAGGTTGCGGTATTTGCGCCGAGGAGTGCCCAACCAAGGCAATTGTGATGGTGAAGGAGGAAAAGCGTTGAGGGTATTGGAGACCGGAAATCATCTCGTTGCTCTTGCTGTAAGGGCGGCAGGTGTTGAAGTGGTACCCGCTTATCCAATAACGCCCCAGACGCAGGTTATAGAAAAGGTGGCCGAGCTGATAGCCGGCGGCCACATGGACGCGGAGTACATTCCGGTTGAATCCGAGCACAGTGCTTGCGCGGCTCTCATAGCTGCCTCGCTTACTGGCGCGAGGGCGTTCTCGGCAACAAGTGCTCACGGGCTTGCTTACATGCATGAGATGGTCCACTTTGCGGCGGGCATAAGAGCGCCCGTGGTCATGGCGAACATAAACCGTGCGCTTGGTCCGGGATGGAATATATGGTGTGACCATCAGGACTCTATAAGCCAGCGGGACACGGGCTGGCTGCAGATATACGTTGCAAGTCATCAGGAGGTTATTGACTCTGTTATTCAGGGTTTCAAGATAACCGAGAACTGGTCCGTGATGCTGCCTCTTATGGTAAATCTTGACGCTTTCGTGCTCTCTCACACTTATACGGACGCCGAGGTCCCGGAGATAGAGGAGGTCAGGGAGTTCCTTCCGCCATACAAACCGAGATGGAAGCTCGATCCGCGCTTTCCGGTGACGCATGGTTCAGTCGTGTACCCTGATGATTTCAGCGAGACGAGGCAATCCATGCAGATTGGTCAGAACAACGCTCGGAGAGTCATTAAGGAAGTCTGCAGGGACTACGCGGAAGTCTTCGGACGTTGGCACGGTGACATGGTCGAGGAATACCTTATTGATGACGCTGAAATCGCTATTGTGGCCATGGGAACACTGGCGTCCGAGTCAAGAGTCGTTGTTGATGTTCTAAGGCAAGAAGGCTTGCGGGTTGGTCTTTTCAGAATAAGATTTTTCAGGCCGTTCCCGATTGAGGAGATAAGGTCCCTGGGGGAGAGGGTCAAGAGCATACTGGTCATTGACAGGAATTATTCTTACGGAATGGAAGGCGCTGTTTTCACCGAACTAAAGGGAGCGCTTTACGGATTCTCTAACGTTCCGGTAAGGAATCTTATTGTTGGGCTCGGCGGTAGAGACGTGTCCTATGAGCTTATAGCGGATATGACCAGAAAAGCGATTTCTGGAGAGCTCGGTGAGATAACATGGGGGGATTCGCGCATAACGCCTTCCCACAGAGTCACCCTTGAGTGCCTCGAAGAGTTTAAGAAATTACTTGGTTGAAATGCACATATAAGGAGGGAATATCGATTCATGGTTACCCTGAAGAGTCTGCCCGAGGAAGAGTTGTTTCTGGCGGGAAGCACAGCCTGTCATGGATGTCCCTCGAGTCTTGCGCTTCGAATAGCTTTCAAGGCGCTGGGGTCCAACATGGTATTGATTGTCGTTGCTTCGTGCACTTCAGTTCTTCAAGGGTCTTATCCCTTGTCGGCGATTAACGTTCCTTTGCTGAACATAGCGTTCGCCGCGGGCGGCGCCGGCGCTTCAGGAGCGGTGGCTGGCTTCAAAGCGCTGAAAAAGAGGGGAGAGATTGAGGAGGAACCAACGGTTGTGATGTGGGGGGGAGATGGCGGCACGTACGACATCGGAATCCAGTCTCTTTCCGGTGCAGCCGAACGCGAAACGAATTTCATCTATTTTTGTTACAACAACGAGATGTACTCCAACACCGGCACTCAACGCAGCGGCGCCACGCCACTCGGCGCTTGGACGACCACCACCCCCGCGGGCAAACATCAGCACAGGAAGGACATTGCGCAGATAATGATTGCCCATAGGATTCCATATGTGGCTACAGTGTCGCTTGCCTACCCGCTTGATTTTTACCAGAAGATGCAGAAGGCTAAATCAATAGTCGGCACGAAGTACATTGAACTCCTCGCTCCGTGTCCCCCGGGATGGAAATTTCCTTCCTCGAAGACCATAGAGGTAAGCAGGCTTGCCGTTCAGAGTGGGATGTGGCTGCTGTACGAACACGAGAACGGAGAAACAAGATTTACTGCGGCCACGAAGAAAATAATTGAGGGCAAAGTGAAGAAGAGACCCGTCAAAGAATACCTCGAGATGCAGGGTCGTTTCCGGCCGGTCCTGGAGAAGCCTGAAGGCAAAGAGGCAGAGGACCTTCTCGAAAAGGAAGTCACGGAATCAATAAGAAGGCTTAAAGGTTGGGTGCCGGAATATATATAAGGAAATCCGTCGGTCTTTTAAAAGCCTTTTGAGCCTGCTTTTTCGCTTTGATTTCTCGGGTTGATGTGAAGAGTTGTAGGACGATACCCGGGCACTGTCTCTTTTGAGAAAAAGATAAGTTCGGGTCTATGCTCAAAGATCGATTTTCATGACCTCAAGATAACTTCGGTAGTGATGAATGGCGATTCCCGCGTAAGATGGCTCTTTCTCAAACCGAAAATCAATCTTCTCGAACTCCTTTCGGATCTGAGCGGGGCTTCTCCCGTGCAAAGAAAGGAAGCTTGGGAACAGGTCGTGCTGGGTTTCCTGTCCTACATAGACTCTCTTGCGCAGCCTGTCAGCGAGAGCGATGAATGGCTCGGATATCGAGATCGAGCCGTTGGGCCCTGACGCACAATCTCTATAGGACATTAGCGCCACGTAATCGAGGTGTTCAAAGAGCAGCTCTCCAAGCGTTTTCATCCCCCTTTCAGACTCCAGAGATATGCGTCCGTCGGCAAACCAGAAAGGCACGGCTGCGCCGAGTTGCATAGAATCACCGATAATTTCACGTATTTTTTCAATAAGAACGAGATATTCTGCAGCAAGCTCAAGTGGGCTCAATGCCCAAAGTGAAAGCGTGTAGAATTCGGAGTCGTCGTGGATTCCGGAAAACCTGAATTCCTCATCAAAACGGGCATTGTATTTCATTATTTCCCCGGCAAGAGACAGAGCCTCTTGGTGGTATTCTCTCATCGCCCATTTATTGTCTCCGAAAAGCGCGTGTACTTTTATTCCCTTTTCGGTAAGTTGCGAGATAAGGCGGTTTAGCGACCCCCATCTTTCTACGCAAAAGCCGTTTGAATTGTAGAAAATTTCTGTCACTGACTCTCGCAGGCAGAACATGCACAGCCGCACGATTTCTTCTTGATTTCTCTCAATAGAGTCGTCCCAAACCCATAGCGCTCTTTCTTTTTTTGCTCTCAATCCGAATCACCCCTAAAACCCTGGATTCTCGAGACACTGGAAATTTTTTCAAGTTTTATTGATCAGTATCTTGCCTCGTGCGGCTGTATTCACGTACTGAGTATTCTGCTAAAAGCATATACAACTATAAGCTTGAAAAGGTTAGGGGGACCTTTCCGTCTCATTTTTCTTGTCATAAGAAGAGGCGAATGGTGTTTTTATTACTGGGGTTCAGACATCTTTGAAGCGTTTGGTAAAAAGAGGGTTTCTGCCGTGATTTCAGCGTGTTAATATCTATATGGTATTGGGATTTCACGCCGGTGTAGCTCAGCTGGTAGAGCGGCTCACTCGTAATGAGCAGGTCCGGGGTTCGAGTCCCCGCGCCGGCTCCAGGTTATGTGCTCGCTCAATAACCTTTACGTTTCACGCATGCGTGTTTTAAGCGCACCTGTTAGTCAAGCGATGGCCAGAACCACTGGATGTTCTCATATCAAGCAGAATCCGCCTTGTTCAGGTTAAAAGAGAGTCGTTTTTTGCCGAATGAATTAAAGGACTGGCAAGTATCCTGACAACATAAAGAAGAGGGCCTGTGGTTTGGAGCGTTTCCTGCCGGGCGGTTTCGCGTGCCTTAATGCATGCGCTCGTTTTGGCGGCATAACGGCGAGGGTTTAAGAACATGATTGGGGAGAAAAGACCAAGAAATGAGAGAAATTGACGATTCGGTCGATCAGGTTGTAAAGAAGGCTCCTGATAGCGGGTTTGAAGTATCAAATGCGCACTTAGGTGGTGATTTGGCAAAAGGTTCGGTTGAAGAGTCAAACCATCAAGTCGGGGTTCTTATTCTCGATCCGTTGGGCGTGATCACGTCACTGAGCTCAGGAGCGGTAGAGCTTACCGGATATAGCCCCCCCGAAATCATAGGCAAGCATATCTCTGTTTTATATGAACCAAGTGATGTAAAGAGCGGGAAGCCGAGTGAAGAGTTGAACATCGCAGAGACCGAGGGAAAATTCACCGGCTACTGCCGGAGGAGAAGAGCGGATGGTTCCGTGTTCTTCGCTAAGGTTATGACTTGCGAAATCCGCGATGAACAAGGCGGGATGGCGGGCTTCTCCGTTATCATCGAGGATCTTGGTGGGCCTGATGGCGAGGGCATTACAAGGGAGCGCCTCGGGGAGGAATTGGATGCTATTTTGGATGAACACCCTAAATTTATAGCGCTCGGGCTTGATGAGGATTCGAAAGTTGTTTTATGGAATAAGGCGCTCGAGGAGCTCACGGGCATCTTGAGGGTCAAAGCGAAGGGGAAGCACATTCTTGATCTTATAGACACGCGTTCTGACTATTTCGATTTCTCCAGGGGCGTTAAGGCAATCCTGAAAAGCGGGCAGGACGTCCCCGAGATAAAATGGAGCTTCACTTCACAGGATGGCTCAAAACGCAGTGTGAGCGCGAGGGTTTTTCCAATGAAAATAGATGGCGGCAATAGCGTTGCGCTGTTTTTGGGAATTGACGTTTCCGACCTCTGGGATTCCTACGAGAAACTCGAGTGGTTTGACAGGATGTACAACGTGATGAATCGCGTTTGTTTCCTTGGAAGGGAAAAGAATATTTCAAGGATACTGAATGAAATCTGCAGGGTCCTTGTTAAATACGGCGGATTTTACATGGCGTGGATAGGTTTCCTTAAGCGAGAAAACTATAATATCGAGCCGGTTGCCTGGGCGGGAGAAGAAAAAGGTTTCTTGAGTTCAGTCAGATTTACTGCGCTCGACATTCCTGAAGGAAGGGAGCCATCAGGCTCGGCGCTTAGAACGGGAAAAAGCGTGGTATGCCAGGATATCTCCAAGGAAACGCATATTTCCGTTTGGAAGAACGAGGCGCTGAAAAGGGGTTATAAGTCCGCTGTGTCTTTCCCGGTAAGAGTGGAGAATCAGGTTTCGGCTTGCCTGACAATATACTCCAACAAGCCCGATTTTTTTGACGAGGAAATAGTAAGGATACTTGAACCGATTGTGGAGACAATCTCTTTCTATCTGGAGGCGGCTGAAATAGACAGAAGGAGGGAAAAAGCAGAAGAAGCCCAAAAAAGAAGCGAAAAATATTACAGGTCGCTCATGGATAACGTTCTCGATATCATAGCGATATTAGGCGTTGATGAGAAAATAAGGTATATTTCCCCTTCTGTGGAAAAGGTGCTCGGGTATAAAAGGTCTCAGCTTCGCGACCGGGAGATAACCAGAATCATCTACCCTTCCGATGCCGAAAGCTTTTCAATGCTGCTGTCCGCGGCGCTTAAGGGTCCAAATGTGAGTTGTGAATCACGGGTGAAATTCTTGGCGGAAAATGGCGATTTGCGGGTACTCGATGTCAAAGCGAGGATGTTCAGGGACCCGTACGGATGGATTGGCGTTATTTTATGCGCCAGGGATATAACGGACAGAGTTAGAGTAGAAGAAAAGCTTAAAAAAAGCGAGGAAACTGCGCGCGCAATCCTCAACTCAACGGAAGATATCATAATCCTTATCGACCGCGCAGGGACGATGCTCGCGGTTAACAGGGTGTGCGCGGCGAACTTCGGGATGGAAATCGAAGAGCTGATTGGAAAAAACCTGTTTAATGTTTCGTCTGTGGACCCGCTTGGGCAATCTATAAGAAAGCAAAAGGTTCTGAGCGTCTTTGAAAAAGGGAAACCGATCAGATACGAAAACACTTACCGCGCAAGGGTTTACGATTGTGCGGCGTATCCGGTCTTCGACGAGGAAGGCAACGTCTCGAGAGTGGCGATCGTCGCAAGGGATATTACCGAAAGACAACAGGCTGAAGAAGCCCGAAGGAAGGATAGGGATTTAGTTCTGGCTGTTCTGCAGGCGGCGGGCACCCTCTTGCTTGTCCTGGACAGGGAAGGAAGAATCATCATCTTTAACAAGGCGTGCGAGAAAACTACGGGCTATAGTTATGAAGAGGTGCGAGGAAAAGCTTTGTGGTCTTCTCTTCTCCAGCAGGAGGAATCAGCCCGCTTCATTTCAATATTCCAGGAAATTATCCGCGGAAGTGTTCATGAGAATTTCGAGATGAATCTTGTTTCGAAGACTGGCGAGGCGCGCACCATAGAATGGTCGAGCTCTTCCATCAAAGGAGGCGGAGGCTCAGTTGAGTACGTTGTGCTTACTGGCGTTGACATAACTGAGAGGAAAAAAGCGGAAAACGCGCTTAAAGAGTCGGAGCGTCAGTACCGAACAATATTCGATTCCACGGGAACCGCCATGTGCAGTGTAAGCAATTTGGGCGTCATACGGTTTGCAAACAACGAGTTTATGAGAATGCTCGGTTATTCGCAAAGCGAGATTACCGATAACATGCCTCTCTTTAAAATAGTCTTCCCAGACGACAGAGCCGGTTTTGAAGAGTTTTTCAAGGGGGTCGTTCAGGGTACGGTCTTCCCCCAAGATCATTGGGAGTGCAGGGTTGTCTCGCGCTCGGGACAATTGCTTGACACCATCGCAACCGCCTCTTACATACCGGGTAGAGGTGAGGTGGTGGTTTCCCTTATAGATATCACTCATGAGAAGTCAGTTGAGCGGGAGATAGAGAAGACCGCTGAGCGCTTGAAACATTTCCTGATTGTTGCCTCTCACGAACTCAGGCACCCGGTCACCGTGCTTAAAGCTTACGCCAACACGTTGATCCAGCTTATCAAAACAGCGCCGCTTGAGATGGTTGAGGACATCCTTTGCGACATAGATCAGGCAACCGATAGGCTTACGGGTTACGTTGAGGAGCTTATGGATGTCGCGCGGGTTGAGCAAGGCGGTTTCACGCTGCGCTGGGAGGTTTTTGGTATTGGCGAGGTGATTGACGAGATTCGTGATTATGTGGAAGCGCGGGGCTCCGGAAACAGTTTCGAAACAAGAATAGAGCAATCGGTAAGCTGTCTCTTCGCTGACAAGGACAAGATAGTGCAGGTCCTGATAATCCTTGTTGATAACGCCATCAAATATTCGCCCCCCGCCTCACCCATTGAGATTCAGGTGGAAGGGATAGAAAACGGGGTGAGGATATCCGTTCTGGACAGAGGTCCCGGCATAGACGAAGAGCACAGAGAGAAGGTTTTCGAGAGGTTCTATCAGATCGAGGACGCGATGCATCATTCAAAGCCTGGGCTGGGGATGGGGCTGTATATCGCGAAGGAAATAATCGGGGCTCACGGTAGGGAAATATGGTGCGAGGGAAGGGAAGGCGGAGGAACCGCTTTCCGCTTCTACCTGCCCGGTGCCGGTTCTGAAAATCAACAAGTTTAAAATCTTATTCTTCTTTCCCATCAATCCTTCTCGATGATATTCTTTTAACATGCGAAGCACCGCTTTTAGGAATATTCTTGCAGCGATAATCATATTCAGCGTCACCCTCTTTTCCTTTACGGGTTGCGGTAAAAAAGGCGCTCCGTTATCCGAGAACGTCCGAAAGGCATCTTTCAAACCTCTCTTTTCGCTTAGAAAGACGGCAGCCGACCGCATTACCGTCATAGCAGCCGGAGACGTAAACTTCGGTGACGGCGTGACCCCGTACCTTACGCGGATGGGAGTGAACTGGCCTTGGGAAAACGTTGGCGATTTGCTCTCTTCCGCTGATATAGCTTTCGTGAATCTTGAGTGTGCGATTTCTTCGAGAGGCGCACCTGTCGCGGGAAAAGAGTTCACCTTCCGTGGACCCGTTGATTCGGTTAAAGGACTAAAAACCGCGGGCGTTGACGTGGTTTCCCTTGCCAACAATCATTCAAAAGATTATGGGAGCGTTGCCTTGATCGACACCATGCGTTACCTTGCCTCAAGCAACATTGCTTGGTGCGGTGCGGGAAACAATTTGGATGAGGCGTACTGTCCGGCTGTGATTGAGGTAAGGGGAAAGAGTGTTGCTTTCCTCGCATTCACCTCAATCGTTCCTGCCGGATGGCCGGCCACTGACAGCGAGCCTGGTTGTGCGATAACATGGAACAAGGAGAGAGTGCTTAAGGCTATCGAGCGCGCGAAAACGAACCACGATTTCGTTGTGGTCTCCTATCACTGGGGCGTCGAGCTGGCCACTTGCCCCAATGGGGATCAAGTATCGCTTGCCCAACTCTCAATTGACAGCGGCGCTGACCTCGTGCTTGGACATCATCCGCATGTGGTACAGGGGTTTCAGGTTTATAAGAACAGGTTGATCGCCTACAGCCTCGGGAACTTCATTTTCTATCCCCCTCGCGAGATATCCTCAAAGACGCTTCTCCTTTCCGTTCTTTTAGACCGTAACGGAGTAATTCAGGCGAAGGTCCTGCCCGTTCAGATACGGTCGTGCAGACCCATTCCGATGCGGGGTGAGTTCGCTTCTTCCTGGCTTTCAACATTGAAGGATTATTCGTCCAGGCTCGGGACAGATTTGAGGATTACGAACTCTCACGGTTATATCGACGCGCGCGCCTCAAACGCCCCACAGGGCGGAAAAAGAAGCGAGTAGCAGCATTTCTTAATCTTGTTGTCCGCGAAGCTTTCTCAGACCGGTTGTTTGATGGAAGCAGCGCCGCAAAGTTAACATAGTCTCAGGCGTTATCTCTGAAAGTAAATCCGCCCTGCAATGGATTCGGGGATTAACGGTTTGATTTCGGTCGGTGAGACAATGAGAGGCTTTCACCCTGAATACGTGTTGGAAGAAAAAGCGCTCGCTTTAGTCTCGAAGTATAAGATGCTTGAGGTCGGAGACATTGTTGTGGTCAGCGTGTCGGGTGGCGCTGACTCTTTGGCGCTTCTGTTGTTTTTGAACAAGATAAGCGACCTGTTCAATCTCCAAATAAGAATATTCCACCTCGACCACATGATTAGAGGTGATGAATCAGCCCGCGATGCTGAATTTGTTAAAGAGATTGCCTGCGATCTCGGGATTCCCGCGGAAATTGAGAGGGCTGACGTGAAATCGTTCGTGAAGAAAAGCGGGCTTTCAACCCAGGATGCCGCCCGACTTGTGCGCATGGAAAGGCTGGAGGCTTTCGCCCTCCGTGCGGGAGCGGAACGTATAGCGCTCGGACATAGCGCGGACGATCAGGTTGAGACTTTTCTGATGAGGATTATCCAGGGCGCTGGGCTTTCTGGTCTTAGCGGTATTCCGCCCGTAAGGGGCAAAATAATCAGACCTCTTTTGAATGTGTGGAGAAGCGAAATAGAAGAATACGTAAATGCCTTCGGGTTATCCTTTAGAATCGACTCGAGCAACCTTGCCCCCGTTTATCTGAGAAATAAGGTGAGGTTGAAATTGCTTCCTCTTCTTGAGAAGGAGTTTGGCAGGAGCGTAAAAGAGTCAATATTGAGGATTGTTGAGTCACTCTCTGTTGATTTCGATTACATATCCGCGCAGACGCAAAAATCATTTGAGCAAATAGCTGTTCTGCAGGAGAAAAGAGTATCAATGGATGTTGAGTCCTTAATTAAGCTCCATGAGTCGTTAAGGAGAGGGGTTCTCCGCGAGGCTTGGTGCTGGCTTGTGCCGGGCAAGCAGACCCTTGGTTGGCGGCATACGCTCGACATTGAAGAGAAAGTCCTTTATGGGAGAACGCACGCCGCCCTAAATCTTCCGGGAAATGTGGTGGTTGAACGTACAAGAAATGAGGTTGTCTTCAGGTTGGCGGAAAACGAAAGCTTTGCTGATGAGAGCATTTACCAAAGCGCGTCTCCCGTAACTCTTGCAATCCCGGGAAAAGCCTTTAACCCCTGGAGTGGGGATTTGATAGAAGCCAGGCTTGTGGAACGGAAAAAATGTGATTTCAGCGGCGATCCGCTGGTGGAGTACGTGAACGCTGGAAAGGTTAAGGGGCCTCTAACTGTTAGGACGCTGAGGGCGGGGGACAGGTTTCAGCCTCTCGGGATGAAGGGCTTGAAGAAGGTTTCGGATTTCTTCACTGACCTTAAAGTGCCTTTGGAAGACAGGTTGAAATGCTCCATTGTTCTCTCTCAAGGGGAAATAGTCTGGGTTGCAGGATACAGGATCGATGAAAGATTCAAGGTTGAAAAAGGAGATAAGGAAGTGCTTATGCTCAAGTTGGTGAAGGGAGCGTCGAATCTCATTGAGGGTTAGGACAAGCTTACCGCTTAGTACTGAACCACCGCGGGTATTTAAGACCCCTGGTATTATTCGGCGCACGCGAGTATTATCCATTTCCTTGGGTAAGCAAATACTCTAAGAGAGCATAGGGAGGAAAGGTAAAGGTGGCGCCAAGAATAGAGAAAATGATGCTGACCCCCGAGGAGATAAGGGAAGGCGTTTGGAGGCTTGCGCGGCAAATTTCCACGGATTATGAGGGCAAGGAGATACTGCTTGTGGGCGTGCTTAAGGGCGCCTTCGTTTTCCTTGCTGACCTGGCGCGCCTCATCACGGTTCCGGTGCAGTTTGATTTCATCGCAGTCTCTTCTTATGGTTCTGCCACGAAGACTTCGGGTGTGGTCAGGATAAAAAAAGACCTCGATATGGATGTTCGTGGCAAGCATGTAATCATAGTTGAGGATATAGTGGATACCGGCTTGACCCTTGCCTATCTTATGAGAAATATGCTCGCTCGTGGACCAGCTTCACTCGAGGTGTGCGCGCTTCTGGAAAAAGAGATACCGGGAAAGAGTGAGGTGAACATAAAATACGTTGGATTCAAAATTCCCGATGTTTTCGTCGTTGGATATGGCCTGGATTGGGCGGAGAACTACAGGAATCTCCCCTATATTGCCGCTCTTTCAAAAGACAGCCAGTAGGAAATTTTCATACCGAGGGTCAAAGAGGACCGGTACTAAGTTTTAAGCTGCTTTTTGAGTGTGAATAGGATACGCACAGTACGCTTATCATTTGGCCCTTTCCAAATTTCGCAAGAGAACCGATAATTTTTATAAGGTGTGATAGGCATGTGATAAAATAAAAAATAAAAGAGGAGGAACTGCCGGCATTTCGTCGGCAATTTTTGACAGGGAATCGAAATGAAGAAATACGCGAAGACCGCCATATTCTGGCTGGTCATATTGTTCTTAATAACTCTTCTAGTGGTAAACCCCCCCTGGAGGGAGCCTGTAAGGGAGAGGGATTTTTCGTTTCTCTTGAAGGCTCTTTCAGAGAACAGGGTCCGCTCCGTCAAGATTTTCAATCGCGACCAGACTGTCGAGGGCGAACTTAAGAGCGGGGAAAGATTTAAGGCTGCGTTCCCCGCCAATTTTGACATCGTGAAGGAAATCCGGGAGGCGGAAAAAGACGTCACCATTTCCGTTGATCCTCAAACCGGCACGAGCATCTTTGCGGTGATAATTAACATCCTTCCAATCCTTTTGATGGTTGGGCTTATTCTTTTCTTCATGCAGCAGATGCAAGGCGGGGGCAACAAGGTCATGTCTTTCGGTAAGAGCAGGGCAAAGCAGATAACCAAGGACATGCCGAAAGTCACTTTCGCCGACGTGGCCGGGGTGGATGAAGCGGTTGAGGAATTGATGGAGATCAAGGAGTTCCTCGAGAATCCTGCGAAATTCCAGGCTCTCGGCGCCAAGATTCCAAAAGGTGTCCTTCTTTACGGTCCGCCCGGTTCAGGAAAGACCCTATTGGCGAGGGCTGTCGCGGGGGAGGCGGGTGTTCCGTTCTTCAGCATTTCCGGTTCGGATTTTGTTGAGATGTTCGTCGGTGTCGGTGCCGCCAGAGTGAGAGACCTTTTTGACACGGCGAAGAACAACGCCCCATGCATCGTTTTCATTGATGAGATTGACGCGGTTGGAAGGCATAGGGGAGCTGGTCTCGGCGGCGGTCATGACGAACGCGAGCAGACACTGAATCAGCTTCTGGTGGAGATGGACGGCTTCGACACTAAGGCCGGGGTTATTCTAATCGCTGCTACCAACCGTCCGGATATACTGGATCCCGCGCTTTTGAGGCCTGGAAGATTTGACAGACAGATAGTGGTTGATCGCCCTGACCTTGAGGGCAGGAAAGCAATTCTGAAAGTTCACACGAGAGGAAAACCGCTTGCACCGGATGTTGACATAGAGGTCCTAGCGAGGCGGACACCTGGCTTCACGGGAGCCGATCTTGCGAATATGGTCAACGAGGCCGCACTTCTTTCGGCAAGGCACGGTAAGAAAATGATTGACATGTCGGAGATGGAGGAAGCGATCGACCGTGTGGTCGCGGGTCCTGAGAAGAAGACGCGGATAATAAGCGACAGGGAGAAAGAGATTATCGCCTATCATGAGGCAGGTCATTCGATCGTTGCGCATAAGCTTCCAAACGCGGACCCCGTTCACAAGATTTCCATAATCCCGAGGGGCAGGTCTCTGGGTTATACCCTGACGCTTCCCACCGAGGACAAATATCTCGTCACGAAAAGCGAGCTCCTTGACGAGCTTGCGATGCTATTAGGCGGCAGAGTGGCGGAAGAAATGGTATTCGGGGACGTAACTACCGGGGACCAAAACGATATAGAAAGGGCCACAAAAATTGCGCGTCAGATGGTGATGGAATACGGCATGAGCGATCGACTTGGCCCGATAACCCTGGGTCACAAGCACGAGCAGGTCTTCCTGGGCAGGGATTTCGTGGCTGAGCCCAATTATTCCGATGAGGTCGCATACCAGATAGATCAGGAGGTCCGAAGGCTCATAGACGAGGCGCACGGAAGGGCTCGAAAGATACTGACCGAAGACCGAAAGAGGCTCGATACAATCGCGAAAATACTCATAGATAAAGAGACTGTTGACAAGGAAGAACTCCTTGTCCTTCTTGAAAAGGACCCCGATGAGGTCCTCAGGAGTTTCGAAGAAGAGAAAGAGGCTCGCAAATTCGAACTACCCCAGGACGTTAAGGAAGAGAAAGAGTCAAAGCGGTTGAGGGGAAGGAAGACAACCCGTCCCGCACCTTCCCCGAAACCGGAGGTTCAGCCCGAATAGCGCTTCGCGCTTGCGCTATATGGAATCCCGCCGAATTATCCGGAAAGTCAATTAAATGATTTCCCTTGGTAAGGACACGCAAATCATTTTGCCCGGAGAAATGTTCGCGTTGCTTATGGCGATTATTGGGTTGAGCCCTTAATCGATTGAAACCGTTTTTTTACCTTTTAAGCGGCTGATCGATTACACTTTTGCTCTGTGGTGAATCGCTCTGTGGTGAATTTCATATTTCGCATGTTGCATGCTTTTCGGAATCTCGATAACCTAAATCGGTAGTTTTTGATTTTCTGACCGCTGTTTTGTTCGCGGTTTTCCTTTAGTGCGTGAGAAAGGAAATGAACGTGGATCGAGAAAAAATTGAAACGGCCGTGAGGATGATTCTCGAGGGAATCGGCGAAGATCCGGACAGAGAGGGATTGAGGGACACTCCAGCAAGAGTCGCGTCTATGTATGAGGAGATATTCCAGGGGATTGGGGAACATCCCACCTCCGTGCTCCAGGCCCAGTTCGCGGAGGAGCACGAGGAGATGATTATTGTCAAGGATATTCCGCTTTATTCCGTGTGCGAGCATCACTTAATGCCTTTTATCGGGAGAGCACACGTCGCCTACGTTCCCGGAAAAAGCGGGCAGATAACGGGGATCAGTAAGCTCGCCCGCGTGGTTGACATTCTTTGCAAGCGGCTTCAGGTTCAGGAAAGACTCACCACCGAGATAGCTGATACTTTGATGGCGGGACTTGACGCTTGGGGAGTTCTCGTTGTCATTGAAGCCGAGCATCTGTGCATGTCTATGCGGGGCGTGAAAAAACCGGGCACAATTACGGTTACTTCAGCGGTGAGAGGCATCTTTTACACAAGTCCCGCAAGCAGGGCGGAGGCGATGGCTCTTATCCGAAACAGACAAACATAGCCTGTTGCTCTGATCAAATTTCGCCATACTCCAAGGTGGGGTTAGCAAATGCTGGTTGTTGCTACAGTGAGAGGGCTTTTGAGTCATGGAGCTTGAAAAGAAGCCATCGGTTAGGCTGTTGAAAGTGTTCAATCAGCGAGACGCAGTTGAAATTCTTGGGCGCCTCGGGGTCGATTCTGCCGGTGTGAGGATAATGAGTTCCAAGATGCGGCATGCCGTAATTTACGTGAAGGGCGTCCAGGCAAGAGGGGCACATATCGTAAAGCAGATAATGCTTTCGAAAGGCGGCGAATGCGCGACCCCAAGAGATGTCTTTTTCAAAAACGCTGAACCCGTGGACATTATTATGATGGGAACTCTCAAACAGCTGAGACGCGCGGCGGGGAACTTTTCCACCCAGCCGTTCGGGCTTTCAAAATTGGCTGAAGAGCTGAAAAATTTGCTGGCTCGTGAATTTCCAGCGGAAGCGATTGTGAGCGAATTGACTGTCGGCTCCCACACCATCAGGTTCGGAGAGCGCACCCTTATTATGGGGGTGTTGAACGTGACTCCGGATTCATTCTCGGATGGCGGGCATTATTTTGAACGTGAAAGCGCATTGCGCAGGGCGTATGAACTGGTTGAAGAGGGAGCCGACATTATCGACATAGGGGGAGAGTCAACCCGCCCCGGGGCTGATCCCGTTTCTATGCAGGAAGAGATTGAAAGGACCATTCCCATTATCGAGTGCGTCGCTTCAAGAATCGGGGTTCCAGTCTCCATAGACACCTACAAGTCAGAGGTCGCAAAAAGAGCCCTGGATGCCGGAGCGGTCATGGTCAATGATATCAGCGGTTTGCGGTTCGACCCCGAGATGATTCCTCTGCTGGCTCGACGTCGGGCTGTTGTTGTGATCATGCACATGAAAGGCACTCCGAGGGATATGCAGAAAGACCCGAAATACGACGACCTTTTGGGGGAAATTTCATCTTTCCTCGAGAGGCAGGCTCTGGCCGCAATTGAAGGGGGTATAGAAGCGGACAGGATAGTGATTGATCCTGGGATTGGTTTTGGAAAGACTGTTGACCATAATCTTGAAATTATGCGCCGGCTTGAAGAATTCAAAAGCCTTGGCTTCCCCCTTCTGGTCGGGACATCCAGAAAGAGCTTCATAGGCGCCGTGCTCGATAAGCCCGTGGAGGAGAGGATTTGGGGCACCGCCGCCACCGTTTCATTTGCGGTCAGCGGGGGTGCTGACATAGTTAGGGTTCATGATGTAAGGGAAATGGTTCAGGTCGTTCGCATGACCGAAGCGATGAGAGAAGGGCGCCAAACTCCTGCCGATGAGGAGTCGCAATGAATAAGGGACGGGTTTTCATAGAGGGGATAAGGGTGTTTGCCCATCACGGTGTCTTTCCGGAAGAAAAAAAGAAGGGTCAGGATTTCCTTATAGATGTAACGATGGATGTTGATATTGAGAAAGCGTCCATATCTGACAACATCGACGACACCGTGGATTACGCCGCCGTTGCCCGTTTGGTTGTGGAGGTTGCCACATCCTCATCTTTCAACCTGCTCGAGTCTCTTTGCCGCGCTATCGCCGAGCGCATTTTGGAAAACGGCAAAGTCTCCTCGGTTGAGGTCACGATTAGGAAACCCGACGCCCCTATAGGTGTTGAGGCAAGAGGCGTGGGTGTTACTCTGAGGCACGGAATTGATTGATAGAAGAAATTGCGAAAGGGTTTACCTGAGCATTGGTTCCAACGTCGGCGACCGACTTGAGAATTTAAGGTCTTGCGTAAGAATGCTTGAAGGCTCAAAATTCGTTGCGCTCGATAAAGTCTCTGGCGTGTATAAAACCGCTCCGGTGGGTTACGAACACCAGCCGGATTTCTTAAACGCGGTTGTCAGCCTTGACACGACGCTTTCCCCCAGGGCTCTCCTTGATCTGTGTCAAGCGATAGAGAGGAATCTCGGCAGAACCAGAACCATACGATGGGGACCGAGAACAATTGACGTGGACATACTTGTGTACGGCGAAGAAAAAATAAACGAGCCTGACCTCGTAATTCCTCATCCGCGCATTTATGAACGCGGCTTTGTTCTTTTTCCTTTAAAAGAGATAGAGCCGGAGTTTATTTTTCCTGATGGTAATCACATAGACAAGATTATTGGCAGCCTCGCGCCGCATCAACGTGTGGTTAGGCTGGATGGAATTTCCCTTGTTTGAGAATCACCTTTTTTACGTTCCCTTTAGAAATGGAGGGATGATGGTTATTGAGGAAACGTTTGCTATCGTCGGCGCTGGAAAAGTTGGGACAGCGGTCGGTATTGCGTTGAAAGAAGCGGGGCTCAGAGTGCAAGCTTTGTACGATATTGATCACAGAGCTTTAAGAGAAGCGGCTGATTTGTTTGGCGTGGAAGCTTCACGCTCACCAGCCGATGCGGCTAAAAGCGCCGACGCTATTATCATCACAACACCTGATGACATGGTAGAGAAAGTTTGCGAAGAAGTCGCTCTTTCAAAATTTGATATAGCGGGCAAAATATTCATTCATATGAGCGGTGCTCTTACACTTGAAGCTTTGCTTCCCGCCGCTCGAAAAGGGGCGAAAACTTTGTGTATTCATCCCATTCAAACTTTTGCCGATAAGAAAACCGCGGCAAGAATGCTCAAAGGGTCGGTGTTCGGAATAACCGCCTCAGATGAGAGTTCCACCAACTGGGCGCGGAATTTTGTCGAGAAAATCGGAGGAAAGAGCTTGCAGATAAGAAATGAGGACAGGGTCCTTTATCATATCGCTGCGGTGATTGCGAGCAATTTTCTGGTGATGATTGAACACGCCGCCGTAAGCGTCTTCGAGAAAATAGGCGTAAAAAGGGATGATGCACTTGAGGCTCTTATCCCTTTGGTCCGCCAAACGGTTGACAACATTCAAAGGTTCGGGGTTGTAAGAGCTCTTACCGGTCCTCTTGCCAGAGGCGATGTCGGAACGATTAAAGCGCATTTGGATTCCCTCGAAAACGAGCCAGAACTCAAAACGCTGTACAGGGCCGTATCGAAATGGGGTTTGAATATCGCAAGAGAAAGAGGCGAGCTCGAAATTACTTCAATTGACAAAATGGCTCGTTTGCTTTAGTTGACGGAGGTTTAACGGCGCGCTCATTTGCCGAATTTTACTGGTGGGATCCTGCTGATTACGACCTTGTGGTGGAAGAATTAGTTAGATGGCTTTTCTTTAGAAGATTTTATTGAGATAAGAGGGGATAGCAATGGAGACTGTGAAAGACCCAAACGTCATGCGGGAGAAAATCCAAAAAGCGAGAGCCGAGAGTCGCGTGGTTGGCTTTGTGCCAACCATGGGTTTCTTTCATGAGGGGCATCTCCAGTTGATGCGCCGCGCGAGAAGCGAGTGCGACATTGTTGTCGTTTCCCTTTTCGTTAACCCCACTCAATTCGGGGCGGGTGAGGATTTTGAGGATTATCCAAGAGACTTCGAGCGCGACAAGCAGATGGCTGAAAAAGAGGGAGTTGACTTTCTTTTTGCTCCCGAAGTCGAAGATATGTATCCGGAAGGTTTTTCGACTTTCGTTGAGGTTGAAGGGCTTTCCAAAATCATGTGCGGCAAATACCGCCCGGGCCATTTCAGGGGAGTCGCGACAGTCGTGACCAAACTTTTCAATATAGTCCCCGCACACAAGGCATATTTCGGACAGAAAGACGCGCAGCAACTCGCGATAATAAGGCGGATGGTCACCGACTTAAATATCCCGATAGAGATTGTGGGCGTTGTGACAGTTAGGGAACCGGATGGACTTGCGATGAGCAGCAGAAATATTTATCTAACCCCCGAAGAGAGAAAGGCGGCCACAATCCTTTACAGGGCGCTTAAAACGGCTGTCGAGATGATCGAAAAGGGCGAAAAAGACGCTTCGATCATTCGAGAAGAAATGAAAAAGCTAATAAGCGAAGAGCCTTTGGTGTCGCTTGAGTATATTGAAATCTGTGATAATATCTATTTGAAGCCCCTTCAGGCTCTTTCCGGAAAGGTTCTTATCGCTCTTGCAGCCAGAGTTGGTAAGGCAAGACTTATCGATAATATGTTGTTTGATTTGGGCTGATTAAAAATGGGTGAAGCTTATAGGTTTGTCTTGAAGAGCAAAATACATAGGGCAACCGTAACCGATTCCGACATTCATTACACCGGCAGCATAACTATTGACAAGAGACTCATGGACCTTGCGGATATTGTGCCCTACGAGCAGGTGCATGTTTGGGACCTCGATAACGGCAACCGATTGACAACCTATGTTATAGAGGGGGAATACGGTTCCGGTGAGATCTGTATAAATGGCGCGGCGGCGCGCCTCATTCATACGGGAGACAGGGTGATCATCGCCTCATTTACCTCGATTCCCGAATCAAGTATCTACGGTTACAAGCCGAAGATCGTGTTCGTCGATGAGGCGAACAATCCTGAAATGGTAGAAGACCACCTGTCCCTCGACGATACCTGCTGACCAAAATTTACCCACCGTTGGTTTCCTGGAGTGAGATTTATGGCGAGTGGCGAACAAAGTGTCGGTCAAGTTGGCTTGTTTGACGGGGAGCTGACAGAAGAGCAATCGGTTGCCGAGAAAATAGAAGAACTTAAACTTGAACACAACGCGATTATTCTCGCTCACAATTACCAGCCGCCAATCATTCAGGAGATTGCCGATTATGTCGGAGATTCCCTCGGTCTTGCCAGAAAGGCTGCGCAGACTGATGCGCGCGTGGTTGTCTTCTGCGGCGTTCATTTCATGACTGAGACCGTTTACATCCTCTCCCCCGACAAGATAGTCCTCCTCCCGGATCTGAGTGCTGGTTGCCCTCTTGCCGATATGGCGGACGCTGAATCAGTTTTGAGGCTCAAAGAAGAGCATCCAGACGCGGTTGTCGTCTCTTACGTTAATACCACCGCGAGTGTTAAGGCAGTGAGTGATTACTGCTGTACTTCTGCGAACGCCATAAAAGTGGTATCAGCGGTCGATAGCAGAAAAGTAATCTTCGTTCCCGACAGAAACCTTGCCGCCTACGTTTCAAGCGTCGTGGATAAAGAGATAATCCCCTTTCCGGGGTTCTGCCCTGTTCATGAGGAGATAAGAGCCTCCCAAGTCCAGTTTGTGCTCGAAGAGCATCCTCATGCCGAGGTGATAGCGCACCCGGAGTGCACCCCGGAAGTTATAAGTATGGCAAATCACGTTAGAAGCACTTCGGGAATGGTTGAGGCCGCAATTTCTTCCAGTGCGGACGAGTTCGTGGTTGCCACTGAAGAGGGCATGCTCTACCCTCTGAATAAAAACGTGCCCGGAAAGAGATTCTTTGCCCCCGCGGGCGAGCACATATGCGCCGATATGAAAAAGATTACGCTTACGAAAGTGCTGAACGCCCTGCGGTCGCTCGAGCCGAGAATAGTGGTTCCCGAAGAAATTAGAGTGAAAGCACTCGCGTCTGTTGAAAGGATGCTTGCGCTCGGATGATTCCCCGTTATCTTGTCTCATTTGATACCGACACGCTTCCCTCAATTGAATGCGACGTTCTCGTTGTGGGTAGCGGCGTTGCAGGGCTTTCAGCCGCCCTCAATTTAAGCCGCAATTTCGATGTCGTGGTAGCCACAAAATCCGAACTGCAGGCGTCCACCACGAGTTTCGCTCAAGGCGGAATCGCCGCGGTCATTGACGAGCACGATTCCATCGAGTCTCATTTCGAGGACACCCTGCGGGCAGGTGCTGGTCTGTCCGATCCCGAGGCTACCGCGGTTCTGGTAAAAGAGGGTCCAGAGAGGGTGATGGAACTCCTTTATGATTACGGCGCTGAGTTCGACATGGACGGGGACAGGCTCGAACTCGCTTTGGAAGGGGGGCATTCACACCCGCGCGTTGTTCATGCCCGTGGAGACGCTACTGGTTTTGAGGTGGAGAACGCTCTCGGGAAGGCTTTGAAGAAGAGGGAGCGGGCAAGAGTCATAGAAGATTGTTTTGCAATCGATTTGCTGGTGCATGATGGAATATGCAGGGGCGTGCTTGCCGTCCATACGGAAAGGAAAACCATGATGGTGATATGGGCGGAAGCAGTGATACTTGCCACCGGTGGGATGGGGCGGGTTTACCTTGTTACCACAAATCCAGACATATGCACGGGTGACGGTCTGGCAATGGCTTTCAGAGCGGGGGCAAGGGTTAGTGATGTTGAGTTCGTGCAGTTTCATCCCACAGCCCTGCACATTCCTGAAGAACCCAAGTTCCTCATTAGCGAGGCTTTGAGAGGTGCCGGAGCGTTTCTGGTTGATCTTGAAGACAACAGAATCATGGAAGGCGTCCACCCGAGGGGGGAACTTGCCCCGAGGGACATAATCGTCGCTCGTATGGTTGAGGTCATGAGGGAACAACATTCCAACCACCTCTACCTTGATGCGCGTCACCTCGATCCGGAAATGCTTAAGAAATCCTTCCCGCATATTTATGAACACTGCCTTTCGGCAGGGATAGACATCACCACTCAAAAGATCCCGGTTTCGCCCGCCGCTCACTATATGAGCGGCGGCGTTGTCACTGATTTATGGGGTAAAACCGACATTGAGAATCTGTACGCCTGCGGTGAAGTGGCCTGTACGGGAGTGCATGGAGCCAACAGGCTCGCGTCCAATAGCTTGCTTGAAGGGCTCGTTTTCGCAAGAAGGATCTCCCTTCATATAGAGGGTTTGGAAAAGGCAAGACTCAAAGGTAAGCCTGTTAGGATGTCGTATGCGAGCAAGGCTACCGGTCCGAGGATTCGCGAAGACCTAATGACAGGAGCTTTCAGGGAGGTAATGCGGGATTCCGTTGGATTGCTGAGGTGGGAAAAGGGATTGAGCGAAGCTCTTGATTTCATGAGAAAAAACAGTGATGTTTTGAAAGTTGAATATCTCGACCGAATGGGGATGGAACTTAAGAACATGTACACAGTCGGTTATTTGATAGCCAGCGCGGCGAACTTGAGGAAAGAGACCAGGGGTTGCCACAGGAGAAGGGATTTCCCTGAGACTGATGACTGGAGCTGGCACTGTCACATAGACATGTTTCTCAAAGATGGGGATGTATCTTTTGAGAAGAGACCGCAGAAGGGTGGCTCGGAAGAGGCTCGCAGATCTATGGAAGATGTCTTGCGGGAGGAAATGGTTGATAAGATTCATGGATATTCAAACGAAAGCGGAAGGAATAATTAGGCTTGCTCTAACCGAGGATCTGGGTGCGCTCGGTGACGTAACTACCGAGGCGCTCGTGGATGAGGATGCCAGAGGCAGCGCTCGGATAATAGCGAAATCAGGTCTTATCGTTTGCGGTCAATCTGTTGCTGCCAAGGTCTTTGAGCTTGCGCAGCCCGGTTCGCAATATACCCCTATGGTTGAGGATGGCAAGGAGGTTTCTTCAGGTCAGACGATAGGGCAAGTCTCAGGTTCGCTCCGTTCGATACTAAAAGGAGAAAGGACCGCTCTAAATTTCCTCTGTCATATGTGCGGGATTGCGACTCTAACGAGGAGACTCGTGGAAAAGGCCTCATCTTCCGAGATTCAAATCATGGATACGAGGAAAACACACCCCGGAATCAGGGACCTCGAGAAATACGCGGTTATGGTTGGTGGAGGAAAGAATCACCGCCGTGGCCTTTATGACGGCGTAATAATAAAGGATAACCACATCGCCGCTGCCGGCGGCATAAGAGAAGCGGTAACGTTTGTGCGCAACGCGGTGGGCGAGCGGTTTCCGATAGAGGTTGAAACGGGGACTCTTGAGGATGTGCGTCAAGCTCTCGATTCGAAAGCTGACATCATAATGCTCGACAACATGAACCCGGAAACCATAAGGAAAGCCGTTGAGATCATCGGTGGGCGGGCGAAAATCGAGGTTTCCGGCGGCGTGAGGCCTGATAATCTTGCGGATTTCTTGATACCAGGCGTTGACGCAATCTCCATAGGTTTTATTACGATGTCTGCTCCCGCCGCCGATATCTCCCTCGAACTGGATAAGTTCTGATCTTTTCGTCAAAAAGAGATTCGAAAAACAAGAAAATATGTGGAAATCTGAAAACATTAGTCTTGCGATCACTGGCAGAGTCAAGGCGTCGTGAGCGTTTCGCGACTGTTAAGGCCTCGGTATCTTAACTGTGAGCGTTTGCCTGGCGAGATTGAAGCCGCGATACCGCAAATGTTATAAAATCTTCGCCAGACTCCTTCGAGCGGTATAAGCGTGATTTAGTACGGGTCCAAAAATCATGGAGGCAAAAATGCTTCTCGGGATTGATGTAGGAAACACACAAACAGTGGTGGGCGCGTTTGAGGGTGAAAAACTCCTTAGCCATTGGCGTCTTTCCACACGCCGTGACAGGACAGCCGATGAGATTGCTCTATCAATAGCGGGATTCTTGAATCTGTCAGGTCTGAATATCAAGGACGTTTCTGGGATGGCTGTCTCGTCGGTCGTGCCGGAGATGACATCGGCCATCGTGCATATGGCAAGGGACATACTGAAAGTCGAACCTCTTGTGGTGGACAGCAACACTAATACCGGGCTACGCATTCTGTATGAAGACCCGGCGCAGGTGGGTGCCGATAGGCTCGTGAACGCAGTCGCCGCGATTGAGAGGTACGGCACTCCCTGCATCGTCGTTGATTTTGGAACAGCGACGACGCTTGACGCCATAAACAGAGAAGGCGATTATGTGGGCGGCGCGATTATGCCGGGCATAGAGATATCCGCGGACGCCCTGTTCCGCCATGCCGCTCGTTTGTCGCGAGTTGAGCTCATCGCGCCCTCGAGTCCCATAGGCAGGAACACCATTGAATCGATTCAGGCTGGAATAGTTTACGGCACGGCTGGTCAGGTTGACAGGCTCGTCGAGCTTTTCAAGGCTGAACTCGGCGAGGATGCGGCAGTGGTGGGAACTGGTGGGCTTTCGGAAATAGTTGAGGGAAAGTGCAGGACCATAAATGAATGGGACCCTCTTTTAACCCTCGAGGGTCTCAAGATAATATATAAGAGAAATAAGGGTGGGAACTAACAAGGTCTGGAGCACGCTTGGGCTCATAAAAATATAAATCTGTCGCGATTTATGGGGCCCAGTGTTTAAGGTTTTGGAGGAAAAAAGAAGACCGAGCGGATAAGTTTATACAGGGGATTTTCAACTTGTAATTACCACTATCCAGAACGGGCTGGCATATGTTTTCGTTTGACGGTTTTGTGATATACTTTCTTGCGAATGCTTAATGTCGGACGCGGTGCCATCTCGATGGCACTTTTTATTGTGTCGTGGTTTTGAAACGATAAAGCACGATACGAGGAGAATATATGGGACAGTCAAAGAAAGAAGACGAGATAAGAGCCGAATTCACTCCTTCTGCGGAAGATATTCTCGACATGATAGTCCGTAAGGAGGAAGAGATAAAAAACCGCATCCGCCGCGCCAAGAGCGAAGCGGAGCGGATGGTGGAAGAAGCAAAACTCGAGTCCGCGTCAATGAAACGCGAGGCCCAGGATGCCGAGATCGGTGAGGATCTGAGAAAGAAGCGGATTGAGGAAGCACGGAAAGAGGCGGAAAAAGCCGCTCAGGAGATTGTTTCTCAGGCGGACGCGATAAAAGCGATCGGAGAGAGCAAGCTTGAAGAAGCGGTGAAACTTCTTATAAGAAACGTGCTTCCTGTCCAGAAGTGAGTTTTATAAAGGTTTTCCTAAGGGGGAAGCATTTCAAATGATCCAGAGAATGGCGAAAGTAGAAATCCTTGGACTTAAGGATGTAGCCCTTGAGGCTATTGATGCGATCCATGAACTTGGCACACTTCACATCGAAGACCTCTCGGAAAAAATCCCGAAGATGGGCGGCAAGCGGATCAGCAGGATGGAGATCGATCCAAAGTATGCTGACCAGGTGGCGACGTTAAACACGCTCCGTTCTAAAGTGGGGGATATGATCAGGGACCTTCAGCTCGCTGTTCAGGAAATCCCCAAGGCCGAGGTGCAGAAAGAATACGATGCGATTTGGAGTGAAGACGTTGACGTAATGATTGGCCGGATCAAGAAGATTATTGATGAGGTCGAGCAGGAGGTCAAAGACCCTCTCGATAGAAAAGCTGACCTCATGATGGAACTTTCCAGGCTTGAGACTTACGCCCCCATAATGCAGAAGATTCAGCCTCTCGCCGAGCGCGTCTCCAAAATTGAGGACATGGCTTCCATCGCGCTCGTGATCGAGCGGAAATTCAAGGCTATCCTGAACTACCTCAATGACGAGATAAGCAAGATAACGGAAGGTGAATGCGAGATAATCTCCGCTGATGTGGACGAAGAGTCAACCGCCGCACTCATCGTTTTCAACAGGCGATTCTTGAAGCAGGTCCATGATTTTCTCGCCGTTCAGGATGTCAATCAGGTACGACTCCCGAGTGACCTCGCAAAAAAACCCCTTGAGGAAGCTCTCACCGAGATAAGGGCAAGGATCAAACAGATACCCGAAGAGCTCGAGAAAATCGAGGAACACTTAAGCGAGGCCACAAAGAAATACGCGATAAAGCTGATAGCCGCGCGCAACGCTATCCATGACAGGATTGAGGCAATAGAAGCCGTTCCAAAGTTTGCGCAAACGGACCAGGTATTCATAATCAGCGGTTGGCTTCCCGAGGAATGCTTTGAAGAGCTCGAGAAAGTAATGCTCGAGAAGTTCGGGAACAAAGTGGTGGTGACCGTCACCGATATCCGGGAGGAAGAGGAGCTCGAGGAAACCCCGGTCGCCTTGAAGAATAGACCATTTGTGCGCTACTTCGAAATAATTTACTTACTCAGTAAATACCCGAAGTACGGAACGGTTGACCCAACTGTGGTTTTCGCCATATTCTTCCCCATTTTCTTCGGGATAATGGTTGGCGATATCGGGTACGGAATAATTATCACAGCACTCGGGTATTTCGTTTTCAAAAAGTTTCGCAACAAGCCGCTTTTGAGCATGGGCGGATACGTGCTAACCGTCAGCGGAGCATGGACAATTTTCTTCGGCATACTGTATTTCGAGGTGTTCGGAGACCTTCTCGAAAAGGCGCTCCACCACTGGGGGGTTCATCTTCCTCTGCTTGGGTCTGAGCATTCATTCATTTCTTTCCCCATAAACAGGCTTGAGGCTTTCACCCTTATGATGCTTGTAAGCTGTGCCCTCGGCTTCATTCACATCGGTGTTGGGTTGGTCATTGGCATGATTAACGGATACCGCGAGGGCAACAAGAAGCACATCCTGGAAAAAGCTGGTGGTCTCACTTTTCTTATCGGGCTCTTGGTAGCCGGTTTGGGTCTTGCGAAGTACATACCGAAGTTCTTTGGACCAATTGGAATAGTTTTCGCTTTGGTTGGTGTTGTCATGGCGACGGCCGGCGCAGGGATGGGAGGGCTGATAGAGACCATTGTCAGCGCGGGCAACGTTCTTTCGTACGCGCGTCTCATTGCTGTGGGCTTAGCTTCGGTCATCCTCGCTCAGGTTACCAATGATCTGACGCGTCAGTTGTGGCACGGTGTTTTCGGTGTTATCGTTGGTATAGTTGTTGCGATTCTTCTCCATACTCTTGCGGTAGTGATTGCCATGTTCAGCCCGTCAATTCACGCGCTTCGTCTAAATCTCGTTGAGAGTTTCAATAAGTTCTTCGAACCGGCAAAATTCCGTTATGAGCCGTTCAGAAAAACTGGAGGTGAAGAGTAGTGCAGGAAGCAATAAAGATTGGCCTTATAGCTCTTAGCGCTGCGCTGGCGATTGGCGTGTCTGCGATTGCCACGGCAATGTCGCAATCTCGGATCGGGGCTGCGATGGCAGGTGCGGTTGCTGAGAGACCCGAGCTTCTCGGTGGCGCGATTATTCTCGTGGCTATTCCCGAGACCATGGTCATCCTTGGGCTTGTTATCGCGTTCATGATCACGGGTCTTAAGTAAGGTTTTGAGAAAAGGGAAGTGAAGCGGCTTGGCTTTAGAAGATATTCTGAGGGCTTTGGAAGACAAAGCCCAAACCGCAATCGAAACCATTAAAAGCGAGGCCGAGGAAGAAGTAAAAAGAATCATGGCGGAGGCCGAAAACGAGGCTTCAAGGACGAGGAGACAGCGTCTTAAGAAAATAGAGGACGCGCTCAGAAGTGAAGCCACGGCGATGATTTATTCGGCGACCTTAAAAGCAAAAAAAGAGGTCAACCAGGCTCGTGAAGAAGCAGTGGAAAATGTTTTCAAAGCTGCGCAGGAACGAATCTCTGAGCTAAGCAAAGACGAGTCGTATTCTGACATTTTCAAAGCTTTGCTTGATGAATGCATCGAGCTGATTGACGGCGAGATTGTTTTTCAGGTAAGGCCTGAGGACCGCCCTCTTTTGGAAAGGTTTTTGTCTGGGAAAAATATCCAGTACAGGATATCGGATGTTCCCCTTGCCTCTTGCGGCGGACTTAACGCCATGTCGTCTGACGGGAGCATAACCGTTTACAACACTTTCGAAAAACGCCTCGAACGGGCTAAAAGACGCCTCCGCCTCGAAATTTCGAACATATTGTTCTCGGAATGACCGAGAACAAATGTTAGGGGTAAGGAATAATGGCCAAAGTTGACCTTTCTGACTATGGGTATGTTAACGCGCGGGTCAGGGGAATGAGGGCTCATCTTTTGACGAAAGAGTTCTTCATGCGTCTCGTCGAGGCGGAGAACTTTGAGGCTCTCCATAACCTCTTTGATCAGACCGTTTACAGGCGGGAGATAAACGAAGCAGTTCTCATGAATCCTGAAAGACCTGATTACGATCAGGCTTTGAGCTTAAATCTTTTCAGTTGTTTTAAGAAGATTCTCGATTCAACCGGAGGAGAGCCCCACAGGCTCGTCACGATTCTCTTATCGCGCTACGACATACAGAACATAAAAACGATAATGCGCGGAAAAAGAGGGGGCGCTGTTCCCAGCGAGATCGTAAGCATGCTCGTACCGCTGGGTTCCATCAGTATGGACATTCTTCAGGAGATGTCTGGTGCGCGAGAGCTCCGTGATGTTCTGGATATCCTTGCGGAGAACAGGATAAAGTACGCGCGCCCACTTCTTGAGAATTTTCCGGATTTTGTTCGCAGGGACCAGGACCTCGCAGTGCTCGAGCTTGCCCTTGATAAATTTTACCTTAAGGACGTAATAGACCAGCTGAAGAAAAAAGACAAGAATGTGGAAATGGTCAGGCAGATATTTGTGGGCGAAATAGACCTGCGGAACATATCGACTATTGTGAGAATTCGCGGTTTAAAACTCGAGGATTATGAGGTCATGAAGCTTTGCATACCCGGAGGCACCCTGAGCCAGGAGCAGTTTCTCGAGCTGGTAAGAATGGGGGATGTCGAGCAGATTGTTCTTGCTTATCCTGACCCGCAGTACAGAAGGGTGCTCGAAAGGGCTCTGGAGTTGTACCAATTGATCGATGTGGTGGCTTTCGACAGAGAACTTGAAAGGGAGCTCATAAGGATAGGCGTTGGCATGAGCAACGTGGATGTACTCGGAATCGGTGTCATTATCGGGTATATGAGCGCGAAGCAGAATGAGATAATTAACTTGAGGATTCTATTGAGGGGGAAAATGATTGGCCAGACCCCCGAGGAAATTAAGGAAACACTGTTCTTCGTTGAAAGGCCGGCAGAGCGCGCTGCCTGAACGGATAAACGGATTGGAATGAGATTGGCATGTATAAAGTTGTGGTACTTACTGACCCGGATACGGCGCTCGGGTTCCGTCTTGCCGGGGTTGATGTATATGTCGTTGAGGATAACGAGGAAGCGAAGCGCGAGATATCAAGGCTCATCGAGGATGACAGGACAGGTATCTTAGCGGTTAACGAATCCTTCCTATCATTGATCGATGATAGGATGAGAAACAAGATAGAGTCAATCTATAAACCGATTGTTGTTTCGCTTCCGGTCAGGGAAAAAATCGGAGCTGTCGGTGAGCGCAAAGCTTTCCTCGCGAGACTTGTTCACCGGGCAGTCGGCTTCGATGTCACGTTGAGGAGGGAATAACACAACATTAGCCCTTCAGCAAGATTTCGATAAGAGGGGTGTGAAAGCGCGTGATAGAAGGGAAGATAACAAAGGTTTCCGGACCTGTAGTGCAGGCGGAAGGCATGGCTGGGGCCAAGATGTACGATGTCGCCTTCGTGGGCGAATTGCGTTTGATAGGTGAAATCATTCGGCTTGAAGGGGATGAGGTTACAGTCCAGGTTTATGAGGATACTAGCGGTCTTGGGGTCGGCGAAAGAATAGTTTGCACCGAACAGCCGCTGCTTCTCGAGCTCGGCCCAGGCATGCTCTCCTCGATCTATGACGGTGTTCAAAGAAGGTTGCCCGAGCTCGGAGAAAAATACGGTGAGTACATAAGCAGGGGGACTGTTTCTGACCCGCTCGATAGGAACAGGGAATGGGAGTTCATACCCCTTGCCGAGGTTGGACAGGTTGTGGGTCCGGGTGACGCTTTAGGTTATGTGCAGGAAACAGAGGTTATCAGGCATTTGATCATGGTGCCTCCTGGACAGGGCGGAAGGATAGCGGAGATAAAGAGCGGGCTTATGAAAGTGACAGATACTGTTGCTGTAACCGAGGACGGCACAGAATTCACAATGATTCAAAGGTGGCCAGCAAGAGTTGCCCGTCCGGTTGTTCGCAAGCTTGACCCTGAGATCCCCTTCATCACCGGAACTCGAATTCTCGATACTTTCTTTCCAGTGGCGCAGGGAGGGTACAGTATAATCCCTGGTGGATTTGGCACGGGCAAGACGGTTACTGAGCAGACTCTCGCAAAGTGGGCGCGGGCCGATGTTGTTATTTACGTAGGTTGCGGTGAGCGCGGCAATGAGATGACCGATGTTCTAACCGAGTTTCCGCAACTGGAGGATACCCGTACGGGTCTTCCTCTAATGAAGAGAACGATACTTGTTGCGAACACCAGCAATATGCCGGTTGCTGCCAGGGAGGCTTCCATTTACACCGGAATAACGATGGCGGAATACTACCGGGACATGGGATACGATGTCGCGATGATGGCTGACTCGACTTCCCGCTGGGGAGAGGCGCTCAGGGAGGTCTCGGGAAGACTTGAGGAGATGCCCGGCGAGGAGGGATATCCAGCCTATCTCGCGACCAGGCTTGCCGATTTTTATGAGAGATGCGGAAGGGCTGTTTGTCTCGGTTCGGAGGGACGGGTAGGCTCAATAACAGTGGTGGGAGCCGTCTCTCCTCCGGGTGGTGACTTCTCTGAACCGATGACGCAGAATTCCCTGCGCATCTCCGGCTCGTTCTGGGCTCTCGACACGAGCCTTGCCCACAGAAGGCATTTCCCCGCCATTTCGTGGATGAAGAGTTATTCTCTTTATCTCGACCAGATCGAGGACTGGTACGCGGAAAATATCGCCTTGGACTGGAAGCAGGTGCGGGATAAGGCGATGATGATACTTCAAAAGGAAGACGAGCTTCAGGAGATTGTTCAGCTTGTCGGACCAGACGCCCTACCGGAGTTCGCGAGGGCTGTTCTCGAGGTTGCGAGAATTCTTCGGGAGGATTTCCTTCAGCAGTTTGCGTTCAGCGATGTCGATGCTTACTGCGAGCCTAAGAAGCAGTATCACATGTTGAAGATCATCGTTACTTACTACGATCTGCTCCAAGAAGTGCTTGTGAAGGGGGTTACTTTAAAGGAGGCCCTCGCGATACCTTTCAGGCAGAGACTCGCAAGAATGAAGGATATTCCAAATGAGGAGGCGCCTGAGAAACTCGCGCTTCTCGAGACAGAAATCCAGACCGAGCTGAGAAAGCTTATCAGATACTGAAGCACTTTGAGGTGAGATAGAGATGGAACAGGATAAGTTTGTCACTGTCGATTACAGAACCATACATGATGTGGCTGGTCCCCTTGTCTTCGTTCGGAATGTTAAAGGGGTGTCCTACGGTGAGATGGTGGAGGTAATCTCCTCCGATGGAACAAACAAACACGGGCAGGTAATTGAAGTGGACAGGGACCTTGCAGTCGTGCAGGTTTTCGGAACGACGCACGGTTTGGATGTGAAGGAATCCAGAGTTAGGTTCCAGGGCGATGTCATAAAGCTCGGTGTCTCTACCGCAATGCTCGGCAGGGTTTTAAACGGTCTGGGCGAGCCAATTGACGGAGGGGGTTCCATTTTTCCCGAGAAGGAACTCGATGTTACCGGAGCTCCCATAAATCCCTTTATGAGGGATAACCCGAACGACTTCATACAGACAGGTATTTCCGCGATTGACGGACTCAACACACTTGTTAGAGGACAGAAGCTCCCCATTTTCTCCGGTGCCGGTCTTCCAGGAAATGAGCTTGCCGCGGCTATCGTTAGGAACGCGAAAGTAATAACCGGTGAGGATTTTGCAATAGTCTTCGGGGCAATGGGAATCACCAGGCGAGAAGCGTCATTCTTCCAGCAGTCGTTCGCCGAGACCGGCGCTCTTGACAGGGTTGTGCTCTTCTTGAATCTCGCGGAAGACCCGACTGTCGAGAGGATAATTACTCCCAGATGCGCGCTCACCATGGCTGAGTTTCTTGCCTTTGAGCATGACATGCAGGTCTTGGTTATTCTGACTGACATGACGAACTACTGCGAGGCACTGCGGGAGATATCGGCAGCGAGGGAGGAGGTTCCGGGAAGGCGCGGGTATCCGGGATATATGTACACTGACCTCGCAAGCATCTACGAGAGAGCGGGTAGGATAAAAGGCAAGAAGGGCTCCATAACCCAGGTTCCGATTCTGACAATGCCTGACGATGACATTACTCACCCAATTGCCGACCTTACCGGCTACATCACCGAAGGCCAGATAGTTCTCTCCCGCGCACTCCACAGGAAGGGTATCTTCCCGCCGATAGATGTTCTCCCTTGCCTTTCCCGTCTTATGAATGCGGGCATAGGTGAGGGAAAGACCAGAGAGGACCACCGCGGACTTGCAGACCAGCTCTATGCCTACTACGCGCAAGGAGTTGATCTGCGCAGGCTGGTGGCAATCATAGGCGAGGAAGCGCTATCAGAGATGGACAGGCTTTACCTGAGGTTCGCCGATGAGTTCGAGGAAAACTTCCTGAACCAGGGTGACCAGAACAGGGATATCGAGGAGACCTTCGAGATCGGCTGGAATCTCCTGGCGCTGCTTCCATCTTCTGAGATCAAGAGAATTAAAACTGAGTACATCCAGCGCTATTTCCCCGGCGAGATTGTGAGCGAGGAGGTCAAAGAGGAAACGCCCAAGGCTGAAGGCGTGCTTCAGGCGAGGCCTGTTGAGGAGGAATCAGTAAAGAGCAAGACTTAAGCCTCCCGAGCGCCGTTTTTTTTGACCGCGTATAACCTCTTTTTATAGGTTGGCTTAACGAAAAAGCGAATTTGGCGGGATTGGTTATGGAGAAAGTCAAAGCCACGCGCAGCGAGCTTCTTTTCAGAAAGCAGCAGATTAGGCTTGCCAATCAGGGGCTTGAACTCTTGAAGAAAAAGAGGGATGCCTTGCTTAGGGAGTTTCTGCCGATAATAGATGAGACAATGCGGCTTTCCCTCAGGCTCGAGCGGGCAACAGCAGATGCGCAGGCGGCGCTCGCGTACACGGAAGCTGTCGAGGGAAGAATGGTCCTCCAGTCAGTTTCACTCGCGACGAAGGGCGAGATTCTTGTCGATATAACGGGGACTCACGTTATGGGAGTACCGATACCCGTGATAAGGAAAGCGGAAGCCCCGGTGAAAACCGAACTCGAGCGGGGTTACTCAATAACGGGAGTGAGCGCCCGGGTGGACCAAACAGCGAGAAAATTTGAGGAGATTATCGACATAATGATTCAGAGCGCCGATATCGAGACAAGATTGAGGCGTTTGGGCGAGGAGTTGCAGAAAACAAATCGAAGGGTGAACGCGCTCGAAAACATCGTCATTCCTGAGCTCCAAGAGCAAGTCAAGTTCATATTTAACGCCCTTGATGAAAGGGCAAGGGAGGACCATTTCCGGCTGAAAAAGGTAAAGAAGAAAATCCTCGAGAAAAGTCATCGGGGTTAACCGCTTTTGCTTTTCTTATCCGTCTATTCCTATTCTTAACAGGTATCCAGCGCATGTTTTTAGAATAAGTTTTTAGCGTGAGTGGTTTATTTTTACACCTGAAAAGACATGTTGTGCGGTGATGGCATATGGATAAATACGTTGTTGAGGGCGGCGCAACTCTCAAAGGGTCCGTGCGGGTAAGCGGTGCCAAGAACTCCGCCTTAAAGCTCATGGCGGCTTCCATAATGGCTTCGGAAGAATGCGTCATCAGAAACGTTCCGGATATAGCCGACGTTCGGACCATGCGCGAGCTCCTCGTTCACATGGGATTGGAACTTGAGCATGAAAGCAAGACAATGAGAATCGTTCCGTCCTCCAATCCCAGGCCGGAAGCGCCCTATGAGATAGTCCAGAAAATGAGGGCAAGCATTGTCGTTCTCGGACCTATCCTTACAAGGTTCGGCAGCGCTCATGTAGCGATGCCCGGTGGCTGCAACATTGGCTCAAGACAGATTGACCTCCATATCAAAGGGCTAACAGAGATGGGGGCTGATATTTCTGTTCTTCACGGCTTCATTGAAGCTAAGGCCAAAAGGCTTAAAGGAGCTCGAATATATCTTGAGCTGCCGAGCGTGGGCGCCACAGAGAATCTCCTGATGGCCGCGTGCATGGCCAAGGGGACAACTATCATCGAGAACGCGGCGATGGAGCCCGAAATAACGGATTTGGCAGAATTTCTTCTGAAGCTCGGGGCAAGGATAACTGGGATCGGCACCCACACCCTTGAGATTCAGGGGGTTGATTACCTGGGGAGCGCCGAACAGACCGTGATAGGCGACAGGGTTGAGGGCGGGACGTTTCTTATAGCGGGCGCCATAACGCGGGGAGAGGTTAAGGTCGAGGGATTGAATCCTCTTCATCTTGACATAGTGCTCGAGAAGATGAGGGAGGCCGGGTGCGCGATCGAAGTGGGGGACAACTGGGTAAGGGTGAGCATCCCCGGTGAGTTAACCGGGATAGAAATTTCAACACTCCCTTATCCCGGTTTCCCCACTGACCTGCAGCCCCAGATGGTCGCTCTGCTTTCTACCGCCCAGGGTATATCTTTTGTCACGGAGAATATATTCGACAACAGGTTCATGGTCGTAGATGAGCTCAATCGTCTCGGCGCAAATATAAAGACAAGAAACCATCACGCCATAATCCACGGCGTTCCAAGGTTGTCCGGCGCTCCCGTTACCGCTACCGACCTCAGAGCCGGCGCCGCTTTAGTTATTGCAGGTTTGTGCGCCGAGGGAGAAACCGTTGTGCATGATATTTACCATATCGACCGGGGATACGAATGCTTCGAGGACAAGTTAAGGGGAGTGGGCGCTAAAATAGTCAGGACGTCCTGAAATATGTTCTCTTTGTTTTATGGGAATGACCCCGTGTTTATGAAAATGCTTTCCTTTTTTTCATGCGGAAAAAGCAAAAAAGGACTGGCGGGCGGTTTCCCGCGTTTTTTGGTGAGATTTTTCACCACGCTTTCTGTCTTGATGATCCTGTTATCCTTTTTTTCCAGAGCGACTGCTAAAGAAGGAGAGAAGCGGAAATATGCCGGTAAGCTGGTCGTCATTGTGGCAGAAAGGCTAACAATTGACGATCTGGCATATCCTCAGGCCGAGAATATCATCTCCTTTTGCCGGCACTGGGCAGTTGGGCTCATGGCAACAAGAAACCAAACGCCAGGGCTGAAGAGTAGCGAGGTCACGGGAAAGGAATATATCACGCTGTCATCCGGGAAACCCTCCCTCGGTGCTCCTGGCTCATATCTCTGTCTTAACGAAAAAGAAATGGAAAGCCCGAGTTCCTCAAAGCGACTTTCCCGAACCGAAAGGGTAGAAGGTGTTGAGTTTTCTTACGGCTCAGTGGACTGCCTCGTCTGGGAGGACGTTAAGAGGAAGAACACAAGACTCAAAGGGGTAACCCCGGGTCTCCTCGGCAGCGTTCTTAAAGAAGAAGGAATTACCCGCGCTGCGGTGGGAAATGCCGATGACATCTACGCAAGAATAAGGTTCGCCCCGCTTATAGCCTGCGATAAGTCCGGTCGCATCCCAACTGGCAACATAACGGTAAGCGCAGTGCTTTTCGACAGCAATTTTCCAGGCGGCCTGAGGACAGACACGCAAAGAACGCTAAGCACGTGCAGGAGTTATTTCGAAGAAGCGCGATTCATTGTGGTTGAGTTCGGTGACTTGGCGAGGCTTGAAAGGCATTTCAGGCAAGCGTCTGATGAGAGAATCTCAAAACTGAGGGCGCAGGCTGTTTCAAGATTGGACCGACTTGCGCACTCGATCGCCGATGAACTCGACCTTAAAACGTCCGCTCTATTCATAATTAGTCCGGTCGCCTCTGCAGAAGAAGGCGAAGCGGGCGTTTATCTGACGCCCATTGTCGCGGTTGGGAAAGGATTTAGAAACGGGCTTCTGACATCGAGTTCGACCAAAAGGGAAGGCTTGGTGAGCAATCTTGATTTCCTCCCGTCAGTCTGTGAATTCTTCAAAATAACAGCTCCTTTGGATGCTGCAGGTTCCGTTATGAGATCTGTTGATAGACAGAGGGCTGTCAAGTATCTGCTCGCCCTTAAAAAGAGGCTCGTTGTTTCGTTGGGAATTAAATGGCATCTTATGGTTGCGCTCATCGTTTTCGTTTTAATCCTTATATTCTTAACAATCTTCGGCTACTATGCTGACCGCAGAAAGAGATTCATCACAGACACGGGGTTAAGAAGGCTGTTTCCAGTACTGCGGGACCTGAGCCTCGTTGCTGCCGCTACGCCGTTAACCTTTTTGCTTGTTCCCGCTTTTGGGATCAAAAATCAAGCGGTTCTTGTTGTGGTTTGCCTATCTTTCGGTGTTTTTGTGGGTCTTGCGGCGAGTTTCGTTGCAAGGCGGTTTAAACGCCTGGATGCTTTTTCTTTGGTATGCGCGCTTACCGCGCTTGCTATCGTTTTTGACCTGCATACCGGCTCTCGCCTCATCATATCACCGCTTCTGGGTTCATCCGCCCTCGAGGGTTTCAGGTTCTACGGTTTGACAAACGCGGTCGTGGGGCTTGCGCTTGCCGCAACGCTGTGGGCTGTCGCGGGTTATATTGAACCGGAGCCTTTTTCTTTTATTGGAAAGAATGGTGAAAATGTCCGGGCAGATGCTGCCAGTCGAGACAAAGCGCTTTCAAGGAAAAAGATAATACTTGCGGTCATAATTTTCGCGATTGTATGTCTTTCGATAGGTCTTGGACCTTTAGGCGCCAATTTCGGTGGTTTCCTCACTGCTCTTTTCATCTTTTCATTCTTCGTAAGCGGCAAGCCGCTCATCTCGGTGAAGAGAAGAATTTTCTTCATCGTCTCTTTGATCTGCGTCGGAACGGCATTCATTCTCCTCACCGACGCTTACTTTTTCAAATCTCACGCGGGCAGAGCGGTAAGCGGGCAGTTTGCGGGAATGCTCTCAATTCTCGAAAACAAGATCACCACCCAGGTGAGACAGTTCAGCTATTTTCTCCTGCCATCATTTGTCTTGCTTTCGGGAATCGCCGTGCTCGCTTTGTGGATGAAGAGCGGGAGCGAAATGCTGTCTGCATTTTGGAGAAAAGCGAAGGTCCATACATTCGCCTTTCACACCCTTTTATTAGGATCAATCGTTGGTTTTGCCTTGAACGATACGGGCACTTCTCTTGTGGGGGCAGTCATGCTCCTCAGCGCTGCCGGTATTTGCTATTATTTTGCTTCATACAAAAGCATGACCGCGGAATCAGCTGGAACCAAGATTTGCGCTGAGAGAAGCGGTTGAGCGTTTTGCGCCTTTCGCGCTTGCCGAAAATCACCGCTAAATTTTGCAGCTCTCTTTGTTTGCCGGAGGCTGTCCTCAGTCTTGCTTGGAGAATTGCCGCACCGCTATTGCCATCATCACGACAACAAAACCCACCATCACTACAACATCGAGCCAGGCGGGGTAAATCTGTGATTGCAGTTTAGGGACTTGCGGCGCGGACGCTTTTATTTTCTGCAGCACATCCGGGGGAATCTTTGATAGCACTTCCCCAGGAATCTTTCCGGCGAGGCTTGCCTGAGCGCTTGAAAGGTTGACACCTTTGAGGGCTATTCCCCTTAGAAGGTCCACCCCGTAAGAAAGGGGGTTTGCTTTCGTGAGTATCTCAAGCCACTCGGGCAGTCCCTGCAAGGGAAACATTGCCCCAGAAAGGAAGAACAGAGGAAGCAGTATGAAGTTCATTACGATTGGAAACCCCTCGAAAGATTCCATCCTCGCGGCGATGGCCACTCCGAGTGAGGTTAGCCCGAGTGCAAGCAGGAACGCAACCGGGAGCAGCAGAATAGCCTTCGTAAGTGTTGAAAGGGAGAATCCATAGATGCTCGGAATGAACATGAGAATCATGAAAACGGCAGCTTGCATGACCGCGGTTGTTGCCCCTCCAAAGATTTTCCCGATAGCCACGCTCGAGCGGGGAACCGGGGATACGAGCACTTCTTTGAGGAAGCCGAATTCCCTATCCCATAGAATGGATATGGCGGAAAACATTGAAGTGAACAGCACCGTCATACCGAGAATTCCGGGGAACATAAACGTTACGTATTTTACGGTTGTGCCGCTACCGAATACCTTGAACGCTGATTGAAGCCCGGTACCCAGAAGAAACAGATAAATGATGGGCTGAAAGAAAGCCCCGATTCTTCGCGGCGTGTCTCGCCAGAATCTTTTAAGTTCGCGCAGCCATATGACCATAATGCCGGTCGTATACCTTCGGCGCATCTTTTGTCCACGGTCCGGGAACCGTTCCTTTTCGCTTATATGAACCCGTTCCTCTACCATGCTTGAAAACTACCTCCTTGTCGGTCTTCCGAATGGGGCAAACCTCAGACTTGCGGTTTCGTCCATGCCTTCCTCTCTTATTTCCCTTCCGGTAAGTTTCAAAAAGACGTCGTCGAGCGTTGGACGGTGCAGATTGATGGATATGATTTCAACGCCGAGCCCACGGATTAACGGCGGGATGAACTCGTCTCCTTTCGAGACCTTGAAGGATATAGTATCCTTATCGGGGAGCATCTCGACTTGCGGAAACAGCGATAGAATCTCTTTCCTCGCTCTATTATCATCCTTTGTTTTAAGTCTTATGACATCCCCTCCGATCATTCTCTTAAGATTGTCCGGGGTGTCCATCGCTATGATTTTTCCTCTGTCGATTATCGCTATTCTCTCGCAGTGTTCCGCTTCCTCCATGTAATGAGTGGTAAGAAAAATGGTTATCTCTTCTCTCTTTTTCAGGTCCTCGATGTAATTCCATATGTAGTTTCTTGTTTGAGGGTCGAGGCCTATTGTGGGCTCGTCGAGAAAGAGAATATGCGGATAATGAAGAAGACCTCTCGCTATCTCGAGCCTTCTTTTCATCCCCCCCGAATAGGTCCTCACAAGGTCATGAGCCCGATCCGTAAGCGCGACCATGTCAAGAACTTCAATCATTCGCCTCTTCCGTTCGGTTTTAGGGATGTGATAAACGTAAGCGTGAAACTCCAGGTTTTCCCAGCCGGTCAGTCTATCGTCGAGACTTGGGTCCTGAAAAACAAGACCGATGGATTCTCTTACTTCATGCTTGTATTTAAGAACATCATAGCCGTTGACAAACGCTCTCCCGGAATCAGGCTTCAAAAGCGTGCACAGTATGTTTATCGTTGTCGTTTTTCCCGCCCCGTTTGGGCCGAGGAAGCCAAAGATCTCTCCCCTGGACACATCGAAGGAGACGTCATTAACCGCGACAACGCCGTTGAAGGATTTTACAAGAGAATCGACAGTTATCACATTATCATTCATTGAAAGATTCCCCCCTGCTCTTTTCAGCAAGTTCAACCCATTTATCGGCTAACTTTTCAAGATTGGAGACACAGTGTTTTATTTCGTCGAATTCTTCCCTCCTCAGTATCTCTGATATAAACTGCCGCTGTTTCCTCGATATTCTCTGGAGTATCCTCGTGCTCTTATCTGTCATGGACACGGTCGTGACGCGCCTGTCATGTTCGCTTTTTTCTTTTCTCAAAAAACCTTTCCTGCATAGCGCGTCTATCATTCTGCTCGCTGTTGGTGGAGCGATCATCATCGAGGATGAAATTTCGGTGACGGTTAGGCTGCCTTGATCTCTGAGTATTCTGATGAGGTGGAACTGGGGAAAGGTTAGATTGTGTTCCTCTATCTCACTTCTGAAAACCGCTCTCACGCCGCGGAACGCCTTTTCAACGCTTTTCATCAGGTCTTCTGCAAGACTGTTTATATCGTTTATGGAATTCATTCCGATCTCCTCGACAAATACTTTTAGCAATGCTAAATAAATTAAATTATGAGGTTTGACGTGTCAAGTTGTTTTTGGAAATCATCTGGATGAGGTTTTTAAAAGGCAATTTGTCCCAAAGGAACGGTTATCAAGCCACGCCGCCGCTTACTTCTGCGCATGATTAGCGAGATGGTCTTTGGGGGACCGATGGTTTTTTGAGGATTGCTAATATCTGAAGCCCAAGCCCCAGGCAAGCAGGTTCATGATGATCGGGACCGCGTAGATGACGCCTATGAGGGTGATTTTACCTTTCATTGTCTTCAGTTTAAGCATGAGGTTGATGGCAGCAAACCAGTAGAAGTAACCGAGCAGAAATATTAACCATATTCCACCGATCGTTCGGTTCCACCAGGGATATTCCCATACGAGAAGCCCAGCAAGGTTGAGAAGGACCTCGATGAATACGCAGAACGCGGCGAAGAACAAAGCCATAAACCACCTGTTCGGAAGCCCGAGGATTCTCCGCCTTTCATCCGGGAGAAGGGAATGGTAATAAACGAGACCCAAAAGCGCAAATGTAAATATGATCTCGATATTCCAGCCGATGGTCATTCGGTAAGCCGTTTCTCCGGGCGCGGTCCAGACTGCGGACCTTTTGGTCAGATGGAAGACCCACCCGTTCCATGTCTCATTGAAAAAGTCGCACCCGAAAAGGATAAGTGCGGCCAAAATCGGGTCCCAATTGTTGGTTTGCCGAGCCTTCTTTACCTCTTTGGCGTAGATGTAGGCTACGAACACGAGGAGCGGTACCGCATACCATTTGAGAGTGGAAATTTCTCTCAATCCCTCGAGCGCTTGTCTCGAAGCTTCCGTCAAAGAAAGAAACATGACACCTCCCCCTTTTGTTTAGGGACCGCGCCTAAGGTTATGGATGTGCTCGCGCAATCGACCTGACATTCGCAGGCATCTGCCCGGTTTAGCGGGAACTCTTCTGCGCGAACCAATGAATTTTCACGGTGAGTTGTTGCAAAAATTTGCTCCAGTCACTTACCTGACGCGTCAAATCCAATGCGTGTTGATTTTCAGCTTATCAGGATTGCCCCTCTTCTCAATTTCGGACTACTCCACCTTTGGGCGCATATCTATCACCCTGTAGGCTTTGAGGGCGACGGTTGGGTCGTATATTTCTTCCATGGGAACGAACTGTACCTTTGCCCTCATCTCGACCGCCGTGATGAGTTTCATCTGTATTTCCTGTTCCATTTTCGCGGTGTCGAAGCCTTCCTCGGGGGCTATTTTGACCACCAGCTCATCGGGCGAGTAAGGATCTTCCATATCCTTCTTGGTGAAAACTATCTGGTATTCTTTGACTCCCGGGGTGTTCGCCACCTCATCCCTGAGGATCTCAGGGTTTATGAGGGTGCCCTTGAGGTTAACAAGCTCGGATGTCCGCGTGGCGTATGTGCTTCCGACCGCTATTATCGCACGTTCACCGTTGCGTCCGCAGTGAGGACAGGTCTCATGTGTTATCGCTCCGAGATCGCCTATGACGTAGCGCAGTAGCACTGTCCCCCGTCGGTTGAGATGGGTTATTGCAAACAGTCCCCTTTCTCCGTCAGGCAGTCTCTTGCCCGTGTTTTCGTCAACCACCTCAAAGAAGTAGAGGTTCGGCGCCGGGTTATGGCAGCCGCTGAAATCGGTGCATTCAGGCATTGCTCCCTGCATCTCGGTGAATCCATAGGAGTTGCTGATGAAAGGGTCCTCCGCGCCCATATTCTGGAGCCTCCGCTTCATGTCATCTCGCATAGCCTGAGGACATGGCTCACCTAAAGCCTGAATGTGCTTAGTGGCCGAGAAATCCCTTCCCTCCTTTTCGGCTTTCATGATTAGCCTTCGCATGAAACTTGCTATTCCAAGCCAGACTTCCGCTTTTCCTTTTTCGATCACATCCATTGCGTAATCCATGCTCCGGTGGACGGGAAACTCGGGGTACAGCATGCCCGTGGTCCCGTACATGTTAAGACTTCCAATGCCCATTGCGCCGATGTCACGCGCTCTGAAGAAACCGATGTGTGGAACTGGTCCGAGGGGGAAGAGGTTTATGCCTCTTGAGTAAGGGGGGAATCCTCCAAGTTTGATGCCCCTGAAGAGCATCTGCCAGATCCCGTGTATGTCGTGAACAGTGTTCCAGAAAGGCGTGGGCATGCCCGTGGTGGAGCCTGTGGTGTAAGTTACATCGAATATCCAGTCGTAAAGTGTCGGATTTTGAGGTTTCAGCCTGAAGGCTTCCGGCTCGGCCATGTAATCCTTCTTGTAGGTGAGCGGGATCTTCTCCAGATCATCAAGCGATTGAATGTCTTCAGGCTTTATGCCGTTTTCCTTAAAGATTCTCTTGTAATAATCGTGCCCTTCCCACACCCATTCCATCTGCCTTTTGAACATCTGGTTTTGCATCTCGTAAATCTTTTCTTGTGGCCAGAAAAGCGGGTCGTCATCGTCCCGGTAAATGGGGATGCTCTCGATGTATTTCCTTGTGTTTTCGGGGGTCACAGGAAGGGTTTGATAAATGCCGTCTCCCTTTGGGATATACAGGACGCTCATCGGGTACCACTCCTTTCCTTGACTGAAAGACGGTAGGTTGAAATAAGTTTATATGAATTGGCCGGCAAACGCTATTACTTGCGCGGTACGCGGACAGGGAAATATCGCGTCTTAAACCTAATCAATCCCCGACAGTGGCTATTTTGTCCTTGTGATTTTCTTGATTGTTCTCGGCTTATCTGGGTTTATGCTCTTGAGAACCGCTGTCTTCAGGGCAATTAACTGACCCGCGAGCGCAACTGGGAACGGGGAGACCCACTCGGGGCAATCCGGTATCTGGAAGATTTCAACGTTTTCCTGGCTGCGGATTTTGTGGTTTGTTATGAAGAGTTTTTGCGCGCCAAGGGCAGAGAGATTTTCGCAAATTATCGGGATTGTCGAGGAAATAGCTCCAGTGCATGAGATGATAATTACAGGGAACTCCTTCTCGACCACGGCTATCGGTCCGTGAAGGAACTCAGCGGTTGAATAGGGATGCGCAAGCAGATAATTGAGTTCTTTAAGTTTTAATGAAATCTCGTGGGCGCTTGAGTAATTGTAACCTCTTCCTAAAACGAAAAGCCCATCGCGATTTTTGAGGCACCGCGCAATACTTTCCGCTGCGCTCCCCCTTTCAAGCGTTTCGCAGAGGACAGCAGGAACTGATTGCAGTTCTTTGAGCCTGTCGCGCTGTCCTCCCAGAAAGATGGCAATCATTCCAACCGCGGCGAGAGAGTTTAAATATGTCTGTGTCGCGGCGATGCTTTTCTCGCCTGCTCTAATACAAACAGTGTGCGTCGCCCGCCTGGAAAGCGGGGATGATGGGTCGTTTGTGATGGCGATGGCGCATATCCCGTTTTCCACCGCGTGTTCTGCGACAGATACAATATCTGGAGATTGACCTGACTGGGAAATTGCGCAAACAACGGAACCGGAAAGATCCGGAGCTTTTGAGTACAAAGTGAAAAGTGATGGATTTCCCAGTGCCACGGGAATTCCCGCCATTTCCCCGAAAGCGTACTGGGAGTACCTTGCGGCGTTTTCCGAACTGCCACGCGCGACGATGTAGAGGAAAGACGGGCGGACTCGTTCTATAATTCTGACAGCCTCTTCAATATCTTCCAAAGAGTCCAGAAGAAATCTCTCGAGGACCTCAGGCTCTTTTGCTATGTCTGATTCAAGAACTGACCCCATTTTCGAAATCTTTTCGCTTCATTGAGATTTCAGACTATCCTCCCGCGCGGGACGGGCAGGGGTTGTTATGCCCGTAAGTCCGTCTCTCCCTGATATATCCCCCGCCCTGTGCGGGCATTAGCGACCCGCATAGACGGTCACGCGCGCTTTAACTATATCCCCTATGCGCGGGGGCGTTATGACTATGTTGGCTTGCCTTATTTTGAGCAACTATCCCCCGCGCGTGACAGGCAGTTTTGCTACCATGAAAAAGGTTCATCTTCCCTATCAAACCATTCCGGATTGTAGGCGGCGGCAAGCGCAAGATAAAAGAGGGTCCCCTCCCAAAGGTGGGGAATCGAAGTTCGGTTCTGGAAAAATTTTTCTCCTCGTCCGAAATCCCTAACGAGCGCCACCTCACCGAAATGTCCGGTCCCGGGCGTGGGCACTTCATGAGCCATAATAGACAAGCACCTTCTTACCCGGTCGAGCATCTCTACTCTGTTTTGGAAAGCGAGCGCGCAGGCGACAAGCTTTTCCGAGGCGTAAGCAGCGCCCTGTGTTTCTTTCAACAAGAAAGGCTCGACGCTTGAAAGAAGGTATTCCGCTTGTGCCTGGATGCGCTCGTCTTCAAAGGGAAGTATCCTTGAAGGCCAGATTACCCATGTTCCCCCTCTCCAGCCCTCGTTGTTGAATTTCCCTGAGCTTTCATCGAATGAGCTGACAATCGCATCCCTTATCTCATAAGCCCAGGAAATCCAGGAATCACAAGTGGATTTGTTTTCCCCAAACTGTTTTCCCGCTTGATGAGCGGAAATAAGTCCGAGGTAAGCGCTGGTCGCGCCGTGTAGCGTTCTCGTTTTCGCAAATAAGTTGTCATCTTCTCTTGCTTTAGCAGGGAATCCTCCCTTTTTAGGCCTCTTTCTCAACAGCGCCTCGGCCGCGTTCTTGATGGTGGGGTAGATTTTCTCAAGGTAGAGATCGCGGTCTTCGGGCGGTACGTGACGCGCGTGCCGCCAGAGGTTCCACGCGCAGAGCGCCGTTTCGTCTATCTCGATGATTAAAAATGAACCCTTTTTACCGTCAGTGTAGTAATTTCCCCAGAAATTACCGTCTTTTCTTCTGTTGTATCTGCTTTTTATTTGAGCCGAAGCGTAGAAAAAAGCGTGCCTTGTCACGCGCTCGTTTGAAGAAGCCAGGTCCAGAGCGTAGTCAAAAAAGGCGCCGTCTCTCGGCCAGTCAAAGCAGTACTGGGGCTGGCGAGAGATAGATGCCACGATCGCCCCGCTCGTTGCGTCTGTGCCGATATCCAAAGCAAGGATGGACCTTCTGGCAAGCGTTTTGAAAACTTCATCATCAGCATCGGGTAAGACTATTGAGGATGCACGCTTGCTCCAGTGCTCGATCGTTCTTCTATGAATTCTGTCAAATCCTTCTTCTATGGATTCTTTATACGCTTTTAAGGCTTTTTGAGCCCTTTCGGCTATTGAAAAAATGACCATTACGGAAAACTCATTTCTTTCGTCAAACGACACTGGGCAGGAAATCGCGGCGCAGGCCGGATAGGACGAAACCCGTCTCATTGAAAGAGAGCCGTCAAGCGCTTCAAAATACGGGTTTCCCTGTTGAGCATTTTTTCTTCCATAGAGAGTTTTTCCCACGGAAAAAGCGCCAGGTTTTCTGTCAAAGCCCCACGCTATGAAGATGCCGCCGCTTGGATATTCTTCATCAAGATTATTGACGAAATCCGCTATTCTCTCAGGTTGGGCTTCAAGCTCCCTTTGAGCGTTAAAAGCGAGTCTCTTTGGCAGGCGCTGAGGCTTAAAATGGATTACCGCATTTTTTTCTTCATCATAAACGCACAGGAAATCACTTCTCATCTCGTGCATTTTCCAGTCCGCCGGATAGAATCTTGCGCGAGAAGCGCTTGGCGCGAGGTTAGCATAGTAAATAAATGAAAAGAGGAGGCTTTTTTTGCCGCCAGCGCCGCTTTCTCTTTTCAAAAGAAAGCGCCTGACTAAAACGTCCCTGTCGGGCGGTACAAAATCTGTGAGCGTCACGGTTATGCCTATTCGTGGATTGTGAAACGTTGTCATGACGATATTGGAGTCTTCAGGTTCGTAGCGTCCAGCGGCATCCCATTCAGGCTCGTGGAACCAAGAAGCTCTTTTCTCTTCGGGATTGTAAACGCCACCGAAAGAGCCCATGTCCGGGCTGATTACATTCGGTTTTCCGAGGCGCGCGTAAGTTTCCGAGGGAGCGTCTATATCCATCCTGACGCCGTAATTTCTAAGCGGAAAACCATGAGTCGTGCGGTAGCGTAGATGGTCGAAATGGCTCAAGCGGGGCCAACGCAAAACGGTAAGCTCACCCCAGTAAGATATTCCGGCAGTGAGCCTACCGTTACCGGTTACACCGTTGATATTGGTTGCGCCCATATACCATTCTGAATCGAGGTCCGCTTTCAGTAGCGGGTCCAGTTTCTTGATGAAATCCCGATTCACGCAGAACCTCCTGTAGAATACGCCTGTACGTTAATCTGTTGGAAAGTAACGCTTTTGGTTCTGATTGCGCCTCCTTACGAGCACCTTACCCTTGGACTTGTGCCCTTGGTTTCTACTCTCAGCGTCAATTTGTACCGTCTTCTCCTACCACATCCTTAAGGACTTCCTCAAGGATCTCCACGCCTTTTTGCCACGAAAATCTTTCCTCCACAAGTTTTCGAGCGTTTTCGGCGATCTTATCGTGAAGCGCTTTATCCTCAAGAAGCCTGAATACACCGCTGGCTATTTCCTCCGGGGTATTGGCGATCAGCATATTCTCCCCATCCCTGTAAGGAATTCCTTGAGCTCCGAGTTCCGTAGAGACAACCGGCACTCCACTCGCCATTGCTTCAAGCACCTTTCCGCGGAATCCGCCGCCTATTCTAACCGGGCACACAAAAACATCGCTTTCACAGAAGTAAGGATAGACATCCTCAACCTGACCGGTGATTTCGATGGAGGGGTCATTTCTCGCAAGCTCAATCATATCGGGTGTCGGTCCTCTTCCCACGACAAGAAACCTCGCCTCCCGGCATCTTTCTTTAACGATACCCCAACTGTTTTGCACGAAGAACAAAACGGCTTCCCTGTTCGGGTCATGGAGAAAGTTGCCGAGGAACATGACTGTGGGGCGCCCACTTTTTTTCTTAAATGGACGGAATTTTTCTATATCGACACCGTGAGGAATGACAGAGATTTTGAGAGTTGGTCTTAGCCCGAGGAGTTCCTCCTTTTCTTCGGGCGTGAGAGTCAAGACCCTGTCTGCGTCATCATACATGTCAAACTCGTATTTCTTTAAACCTTTCAGATGGAGCAAGGCGGTAAGACCTTCTTTCGATGCCAGACCCTGAACTCTTATGACCTTTTTTCTCGCAAGGTAATAGCATTCATGCACTGACATGATTCTCTTGATTCCCTCAAGGTCAGGATTCCGGTAGAGATACTGAGCGACCATTGAGTATTCGGATATTGCAACATCATACTTGTTTGCTCGAACCATTTGCCGTAAGGCTTCATACATTTCCTTTGAATATAATTGCATAAAATATGGTGGTACCGGACCGAAAAGATAGTCCCACGTTTTTCGAGCGGCGCCACCCCTTTTCGGCGGGGGGATGAGTCTCATGTTCAGGCAGTACCCGGATACCGACTCAATCTCTTCCCGGGTGGGGTTTGCGGCGAAAGCGAGCAGGGACACATCGTGCTTTTCGGAGAGATATTTGATTCTGTTGTAAATAATGATGGGTCCGCCGATGACCTTGCTGTGAGGAAATTCTTTAACGATAAAAAGTATTTTCATAAAAACCCCTCGCTTATCAGAGATTGTTTCAAGTCTAAAGAATAATACAGTCAGGTTGGAAAAAATTGAAGAAGTTTTTGCCTTAAGGCTGCCTTCTCACTTCTTTGGCCGAAACGTCTGAGATAAAACGCTGGAAAGTCGCGCGCAAATGGGTCCTCAAAATGAGTCCGTTTTCTAACAATTTTTCCGGGGTTTCATAACTTAAGGGTTTTGGTTACGTTATATATAAAACGATGGACATACACTGGAGATCGTTTTTAAAAACTCTGATAATAATTTCCGCGGTTGCTCTTTCATGCTTCATTTTCACTTCCCGTGCTTTCGCCCAGGGCGAAGGTCAGGTAATAGTGGAGTTAAGGAATAACTCTCCTGCCGGAGGCACGTCCTGGAGGGAGTTTCCCAACATAAACGTACAGGGCACCGACAGTCAAACCAAAAAAGAATATAAGTTTAAACGGGTTAGAGAAGGGACAAACTTTTCCTACGTTCTCGCTAACTTGAGACCTTCGTATCCTTATAACGTTGAGATGAGTTTCGTCGAGCCTGATTTTTCGTCATCGGGCAAAAGAGTTTTCAACGTTTACCTGCAGGGCTCGCGCGTTCTCCAGAGACTTGACATATTCAAGACTTCGGGGGGGAAGAATCGAGCCTATCAAAGAGTTTTTTCTGTAAGATCGAACAACGCGGGAAGGCTCTACCTTCAGTTCCGTTCCGATGAGGCGGGCTGCGCTGGGAAGGCTTTAATATGCACAATCCGCGTCTTCCGTGGCGCGTCAACCGAGGTGGTTGAGATCAGCGCCTCGGCCTCGCGGCAGATGATGAGTTCCCCCGTACGCTTTGAAAACGGAGAAGACCAGAACTGCTTCGAGACGCTTCTGGGAAGGCTCGGCTCAAGGTTTTGCCTTAACTTTGTTCCCCAGAGACTTGCCGCGCGCATTTCCTCACTTGGCGCGGGCACATGGGATCTGAATGACCTTGTTTTGGCGCTCAAACATGAATCCGAGATTCGCGCTCTGCCTTTCACGGACCGCTATCCAGTCTGGGAATCAATTGATCAAAGACAGACCATGACCTCTCATACGTATGATTGTTCTTCTCAAGCAATGCCGCTTAAACTGACGGCGAGATTCAGAGCACCTTTCTATCCTGGGGAGGAGAGAATCTCATCTGCGCCCGTTTTTTTCCTCGATTTAACCGTGCAAAACCGAGGGAACAGCGACGCGAGCGGCGAACTGCTCTTTGCCATTCCGCACAAGCGCTGGTTTGAATCAAGTCAGGTGCTTTCATATGAAACGGGGGTTGCGAAGGGTTACATGTACAAGACCGTATATAGCTACAACGATGAGACGATTGATCACGCAGGCCCGAAGGTCGCGACTGAAGCGGTCTTAGTGCCAGCTTCTGATTCGGCTGACATTGAGTTCAAAGGAATTGCTAAATCAGATTTTGAGGATTTCACCTGTTCAAGGATATGGGATTTTTACTCTCCCCAGGGTTATCCGGTTGCACTAAATGACTGGCGGTTTCCTTTCTTCACTTTCTTCCCAAGGGGTTACACCGGCTTCAAATGGCGGATCGAGAATCTTCCGCCAGGCGGTTCCGCCGCGAAGAGAGTGGTGTTAGCCGGTTACATATCGCAGAGTGTTCTGCGCGTCAAAAACAGCGCGTACGACGACACATATGAACTCAAATACACTTCATCTTTTGGCTCTCTTTCCGACCTCATAACTTACGCTTTCAATGAAAGCGGGGACATGATAAGCAAGTCCGCCTTTTTTGATTCCACCATCGCAAGCAGGGACTACCTCTATCTGAGTCCGACTTACGTAAGCGAGTTCAGGAATCTTTACTGTTACGCATTCCAGTCTTTTGTTGTGAACACCTGGTGGGCGCTTTCCGAAAACGGAAGGGAGTGGTTCAGCACCTGGGAGGGAGCGGACTGCAGATTCCACAGTACCGTCGATGTGGAGTACAACAACGCCTGGTTCTATTTCCATTATTTTCCCGACCTCTTAAAGCGCGTCATGGATCAATGGATTCTTTACCTGAAAGAGTGCGGCGACGGTTTTTACTTAAGCCATGACATGGGCAGGGGCGATTTTGCTGGTGGCCAGGTATATCCGCATGACATGCCGGCGGAGGAGAACGCCAACTACATCCTGCTTCTGTACAAGTACTGGAAAACCACGGGTGATGGCGATTATGTCAAGAGAAGGTTTTCGACCGTGCGCCTCCTTCTTGATTTTCTCTTCCGGTGCGATACGAACAACAATGGAATACCTGACATCTACACCGCAAACACCATAGACGATGCCTCATTTGCGCTGCAGTTTTCTAAAGACCAGACTTATCTCGGCCTCAAGTGCCTTTCGGCGTATTACGCCGCATCTAGGCTCGCGGAATACGTCCGCGACTGGAGCTATTACCATAAATGCAGATCAAGGGTCATGCAGATAAACCAGACGCTCCAGCGAGAGTCATGGCTTTCGGACCGTTTCGCCGTTTCTTTAGACTCAAGATGCCCGGATGAGGAAAGGGATGCTTACAGCATATTCGCCTCCAACGGTCTTGTTTACCTGCTTTCCTCGGAGTTTGCCTGCGGTCTTTCCTCACAGAATATCGAACGCGTAAAAAAGGACCTCGCTTCTGCTTCAGAGAGGACGAAAGTTCAATTCGGCTCTTCACACACTTCCTACGACAGACAAAGGCAGTGGATTTCTCAAAACATGTGGCGTGACCAGGCAGCGCTGTATCTGGGCGTTGCCATAGAGGGTCAAGACCCCATGATGATGGTGAAGAAATACTGGGCAGCGCTTCTGAATTTCGCAAGGTACTTAAACGGGGGATACTGGGATGTGGTCATTTATCCGGGAGCGAAGCTTAATGGCGCTTCTTTTGAGTTTTCTAAAATATCCCACTTAAGCTACGAATCTGATGCCCGAGGCGTCAGTGAAACCATGACAACAATCTCCGCTTCAGCTGATTCCAGGGCACCAAGTTTAGGACAGGCGCTCGGGTATTACCCGCGAGGCGCCGCGGTTGGAGGCCTACTTTCTGCGGCTGCGGGTGTTTCGCTCGATGTCCCTGGCGGAAGGTTGTTTTACAAACCGGCGGTTAAACCTGTTAAAATCCCGATTTTCGAGATGGCGGACTGGCAGAACAGTGATCCGGCGGCAAGAATACCCGTGATTTCATTCGCGAAAGACGGTGCTGTCTCCATAAGAAATCGGCACCTGCTACCACCAAGCACGTTGCCCAGGCGCGTCAATAAGGTACCGAATACAAGAAACAGCGCCAGCGCGATAAGCCAGGATGGGGATGGAATCAATGACAGTTTCGAAGCGGTGTATTCACTTTCGACCGCATCCCGTCTCTTCCCCGCGGTCTGGGAGGGCAGGCACAAGGTCCGCTCATTTGGTGAATCAAGAGGGGAACCTGGGGAGATTTCAGTAAGGTGGGACGGGAAAGACGATTCTGGAAGAATTGTCGATGATGGTTTGTATTGCGTTGGATTGTCCGCGGCTCCAACGGACAAGCTGGTAACGCAGGTTGAGGATTTTTCTGAGTTCTGGGTCAACAGGACAATACCCAATCTCTCAAAGGAATGGTATCTCGCCGAAGGGTACACCGCCGGCGGATTCGAGACCTACATTCTGATTCAGAATCCCAACACTGATTCGGCAAGAGTGGAGGTACGCTTCATGCTCGCCGATGGACAAAACATGATGCGCGATTACATTATCGGTGGCAAAAGCAGGTTCACTATTCATGTTGACAGCATTTTTCCCGAAAGCGAGGTCAGCGCGCACATAAAAGCTGACAAGGTGATAGCTGTGGAAAGGGCGATGTATTTCAATGAATGGCAAGCGGGTCACGCATCAGTCGGCGCGATTACCTCTTCGCAGAAATGGTATTTCGCGGAAGGCTGCACGGCGCATGGCTTTGACACATATATACTAATTTGCAATCCGGAGGATAGACAGGCTCAGATCAAAGCAACCTTTATGACCCCGGCTATGGGCAATATTCGAAAAACATTCAGCGTTTCTCCGCGCTCTCGTTTCACTATTTGGCTAAACGATATTCTGCCTGAACGGGATGTTTCAACATTGATTGAAAGCTCGGTACCTGTTATCGCGGAGAGAGCGCAGTATTTCAACAACATGAAATCCGGCACCTGCTCAACCGGCGCAGTTTCTACCTCACGAACATGGTTCTTAGCTGAGGGCTGCACGGGTTACGGTTTCGAGGAATATATTCTTGTCCAGAACCCTTCCAAAGAATCAACGAGCATTTCCGTTCGTTTCATGAGAAAAGATGGGTCAACCACATTAAGGAACTATGACCTTCCGGGTGAATGCAGATTCACAATCGGCGTAAACGAGATAATTCCCGAAAGCGATGTGTCGGCGAGGGTAACCTCATCGCGCCCAGTGCTTGTTGAGAGGGCTATGTACTGGAAGGACAGAAGTGACGGTCACGCCTGTCTCGGCACTCCCTCACCTGATACCTCCTGGTATCTCGCGGAAGGCTACACCGGCGGAGATTTTGAGACATGGATTCTTGTTCAAAACCCTTCCGATGAGGCTGTCGTCGTGAGCTTTACGTTTATGGAACCGAATGGCAGCTCATTGAGAAGAAAATACAAGTTGAAACCTCAAAGCCGATTCACCCTACGAGCTAAAGAAATCATTGATTCAAATGAATTCTCAACCGAACTCCTGGCAGAAGGTCCTGTCATAGTTGAAAGGGCCGTTTATTTCGCGAACGGCTTCGGGGGAACGTGCGCCCCGGGGATTAGAGGATGCGGGCGGTAACTTGTTGAAATATTTTTTGCAAGCGCGCCCGCTGGGAGAGGCGCTACCGTATTTTTGAGTTGACGGTATCCGCGCTTAGTGGTGTAGCGCGTTTTCGGTAAAAACAATACTGCTTGAAGGTGGAGCCCAAAAAGAGCTGAACTAAGAGCTCAAATCCTTTTGCCAGGGAAAGCAGAGGCTCGTCTCGAAGCTTGCTCTGGTTTTTTATTTGGAGGGTTGTTGGTGCATAAATACAGATTGCCGGTTATGCCCTTTTTAGCCGCGGCGTTAATGGTGTTGTTTCTTCTGAATCCTCTTTCCAGCTTGAGGGCTGACGGGACTATCGTTTGTCTGGATCCGGGTCACGGCGGCTCGGATCCCGGCGCCGTGGGGAACGGCGTTCTCGAAAAGGACGTGAATCTCGACATCGCTCTTAGGGCAAGGAATCTTTTAACCGGTATGGGTTATCAGGTTGTCATGACACGGGTTAAGGACGTGTACGTCTCGCTCGAGGATAGATGCAAGATAGCCAACACATCGGGCGCCGAGGCTTTCTTAAGCATTCATAACAACGCTTCCTCTCAGGGCGGGGAGGGCACCGAGACCTACTGCTACTATGATTCTGAGGAGGGCAGAATCCTTGCCAAAGCGGTGCATTACCAGGTGGTAAGTCGCATTGGGCTTAAGAACCGTGGCGTGAAGGAAGCGGGTTTCTACGTCTTGAAGAACACCGACATGCCTTCCGCGCTTCTTGAGGGAGCTTTTATCACGAATAGTAAAGAGGCGGACCTTCTCAAAGACCCTCTTTTCAGGCAGAAGATCGCCGAAGGAATCTCCGCCGGTCTGGCAGAGTTCCTGCGTGATCCGGGGCTCTTCAGCGAGTATATCTCAATCTTGAATCCCGACTCTTCAAAGAGGGCGAAGGTCGCAGTTGATTTTATAGCTGCTGACGGTAGGGTAAGGAAGGAGATTTTCGAGATTCTCCAACTGGGAAGGCACTCAATCTTCGTTGACAGGGAGATAAGAAGCGCTGATGTTTCAAGCGTTGTTCGCTCCGAAAACGGGGTTGCGGTTGTATGCGAAAGGTCAATGTATTTCGATTTTTCCGGCTTCAATGGCGGGCACTGTTCCAGCGGCGCAAGAGGCTTATCGAAAGTGTGGTACCTTGCCGAAGGCTCGACAGCATGGGGATTTTCCACCTTTATTCTTGTGTTTAACCCTCAGAAAGAGCAGTCAAAGATAACTGTGCGTCTTCTTCGCTCCGACGGTCACACCGGTTCATTCGAGTTCGTTCTGCCCTCTCTTTCCAGACTCACGATTGACACTTCAACGCTTCGCGGTTTCGAAAATGCCGATTTTTCCACAGTGGTTCTGGCGGAAAAGCCGGTTGTCGCGGAGAGAGCAGTGTACTTCTCCGATTTCAAAGGCATATCGGGTGGGCACGCGTCATGCGCCGTGGCGAAGCCCTATTGTCGCTGGTATTTCGCGGAAGGGTACACGGGCAAGGGATTCGACACATTCATATTGATATCAAATCCAAACAAGATCAGGGCAAAGGTTCATATGTTGAGCATGCTGCCTGAGGGAAAGACAATCTCCAACTACTTCGGTGTCGAGCCGATGAGCAGGAAGACTATCCATTTAAACTCTGTTCCCGGGCTCCAGTCTACCGACGTCTCTACGCTTCTTTACTCCGACATTGCAGTGATAGCGGAAAGGTCAGTTTACTTCAACTATAACGGGATAAAAGACGGATCTAACTGTTTTGGTAGCCCGGCTCCGTTGAAAGCTTCATATCTTGCCGAGGGCTATACCGGGGAGGGGTTCGACACTTTCGTTCTTCTCATGAACCCAAATAAGGAAAGCGCGCCGGTGACGGTTAGATTTCTACTGCCCGGTGTTGGGGTGAAAAGTATTGGCTTGATTCTTCCAGCTTTTTCGAGGAAAACGATACAAGTCAACAACGTCACTGGGCTTAAGGGAAAGGAGTTTTCCGTCGAGATTTTGAGCAAGAAGAGGATAGCTGCAGAAAGGGCAATGTATTTCAACAAGGGAAATCAGCAAGGTGGTCACTGCGTGACGGCGTCTCGGCCAAGCGGTGTTTGGTATTTCGCTGAGGGCTGCACAAGGTAGGACACGATGAGCAGGATTTTTAGGCTTACGGAAAAATCCCTCGATAAAGAGGAGACGCGCAAGGAAAACCGTAGCGCGATATCTTCGCTTAAGGTCCGATTTTCCTGCGTTTTCGTTGTTTTGATTCTTCTCACCTCAAGCCAGGTCGTTTTTCTGTTATCAGGCGAAACATGCTCGCTGGCATCCTCTTTCACGGATTTGGGTAATACTCCTTCAGAGGTCGTTGAGGCGATAGATTACGTGACGGCAAAAGGATATATGATGGGGAGGGACAACGGGCAGTTCGAACCGAACATCCCCGCCTCAAGAATCGAACTCGCGCGGGCGCTGGTTGGTTATTTCAAGCTTCCTTTGAAAGACTTGCCGGAAGTGCGGTTCACTGATTTAACACCGAACGACAAAAGATATCCTTACGCTGCCGCCTGCGTTGCCGGAGGTTTAATGGAGCGTTTCGCTGACGGTTCGTTTAAACCGGGCAAATACTTAAAGACATGGGAAGTTTTCAAAAGCCTGATAATTGGTCTGGGGTTCGAGCTTGAGTGCACCCATTTGCAAGGGCTGAACCCGAGAGCCCCGTATTACGCTTGCTACCTTGTCATTGCCTGCGACCTCAAGATGAAGAGAAGAAACAGCAGAGTGCGTCCAGAAGATGAATATCCGCGCGGTGAACTCGCATATACGCTTAAAGCCGCGGATTTCATAGACTCCTGGAGGCTCGAGTACGTGAGGTCCTCTTTCGACTGGATGAACTGCCAGCAACCTCTCGTCGGAGCGGAGAGAGAAGCCGCTCTTGATGCTGCTTTCTCGAAAATGGGATACCCATATGTGTGGGGTGGGGAAAGCGACTCCGAAGGCGGTTACGACTGCTCAGGGCTTGTTTATTTCGTTTTTCATGAGAAGCTCGGGTATCCAATGTTCAGGGTCGCGGATGACCAGGCTCGCGACTCCAACTACCCGCGGGTCGAGAGAAGTCAACTCCTGGCCGGGGACCCGGTTTTTTTCTTCGGGAGATCTTCGTCCGGCGGAAACGGATACGTCGATCACGCGGGCATTTACATCGGTCACGACCTCTTCATACATTCGACAGGCAGCAACTCAGGAGTAAGCATAGACCGCCTGTCCGGCTACTGGGACGATAATTTTGCCTGGGGTAAGCGAGTGATAAAGGAGTGCGAGCCTTTGGGCTTTGACGCTTTCATACTTCTTACCAATCCCGGTAAGGAAGAATCGCAGGCTAAGCTTGATTTTATGCTCTCCTCCGGACAGAGGTTTGAGCGCGTGGTAAAACTTAAACCTCGTTCGAGGAAAACTCTAAGGCTTGACGACATTTTTTACAATCAGGAGATATCAACTTTAGTTACCGCTCTCCGCGGTGAGGTGGTCGCGGAGAGGTCCATGTATTTCAATTACGGCGGTAACCACCCGGGAGGACATTGTGGCGCGAGCGTGAACTGCCCTTCTGCCGAGTGGTATCTGGCCGAAGGCTGCACCGCTTACAATTTTGACACCTACATCTTGATCATGAACCCTTCGCCAAAGAGCGCCACCGTCAAGTGCGATTATCTTCTTTCATCGGGAAGGAAGATTGAGCAGATTGTTGAGGTTTCGCCTGAGTCGCGCCTGACGATTCATGTCGATTCAGTGAAAGGGATGGGCTCCGTGGAGTTTTCAGCCAGGATAATATCGAGCGTGCCCATAATAGTCGAGCGTTCGATGTATTTCGATTACGCCGGCGTGAGGGACGGTCACAACTCTCCGGGGGTTGTGGCGCCGAGCAAGAAGTGGTATTTCGCCGAAGGGTACACGGCTTATTCGTTTGACACTTACATTCTATTGATGAACCCGAATAATTTCTCGGTGCCCGCAGAGATAAGATTCATTGCCACCGATGGCAAAAGCCAGAAGGTGAAGATCGGTATGCCACCGCTGTCGAGGAGAACCATTGCCGTTGACAGGATAAAAGGTTTTGAGTCTCGCGAGTTTTCCACCGAGGTGACCTGCGCGGTTGCCCCCATAATCGCTGAAAGGTCCATGTATTTCAAATACGGCGAGATATGCGGTGGACACTGCGTTCTGGGGCTCGCCAGGTTATCCAGGCAGTGGTTCTTCGCGGAAGGGTACACGGATCAGAGTTTCGATACTTATTTTCTGATTGTGAACCCGGGGAAAAAGAGCGCGCGCGTGGTCGCGGAGTTCATGCTTGCTACCGGCAAGAACATAAAGCGCGAGTTCAGAATTGCCGCAAACTCGAGGTTTACTATCTGCGCCGACAGTGTTAAGGGTCTTGAGAAAGCCGAGTTTTCCCTACGCATTGAAACCGACAGAGAGTTGATAGCGGAGCGGTCAATGTATTTCAAATACGGCGGCATCACGGGTGGTTCCTCTGCGCCAGGAATATCGCAAATTTGCCCTTACTGGTATTTCGCGGAAGGTTATACGGGAATGTAGATGACCAGCGGGAAATTTCGGGAATAATTGTTAACCCCTCTCGATGGGCTAAGGTCAAGTCAAAAAGGATGGTTCGATCCATGAGAAAAGAGAATATCCTCATTTTCATTTTTCTGTCGGCTCTAATTTTTGGATATTTTTCCGTCGGCGGTTCCGAAGTCTTAAGCTTCAACCCAGCGCCCGATCCGGTGTATTTATTTAACGGCAGAGGCAGGGCTCACGGAGTGGGGCTCTGTATGGATGGCGTCTTATATCGCGCACGCGAGGGTCATTCATACAGACAGATCCTGAATTATTACTACACCGGGGTTCAGTTCGGCAAAACGGATGAGGAACGCCCCATCAGGGTTCTCTGCAGGGATGGGCGAATAAGGGTCTATCCGTTGCGGCAGTATTTATACAGGCTTGCCGAGGAACCTGACACATATCCCTACGAGGGGTTGAAAGTTCTTTATGTCGCGGCAAGGACTTACGCACTTTCCTGCATCGAGCGCGGAAAGCATTCCTCGCAGGGTTTTGACATATGCTCAAGCGGTGGATGCTGCCAGGCTTTCAACGAGAACAAGGACATATCCAGATTTCCAAACTCAGTAAGGGCGGTAAATGAAACGGCCGGTGAAATCCTGACCTACGGGGGACACCCGATAATCGCCGCTTACCATGGCAGCTGTGGAGGTCACACTGAAAACAACGAGGATGTGTGGGGGGGAAAACCCGTTTCTTATCTCAGGGGAAAACCCGACCAATACTGCAGTCGTTCTCCCCAGTTCCAATGGACTCTACGTTTGCGAAAATCCGAGATTGAATCGAGACTTAACGCTTATTCTGATACCAACATCGGGGCTTTAAAAGCGATAGACATAGTAAGTAGGACTCCCGGTGGTAGGGTTGACGAAGCATATCTGAGGGGGTCTTATAAAACCGTGAAAGTAAAGGGGAGAGTTCTCTCCTCACGCCTTGGTCTCCCGAGCGCGCTGTTTGACTTGCCTTTAGCGAAGTTCGATGAATACATCCTTTTGTACAATTCCTCGGGCGAGCGCAACCACATTAATTTCATCTTCATGGAGCGGGACGGCGGCACCTCAAAGCATTCCATCGATTTGGCGGGGAACTCGAGATTTACGCTCAGGGTAAACGATTACCTTCAATACGCCGAGCACTCGACTTTCGTGTCCGCTGAAAGACCGATAGTATGCGAAAGGACGATGTACTTCGATTACGGTTCGGGGACCGGGGGCAGCGGCTGCTCGGGCGCGCCCGTTCCAGCGAAGCGATGGTACTTTGCGGAAGGCTACACTGCGGGAGGGTTTGACACCTACATTCTCATTGCCAATCCCTCCGGTTCTCTGGCAAAATTGCGAATTCAATGTTTCTCGCATGAGGGTAAAATGCAGGCGTGCTCAAGCGTACTTTCGCCTCAATCGAGAGCTACCCTGCGCATCGACGACCTCCCGGGCTTTTCGGATACCGAGGTATCCACGATCGTGGAGTCAACAAACGGAATCCCAGTTGTGGCCGAGAGGGCTTTATACTTTACTCGAGGCAGGGCGTCTGACGGCAATTCGGAGTCCGGTTGCACAAAGCCCTCAACTAAATGGCATCTTGCCGAGGGATACACGGGTGGGGATTTTGACACTTATATTCTCCTTTTTAACCCGGGTGACTCTCCGGCTAAGGTTAAAGCTATTTTCATGCGCGAAGACGGGTACAGGATTGAGAAATCCTATACCCTCAGGGGAAGATCGAGACACACGATTGACGCGAGAAAGGTGCCAGGGATTTCACAGATGGGTTTCTCGACCAAGATTTGGTCGACCAACAAAGTTCCTATTGTGGTGGAAAGGTCGATGTATTTCAGCTACCGGGGCTACTTCGGCGCGCATGACGGAAATGGAATTGCAAGTCCTTCCTCAAAATGGTATTTCGCCGAAGGGTATACTGGAGGCGAATTCGACACGTATTTCTTGATGCAAAATCCATCAAATGAAAAATCATTCGTGGAGGTCCGGTTCACCAAGCCCTCAGGGAAATCGGTCACCAAGTCATTGAGCATTCCTCCGATGTCGAGACTGACCTTGTGCGCAGACCATATCCCTGAAATCGCAAACGACGAGTTTTCGGCTTTGATAAGGTCTAAGAACAATGTGGGGATTGTCGCAGAAAGGGCGATGTATTTCAGATATTTTTCAGCCCAGAAAGGGCGAGAGGGTGGTCATCTCAGCGCTGGCGTCCCTGACGCTGGAAGAGAGTGGTATTTCGCTGAAGGCTACACCGGATATTGAATTATGAGCGTGATTTCCGGTCTTTATGATGGATGGGGCAAAGATTAGCTGATTTTGGACGATCGTGTGGATAAGGGGAAAATTGCGGCTATCTACATATAATAACGGCATATATAATTGCTGAGGTTGATACTTATCGTTTTCTCGCGATTTGAAACCGGTGATTATCTACTCAACTGGCTGGTTTTTCAAGATGATTCAGGGGAACGGTCCAACTTGAAAAAAGCGAAAGATAGGTTCTGGAAAACAGTAGCCGTTCTCGTGTTTACGTGGATTTTTTCATTCCTGTTGATAACCGTGGTTGTTTCCAGCCGCAATCGAGGCTCGGGTAGATGCGTGAACGTAATCGGGCCTTCAGGAGGCAGGATTTACAGTCTTCTTGCCGGGGGGAATAGCCCGGTTCAACCCGTTGGAATCGGCTTTATTCCTCCGAGACAAAAGGGAAGTAGCAACAAAGGTTCGGGAAGCGAAAAAATACGGGGTTTATCATCAATCAGGCAGTCAGGATTCTTAAGGCCATATTCGGTTTACCCGGGTTGTGTTTCATTCACAGGCGAAGGTGAGCCTTTCTTCATTCCTCATCCTCCAAAGCCTGGCCCTCCCATTCAACCGACGGTAATACGTAGGGTCGAGCAAGCTGGAAACAGAATCGCCCTAACGTTCGATACCGGTACCATGAAGGAGCCCCGCACCCGTTTACTCATAGATAAGCTCACTGAGCTAAAGATTCCCGCCACTTTTTTCGTATGCGGGGCATGGTGTCCGAACAATAAGGAATTGCTTAAATTAATGGCAAGGAGAAATTTCGAGATCGCGAGCCATTCCCTTACCCATGCCTGGTTTACGCGTATATCCGATGCCGAAATCGAAAACGAACTCCGTCAGACCGAGGCGCTTGTGCGTGATACGTGTGGTCGTGAGCTGGCCGCTTATTTTCGACCACCGTTCGGCGCCATGGATGAGAGGGTGAGGCAGGTTGTCGCCCGCTGCGGTTACTTGATAGTGATGTGGTCAAAAGACGCGAGGGACTGGGAAATCAATGTTTCCAGCTCGCAGATAATATCGAATGTCATATCGGGCCTGCATCATGGGGACATAATACTTATGCATACTATGGGGGATAAGACCGTTTCGGTTCTCCCACAGTTGGTTAACGAGATAAGGTCGCGCGGTTTAGAACTGACAACCGTTTCCGGTCTCCTTTTCCCTGAATAGAAAATAATTCAAGAAGACGGGTTGTCCAGAATTTCTCTTTCCCCCAGTTGGCTGCTTATTGGATGGCGGAAGAGACCCCTAATTGATTTTGACTCGTTTATTTTATGTGAACAAAGCCCGGCAGGCGCTCGCCTTGAGATAGAAATGCGCTGATGTTAATATCATCAAGTTGCTGGGAGGTGTCCGAATTTCTAACAAAAAGGGGATAACATGAAGGCTCTCGTGCTGTGCGGTGGTACTGGAACGAGATTGAGACCCATCACGCACACGATGGCGAAGCAGCTCGTTCCAATAGCGAACAAGCCTGTCCTTTTTTACGGTCTTGAAGCCATAAAAGAGGCGGGTATAGAGGATGTGGGAATAGTTGTTGGCGAGACGCGCAAGGAGATAATGCAGGCTGTTGGAGACGGCTCCAAATGGGGTCTCAAAGTCTCCTACATACACCAGGAAGAACCTTTGGGGCTTGCGCACGCGGTGCTCGTTTCCGAGGATTTTCTTAAGGATCAGTCATTCGTGATGTACCTGGGCGATAACCTAATAAAGGACGGGATCAAGAGCCTAGTCGATGAGTTCAAAGAGAACAAGCCTAACAGCGAGATACTTTTAGCCAGGGTAAGCGACCCGAGATTGTTCGGCGTGGCGCAGCTCGAAAACGGAAGGGTTGTCCGCCTTGTTGAGAAGCCGAAGGAACCGCCGAGCGATCTTGCACTCGTGGGCGTTTATATGTTCGACTCGAACATTTTCAAGGCCGTCAAGGCTATTAGACCTTCATGGAGAGAGGAACTCGAGATCACTGACGCGATTCAGTGGCTAATAGACAACGGATATGAGGTTGATCCGCATATAATCGAGGGTTGGTGGAAGGATACTGGAAGGCTTGAGGACATGCTCGAGGCAAACCGGATAATGCTTGAGACCATAGAGAGCTCACATAAAGGATATGTTGATAAAAAATCAAATGTATTGGGCAAAGTGGTGATAGAGGAGGGGGCAGAGATAATAGAGAGCACCATAAGAGGTCCCGCGATAATTGGGGAGAGAGCGAGGATAGTGAACTCATTTATCGGTCCGTTCACGTCAGTGTATTTCGATGTCGAGATAATGAACTCCGAGATCGAGCACAGCATAATTCTGGAAAGAAGCGTCATAAAGGATATTCCCGGAAGAATTGAGGACAGTTTGATAGGGACGAATGTTGTTGTGGAGCGCTCGCCCGCCAAGCCAGCGGTTTACCGGTTCATGCTTGGGGATAACTCGAGGGTTGGGATACTTTAAGACTTTGGCTCAATTTCAAGATTTTTTGTTGGGATTTAAACGGCGTGACATAATTCGAGGAAGTGAAGATGATTGAAGGAGTTTTGATAAAAGAACTTAAGATTGAAGCGAATGAACGGGGTTACTCCATCGCGGTAATGAACTGCGATGAAGATGTCTTCGTGGGCTTCGGGGATTTGCATCTCTCGGCAGCTTATCCCGGTGTCGTGAAGGCATGGCATAAGCATGAACGGAAAAGCGAGAACGTACTTTGTGCGCAAGGGATGGCCAAGCTCGTCCTGTTTGACCCGCGAGAGAATTCTTCTTCGCGTGGCGAGCTCATGCAGGTCTTTCTCGGAGAGCACAAGCCGCTTCTTGTCAGGATTCCGCCTGGGGTATATCACGGGTACAAGTGCGTAAGCGACCGCGAAGCAGTCTTGCTTGTGATCTCGGACAAGCCTTATGACAGAGATAATCCCGACATCGAAACGCTTTCTCCTGACAGCGTGGAAATTCCTTACGACTGGAAAATCAAGATGGGTTAGGTGATAGCTTTGCGGAAAATTCTTGTCACGGGCGGCTGCGGTTTTATAGGCTCCAACTTCATTAGGTATATGTTTAACTCTTTTCCTGATATCAAGATTGTAAACCTTGACAAGCTCACCTATGCGGGAAACCCGGAGAATCTCAAGGATATTGAGGGGCGCTTCGACTATGAGTTCATACATGGCGATATCTGCGATGAGGAGCTTGTTGACAGACTCATTTCCAGAGGATTCGACGCCATTTTGAACTTTGCGGCGGAAAGCCACGTGGACCGCTCAATCACGGGACCGAAGGAGTTTATTCAAACGGATGTTTTTGGGACATTCTCTCTGCTTGAGGCCTGCAGAAAACACGGCGTCGGAAAGTTCGTTCAAATCTCAACTGATGAGGTTTACGGGAGCATCGAAGAGGGCTCTTTCACCGAGGATTCTCCGCTTTGTCCCAACAGTCCCTACTCGGCGAGCAAAGCGGCAGCTGACCTGATTGCCCGCTCCTATTTCGTGACTTACGGGCTGCCGGTTGTGATCACGAGGTCGAGCAACAATTTCGGTCCTTACCAGTATCCCGAAAAACTTATTCCGCTTTTCATCACGAATGCACTGGAGGATGAGAAGCTCCCGCTTTACGGTGATGGGTTGAATGTTAGAGACTGGCTTTACGTAATGGATAATGCTCGGGCGATCGCGCTGGTGCTTGAGAAGGGGAAGCCGGGGGAGATTTACAATGTCGGGGGAGAGCAGGAAAGAACGAACATAGAGATTACCCGTTTGATCCTGAAATTTCTCTCCAAGCCGGAGTCTTTAATCCAGCACGTGGAGGACAGGCCGGGACACGATAGAAGATATTCACTCGAGACCTCCAAAATCCGCTCTTTGGGGTTTGAGCCAAGGAAAGATTTTGAGTCCATGCTCGAAGAGACCGTCAGATGGTATGTTGAGAACAGATGGTGGTGGGAACCCCTCAAATCGGGCGCGTGAGCTCACCACCTCGGCATCACGGCGTCTTACCTATATTTCGGTCTCGATTGGATGCTCCTCAAATCTGGCGCGTGAGCTCACCACCTCGGCTGGCCTGCCTTGATTATTCATCAACCGTTTGATTCCTAAAAGTAGTACTGATTGCGCATAAAGTTAGACCAGAGTTGTTTCGATAACAGATAAAAGAGGCGGGAGCCTACGGCAATCTACGGTAATGTTTAAACATTTTCGGAGATGTTTTCTCATGATTTGCAGACGTGCACGTTTTCGCAAGATACTTGCGTTTTACGCCGTTCTCTGTCTTTTTGCCCCGATTATGTTCGCGCCGTCCGCATATTCGATAAAGTACGCATCCGGACTTGAAAGACCGCTTAAAGGAGTGTATCCGGCAAACTCAAGTTTCTATCAGGCGCACCTGACAGCTGCCGATATCGACAGAGACGGTATTGACGAGATACTTGTCGGAAACTTGAATGGTCAGCTTTACTGCTTCAACCCGAGCGCAGGTCTTAAATGGAATTTTTATGCTGGCGCTCCCATACAGGGTGCCCCGGCGTGCCATGACGTTGATGGTGACGGATACATGGAAGTTTGGGTTGGTGATCTAAACGGTCGCGTTTGGGGCCTGGATTGCCGGGGGAACGTACTCGGTCATTGGGGCTGGCCGAAAATGACTCCCAACGCTTATGGATATGTGGGGGTATTCTCATCCCCGTCCATAGGTGACGTAAACGGCGACGGCTCAAGCGATATCGTTGTGGGGACATACGGGCATACTGTTGAATGCTGGAGTTATTACGGTGCGGGTTTGCCGGGGTTTCCGTACAACAACAAAGACACCATATGGTCATCCCCCGCCCTTGCTGACCTGGATTACGACGGGCTGACCGAGGTGATAATCGGGGCGGACTCCACAGGCGGGAGCGGCTGGCCTTATCCACCGGGTGGCTTGCTTTACGCTTTCAGACACAACGGGTCAATCTTCCCGGGATTCCCGAAGATTTCACCTGAGGTAATATGGTCCTCTCCCTCCGTGGCGGACGTGAATGGAGACGGGCTTTACGAGATATTCGTTGGAACGGGACATTACTACAAGGCGACTGGCAGAATCTCCACGGAAGGTCACAGGGTCTATGGTTTCCGACACGACGGCTCCGAGCTTCCCGGGTGGCCGGTCGTGACCATGGCCTCCGTGTTCTCTTCCCCGGCGATTGGTGACATTGACGGTGATGGAATCCGCGAGATCGTTGTGGCCTGCAATCCGGTAAACGGAATAGGTGAAGACGGCATAATGGCTTTTAAGCCCGACGGACGGGTGGCTCTTGCCATCAGGGGAGTCGGGGGACCCATGATGGGATCGCCGGTGCTCGGGGATGTCAACGGTGATGGGAATCCTGACATCATAGCGGGTTGCGGCATAGAGATCCGCGCCTGGGATTTCCAGGGAAGAGTGCTCTGGAACCAGGTAATGAACAATTTTGTGGTGACCACTCCTGTGGTGGGTGATTTCGACAGGGATGGAAGGGTTGAGGTGGCTTTCGGGACTGGCGATAGGCCGGGCGGAAGCATTCCCGGCGGGGCTTATTACGTGTTTGATTTGGGTCCGGTGAACTGGGGGAAAGGTAAAAAAGCAAAACTTTTCCCCTGGCCGATGTTCAGGAGAGACCCGAAACACTCTGCCACGATTAGAACGGGTCTGGAACCTCCGCCCGCTCCACCCGTGGTCGCGCCCTCGAATTTTAACGAATACCTTCTTGTCTGTAATCCTTCCGAGAAAACGAATCGGGTAGATATCACTTTTATGGACGAGCAAGGTAACGAGGTTTCAACGTGGAGGTATCTTAGGCCACACTCAAGGGAAACCGTCTGGGTTAATCGCTACGTATACGGTAAAGGTGTGAGCGCTTCTGTCAAAGGGCGGGAACCAATCATCGCGGAGCGGTCGATTTACTTCAAATACGGTGGAAGATGGGATGGCGGCTCCTGTTCTCCTGGCGTTACGAAGCCTTCCAGTAAGTGGTATCTTGCGGAAGGTTATTTGTCGGATGATTTTGATACGTATCTTCTCATACAAAATCCAAATGATTCTGAGGCGAGAGTAACGGTTGATTTCCTGCGGGAGGGCTACACGCCAGTAATAAAAGATTTCTTCATCCCTCCGCGTTCGAGATACACCATAAACTATCGGGCAATTGGCGGGCTTTTCGGGAAGTCAGTCTCCGCGGTTGTCGATTCGGATGAAAAGATCGTTTGCGAACGCTCGATGTACTTCAACTACGGCGGAAAGAAGGGCGGACACAACTCGCCGGGTGTGACCACGCTTTCGAAAAAATGGTATTTTGCCGAAGGATACACCGCGGGAGATTTCGACACCTATCTGCTCCTTGCCAACCCGAATCCTTACTCGGCGAAAGTGAAGATTCGTTTCTTGAGGTCTGATGGTTTTGTGGAGGTGGTTTTGGTTCGACTTGAGCCGCGAAAGAGGTTCACTTTCAGAGTAGATGATATGACCAATTTCGCTTCCGCTGAGTTCTCCATTGAGATTGATTCCGATCTGGCGGTTGCCGCCGAAAGGTCGGTGTATTTTGTCACTGCTGAAAGAGACGGCGGGCATGAGACCGTTGGCTTGAGCAGCCTTTCAAAACAATTCTATTTCGCGGAAGGATATAGCGCGGGGAGTTTCGACACTTTTTTGCTTGTAATGAATCCCCACTCGAATTCGATAAATGTAAGAACTGAATTCTTGCGGTCTGACGGGTACATGATTTCAAGAGAAGACGTAATACCGCCAAATGCGAGATTCACGATTCATGCTGACGCAGTTGCTGGACTTGATTCGGCGGAATTCTCAACAAGGATGCTGAGCATAAGTGGTGCGCCTTTTGCCGCAGAGCGGGCGATGTACTTCGCTTACGGCTCGGCTGTTGGGGGGCATTCGGCAATAGGCATTCAAGCCCCGTCACGAAGCTGGTATTTCGCGGAAGGATACACCGGAAATTGAGACAATCCAGGTCCTAAAATTTACTTTAATATTGAAAAATCCTAAAAGTTTGTGATGCCGAACGTTTTGGAATTGGATTTGCCCCCTGTTGTCGTGACGGTGACGCTCACCTCGCCGAGTATCCCCGAAGGCACCTTCACCTTAATCTGGGTGTTCGACCACGACACGTAGGATGAGGCTTTCACGCTACCGAATTTCACGTACGATGAGC
>CAKZLU010000013.1 GCA_937127245.1 uncultured Actinomycetes bacterium
TTGTTGGATGCGGATGTGGTTCCCGAAAAGACAGCAAGAATGGTTTCTACTTGAAATTGAAGATCTATGACAAGACAACCGCGCGGAAGTACCGACCGGACAAGAATTTTTCCATCGAGACAAAAGGAATCAAATACTGGACCCCCGAGATGAAAAGTCGATTTAATCAAAATCTTATAGGTCCTTTGCAACTTGGAAAAGAGGAGAAATTATACATATATCCTGTTGGCGGCAAGAAGAAAAGGTTTGAGGTAGAGTTCTCGGCGAGAAAGGGCATGAAGAAAGCCTCTGACAAAGACGCAATCACCGTTGAGATACTTGATGACCAAATCTCGGTGACCGGGACTCCTGTCTCTGGTGGGAGATCGGATTTCCCGAGAGAGCCGTCAGGATAAAGCAGAACAAGCCATGAGTGAATCAAGAAGCGGATTTAAATCTTGCGATTCCCGGCGGTGTTGAGAGGTGCGCGGCTCAACCCTTTTCGCTTAAAGATTCATAGGTCTTGTAAACCTTGATGATGACCGAACCTTCTTCCTTCGGCTCATCCCCGCTCTTCGGCGAATCAATGTTTACCAGAAATTCACTATCGAGAGTCTTTGAAACGACATGAAAATAGATGGGATCAGACATCCGGAGGAATTGCTCCCTGCTGTTCTTTTCCGGTTTTGTTTTTTCGGCAAAGCCGCAGGCTACCGCAAATCCCCATGCGTTGTGGTTTAGCGGGGCGGATTCGTCAAGTTCGACGCTTACCCCGTTCTCGGTTACTACCCACTTTCTTACAAACGGGGCTAAAGTGTATGGGATTGCGAGCACCCCATAGGAGTAATCGTTCTCAATGAGGGCATACGGTTCCGATATCGAGAAAGGCGCGCACCACGGGAGATTGACCTTCCCGCTTCTGGCATCGAACTTGTTTCCAGAGAAGGTTATTGTCTTTCCCGCCCGCTCGCTTATCCCGGGGATATCAAGTTCCACCCCCGCATGTTCAGAAGAGGCGAGGCTTCCATCCGCTTTTTCGACCCTGCTGAATATCAAGGCTAACTCCCCGTCGGAAGTAAGGATTACCCTGAACCTGCGCTTCAGCCATCCTTCCTCCAAGGGTATTTCGTAGGAGATTTCATACCCAGCGAGATCTTTTTCGGCGAAAACGAGATATGGACCGTTAACGTTTCTAACGGGCACACCAAGTGAGCCACCGTTAAGTCGCGGCGTAAGAGGGTCTCGCATGGGTCCAAACGAATGTCCGCCGTTCTTTCTCTGAATGCTCTCAATGATAACGCCCGGTGTTCTGCTGGAGGCCCTTAACTTGACGTGCTTGTTCTCCAGTTCGACGAACTGAAGGTCGCCGCTGTTTCCGTACGCCTTTGCTGTGACTTCTCCTCCAAGGGGAGAGGATGACGGACCCTCGATACCGCCTACACCGAATCTCTCCCCAAGATTGACCCACGCGCCCACTGTGAGCTTTCCCTGGACATTGAAACTTATTCTGCTCGAGCGCCCGGGATCAGTTTTCGTAAGGATAAAACTTGCCTTGCCTTCCGTGTCAGTGGTTACAAGACACTTCAAACCGCCGTTGAGCAAACTCGATGAATTTGCGTCTTCGATAAGGACCTTATGGAAAGGTACGGGCTCGCCACCTTTCTTCAAAGTGAGCGTGAATGTGGATTTTTCGCCTTTTCTCATGGCAACTATAGGGGGTCCGCATTCGATTGTGAAATCCTTGATGAAGGTATTATCCAGGTCCTGTTTTGCAACTTCCTCTTTTTGAGAAGCAACATCAAGAGGCAATGGAAGAGCAAGTCTTCTTCTTTCCCCGGCAACGATCAGGTCAAGATTCTTCGCTTCTTTTTGAATTTTCAGCTTATCAACCGGTAGTATGACCTCCCCGCTCTTGCTGACTGTAGCACGGTAAAGGTCTTGCTCTTCTGCTGAATCTTCTGCGGGAATTTCTTTAAGGGAAACCGTGGCGCCCTCACCTGGAGCGAGCACGCTTTCGGGATTCCGCGAGATAACGGCGCTCAAAACTTTGGCTTCTTTCACCTTCACGGATTTCAATTTCTCAACGAGAGCACTCTCTTTATCCGGGGATGCGGGAAGCTGCTTCTCTGAGAGAATGGAGTTAACCGCCTTTACGTTAGCGCGGTACTCATCAACAGCAGCCTTCACTTTCCCCGTGTCCGCTTCGCTTTCGGAAGGGGTCGCAAGCTCTCCTATTCGGTTCAGGTTTTCATCCGCGAGGGCGATTTCTTTATTCAGCCGCTCGAGAGTGTTTTTGCTCAGCGTAAGATCGAATCTATCCCTGATCTTGCGGACAAAATACAGGCTGTTCCCTGGGCCAGTATTTAACCCTACTGCGTAGAGCACAACGAATACCGAAAGGACAACAAGAACCGCGACTGCGGCATAAACGCTTGTTCTGTTCGGCAGGGGAATAATTTTTCCGGTTTGGCGCGCTTTATCATAAATTTTCTCATCTGCCCGTCTGGCGGTCTGTAGTCTTGAAAGGAGCGTGAGCGAAATGCGCGGGAATTTCAAGCAGAACGTCATTTTAGCGTTAAACAATGCGGAAGGTTCATGCTCGCCCAGCTTCTTGAGGATACGCGCAATGGATGGCGCGCCGCTTCGCCCGAACCCCGCGATGTTTTTTGAGTGATTTCCGCTGTTATTGTTTTGTGCCTCTCTTAATTTCTTATCGCTCACTTTGTAATTCCTCAAGCCCTGTTTTTGCCTGCTTTTTCGACAGAGTATTTTGTGACACAATATCTTGTGTTTGTGTTGCCCTTTTGACGGACCCTTCACCGGTTTCCCGTATCCTTTTCCTTAAATTTCTTATTCCCTTAAACTGAAGAGCCCTAACTGTTGCCTCCTCCTTACCGAGAACATATGCTGTTTCCGCCACGCTTAAGTCCTTTACGAACCTCAAAAGCAGCACTTCCGACTGAGCGGTAGAAAGCGTAAGCATTTCCCTGCGGATATCCTCTATATCGCTTTTTGAGATTATCTCGCTTTCTATGTCCACCTCTTCCGCCGAGTCGTATGCTTTTTCAATTGGGAGTGTCTGCCTCGTTTTTCTGTAGTGGTCTATTACCGCGTTATGGGCGATTCGGTAAAACCACGCTTTTATTGACACACCCCTTTCCTCGAATGAAGCGATTGCCTCGTAACCGTGCGTGAACACATCCATCGTGAGGTCCTCGGCATCGCTTCTGTTTTGGACTCTTCGCATGACATAGTCATATATTCCCTTGTAATAAGTCTTGAACAGGTTGGCATACGCTTTCGCGTCACCATTTTTTGCTCTCTCTACAAGCTTTTTCTCATCGACGGGATTCATTTTTTCCCCGCACCTGTTCAAACGACGAAATGGGACTTCTTGTTAACACCAATCGAAAGCTTCTTTTTTCTAAATGTCTAAAAAGGGAAATTCAAGTCAATATAGATTATCGGCACTTCAAACTGCATTATATTAGGTTAGCGTTAATGAGCGAATAGCAAGGTCGGGCATACCGATGTAGAGATGAAACATGAAAGCCAACAAGATGATAGGCACGCACCGCAAAACGCGCGTCCCGATCGAGAATGCCGTTCTCCGCTTGATGTCGATTTTAACCCTCACCTGTCAGTTTGGGAATTGAGCGGTAGGTTTGGCGTGAATATTTGCGCGAAATTTATTGCACTTTCGCGATGGCAAAGCTTAACTTTAAGTTTAAGGTTAGCTTCCTGGATTCGTTCCGGAAAACATATTCTTTTATGGATTAGATAGCATAGTGCGCTTTTAGCGACTCTATTGTGGGGAGTAGGAGTATCCGGGAATAAATTTTATTTTCGGCTCGCGAGATTTTTCGCCCGCGAGATTTGACTTTTCTGATAAATCTCGCTTTTCCATAGGTTATTACGCAAGCGTAAGGAAAAAAAGACCATTAAAAAATTTAACAATATAGATGACCTTTTTTATCCAGAAAGAACGGAGGGCGCTCGGTCCTTCGTCAAATCGGATTTGGTGTTAAGTACCTTAAAGGAAAAGCAATCACGCAATGATTGTTATCGTCTTTATCGTCTTTCGCAATTATTTATGAGGTTTGACTTTCATTTGACAGGGTGGACTTTCTCATCGCTTTATAGTCGGCTTTTCTTTTCAAACACCTCAAATAACCTTTAATCGGCAAATCCCCAAAATTCACATTAGGCGTTAACAAAGATGCGTAAAGAACGTTTATACATTAAGTAAAAATTCCGATAAAATTACCGTAGGTGATATCTTGATAATATCTGGATATTGCAAAAATCCTATGGAACTTTTTTGGAAAAGTATGACATTTACTTTTTACAGATATAGGGTTATCCGGGATTTTGAAAAGGGGAAAACGGATGGGTTTGATTAATCGGTTTGGGCTTCGCGAAAGACAAGGGTTCACCGTCGTTGAGCTTGTCATGGTAATGGTTATAATGCTTCTCCTAATTTCTGTTGCCGTTATTGCCTGGTATGCTACATCCAGAAGAGTTGACTTAAAATCTGCGGCGGAAATAATGGCCCAGGACATAAGGAAAATACACTTGCTTGCTGACGCTTCCTACCCGTGGCACAAGAGCACCATCCCCCCCGTTGACCCGAATGCGGAGATGATGCTCAAGCCTGACCAGTTCAGGATTCTCATAAACTACCACACCGACTACCCGCCAAGCGCCTACCGCATCCAGTACAGGTACTGGATGAGCGGTTATAGCCTGAGTTCCTGGCAGGAGGCGCTGGAGACGGGAAAAGACCTGCTTTCGCTTGCGGGGACGCACACTATTGTTACTTACGAGGGGAAGAAGTGGATTAAACCAACCGCAAACCCGGATTTCCAAATTGTGTCACTCACGTACGGGGATGGTACCACTCACGTCTATTCAAGCGGGGAGAAATACATAGGTTTTCTCAAGACCGGAACCATTACAAGACCCGGAGTCTTTAGCTCTTTGAGCAAGGTAGGCAACCCTCCGCTGACGATTACTGTGAGGTCGGCTTCTCAGGGAACGAGATACAGGATTCGTATATCTAATCTGGGTAAAGTTTGGGTTGAGCAAGTTTAATAAAAAGTCACGGAAACCGGTAATAAAAAGCGCGGACGATCGTTGAACAAATTGAAGATACGTTAGCGTGAACTTTCTTCGGGGTGTCGATGATGTTCATCTTGCGTGATGTTTGTGAGTCCTCAAGGAAACGCTGTCTTGTAAGTCGCTCAAGTTTTGGTTTCTCGGGGGAAGGATGCATATAGATGGAGGTACAAAAAATGTTTGCTGACGTCCGGGCAAGCAAAATGTTCGGTGGCAGGCGCGGTTTCTCAATGGCGGAGGTCGTCATCGCAATCGCGTTTTTGACGGTATGTGTCGTTGGTATTGCCTCGATGCTAATCGCGGGAGGTTCTACAGTTCAGTCGGGGCAGCTGGAAAACCTTGCCGCCAGACTTGCCACCCAGAAAATTGAGGAAATTCGCAACATGCCCATGTACATGCCCTGGAACGGCAACAACCGCGACATTGATGACGTTTACTGGTCTTATTACACCGAGGGTCCCAATGAGGGTAAACCTCGACCTAACTCTGAGCAGTTCGCGCATCCCGGAAAAGTTGAAGATGAGGTTGTGGGTTATCCCAAATTCAGGAGGACAACCGCAGTCCAGTATCAGTACCTCGTAACGGACCCCGTCTCGGGACTCACCGAACTTGAAACCGCCACCATGAACCAGAAATGGGTCCCCAAAAACCCCAATGATGAGGCTGGCGAGTTCGACCGCCCGAGAGGCGGTGCTACCGCAGCCGACGATGAGTATCTGCAGGCTCTCCTTGTCGAGGTGAAAGTCTATTACGAGTTTGAGGGAAGGCAGCACTTCTACACAAAGCAGGCGCTCATACACGAGCGCAAGCCCTACAACCCGGTGCTCACCGTGACCAGCATCGAGCCCACGGAGCATGTCCTAAAACGGAACACATCTCAGAACATCATCGACATAACGATTTACGTTGACGCGCCTGGTCTCGAGGAGCCGAATCAGCACATTGCCTTTGCGCTGTGGTATCCGGGGCGCCAGGATCTCATCGGGCAGAACGTGAGGATAGCTGGTGACGGCTCATGGATAAAAGCGACCTTCGATTTGAATCTCCCGCCCGACGGTAACGCCTGGGAGGGCTACTACAACGTTTCTGTGACGTGGGAGGAAAAAGGCTTCAGGACAAGAAGCTTCAGAAACAATTTCCGGGTGATCACCGAAGCTCCTGAGATTGACAATGTCACCGAGTTCGACTGGGGATATCGCGACCTTGGTCAAATAGAACGCCAGGTTACGGTCAACGGTTTCAATTTCTCCGGGGTCAACAAGGCATCCCTCGAGTATGGTGGTATCAAGATAGACGCGACTAACATATCCGTGATTCACAACAAGAAACTTTACGCCTACTTCATACTTGAGGGAGACGAAAGCGCAAGGCCTAACGGGAGCCGTTGGGGCTTGAGGCTGAGCAAGCCAGATAGATGGGATTTCGACAATGACGGCAATACCGAGGAGGATGTGTCGGGTTTCAAGAATAACGTCTTCTGGATGAACCCCGCCCCCGTCGTTACAAGCGTAATACTCGGAAGCCCCAACACGCCAATGGAAGTTCCTAACTCCTATGCCCTTGACGCGGTCGGCAACTATTTCCAGAGCCAACCAGTCGCGCCGAAGGTCTATCTTATCAAGGGAGAGGATGAGCCTGTGAACGGCTCGACCATTTACGTAGCAGCGCCAACCCACAGTGTGGCGGCGACCGAGGAATACACGAGAACAACGTTGACCGCGACCTTCGATTTAAGATCCACAAATTTCAAGATATGGGGAACCGGCGCCCCTGCAAACAAGATGGATATACCCGGGACGTACTACTTGAGGATAGAGAACCAGGACGGGCAGTACTGGCCCCGACCGACTGACACGAAGCTCTTCTACTCCATACAGATAAACTACTACTGGGTAACTCTTTCCGTCTACCCCTCGGGCGCCGGCACCGCTGAAGCGATTGACTCAAACTGGGTGGAGCAAAACGGCAACAGCTACAAGTACCTTGGCGGCGACATGGCGATTATCCAGGCGACGCCGGCGGAGGGCGGCGTGAGGTATTTCCAGATGTGGGAGGAGAGCGGCATAGCCGTTTCTTCGGCTAACCCGTTCTCTTTCGAGGTGGGGCGAAACGTTAACCTGACGGCCAGATTCCGACTCGTACGTCTCTACTGGGGGAGTCAAGCGAATTACAACCCGGCGAACTTCGTCACAGGCTTCACACAGGGGGGCAATTCCGGGCGGATTGACGAGACGAGGATGTACAACTACGGGGATGAGGACCCCCCCCCGCTTGACTCCTACGGGCGCCACATGCGCGCAAGCGGCTGGTACGCGTGGTTCACAGATGGCGAGTACACCTGGGTGACGAACAACACCGAGGACCTCACCGGCGTTGACAAGATAGGCATAATGTGGAGGCAGACCTGGGAGGATGAGGGGATATGGGCGCTCGTCGTCTCGCCCCAGAAGAACGGCGCCTACGACCAGGGCGTTGTAAGGAGCATAACCCGCTCTTCAAAGGCTTCCCCGTATGCCGTACAGAGGTTGGATGTAAGCGACCTTAACTCGCCTTACTACATAAGGGTTCACGCGAGGAGAAACTCGTGGTTTGGTGGAAAGGCGTCGACCATGCGCGCTTACAAAGTCTGGCTCGAGCCGCCGCCGCACTACCACATCCAGGTAAGCGCGAAGCCGTCGGTGGGCGGGACGGTTAGCGGCAACGACTACATATACGCTCTTGGAGCAAGTTGCACGCTCGTTGCCACACCCAGAACAAACTACGAGTTCGTCAGCTGGACCGAGGGCGGAACTGTTGTGAGCACCAACCCAACCTACACGTTCAACGTCAC
>CAKZLU010000014.1 GCA_937127245.1 uncultured Actinomycetes bacterium
CACACCGTCCTCATCTCCGGCTCCTCCATCCTCGAGCAAGTGTGGCACTGCCGGGTTCGCCTGATCATCGTTGAAAGCCTGTTTGTAGAAGAAACCCCAGTTCGGCTCAGGGAATTTCACTGGACTTTCAAGATCCGCGGCCTGCAAGATATCTATATCACCCCCGCTGCCCATGCTCGGCGGAGTGGGTGGGGTGACCTGTGGAACACTCGGTATCGCGGGGGGAGAAACACTGCTCTGGACAGGTCCGTAACCGCTTGTGTATCCGACCCTGTTAGAGGGATTGGCGTCGTAATTCCCAGCGTACCTTGAATGACCGCTTAGAATAATGTTATCCGGAGGTTCCTCCCACGGCCAGTGAGCGGGCCAGAAAGGATTTGGTCGGAGGGTTATATTCCCCGCAGCTCTAATCGCCGAATCGTCATACGGAATCCTACGTATTTCCATTTTCGTGCTGAAAGCGAACCATGATTGGCTGATTCTTGCGCTTACATTCCGCCCTCCCCACAATCCACCGAGAATCCAGTTGTTTGGAGCGATGAGCCCCGCGCTCTCCACGTTGATGTTTCCGGAATTAGACCTCACCCCACCTGAGCATTGCAAATACGTGTTAAAAGTACCAAAAGCATCATCAGCAAGGAGATTAATATTCCCCTGTGCATACACACTCCCAGATATTTTGATCCCCCCAGTGATGAACCCCCTTGTGGTTATCTCGACGTTTGAGTTTTGTGAAACGATGCTCACACCAGCGTCCTCTCCAATTTCAATCTTCTGATTGGTCTTAAGCGAAATCGAACCTTTCGCCCTGACGCTACGTTTTAGGTTCAAGGTTGACCAGGAGCCGCCAGTCTGCCCGTTTATGTTGATGTTCCCGCCACAAATTATGCTGCCCTCCGTGGTGAGGTTGAAGTAGTTGAGGCTCCAGCCCGAAGCATTCAGCACAATATCACCCTGGCTTTTTATTGACGAGCCGTCCTTCTGGTTGAAGCGGAACTCATTCGTGCTCAGTACGTAGCCTCCCTTGTTAAGCTCAACACCCCCCGCCCCAGCTTCAACCGCTCCGCTTCTTATCGTCCCGAACTGGTTAGTGGTAAGCGTGACCTTGTCGAACGCCTTAATATTTCCTATTCTGTCAGGGGAAAAATTAACCTTAAATGAGACGTCACCGCCCGACCAAACATCCCCGAGATCAAGCCCGCCTAAAAATATGCTCGTCGCGGTGAAATCGCCACCGCAGATGTTTCCGCTCAACTTCCCGACCTCAATCGGCCAGGCGATATTGAAGTTCGCGATACCTGAGATTTCAACATTCCTTCCTGCGCGAATCCCGCCAACCTTCACGGCGGATAAAATCCCGATTGGGATTGCAGATGCGATGCTCGTAATCTTCAAATCCCTTGCGGCGGCAATCAAACCGTTGATCCTGATACCGTGCTTCGTAATGTTCGGGTCCGCGATTACCCTGAGCTCCAAGTCACCCGCACCGAGCCTTGCGCCGCCGCTTTCTACCCCATCCATGAATTGAACGGTGCTCTGGGTCGCCTGCTCCCAGTTCGGTCTTACGCCAGCGACTACATTTCCATCGATATCCACCCCGCCGTTCAATCCCACAGTGTTTGCGATCCTGATGTCACCGGAGGCGACCACGTTGCCGAGTATCTTCAGCTTTCCGCCCAATATGCTTGTCAAATCCATGTTTCCCTTCGTGTAGATCGCGCCCTTGGGGAAATGTAGCTCGCCGCCGGAGGCATAAGCGGTTTTTGCGTCCCATACGAAGTTCCCGAGGTAGAAAGTCGCCTCGGGCCACGGGTCGCGACCTTGAGCCCCACGCGTGTCGTTGTTGAACACAAGATAGTCAAAGGACGCGTCGTACTCATCGCTCCACACGTCAATCTTCACCCTCATCTCGATGGTACGGCTTACCTTGTTCCTGCCAGCCTTGTATATCCCCGTTGATTTAATGACCTTGCGGTTGACATCGCTGTTATACGGGTTTAGATAATCCCAAGCCCTGTCGTCCTGCCAAAGCTCGATGATGTAAGAGCCTCCACCGAAGTCCTCACGGGTGTAAAACTGGGGGGTGTTCAACGGAGTATTGTAAACGTGACCCGGGATTTTGCTCGGATCAAGTATATCGGGATTTAGCCTTGCCTCAACGATTGCCCTGGATATTCCAGCCTCCGCAAGCTCATATACCTTTTCCAAAGCCTTGGTCTTTGAGGAAAGTTCAACCTCACCAACGCCTACGATGATGAGCATCGTCCCCACAATTACCATGATAACGAGCACGAAGACGGACATCACGAGCACGTATCCTTCTTCGCGCTCGAGAACCCGAGCGCCACAGGCAAGCTTTTCGGTCACTTTTCTCCTAAGCCGTCCCATATCATTCCCCCGGTTTGCGTCTCGCTAAAACCTCTCGAAGCATATCACCCGATATTCTCCCGCAAAACGTTTGTGTAGCGAAAAAGCCATTTCGTTTAAGATTCCCGTGCTTAAAACCAGCGTATATTTAAGCCAGCTATAATATTAATCTTTTAACAGATCAGGGAAGCGACTCCTCGGTGTGGTAAGTTCTCAAGCTAACATACTCGGTGAATGTCCTCCTTACGCCCCCTTTTGCGACCGTTATCCTTACAACAACCAGACCGGTCAACTCATGCAGTCTCGGATTGGTGCCGCTCGGGTCAATCCTCAACCCTCTTTGAAGATCGCCCTCCAGGTCACTCCATGTAGGGGTGATTCCGTAGGGATAATAGTAAAACTTTAGGTCATCCACATAATTGCCGATAACTGACGTTTCGGAAGGGTTCTGCTGTCCCGGCTCCGTTATCCTTTGAACAATGTTTGTGCCGCTTTTGTATACCTCAATCTTTGGAGCCCTCGTGTAGTTATACACACCGTCATCAGACGGCTCCTTTGCCTCCGCGTATGGGTAGTCGCCAGAATAATCCGCCCAGAAGGTTATCTTTTCGTTGGTGCAGTCGGGCGCCTTCTCGGCGACCCTCAAGGTACCCCTTAGCTGGGCGACTATGGTGCGCATCGCGGTCCTGCCGGTGTCGCTTACCGCCTGGAGGTTCGAGTAGGTCCTGTAGTGACCGAACACCATAATCATCAGCGCGATAAGACCGCCGATTATGATGAGCGAGACCACCATCACGATGAGGAGTTCAACGAGAGTGAAAGCCTCCTCGCCGCAAGCTTTATGCGGTCCCTTCACTTTTCCACCAAGAACCGCTTTTAAACTCACAGAATCACACTCCCGTCAATGTTCAAACAGTTTTTCCGGCAATCCTACCATGTTTCTATCAGGCATGTCGGTAAGATATTTCCAACATCACACTGAGAGGCACTTCTTTACTCAAGCCATACTCTATATATCCTCGTCTTCTGATGACCATCGCCAGATATGAAAGAGTTCCAGGACCTTGAGTGAACCCTCACATATCGGGTGTTCCCATAACCTGATATGTTCATTGAATCGATCTTGCGGCTGAAGTTATTATCTATCCAGACTCTCTGTCCACCGGTAGTATTGTCAAATCTACCACTCTTTGCGGTCGAGAC
>CAKZLU010000015.1 GCA_937127245.1 uncultured Actinomycetes bacterium
TGATAATGGTTGAGAGGGCGATGTACTGGAACAGCCGCGGCGCCGGGACAAATACCATAGGGTGTAACTGAGGGATGAAATAAAGATACATCGCAAGAAAAATACATTCCCAATTAATGCTTTCATTTGCTGCCACGCAATATAATAGAGACTGCTTTTTGTTCTCTTACACTGGGGGGTGGTAGCGTGAAAGCGGTTCAGTTCAGGTTCAGTCTTCCTCGTTATGGATACACCAAGTTCGCGGGAAAGATAACACAGAGGGAGTTTTACAGTTCCCGCTCGTGCGTAAGCCTTGTTGACATACCCGAACCCGAGTTGCGGGGTCCCAAATGGGTTAAACTGCGCTCCGTTCTCTCCGGTTTTTGTGGCAGTGACCTTGGGGCAATAACCCTGCACGACAGTCCCACAACCCAGCCGTTCGCCTCATTTCCTTTTGTATTTGGTCATGAGAATTTCAGTCTTGTTGAGGAGGTTGGAAGCGAAGTTAAAGGGCTTTCAAAAGGTGACAGGGTCATAATAAATCCGGCTCTCGGATGCGCAGTAAGGGATATCGATCCTCCGTGCGGTCCTTGCTCGCGGGGCGACTCTTCAATTTGTGAAAACTTCGCTGAGGGCGCTATTTCACCCGGAACGAACACCGGTTTTTGTAGAGATACTGGTGGAGGATGGAGCAAATATTACCTCGCGCACGAATCCCAGGTGATAAGAATTCCGGATTCCATAACCGACGAAGAGGCGGTCTTAATTGAGCCGCTTTGCTCCGCGCTACACCCGGTCATGCGGGCAAAAGTCGAAGAAGGTATGCATGTCCTTGTATTTGGTTGCGGTGTTATCGGGCTTGGCGTTATCGCGTCTCTAAGAGCGCTGGGTATCGGATGCCACATAACGGGGGTTGACCCGGTGAAGAAGAATCGCGACAAAGCGCTTGAAAAAGGCGCTGATGTGGTTGTCGACCCTACCGTTGAGTCAATATTTGAGAAAGCAAAAGAGATAACAGGCGCGAAACGTTATAAGCCGATGCTCGAAAAAGAGATATGCATGGGGGGGTTTGACCGCATATTTGACTGTGTCGGTTCGACTGAAAGTATCAACAGCTCATTTCGTCTTGCCGCGGGAGACGCCATATACGTGCTCATAGGGATTCAAACACCCAAGACGGTTGATTGGACCCCAGTTTGGATGAAAGGGCTTAAGATTCTTGGAAATCTTGGGTACGGGATGAATGAATACAAGGGGCAAAGATTGCACACCTTCGATATCGCGATTGATCTCGTGAGGGAAAAGAAAGTGCAAATGACGGACATCATAACGCATGTTTTCAAGTTGGATGAGTATGAAACAGCGATTCAGGTAAATCTGAATAAGGGTAAATTTGGGGCAATAAAGACGATTTTTGACCTTACGGACCTTTGATGAACCAGAGTTCTGCAAGCCTCAGATATCTTCTTTCGTTCCTTAAGCCAGTTACGAAAGGGCTTGGGAGCTTCCCGCTTTGGATTACTGTGCCGAGCGGGAAATCTTAAATGATAAAATACTTAATACGTTTTGCAGGGTTTCTAAAAGAAGGGAGGCAAAATGGCAAGGATAACCGGTGGAGAGCTTCTTGTTAGGTGCCTAATCAATGAGGGCGTCACTAAGGTTTTCGGGATACCTGGTGGCCAGCTAACGACTTTCATCGACGCGATCGCAAGACTTGGTCCGGAACACGGAATAGAGTTCGTTCATACCAGGCACGAGACCACTGCCGCAAACATGGCTGACGCATGGGTGAGGACCACGGGTAAGCTTGCGGTTTGCACTGGAACTATCGGACCCGGGGCATCCAACATGATTGGTGGCATGGAAACCGCGATGTCTGATAACATTCCAATCCTTGCCATCACACCCCAGATTCACAGCGACAGATCTTATCCGTTCCGCGGTTCCCAACAGCAGCTCGATCAGATTACTCTTTACCGTCCGGTAACCAAGTGGAATGCCCTTGTAAATCGGTGGGAGAGAATCCCGGAACTGGTATCCCGCGCTTTGAGGGAAGCTTACTCCGGAAAGAACGGACCGGTTCATCTTGACATACCGGTGGACATTCTTTTCGAGACACGCGAGGAGACTGATGTGTGCCTTGTGCCTCCCGAGCGCTCGAGAAATAAGAGCCGTCCGCACGGAGACCCGGCGATGATTGAGGCCGCCGCTGTGCTACTTGCCGGGGCTGAGCGCCCCATGATTCATGCAGGCTATGGCGTCATGATGTCTGAGGCATGGGACGAACTCCGCGAAATAGCAGAATTTCTGCATTGCCCGGTGACCTCCACTGTCGGAGCGCGAGGCGTGATATCGGAGGAGCATCCACTTTGCATGATGCCGGCGGGTGGCGGAGCCCTAACCGCGGGTGCTCAGGCGGACGTCGTACTCGCGATCGGGTGTACTTTCGCTGAGCTCGATTTCTGGGGGAATCCGCCTTTCTGGGGGAGCCCGGATGTTCAGAAACTCATCCACGTCGATATTGATCCTACGTCCATAGGGATGAACCGCCAAGTTGATGTCGCCATCGTGGGTGACGCGAAGGCTGTTTTAAGGCAGCTGATTGATTCTCTATCCGAAAGAATGAAACCGAGGAGAGAACTCGAGTTTACAGCTTCCTGCCAGGCAGTTGAGAAGCAGGCCCGGGATGGTATTGAAGCAATGGCAAGCACTGACGCCGTTCCAATTCATCCCCTGCGCCTTGTTAGAGATGTTAGGGAATTTTTCGGTGAGGATGCCATATTCGCGATGGACGGTGGAAACATAGGGCTCTGGGGCGCGATGGGGACCCGCGTTTACAGACCAAGATCATTTCTCTGGGCCGGCGGCTCCGGGCATTTGGGCGCTGGACTTCCCCTTGCCCTCGGGGCAAAGATGGCTGCCCCTGATAGGCCTGTTTATATACTGCACGGCGACGGAGCCTTCATGTTCTCGGTGATGGAGCTCGAGACGGCCACCCGCTTCTCTCTGCCTGTCATAGACATCATTGCAAACGACAGGGCTTTTGGGATGATAAAGGGAGCCCAGCATACCGCGTTTGAGCAGCGTTACTGCGGAGTCGATTTCACTGACGTGAGATACGACAAGATCGCCGAAGCCATGGGATGTTTTGGAATAAGGGTCAAAGAGCCATCGGAGATTAAGCCCGCGCTCGAGAAAGCGATGTCTTCCGGCTCCCCCGCCGTCCTTGATGTTGTGCTTGACTGCTCGGCGAATCTCGTTCCCCCGACTCTGGGTTTGATTGTATCGGTGTGGCTCAAAGGCTGTGAGGGTGTTGAGGCGCCCTCATGATTAAATACTGAACCTGTATAAAAAGGCGCATTCTGTATTTCGATGCGAAGTTTGAAATAGAAAAGCGACAGGAGAGGAAAATGCCAAAATCCAAAGAAATCGAAACCCGATGGTGGGGATGGGGGGATATCAAAAAAACCTATCCCGTTGAGGAAAGGCCCTCATACATCCCATATCTGGAGGAGAGGCTCGGGATAAAAGTCGAACAGGTAAGAACTCCAGACCCCTCTCTGGATCATGTGGAACTGCGTGCGCCCAGGCTGAGCGATGATGTGATGGTTGAACTCGAACAAATTGTTGGGTCATCCAACCTCTCAACGGAAAAGAGAGATAGGGTGCACCACGCGATAGGCAAGAGTTACAGGGACGTTGTCCGCGCGAGGAGCGGAAACATCCCGAACCCACCGGACGCCGTTGTTTACCCTGGCAGTGAGGAAGAGGTAAAGGCTATTCTCGAGGTTGCAGAGAACAGAGGTATCGCGGTGATTCCATACTGCGGAGGAAGCAGCGTGGTGGGTGGGGTGGAGCCGCTTGACAGAGACGGTCTTATCGGTTCGATATCGGTTGACCTTCGGCGGATGGACAAGGTTTTGATGGTTGACGCGGAGAGCCTGCGCGCTCGTTTCGAGGCTGGAATATGGGGACCGGAGCTCGAGGACGAACTGAAAAAACGCGGTTTATATCTGGGACACGCGCCTGAGTCCTTTCTTTTCAGCGGCCTCGGGGGATGGATAGCCAGCCGCTCCGCGGGGAGGCAGTCAACCGGCTACGGGAAAATAGAGGAAATGGTGGAGTCGGTAAGGTTAGTGACGCCCCGCGGAATCATTGACACGCTCGATGTCCCTGCTTCCGCCACAGGTCCTGATTTCAAGGAAATCATTTGCGGTTCTGAGGGTACCCTGGGCATAATCACACAGGCTACCGTGAGGGTGAGACCTCTTCCAGAAGTTTTCGATTACCGCGGTCTTCTATTCAAGGAATTCGAGGGAGGCGTTCAATCCGTTAAGGAAATGATGCAGTCCGGAAACATCCCGGAGACCATAAGAATTTCTGACCCCGAGGAAAGCTCTCTTGCTCTGAGGGTGAGGAAACCTTCGAGCAAACCGGCGAAAGAAAAAGCTCTACAGGCGGCTCTAAGGGTGCTCGACCTGCTCGGCTACTCTTTCCATCGGGGCTCGTATGCTGTTTTGGGCTGTGAGGGAAGGAAAGTTGAAGTTGCCGAAAGAGTCAAAAAGATTACGGCAATCTGCGTACGAAACGGTGCTGTGCCTCTTGGCAGGAGCGCCGGTATGGAGTGGTATCACGGTCGCTACGACCACCCTTACTTCAGGGACATCATGATGGGGTGGGGAGTGCTTGTTGACACGCTCGAGACGGCAACCACGTGGGATAATATAATGAAACTTTACCGCGCAGTGAGAGGCTCCATTATTGAGGCGCTGGCTGACTACGATTCCAAAGCCATTGTTACCTGCCATCTCTCCCATTCCTATCCCACCGGTTCGAGCCTTTACTTCATTTTCATGGGGAAGCAGGCAAAGGGTAAGGAAATTGAGCAGTGGGAGCATTTGAAGAGAAAGGCGGGAGACGCCATAATCGAAAATGGCGGTACAATCAGTCACCACCACGGGGTTGGATACGAACATGCCCCTTGGTTTGAGAAAGAATACGGGCCGGAGGCTTTGAAAGCGCTTAAAGCGCTTAAGGAAACCCTTGACCCGAAGGGGATAATGAACCCTGGCAAATTGGGGTTGTAGGCGAGATGGCTTCCGGCGAGGTGATCTTCATTGAGGGCGAGAATAGTGGTAGATTTCCCCACTGCAACGCCATTTTTGTGGACGACGAAATACCTGCTGTAATTGATCCCGCCACCCGGGAGGACTATCTCAAAAGTCTTCACGAGCAGAACCTCATTAAATTGGTAATCAATTCCCACTATCACATAGACCACACAAGATATAACAGGCTTTTTAGGGGCGCGACTTTCGCCGCGCATCGCCTTGATGCTCCTGCGATTCAATCTTTAGACGAAAACGCGAAGTATGCCGGTATATATGAAAAACTGTGGTTTCAGGCATGGAAGAAAGTGGTCCGCGAAGTGTGGAGACATGAGGAAGTGGAGATTGGCAGGACGTTTGAGGACTTAGAGGAGGTTTGTCTGGGGCAGAACACGCTGAGAATAATCCATACGCCGGGTCACACTCCCGGTCATATATGCGTCGAGTTCGTGGAGAAGAAAGCGGTCTATCTCGCGGATATCGATCTGACGAAGTTCGGACCATGGTACGGCAACGCGCGTTCCGATATAGATTCATTTCTTTCGTCTATCGAGCGCCTCAAGCGGACAAAAGCCGAGACGTGGTACACCGCTCACGGTGAAGGGGTTCTCACGGGTGATATTACGGACAGACTCGAAGCTTACGGGTCCGTTATTCACGAGAGAGACCGAAGAATTCTTGAGTTCTTATCAAAGGAGCGCACCAGGGAGGAGATCATTGACAAGGCGCTCATCTATGGCAAGAAGTGGGATCCTCCCCAGATGTTTGAGTTCTTCGAATGGATGATGGTCTCAAAGCACATCCAAAGGCTTGAAAGAATGGGTCTGGTCACAACAAAGAACGAGAGATATCTCTCTCTGGAGAGCGAAAACACCACGTGATTTTCAACTGAGTTTCTATTTTTCCCTTTGAGAATCCAGGGCGCAGCCTTCTTTCATTGTGCGGTTCTACTGTCTGGACCTTTCGGTAATAAGCTTGTAGGGCTAAAAGTAACGTTCATCTCCGGCTCATAAAAGGCTGTTTCGGGAAGCACTTCTTTTACCTTCCGCCTGAAAGACTCAACATCTACCGGGGGGCTTAAGGGAGGCGAGAAATTGTCGTGGTGTTGAACGACAATTGCTGTAGGCTTTATGGAACTCGAGAAATCCGCGGCTATTTCAGCTATGTCGCTTCTTCCTCTCAAGGGGATGAGGGCGATATCCGTGTTGCCCGCAAGTTCCGGAAGGAGATTTTCATAATCATTTGGCAGGCTACCCATGTGTAGAATCCTCAAGCCGGAAAAATCAAACAGGAAAACGATAAGTGGACCCGCGGGCATTGTCAAAAAATCGACCAGAAGCCCCGGAACGGCTGAAAGTAACTGCGGCATTGATCGGAGAATTATTCCGATATCAACTTTGCTATGTTCGCACAGCAGAGCGCGGACAGAAAAATCCGGAAAGAAAAACTCTCGGTTGCTCTCGATTAGGGTGATACGCGAAGGGTCCATATTTTTCCTGATGAGGAATTTCGCCGTAACGGGGGAACAGAAAATCTTGGCGCCGGAAGAGCGGCTTATCTCGGGCACATCGATTGCGTGGTCTGAATGTCCGTGCGAGACGAATATATAATCCGCGCGAGAGAAGTCTTTGGGTTTGAGTTCCTGAATGGGATAGGCTTTTCGATTTCTTCTTAAAAATGGATCTATCAAGACTACTGATTCTGATCTTATCTCGAATGCGGCTGAGCCAAGCCACCTCATCTGGATTTCTTTGCCCATTTCCGCCATCGGTTAAGTTTTTGATAGAAATATGTCCCCAAAGGTGAAAGGCTCGTTGATTTTAGGTTCGTAGTAAGCACACCCGGGAAGCAGTTCTTTCAGCGCTCTTTTGAAGGGCTCAAGAAATATCTCCTGGCTTAAGGGTGGAAAGAAGTCATCGTGATGGTGGGGGACAACGGCTTTAGGCTTCAAGGCTGCGGCAAATTGAGCCGCGAGCGTCCTGATTCTCGTATGTCCCTGAACGGGAATGAGGAGGACATCGGGTGGAAGTAGCCCGGCGGCCGGGATTTTCTCCGGTTTCAGTCCCAGGCTGCCTAAGTGCGTGAATTTGAGACCAAAGACAACAAAAGTGTAGATGAGTACTGGGCCCGCGCTCATTTTCAAATGCCCGAGCGCCTCTCCTATCATTCCCGCTCTTCTTAACCTCTTTAAAGTGCGAGAAATGAGAAGCGGATCGAAAACTATGTGGCGGCTGCGTGCGACATCCACTCCGATTCCGTCGTCAACGGTGAGCTTCTCCCTACCGCTCAAAGGATTTATCCGTTCTATGGGGACGCCTGAGGAGGTAAGGTATTCGGCCGCTTTTTGAGAGCAGAAAACATGGGCGTTTGAGATTCTCATGATTTCTGGAACGTCTAAAGCGTGATCGAAGTGGCCGTGAGAGATGAAGATATGAGTTGCATCTCTGAAATTTTCCGGAGTCAGCTCCTGACGAGGTGACGCGTATTGATTTCTCGACAGATACGGGTCTATGAGAATGTGGTTCGACTTAATCCTGATGCTAAAACCGGCGGTGCCGAGCCAGCGAAATGCGATATTTTCGTATGTCGATTCGGAATCTGTTGAAGTCATAGCGAGATTATACTATATAGCCTGAAAAGGCGTTTGCTCTAAACTATCATAGATAGATTTCTTGAAACGCGGCGATTCCCGCACGTTTGTTTGCGCCCCCCTTAGCGGGGATTCTTTTACTCGTATATGAAATTCCTGAAACACGGCGATTCTTGCCCTATCGCAGCAGTTCAGATTGTTTCGCGCGAAATAACGCTCTTCTCACTATAAATCGAGACAAGCCTCAAGCCCCTCGACACCGTTCAGATGGTTTTGAGCGATATAACGCTTTTCCCACCGGCTGTTACGAGAATCGAATAATCCTCTACTTGCCAGTTGAGATGGTTTCGCGAAAAATAACGTTTTTCCCATGGACAAAAAGTTTGTCCATACAATTTGGACAATTATCTTTGAGATGGTTTCGCGCTATATAAAGCTTTCCCACTCTTCTTATTTCTCAGGCTTTCGCGTTTTATCGGGGGTATTCGGAGCGAACGAGCGGTTTTGGATGATTGATGATTGTCATATGTAGCTATATGGTTTAGGCTTAATATTTAATTGACAAATGCTAATCGAAGAGGTGGTCTGTTTTGAAGGAACTCGTGGAAAAGGAACTTGAGGAAATCCGTCCGATGCTCCAGCGCGACGGCGGAGATGTGGAACTGGTCTCTGTTGAAGAGGGAGTGGTTCGAGTCAGACTCAAGGGAGCCTGTGGGGGTTGCCCGATGGCTACCATGACTCTCAAAAGGGGCATAGAAGCAAGACTTAAGGAAAGAATACCTCAAGTCAAAGAGGTAATCTCCGTTTGAGCGGTTTTGCTTGAACTTAGGATGATGCTCACTGGATTGTCCCCGAGTTACATTCCAGTTGTATCTGCCTTTAACAAGACTCAAATCTCATGCCGCCTCGCGCAAGGCGGTGATCTAACTGATTGCGTTCGGGTTTTGCCCTCGGATTGACATATTAAGGGTCCAATCCTAAAGGGTTTATACGCGATAGTTCTACGCCGTATGATTCTATGGAAGGAAATATAACTTTCGGAGGTAACATCTATGCGCGTTGCGGGAGTGGATATCGGTTCGCTTACTGCCAAAGCCGTGATGCTCGAGGACGGAGAAATCATCGGAAAGAGCCTTGTAATGACAGGGCATAACAGCCGGCTTGCCGGGAGAAGAGCGCTTGATCTCGCCTTGAAAGAAGCCGGCTTTCCTGAAGATGCTATACAGAATATTGTAGCGACTGGTTACGGGAGGCTCTCCATAGATTTTCCCGCCGAACAAGTTACGGAAATAACCTGCCATGCGCGTGGCGCTCACAAGATTGTTCCTGATGCACACACGGTTATAGACCTTGGCGGACAGGATTCGAAAGCGATAGCGTTGGATGACAGCGGGAGAGTGGTTGACTTCGTTATGAACGACAAGTGCGCGGCGGGGACAGGGCGCTTTCTTGAGGTGATGGCTCACGCTTTGGAGATAGGAATTGAGAATCTTGGCGAGGCATCCCTTCAGTCAGAGGAGCCGGCACCCATAAGCAGCGTTTGCACAGTTTTCGCTGAAAGCGAGGTGATATCGCGTATCGCTGAGGGCGTTAGCAAAGTGGATATAGCCGCCGGTATCCATCAGGCGATTGCCTCAAGGATATACGCCATGGCGGCAAGGATACCGCTCAAGGAGCGTTTCGTGATGACGGGTGGAGTTGCGAAGAACATTGGTGTGGTTAAGGCTTTGGAGAGCAAGTTCAAGACATCTTTCGTTGTTCCTCCTGAGCCTCAGCACGTGGGTGCCCTTGGGGCTGCGATTATCGCCGCCGAAAGGGCATCGGTCAAAAGTTGACATTTCGCTCTATTGGCTGATGCCCGAGTGAAATGCGTTGGCGCGCTTGAAGTTTACAAGAATCGGGCGAGTCTTCATGCGGCTTTTTGCGCGCATTGATGTTTTTGAATAACTGCTGTTTTACAGAACACTCCCCCTTAAATTGAATTTTCTTGATATGATTTCGCCTGGAATGCTACCGTTATGGCTTTTGATTGTTTGAGGTGATTTTATGGAAATAGACTCGAAAATCCACGAGATTAAAGATGACCCTTATAAACCCGCGAAGGAATGGAAAGAAAGAACCTGGGGAAAGGTTGTCGGCTATTTCTGTTCATACGCGCCGGAGGAGATAATATACGCAAGCGGCGCACTGCCCGTAAGGATCATTGGCAGAAATAAAGCGGCTACTTTAAGCGGCGCACATCTCCAGAATTACTGCTGCTCTCTTGCTCGTACCTCACTTGATATGGCCCTTGAAGGAGATTTCGATTTCCTTGACGGGACCGTATTTGTTCACACTTGCGACACAATGCAGCGCTTAAGCGACATATGGCGATTGAATGCCGGGGCTGGCGCGCATTTCGACGTGGTGCTGCCCACTTTTCTCGGCGGAAAAAACGCCTACGAGTATTTACGCAGTGAGCTCTCATCTTTCAAAAAATCATTCGAGAATGAATTTGGAAAGATAAGCGATGATGATCTCAGGCGCAGTATTGATGTGTACAACCGGAACCGACAGCTGCTTGAAGAACTGTACTCACTGAGGATTGATCGACCTGAAGTGTTGAGTTCAGAAAAGCTCTACATGATAGTTACCTCAAGCTCTTTAATGGAAAAAAACGAGCATAATAAACTGCTCGAGTCCTTGCTCTCAGAATTAAAGGCTTCGTCTTCCTCCGGCGACTCCGGGGGCGGGAAAAGCGTTGCGAGAATTTTCGGGATTGGTTCCGTTATGGAAGAGTGGGATTTCCTAAGAATTCTAAAAGAGGCTGGCGGAACTTTTGTTGATGACGATTTTTGCAACGGGCGCAGATATTTCGATGGACTGATTCAGCAAACCGATGACCCGATTGAGGGAATAGCAAGACGTATAAGCGAGCGGGCGATCTGTCCGTGCAAGCATACTAACACTTACGCTCGCGCGGATGACATTCTAGAAAGGGTTATGGATTCGAGGGCGGAGGGGGTCATATTCTTTCAATTCAAGTTTTGCGAACCGCACGCGTTTGACTATGTGGCTTTAAAAGAAGCGTTGGACAAGGCTTCGATTCCCTCGATGTTGATTGAAATAGAGCAGGGCTCTGTGTCGCTTGAGCAGCTGCGAACGAGAATCGAGGCTTTCATTGAAACGATAAGGGGGTAGCCTTGAGCGAAGAGGGAAAGAAGTTATACGTAAAGATACACGCAACGGAAGACATGAAAAAATTGATGACCGATTACTACATACAGGCAAAGACCGCGCCCGGTACCGAAAAGAAGATCTGCTGGATCACCAGCGGCGGTCCGGTCGAGTTCCTGATTGCCATGGACGTTATCCCGGTTTACCCTGAGAACCATGGTGCGATGTGCGGCGCATCGAGGACGAGCGTTCAACTGGCAGAGGTAGCCGAAGAAATGGGATTCTCGCGTGATCTCTGCTCGTATGCGCGCCTCGATATCGGGCAAGCTGTAACTGGAGGGGGTCCGATAGGCGGTCTTCCCAGGCCGGACTTTCTACTCTGCTGCAACAACATATGCGGAACGGTGCTCAAGTGGTACGAGCACGTGAGCAGATATTATGACGTGCCGATGTTTTTCTTTGATACCCCCTTTATTCATAAGGAAACTAAGGAGCATGCTCTCGAGTATGTGAGAAAGCAGTGCGTTGACCTGATTGAGTTTCTGGAGAAGCAAACCGGCAAGGAGTTCTCCGAGGAGAAATTCGCCGAGGTTGCGCTGAAATCAGTTGAAGCAGTCGACTTATGGAAGAGGGTCCTCTCCACAGCGGAGCACAAACCAAGCCCCCTGACATGCTTTGACGCTTTCATTCATATGGCTCCAATCGTGACTTTGAGAGGAACCCAGCAGGTTGTTGATTATTACCGCCTGCTCCTTGCCGAGATGGAGGAGAGGATAGAAAAAGGCATATCGGCTGTCCCCGATGAGCGTTTCAGGCTTGTTTGGGACAATATTCCCATTTGGTATGAGATGAGGAACCTCGGTAATCTCTTCGCAAGCCGCGGGGCGTGCCTCGTTGCCGACACCTATACAAGCGCATGGGCGGTCGATATAAGAGTTGATGAACCTCTCAAGAGTATGGCGGACGCCTACACCAAGGTTTATTTGAACATCTCGATTGATCTGATGGTCGAACAGGTCATCTCGTTGATTGAAAGGTTTGATGCGGACGGTCTGGTAATGCATTCCAACCGTTCATGCAAGCCCTATTCGCTCGGGCAGTACGATATCGCGAGAATGGTTACCGAGCGCACGGGAAAACCTGTGGCTATCATAGAGGCTGACATGACGGATTCGCGCGCCTATTCTGAGGCGCAGGTTCGCGAGAGAATCGAGGCATTTCTTGAGTCTCTGGAGTCCTGATATAAGCGAAAATGCGGCAAATTCGAGTCGCTTCTTGAACCGAGTGAGATTATATAAGCCGTGATGTAAGCCGTGAGTCTTGGGCCGGACCGTGAAGCACATTCCGCTTTATGTGAATGAAACGGTTCAAACCTCATTTAAAAGGTGAATGTCTTATGCCGGACCGTGAAGCACATTCCGCTCGTTCCAAGGCTTTAAAGCTGCTTGGCGCTTTCCACTTCCGAGGCGGTTGATGTCAGAAACGAAAGAATCAGGATTAGGGCATTACAGGTTCGAGAAAAGTTGCGGGAGGGAAACCGCGATTGAGACGAGGGATTCCTTAAAGCGTTTGGAGGGCGAATCCCTGGTTTACTGCGGAAAGCTTGGAGATGACCCTTCTTCTGAGATTCTGCGAGCGCTAAACGCGATTGAGGCTGGAGAGACCGTATCCGGCCACAGGGTCGCAATTAAAATAAACCTCGGCGGCGGAATTAACCAGGTCCTCTCTTCCTACACCGATCCGCTTGTTCTAAGCGCGGTCATAGACGCAGTCAGAAAGCTCGGAGGGGAGCCTTTCGTATGCGAGGCGAACATGCGCACGCTCGACATAGACAGAAGAATGCTTATCAGACGGGGTATATATCCCATACTTGCGGAAAAGAATGTCGATTTCGTAAACCTCTCCGAGGTTGAGCCAATCGATTTCCTGCCCCTGGGTTGGAAAGATCCGATAAAAATACCGAGGCTCCTTTTGAGTGCGGATGTCCGCATCCTCAGCCTGCCGGCGGTTAAGCATCATTGGGAATGCGGGGTGACCCTTTCGCAGAAAAACATGTACGGAGCGATATCCGAGAGGCGGAAGAGCATTTTTCACCGCGGTGGTTCCATCGATGAGTCCGTTGCGGCTGCGGCGAGGGCTCTGCTCCCCGATATTTCGATAATTTCGCACAGGTGCGCGTGCGCTGGGCTTGGTCCGCACTTTTGCGTGCCCGTGAGATTCGCTTATGTAATTGCGTCGACCAATTCGCTTGCGGCGGACATTTTTTGCTGTTCGTATCTGGGGGTGGATTGGCGGGAGGTAAGACATCTTCTCATAAACGGGGCGGAGCGGGTGAGCGTCGGGATGGTTGAAGGCTCAACTGAGATTGATGAGGAGACCGCAAAAAGAGCAGCGTCATTTGCTATGAGTCCTAAGATGATAAAGCTTATAAGAGGAATTCTCTACCCGCAGTATTTCGTGCCGCACCGCTTACAATACCGTTTTATCAAGCATACTGAGCCCTTGGGAACACTCGTAAACAAAATGTTCTTCGAGCCCTTCGGCGACGTGGATGGCTGAGCGACTGTGTGGTTCTGGGCTTTTTCAATTCCTCCGAGAACGGGGCATTTCCAATCATGTTCCAGATGAACCCGCTTTTGTTTGATTCGTGTCTGATTGATCGGTCCGGGATATTGCTTGTGGGAGAAATGGAGCACTCAACCTTTCGGGGAGTAACTATGAAGCTTTAAGGCGGGACTTCAGGATTCTTACGCCGAGCTCTTCCGGTGGCACTTCCACAACATTGAATTCCGCGAAACCAGATTGCGTGAGCGCTTCAATCCACTCATCAACAGTGGAAAGGTATTCGCCTTCCTGTTTTATGTCCGCGGGCAGGGTTTCAAGCATAAGAAGCATCATTTCAAACGCGCCGTGGTCAAGGCAGTAAAGCGCTGTGTTAACGATTTTACTTATTATGTCTCTGCATCTTTCAGGATTTTCGACTTCGCCCGGCACGTCGCAAAACATATCGGCATACACCAGCACGCCGTTGGGTTTGAGCACCCTTGCGATTTCTTTGGCGCAGCATATTCTCTCCTCGGGTTTAATGTGGTGAAGAACAAGATGGCATGTGACGCAGTCAAATGAGTTATCTTGGAATGGTAATAAACGAGCGTCTCCTTCAAAGACGCTTACCCTTTCATCTTCTGAAAACCTTTCCGAGCAGGTCTCGACCATCCCACGAGATGAGTCAACGCCACAGACTTTCGCCGCGCTGAAACGCTTTAGAATCGCAGATATCACATTCCCCGTTCCGCAACCGATGTCCAAAAAACTCATGCCGTTTCCTTCATCAATGTGCTCTGTGAGCGTTCTTATGGTGTCAACATACAAGGGGCTTTCGAGGAATATCCTGTCGTATTGAATAGATACGTTGTCCCAGTCAGCCATTGGTTTCCCTTTCCTCTACTGTTCGAAATATGTAGTCTTTCGTTGAGTTCACTAAAAAAGATTGCATGGTTGTTTAAATTCCGAACGCGGGTATATTCTACCAAGTGCAGGGTTTGCGCGATTCTTTTGGTTGGATGTCAATACCGGAATTCGCTGCGGGATAATTTTCCCGGGGAGGGTAAACCAGTACAACTTTTACGGTCATTCCGGAATGCCGGTTTTCTCGCATTGGAGGCTTGGTATGGAGGAAAATGCAACCCTTCTTGTGTCAGCGGCGGTTGTTCGAAATGGAGATAGGTTCTTGATCGCGAAACGCTCGAATGAGTCACGGTTTCCAGGGCGCTGGGAGTTTCCCGGCGGAAAGGTTAATAGGGACGAAAGCCTTAGCGAAAGCCTTGAGCGGGAAATGCTTGAGGAGATGGGCGTAAATATACGCGTGGGAAGTGAGATCGGTAGGATTGCCCACAGGGAGGAAAGAGAGGAAATAATCCTTGTTGCTTTTGAGTGCGAGATTGTCTCCGGAACGGTAGAGGACATTGAGTGCGATTCTCACGCCTGGGTTACGCTTGATGAGGCGCTGACATTTGACCTTTTGGAACCGGACAGAAAACTCGTTTTGAGGATGCTTGAGTCGGCTGGAAAATCCTGTGAAGAGGACGACGGCTAAGAGTTGTGCTTGTTGCCTCTGACCTTTGGTGTTTTCTTCTAACTTGTGTATCGAAACGAGCTGATTTGATTGCGTTCCTTGCTTTTGTATTACATCAGCGAGCTTTCGCTTAGTTTTATCGCGCGGTCTATTTGCTCTTTTAAGACGTCCGGAATTCCCTCGATGTCAACCCTCATGAATCCCCTTACGATTGTCGCGACAGCTTCATCTTCCGAAAGACCGCGGGCCATCAAGTATTCAACTTCCTCGCGGGCTATCTTTCCTACTGCCGCCTCGTGTGATAAGTCGACTCCCTCGACCTTTCCATCGAGTTCCGGGATAGCGTAAATCCTTCCATCACCCTTAAGTATCATTCCGCGGCACTCAAGATGACCTTTAACGCCTTCGGTCTCTCCCACCATTAGTCCCCTTGAAACAATCTCTCCGCCGGTGGATAGTGCTCTTGCAATCATTTCGCAGCGGGCACCCCTACCTGAAAGGACGGCTTTCGAGCCGACATCCATGTGCGTTCCCGGGCGGGCAAGGAGGATCGAGTTGAATCTGGCGACTGCTCCTTTTCCGGAGAGGTACGCGGTCGGGTATAACTGGAGGGACTCGACCGGATTGAGGCAAACGTAATTATTGAGGAACACTCCCCCCTCTTCTATCGAATAAGCGCTTCGCGGACGAACGGCTATGTTTTCCGCCCAGTTGTGAATCATGGTGAATGAGATTTTTGCATTCTTCTTTACGTAAAACTCACTGATGCCGACATGCAGCCCCTGCACCTCTGGCGAGTCAGTAGCACAGCCAGTAATTATGTGAATTTCAGAACCCTCTTCTGCTATCACGATGTTATGTACGTTCTGGTTTATGTTTTTGGATTTAAGGTAAAGGCAAGCCTGGACGGGAAGTGTTGAGACCGCTCCGGGCAATGCCCGGATGAAGTATCCGTTTTGGAACTCGAGCGCGGCACGAGCGGTGAACTTGTCCTGATCTACCGGTACCAACTTCCACATGTATTCCTCAAGCCACGGGTAGATCTCAAGCGCTTTCCTGGTTGGGAGGACCTCTATTCCTTCGTCGGTCTGTGAAGTATGGATCACCGACCGGTCCACCTGCACGAACGATCCCGACCGCCCGCTCCCGGTTATGTCGACTCCAGCGTTCAGGAGCGTTTCCAGATCAAGAATGTCTATCTCTTTGAGGTCTTTTTGTGGGTATTCAGGTGCTTCGGTGCTGTATTTTTCGAGGTCGATGTCCGGACCGTATCTTGCGGGCTTGTTGACGGCGGCTTGCGCTTTCTTCTTTATCTCTGACAAGTTAAACACCCCTCGTAGCCGTTCTTCCTTATTCCCTCAAGTATTTCGTGAGGGTTACCAGTACACCAGATGGTTTTGTTCACGAGTACGCAGCCCTTGTCAGCCTCTACATAGTCAAGAATGAAACCGGAGTGAGTGATGATGAGGCCTGCTTTCTCCCTCTTGCGGTGGAGGTCCTTCTGGAGCAGCTTTCTTATAGCCTCGCCGATAAGGCTTATATTAACGAGGTCAACACCTGATTCGGGTTCATCGAGGAGAACAAGGTCAGGGTCCTGAGCCATCAACTGCAGGAGTTCCGCCCTTTTTAGTTCTCCCCCGGAGAAACCGAGGTTTAAGTCTCTGTCAAGAAATTGGGTGAAATTCAACTGTGCAGCGAGTTCTTCCGGGTTTGAGCCATCGTGCCTAATGAGGTCCAAAATCTGCCTTACTTTAAGTCCCCGTATCGTCGGCGGTCTCTGGAACATGATACCGATTCCCATTTTTGCTCTCTCATATGGCGGGAGGTTTGTTATGTCCTTTCCTTTAAAGATTATCCTCCCTGATTCGATTCTATAATTTCCAAGTCCCATAATAGCCATCAGAAGGCTTGTCTTGCCGGAACCGTTTTCCCCGAAGAGCATTCTTGTTTCGCCTTTGTCAAGCGAGAGGTTCACGTCTTTTAGAAGTTCTTTTCCCTCCACAGAGACGCTCAGATTTTCTATTTCGAGTAGCATTTAAATCCCACCTCGATTCAATCCGCCTTTTTGCAAAATAATTATATCAAGCCTGTTTTATCGGCGGTTTCGCGCCCAACTTGCGAAAATTGTTTACGCCTGAGGGAAAATCTCATTAGTCCCCATATAATCCTCATAATCCTCATATGAATACTTACCGGTCTATTTATTTTACGAGCGCTCGGCATAACGGGGAGCGTCGCTTCTAAAGGTCTTTGCCGAGAATCGGCGTTGAACAAATGCGACCATGCGTGCCTCATATTAAGTTTTTCTGATAATTATCATACGGGAGATACCACCTAAATCAATGACATTAATCAATAGCCTTCCAACGGATAGAAAAGCGCTTACATAAAAGCGTTTGCGGTAGCTATGTGGTAGGATAAAGTTTCAAGCAGCATGACGGCATGCGGATAATTGTGCGGTAATCTTTGTTGATGTTTTCATTGCCGGACGGTCGTCGGAAGAAGTTTGCCGGATAATTTTCATTGGTCTTTGGGCTCAGCAAGAGGGGATGATTTGGGATGGAATTGGAGGACAGGATTTACGCCGCCTGTGAAGGCAGAGACACCGATAAGATTCCAACACTATCCATACTCTCGGACACGCATATCATTAATCAAGTCCTCAATCGTAAGGATGGCGGCACGACGAGTCTGCTTGGAAGGCCTCAGGTCCAGAGGTTCGTTGATAGGAACGCCAAGACCTTGAGCAAACTATCAGATCTGTTGATGTTCTTCCTGGGAAGCGATGTTCTCAGAGCGAACAGCGCATTCGGGTTTGACGGCGTTTTCGTGATGTATTGGGATGGAGGGATATTAGACCACGAAAGAATTTACGACTGCTTTGGGCGGGTTTTCAGGATTCAGGATGATGGGTACGGGAACGGTTACCCGATGTACGAAGGCGGTCTAATCGATTCTCCTGACGCTTGGGAATCGTGGGCAAATCCGGACACGTCTGATTTTGCGAAAAGAGGTACAAGGATCTACCGGATATTGAAAAAATTGTACGGAAAGAAAATCGCGGTCATTCCTTTTGTGGGGCCGGGTCTATGGGAGAACTCCTGGCAGCCATTTGGATTCAGCCGCTTCGCGGTCTTGATGAGTAAAGAACCTGATTTCTTAAGGAAGATAGCTTCCTATTACACGGAGATCTCCGTTGCCTGCGTGGAGGCTTACGCCAGGGAGGGAGCGCGGGTTATCGCTTTTGGTGACGACCTTGCCTATAAGTCCGGACCAATGGTCTCCCCGGATACCTTAAATGAGTTTTACGGTGAGGGCTACAAAAAAATAACCTCGACCGCTCACAGGTACGGTGCGAAAATAATCATTCACTGCTGTGGAAACACAAAAAGCCTTCTTGGGCATTTTATCGAATGGGGTTTTGACGGGGCACACGCTTTTGAGCCTACCGCTGGAAATTCTCTTGCCGAGGCAAGAAATATCGTCGGCGATAAGCTTTGCCTCGTGGGCAATATAGACGTTTCGAAAACTTTAGTTGATGCTCCGAAAAATGAAGTTTATGAAGCGGTTAGGCAAGCGATTGAGGAAAGTGAGGGGGGAGGCTTAATCCTTGCTCCCGCACACACTCATCCGGGGGTGAGCGCGGAGCGGGTTCGCTGGATGATCGAGGCGGCGGAAGGGTGGAGGGGATGAGGTGACAAAGGGGGTGTTTTTGCGAACCCGCTCTCCGGCTCTGTCGGGGACAGCGGTGGGGGACAAGTTAACACGCTGGGGGTGTTTGCCGACTCTTGACATTTCAACACCGGCTGAGGAGCGCATACACCTGTTCACCAGCACAACGCTGGGGGTGTTTTCCGACTCTTGACATTTCATCGACGTTTCTAACCCGTAACGCTTAATTTGCGTCAGGCGCGACATCGCTTAAATCCTCTGAAACGCTCAAGTCCAAGCCGCTTTCGCGGATGACTATGGGGTGGATATGTCTTATAAGCGGGTTTTCGGTCCGCTCTATTTTCCTCAACGCCGCAAGAAGTGTATCGACGAAATCTTTAAAATCCTCCTTGTAGAAGGAGATGTGTAGAAATTCGTGCTGGACAACGAGAGTGTCAGCTTCGTCATAGAGCCATACAGCTGTTGTTAAGCCTTGTTTTGACGTGAAGCTTGAAAGATCGATGATTCCCATTTGGACTCCTTTCCCACAATCAAACCTCTGTTTCTTAACCTTCCTATCTGGTTATGCTCTCAAACTCGAGTGAAGGACCTACGGCACTTGCTCTTATCCTTATGCGGCTTTTTGGCGAGCCGTTTTCATCGCGCCACTGGTCGTATTTGAGCTGTCCTGCAACGATGACCCGGTCTCCTTTGCGCAGGGAGGAACTGACGTTGACTGCCTGGTCTCCCCAGCATTCAACATCGATGAATTCAGCCTGTAGCGGTTCCTCTTCTCTTATCTCCGATGTTTTCTTGCGCCATCTGCTTACTGCTATTCGAAAGCTCGCGAATTTTACTTCGCCATCATTTAGCTTGGGGTCGGCGGTGAGGTTGCCGACAACAACGACATTGTTCACATACATGGGACCTCCTCGGTTTGCGGTTTGAAAAGGAAAAAATTTATGACGTCGCTGCGGTTGGTGAAGCTTATAAGAACCGTATATGGCGCTTTTCTTGCAATATTTGGTTGACCTGCAACTGGTATTCTTGCTAACATATTTTGTGTAATTTGTTAATTCATAATTGGATAATTATATTGTCCATTTTAAGACATATTAAAGGTGATGTCAACAGTGAAGCCGAAAATTTCCGTGGAGAAAATCCAAATCTCGGAAACAGAACTAAACGATTTTAACAAGGCTATTTCCGAGAGGTTAAGATTCCTCCGTGAGCAAAGAGGGCTAAAGCGCGACTGGGTCGCGAAAAGGCTTGGCGTGCACTATAACACGCTGAAAAACTGGGAACTGGGTAAGGCTCACCCCGGGGCAAAAGAGATACTCGCGCTTTGCAAGATCTATCATTGCAAACCGTCCGACATATTCAAGGGACTGTAATAAGCGTAATCGCGCCCGAATGTTTCTGAGTGATACTTTAAGAGGGGAGCGCGCCAAGAGATATCTTCTTTTTACATCAATTTTATATTTCAAGGGAGTTTGGAAGGATATGAAAATTCGAGCGTTAATAGACGTCTTCTTGTTACTTCAATTTTAGCCTGGTCCTTCTTATTATTTCCTCTTTGCTTGATTCGGGCAGGTCATCAAAACGGGCGCAGTAGCCTGCCACCCTTACTATCAAATCGGGGTATTTACCAGGGTTTGCCCTTGCGTCTTGGAGTACCTGAGGATCAAGGACATTCAACTGGACTTCCATGCCTCCTCGGGCGAAGAAACCCTTAATCAGGGCTTCGATTATCTCGGTTCCCTTCTCACCTTCGATGTCATATGGATCAAACCTCAAGTTCAGCGCGTTTCCGTTAGGCATCAGATTTGAGTCAAGAGAGGAAACGGATTTTAAAAGAGCTGTTGGGCCGTTTCTGTCCGCGCCGCACGCGGGACCGATCGCGGACCCGAAGGGTTCTCCGGCTTTTCTGCCGGACGGAAGCGCACCTGTAACTTTCCCGAAGGCTACATGGCACGTGACCGAGTAGAACCCCGGCACGTATTGCCCTCCCCTTAAGCTTTTATGCCTGGATAATGAATCGTGAAAAATCTTAACAATGAGTCCGGCATAGGAGTCCGGCAGCGGGTCGTCGTTTCCGTATTTCGGGGCGTTTTCAAGCATTTTTCTCAAGTTTTTATGCCCGTTAAAATTGACCTTAAGCGCCTTGATGAGGGTAGCCATCGTGATTCTCTTCTCTTTGAAGACGAGTAAGTCAATTGCGGCAAGCGAGTCGGCGACATCGGCGACGCCCACTCCTTGAATGCCGCTCTGGTCATATACGGCGCCGCCTTCCGTCAGGTCTTGACCTGTTTGCAGGCAACCTTCAACGAGCATCGAAGAAAGGGGAGTCGGGTGGTATTTCATATTGCCTTTCTCCACCATATGGAATTCTTCAATCATTCGGTCAACGAGAAAATCGACCTGGATTTGGAATGCGTCAATTACATCGTCCATTTTTTTGAAATTTAAGGGATTATCCGTTGGGACGCCTTCTGTTTTCTTACTTTCCCACCTGCGCCCCATGTTGAGAGCGAGTTCAAGGCATATTGGCAGGTTGAAAAGCCCTGCATCGGTGGACAGGAAGCCCTTTCCGGGAATCGAGGGTTCGACACATCCAACTATCCCATAGTTTCTCGCGTCTTCCGCTTTAAAGCCGTGTTCAACGAGGGCAGGGATTACCGCGCCGTCATTGAAAAACGCTGGAACACCGAATCCCATTTTCGCTGTCTCAACTGCCTCGCGGAGGAACAGCTGCGGGGTATTCTCATCTATTCGCACCTGGAAGTTCGGGTCCCGCATATGATGGTGCTTCATCGCCTCGAGCATGAGGTAGGAAAGGGAATTGGTTGCATCCTTTCCCGACGCATCGCTGCCTCCGGCGATCGCCGCCTGAACAACAAGGAATCCACCGTGGAACTCTGAGATTTTCTGCGTTAGCAAGAAAACGTGTTCTGTGGCTTTAGCGGAGAAAAGCAAGATGAGCTCGAGCGCTTGCTCGGGGGTTGTCCTTTCGCTTTCGATGTCCCTTGCGAAAAATGGATAAAGATACTGGTCCATTCTCCCGAACGAGACCGCAGAATTAAGGCTTTCGAGCATGATTGCCATATGGGCAAACCATATTGATTGAAGAGCCTCGTGGAACGATCCGGCAGGATATTTCGGAACTTTCGCGCATATCCGCTCGATCTCTTCGAGTTCATTTTTTCTTTTTTCATTGTTTTCATGAAGGGAAAGGATTCGCGCTTCGCGTGAAAAGCGCTCAGCAAGAGTTTCAAGGGCGTCACATGCTATAAGAGACGCCTCATGCAAGGGTTTCCGACCGTATCTTTTCGCGCACTCTTCAATACGTTCTCTTAGGCCGGAAGTTCCGAGATTTATTACGCTTTCATAGTCTGGCAGGAAATGACCGATCCCTCCCGCCTCGTTTATCAAGTAGAAAATAGGATTGAGCGCGTGCTTGATATATCTAACCGCGGTGGGTACGTCCGGGAACATTTTCGAAGGCATGCTTCTTAAAAGCCAGTAGGGGAGAACTTTCGTCGCGAGGGTGAGTTTGTCATGAAAGGAAGCCTCGAATGGGTTTGTTTTACGTCTGTCAATCCAGAGCAGTTCCTGACTCATCCAGGCGCTCGCCAGTTCGGGTTGGAGAATGCAAGATTTCCTGAACGAGCCTATGTTTCCTACGATGAGTTCGCCAGGGAATATCTTTACGGTTTTGCGCGAGAGCAGGTATTTCAGCGCTTCGGCTTTGCTAATGACTGTCTCTGTCCCTGGTTTGCCGTGTTTTTTGTAAAACTCGGTTATTAGGAGCGCTCTTTCGGGGCAAAGGTGAATCTTTTCATTCAGAAGGTCTTCTCGTACTTGCCGTAAATTGCCGCTGTTTCTTACGTATTCGGAAATTGCTGATGAGTTCCAAAAAGGATTGGTTCTCAATTTTGTCATTTTAGACCTTTCATAAAAGTGCGCTTCCTTCCTGGGAAAATAATATTATGTATCTGGGTTCATGTCTTTTATTTTGGTCATATTTATTTGGGTTATTGTGGTTTTTGGCTGCATTTGGGGCGATTTCGTTGACCTGGCTTTGCAAGGCAAAATCCTTATCGTGCGCATACAAGTGCTGCGGAGCAAGATGGATTTCGTTCAGTTTGCTTTTCAAGGCAAAATGCTTACCACTCCTGTACACGTCCTCCCGGTCATATATCCAGCAACCCATACACGGGGACTCCCGTACCCCACGCATACACGGTCTCCCGAGCAAGGGAGATTTCGTTGAACTTGCTTTTCAAGAGAAAATCTTTGTGAAGAATCATGAAGAAGATCGACTTTACCGTGGCGATTTCGTTGACTTTGCTTTCTTAAGCGAAATCCGTACCGCGCGCATACATGTCCTCCCCAGCAAGAAGGATTTCGTTGATCTTTTTCTCCAAGGCTTTTAGGTTTCTGCGCTGAAGTTTCTGTTTGTTCCATTTGGCTTGATCTCGGACTGAATACAACTGTGGCGCCAGTTCTCCTCATCCTGTCTTTAGCTTTGGCGTGATTCATTTTTTCGGGGGAACTTTGGAGGATATGTCGAACAATTAGTTAAAGAAAAAAGATGGCTTCAGGGTTGGTCTGGAAGTCAAGAAAACAGGAGGTTTTTGTTTGGGTCAAATGTTCTCAGCGAGGGCAAAGGCGGGAAACTGCGGGTAGTTATCGGAGAAGGTAGCCGAGTGGATGTAACCGTAGCGAACAGGGGCGGATTAGCAGGGATTATGCAGATTATTTACGGACAGCGTCACGCCCTTTAGCTGCGAAGTAGCGAAAGGAGATGGATAAGCGGAAATTAAGAGGAGGGCGCAATTAACGAGCGTTCAAGTGGATGGGACTCTAAAAATAGTAGCTGCTTTAGGCTATTGAAAATTTTCCATTTCGATGCGGTTCACTTTATAAAGCGGTGGAATTTTCAAGGGAAGGAGGGATTGTGAGGTGGACCGGAGGCCTGAGATGGACAGAAGGGAAGTGGCTCTCGAGCTCGTGAAGCTCGGAGCGACCACTGGCTTCATAGTTCCAGGGGAAAAGCCGGAATTCGGTGTTTTGCTTAAGGCATACGCCGAGGCTTTCGAGGCGGTGATCGAGAGCGAGCGCACACCTATGCTCAAGAAGTAATATGATAGATACAAGTGTTTGAAGTGTTTGAGCTTGGATTGGAATGCTTGTTTTAGAGTATTCACTTACAAAACTTTTTCTGTTCGCAGACCCACACTTCTTGTAGGTTGTGATGCTCGGGCGATTGTTTTACTATAATGCTTGCTGTAGCACTGGTTAATATCAGTTCTTCATAAGTTCTACTCCGGGCGTTTAGCTCAGCGGGAGAGCGCCTGCCTTACAAGCAGGAGGTCACTGGTTCAAATCCAGTAACGCCCACCACTTACGTCAAATTTCCGGCAAAGCGCCAAACTCGTTACTGGGTGCAGAACCAGTGATGGGTCCCCGCACGACGCGATACGCTTGACAATCCAGGAGCATCGAACAGCGGCTTTGTGCGCCTTGTGCTTCCGTTGGGGAACTATGCGACTTGGAATGCGCTCTTGGGTGTTCGGAGTGTGGGGCGGTTCAAATCCAGTAACGCCCACCACTTACGTCAAATTTCCCGCAAAGCGCCAAACTCGTTACTGGGTGCAGAACCAGTGATGGCCCCCCGCACGACGCGATACGCTTGACAATCCAGGAGCATCGAACAGCGGCTTTGTGCGCCTTGTGCTTCCGTTGGGGAACTATGCGACTTGGAATGCGCTCTTGGGTGTTCGGAGTGTGGGGCGGTTCAAATCCAGTAACGCCCACCACTTACGTCAAATTTCCCGCAAAGCGCCAAACTCGTTACTGGGTGCAGAACCAGTGATGGCCCCCCGCACGACGGCATAAGCAGCACAATCAGGCGCTATAAATAATTGACTTGTTTCGCCTCTTGTTCTAATTCGGTTCTTTGATGGGATGAAAACCTCATTGGTCGTTTGCGTGTGGCCGTTCAAAGCCGCCAGCGCGAGCTTGGGAAGCCGAAAATACAGCTTTATGGCAATGCATGCATGTCAGGTCTTCTCTTGAAGAGTTTTACTTCTTGTCCGTTGTCGCCCTCTTCGAACGAATGAAGCGCTCAATATGGTCGCGGCAGGATTTAAGAACCTCATCCGATAAAGGTGAACCCCGCAGGGCGTGGGAAAGAGATATGCCCCCTATCATTAAAGAGATTAAGGCAAGCGCCTCACTTTTGTTATTGGGTACACCCGATTCTTTCAAATGCTCAGACATCACATCCTGGAATCTTTGCATTTCCTCTGCAAGAACATCCTTCACAGTCTCGCCCGAGCGCGGTATTTCTCCGAGACTTGCTGGCAGGGGGCATCCTGACTCGGGGTTATCCCTGTGCTCGGGGGAGAGGTATGCGCGCGCAATGGAAAGGACCCACCGTGACCCGCGCCTTCCTGCAGCTAATGATTCAAGACGGAGAAATGAATTATTAAGTGACGAGCGCAGAGCTTCTGCCAGAAGGGTTTGTCGATTGGGAAAGTGGGCGTAGAAACCACCAACAGTCATACCGGCATCTCGCATCACACCGTTCACTGTTATCCCGGTAAGCCCGGATTTTCTGAGCTTCGAACAAGCAGCAGCGAGAATGCGTTCGTGGCTCTTTTCCTTACGTGCCAGTTTTGTGCTCAAATTTTTCACCCCCAAAGAATGGGCGCTCTTGCCGGAGGCTATTCGACAAACGCTTACGGTTCAGAAAATTTTGGCGCTTTTGCCAAGTTTGCGGAGAGCAGGTTATTCTTAATCGGACGCCGCATGATACCTGCGCTGTCAGCCCTTCCTTCAATCGCGAGGAAACAATAGGCGATACCGTTGGTTTATGTTCAAGTCTTCAGCCTTGCCGATATGAAGGTTTGCAAATCAGGCGGGGGAGATACTTCGTCGCGGACGTGAAGTCGAATCGCTTCATCACCCTGGCAAGTTGGCGTGCAAATCCCGCATCCTATGCATAGATTCTCGTTAACCTCCGCCGTACCGCCTTCAAGTGATATCGCGTTCACCGGGCAGCGTTCCTCGCAAGTGCCACAGGCTGTGCAATATTCCGCTTCGACCCTTGCAACGTAGTTAGATTTGGAGAGGGTGTGCAGGCCGTAGTCTGTTCGCGCCCTGAAGAAGGCGCAGCAACAGGGGCAGCAATTACAGATCGTTCGGATATGACCCTCCAGGTTGTCGCATACATGGACCAAGCCCTCTTCGGTTGCTTTGCGGAGTATCTCTAAAGCTTCTTCCTTGCTGATTCTTCTTGCTATTCCCTGCTCCACAAGATACTGGGCAAGCGTGCCGAAATGCAGGCATCTCTCAGTTGGATGGTCGCAGCCTTCGCCAGTGTTCCTTGCCATTTGTCGGCACGGACAGTGACCCACGGCAAGGTAGGAGACTTTTTCAAGTTTTTCCGCGATATCGTCGAAAGGTAAAACTTCCGATGTGTCCTCGAGTGATTCAGCAATTGGTATGACTCTTATAAGGGGAATGCCGCGAGCCAGCTCTTCCCCGAAACGGTCTTCCAGGTATGAACGCCACAGCTGCGAGAGTTTTCTTTTCTCTGGGGTATCTTCTCCTTTTAGGAAAGGTACTTCTGCAAACCCGACAACGCTGGGCAATAGACGGTATGTCCTTTCCTTTCCGGGTTTCTGCACTGTAAGCACCGTGCCGCGTTTTGCCATTTGCGAGAGTATCTCCCTTAGGCGGTCCGCTTTCTCCGGAACGGATGATGTGATCTCGTCCAGTGTTTTGTTTGAGTATATCTCGAGATGAAGCGCGACATCTGCTTCCTCTCCCGGATAGAGGATTTTGAGGATCTCGATCAGATACGGTGACATCGGAGCGCCGGCGTGGGCTCTGTCAAGGTGCTCTGCAAGACGTCTGTATGTCTCTTCACTCGGCTCCGCCGCCATTTTTAACCTCCCTGTGGATAACGGACTTCAATCAAATATTATGACCATAATATTATATCTATAATATCAAATCAATACTTATCACGGAAAGCGATGCTTCACTGCCGGAATTGTTATCTGGGCGCAGGGATAACGTTTAGGCTTACTTAAGATAATCTCAATTCACAGGTATATGTTTTCACGCGCTAACAATCCGTTATTGTCCCTTTAAGGATTTCATATTTTTTGCTACCTGTCCTGATGAGCGGGGCGTATCCGACATTCAAGCAAGTCCAAGAAACGTCTGGCGTCCGAAAACATGCTGATGTTATTAAACAGGCAGTAACCCATGCTGTAATTAGAGCAGAAGGATGCAAGCTCGGTAAGGTCTTCCTCCGTATATTCATATCGGTAATTCCTCTTGCCGTGAAGCCTGAAGTAGCATATCTCACTTTCGGGGATTTCTGTTGAGAAAGGGTCTAAAGCAGGAGTAACATCGAGCTCTTTGCATATTGATTCCACCTGGTCTTTCTGCCAGAAGCCTCTTAATTCCAGGAAAATCTTCATATTTCCACGTTCGATTGATTTGAAAAAATCCATCATATTGGAGATGTTTTCCTTATTTGGAGAGAAACTCGCGGGGCATTGAAAAAGAATGGACCTCGCTCCGAGGGCTTCCGCGAACTCTCTGGTAAGATCCCAGGCGGATTTCACTTCGTGGGTATTCTTGAAGGAGCCGTAGTTTTCTGGCTTTCCGGGACCTTTTCTCAGCCTCCTATAAGTAGGAGAGGTATGGTTATGCGTTATGACCTGCCATGCTTTTATCAAAAACTCGAAACCCTCCGGCGCTTCTGCTTCCCATCTTTCGGCGGTTCTTATTTCAGGAGGTTGGTAGAACGTTTGCTGTATCTCCACAACGGGAAAACTGGCGTAGTACTCATTCTTGGATACGGGAAATCCGCAACAGCCAACTTTTACTTTCGTGCCTCTCTCGCGGTTGTCTTTCATCGAACTATGCATTTTGCACGGCAGGGGAAAGCGAAGGAAAAATTAATCAAGTTGTTAACATGTCACGTGAATCAGGGCGGCTACTTTTCTGTCTTTTGATTCCCATTCTTTGTTAAGTTTTTCCACCGCTTCTTTGGAGGGGAGCTCAATAAGGTCTATTTTCTGATCGAGAGCCAATTTTTTGGCGTCCTCATCTACTCGGGCTGCGCTTGCGGTGCCGAGACCGATGATTATTAAATCCGGTTTCGTTTTCCCGTGAATCAGCCTTTCAACGTTTTCTTTTGTTATCCTGTGGGAGCCGAACATCAGAAGCCCGCCTTTCCGCTTTTCGGTGCTGCCGTCAGCGTGAATGAGCACATCGCATTTATATTTCCTGCCATCAACCGCTATTGAGCCGAAGGAGAATGAATCGATTTTCATGGGTATCATCCCCTCAGCGAAACCCAAAGGATTTATCGTTCTTATTATTAATTATATTCCCGCTCATTTATCTTTGAAGAACGCAGTGAAAAAGGCGCCCCGGTCGGGGCGCCTTTTTGTGGTTCTCTTTGGTGGGGGCATCAGGTGAAGATTCCCACTATGAACTGCCAGATTCTGTTCCAGATAGAGGGCTTGGCAGAACTCTTCTTCTGAGCAAGAGCCTTGAGGTAGGAGGTGTTCCTCTCGAAAGCCTTCTTGATGAGTTTGTCCATGACCACCTTCTTCTTGCCCCACATGGTGAAGGTGGTGGTCTTCCGCTCTCCATTGTGGAGGGTCTTGACGGTCACCTTGAGGTTCGGGTCTGGCGAATGGAGGTCCTCGAGCTGGAAGACATAGGCTTTGGTCTCATTGTTGAGCGTATCCTGGATGTGGGCATCGCCTACGATCTGATAGCCTTCAGGCGCGTCGACGCTTATGTCAACCTCCCACTCCGAGTCGGTTGTGAGTATGACCGGGTAGAAGTCGGGGTTGATCTCGAACACGTTGAAGTCCGGGTAGATTATCTCGAGGAAAGAACCGGTTATTATCACCGACTGGCCTGCCTGTATCCTTGCGGTGATGTTACCCTGCTTGTCTTTTCCGATTGTCTTTATGATCTGGAACTTGGTGTTCGCGGTGTCCTTTACCCTGTCCTTGTTGATGAAGTCCTCGAAGTCGTTTGCCTCCACGTACCTTCCGGCGTAGACCGTTTGTCCAGCCTGCGCATCTGAATACCTTGCGATCTCCAGGTACTTGCCCACTCCCGGCACGCCGAGCGCGCATGTGCCGAGCGGGTTGGTGTAGCCTGATGAGAACTCGGTTCCGTACTGATAGACCTCGAAGAACCTGCTCGCCGGGACGTTGGAGCTGCCGAACTGGTTGATGAACTGGCTTGAGGTAACCGCGAACACCTTCTTGTGGACGTTTGCAAGGGGCTCCTTGGTGTTCACTGTCCTCTGACCTGTCTGGTCCACTATGTGGAGTTCGACAGAGTTCACTATTCCGGTCGGGCAACCCTGGTACTCCTCGAATCCGGGGGTGTTATCCATCAAATCGTCGTTGTCATAGACCCCGTCACCGTCTGCATCCTTGTCTATCTTGACTACGACTTCCTTTACCTCCTCGGTGTTTCCGGCTCTGTCAACCGAGTAGAACCTCACGTAGTTGACGCCCTGAGTGTTGACCACTATCGAGATGACTCCCTCGTTATTCGGGGTTCCCAGGGTCTCGGGGATAGTGGGCTCCTCGCTCTGTGAGACGTCATAGTAGGTTGCCCTCACTCCGGAGAGGTTGTCGCTCGGTGTGAGCTTGACAAGCGCCTGATCCATGAACCAGTCCGTCTCCTCCTCCGGCTCCACCTCCCACTCAACGGGGGCTTTGTACTTGGGTTTCTTCACCCTGTGGACGCGCATCTTGATCTCTGCGGTGTCCTTGAGGCCGTCATTGTTTATGTCCTTCCTGAACTGCTTTGCCCTCACGTACTTGCCTGCATAAACGGTCTTACCGCAGGGATCCGTGTACTTGACTATCACGAGGTAGGTTGCCACCTTCGGCACACCGAGAGTCACCTTGCCCTGTGAGTTGGTGGTGCCTTCGGCAACAGCCGGTCCGTTCTCATAGACCTGAGCGAACCTCTTGGGAGGAAGCTGAGGCCTTCCGAATATCGAGATGAACTGAGCGCTGTTGACCGCGAACGCCCTTACAGGAGCACCGACGAGCGCTCCCTTGGTGCAGCGGGGCGGCCAGTAGCACTTGTCCGTGGTGTGGATGCTGACCTCAGCCACTATTCCAGCAGGCTTGTTGCCGTACTGCGGTATGGGCGGTCCGACCGGGGGCTCCTCCGGGTCTGGGGGCTCGTGGCTTCCTGTTACCTCAGAGGATGTCACCGGGTCGGTCTTGTCTATCTTGAAGGACTCGGACTTAACGCTCTCGGTGTTCGCCGCGTTGTCAACCGAGTAGTAGCGGATCGTGGTGGTTCCCTCATCCGTGATGGTGAAGGGCTCACTGTATTCCGCAAACTCTCCATCACCTATCGCGTAGAAGGTCTTTGCAACACCTGAGTTGGCGTCAGAAGCTGTGAGTGTGACCGTAACATCTGAGATGTACCAGCCCTCGTCTCCCTCTTCTCCGTCAAGAGAGATTGTGGTGGAGGGAGCGGTGCGGTCTATCTTGAACTGGACGGACTTTGTGGCTTCCCTGTTAGAGGCGTTGTCCTTCGAGTAGAACTGGACTGTCTTCTCACCGTCAGATGTGACGAAGAACGGCTCTGAGTACTCCTCGAAGTCTCCCTCCGTTCCAAGACGGTAGTAGGTCTTTGCTACACCAGAGTGAGCATCTTCTGCTGTGAGGGTTACCTTGACCGCGGTGTTGTACCACTCTCCAACCAG